>JAGSGY010000016.1 GCA_023954855.1 Pseudomonadota bacterium | reverse complement strand
AGCTCGTTTCGAGCGGCATGTTCGAGCACCCGTCGGCTGGGCATGGCCTCGATCCTGGTCGATAGCTTCTTGGCGACCTGGGCTACGTTTCGACTCATCGAACCTCCAGTCCCACCCTACACCCCAACGCGGGGTACCATGACGCATGGTCGACCTCGACGACATCGAACAGCTCTCGCTCACCGAGATCCTTCAGCTCCAGAACAAGGTCTCGCGCCTGCTGTTGCGCCGATTCGGTGCCGAGCGCGCACTGGTCTTCACCGATGTGGTGGGCTCGACCAACTACTTCCAAGCCCATGGTGACGAAGCGGGGCGGCGACTGCTCCAGCGTCACAACGACCTGATCGGAAACCTGGCCTACGCGCACGGCGGCCGAGTGGTCGACACGGCGGGGGACGGTGCCTTCTCGGCCTTTCCCAACCCCAGCGCGGCCACCCAAGCGTTGATCGAGCTCTTCGAGGCCATCGCACGCGAGAACCTCGACTTCCCCTTCGAGCACCAGCTTCAGGTTCGCGCCGGCCTCCACCTCGGCAACGTGCTGACCGACGGCGTGATCGTCACCGGTGACGCCGTGAACGTTAGCGCCCGCGTGGCCTCGCTCGCCAAGCCCGGTGAAATCCGGCTGTCGCGAGCCGCCTTCGACTTGATGGGCGCAGCAATGCGCACCCGCTGTGGGGCGTTTCGTACCGACAGCCTCAAGGGCGTCAGCTCCCCCGTCGAGACCATGGTTCTGCACTGGCGCAACCCGCAGTTGTTCTCGACGAGCGTGCAGGTCGTCGAGACGGGCCGCCAGCACATGCTCCCGATGGGCCTCGACCTGATTCGATTTGGACGCCTTGGCATGTTCAACGGAGAGGCCGCCAACGACGTGGTTCTCGGGCACCCGGACCCCGAGGCCCTTCGCAAGGTCAGCCGCTGGCACTTCGAGCTTCGCCGCTTGCCCGACGGCTTTCGCCTGCGTCAGCTGTCCCGCGCCGGTGTCGTGGTGAACGGCGACAAGGTCGAAGCCGGCGAAGATGTCGCGCTTCCGCCAGGCTCGGTGGTCCACGTCAGCGGCGTGCTCAAACTCGAGTTCTCGCAGCCTCCACGAGGCGAGGCCGCGCTCCAAGAGACGATCGGCCTGTAGACGCCCGTGCTAGCCTGTCCTGCAACGCAGGCAGAGCATGCATCTCCCCGAAGGCCGCAAGGTCGACCGGTACATCATCGAGGATCGAATCGGCGAAGGCGCGATGGCTGTCGTCTACAGCGCGCGTCACGAGACCCTCGCGAGTCAGCACGCCATCAAGGTGCTGGTCAAGGCCACGCCGAAGGTCAGCAAGCGCCTACTCGCCGAGGGGCGCGCGCAGGGCAAGCTCCGCCATCCGAACATCGTCGCGGTCACCGATGTCATTGTCATCGACGGACAAGCCGGTCTGGTCATGGAGTACGTCCGCGGCCCCACGCTTGCAGCACTGATCGCAGACGGCAACCTGTCGGTGAACCGCGGGTCTCAGCTCGCCGAGGGAATCATGGAGGGTGCCGCCTATGCGCACGCCCACTCCCTGATTCACCGAGACATCAAGCCCCAGAACATCCTGATCGCACTCACCCCCTCGGGTCCGCAGCCGAAGATTCTCGACTTTGGCCTGGTCAAGTTCATGAGCGAGTCGATCGGTGGCTCGATGTTCACGCAATCCGTCACCGGAAGCCTCGTCGGCACGCCCTATTACATGGCCCCCGAGCAGTTCGAGATGGGCCAAGAGCTCAACGCAGCGGCCGATGTTTGGTCGCTTGGCGTCGTGCTCTTCGAGGTGCTCACCGGGGAGCGTCCGTTCCAGGGAAAGGACGTGCTTGCGGTGATGATGGACATCCGCAAGGGCAAGGTCCCGTCCATTGCCGACCGGGTTCCAGACCTCAATGCCGCACAGGTGCGTGCGATCGACGGCGCACTCAAGGTGCAAGTCGAGGAGCGCTGGCGCGATGCAGGCGAAATGCTCGCCGCCTGGAAGGGAAACATCACGGAGCCCGGCCGAACGCGCGGTGAGACGCATGGCGAAGACCCGTGGACCGCCGAGCTACGACAGCGCTTCCTAGGCGAGTATGAACCCGGCCCCACCCCGCTAGACTCGGCATCCGAGACCCTCGATCCCGGCGCGGACTGGCACAACAAGCTCGACACGAGCGAGGTGCCCAAGGCACTGCCCCGCACCCCGCAAACCCCTCTGGCACCGGCGAGAGAGAGCTCCGCACTCGCATGGGTAGGCATCGCCGCCCTCCTGGTGACCATCGTGGCGGGCTTCTGGGTCATGCAGCCGGGACCCGAAGCGCCACCGGCCCCGGTCGCTCTGCCGCCGACCGCCACGCCCCCAGAGCTCGCGGGTCCGGCATCGACCGTCACCGTCGAAGGCGTCGAGGCCAGCTTCGTCCGCTTCAAGGACGCGCACGGCATCTACCCCGCGGACGCCCTGGTTCCCGCGGGGATCTACCAGGTGTTGCTACGGGACGCGTCCGGCAAGGAGCAGGTCGCTCACGACGGCTACGCCATCGTCGCAGGCCAGACCTACACCCTGCGTTGCAAGGCGAAGGCCTGGACCTGTAACTAGGGCTGCTGCCTACTCGCAGTGGCTTCCGAAGCCAGCCGAGACATCCGGGGTGGTCTCGCTCCACTCGATCGACGGGTCGAAGCTATCCGCCCCATCCGCATCTCCCGACGTGATGGAGCAGTTGCGCACCAGCACGTTGTCGGCGGTCGACGGGGTTCCCCAGGAGGTGCCTGGATCGGTGCCGATCTGACCAAAGACGTCTTGCACGGTGCCGCCACAGCTGAGCTCCAGCGCATCATCACCGTTGAAGGTGAGGCCACCCGCACTCTGGTCACAGACGCCGGACAGCGCAGTGTCCGAGACGTTGCAGAGGACCCAGACATCGCCCTGGTTGAGCGTGCCGGGTCCGAGGTTGATCGTGTTGTTCGGCGAGGTGTTGCCGTTGGCGTAGACCTTGACCTGGCAGGTCTCGAGGTCGAGCGCGCCCGAGTCCGCCTGAATGACCTCGACCATCTTGTTCGTTCCCGAAGAACCCTCGAGGTACTGCGAGAACAGCTGCCCGCTTCCCGCAAAGCCCTCGCTCACGGTGATGCTCGTCGAAGCCGTACCGTTCAGGGTCCCGACCAGCGTGTCCGAACCGGCTGTGGCAGGCGCCGTGATGTCGAAGGCCACTGCGAGGCTTCCAGCCGGCACGGTCACCGAGCTTGCGTGCGAGACCACACCCCCGCTCGTCAAGGCAACCGCCGTGCCGCCGCTCGCAGCAGGAAGGTTCAGGGTGACCACGAGGCTGTCGGTCGTGTCGACGCGAATCGTGAGTGCGGTCGGGTCGAGAGCAACGACGGAACGCTGACTCGAGTCGTCGTAAACCTGCACATCGGCATTGGCCTGAGAGCCGTTTAGGTCGGCGGTGATGGTGGCCGCCGTGTCGCTCGCCGCGACTCCGGTGAGCTCGATGGCCAGGGTCTGGACGCCGATGCCGAAGTCGACGGTCGCCGGACAGGTGAGCTGCGCCGAAGGACTGCAGGTCAGGGCCACAGTCTCCACCGAGGCAGCCGGTCGCGCGAGCGAGAGCGAGAGCAGGCTGCTGTCGACGGTACCCGCGGGGAGCAGCACTGCAGTCTCGCTAAACGCGGCGAGGCTTGCGGGCCCAGCCGTCACATCGGCGGAGGTGCGAGGCAGAAGCACACTCTTCTCGTGACGCGCTGCCAGCACGCCTGAGAGCGCAGCGAAGCGCTCACCCACGACGGGAGCAGGCTCGATGAGGAACAGGTAGTCGTCGACCACGAGGTTCCCGCCCACGGCAAACTCTGCTGTCGGAGCCGTATCGCCTTGGCCTGGCGGCAGATCGACTGCAGTCACCGCGACGTCCTCGACGCGAATGAGCACGGATTCCAGGGCCGCAGCGCGGCTTCCATTTGTCTCGACGACTCCAGCCGCAACCACCTCGACGGTCGGGAGCGCGTTTGCCGAGCTCTGCACGATGTACGACGGAATGTTGTTCAGCTGCGTTTGGCCATAGAAGTCGTCGATCGAGCCCTCGAGAGTGATCTTGTCGCCTACGGCAGGCAGGTTGAGGTCGGGCATGTACGCCCAGACTCCACTGTGGTCGCGACCGACGTAGCCGCTTCCCCCGACGTCGAGTTGGAGGAAGGCACCGCGGTCGACCTTGGTCGCCGTGACGGTCATGTCGGTGAGCACGACCCGCGAGCCGAGGGCAAGCGTGCCGTCCTTCACATCATAGACGACCTCGGGGCAGGCGCCGGAGGCGGCCGGATAGGAAGGACAGCGGTCGCAGGCGTCGCCGATGCCGTCGAGGTCGTCGTCGAGCTGGTTGCTATTCGCATCATCCGGACAGTTGTCGTCGGCGCTGGGAATGCCGTCGTCGTCGGGGTCGCCCCAGCGACAGCCGCTCTCGCCGGCGGTGAGCGGGCACGCGTCGCAAGCATCACCAATGCCGTCGGCGTCGGCATCGCCCTGCAGGTAGCCCTCGATTGGCCGGCCCGCGTCGAACACGGTCGGACAGAGGTCGACGGTGTCGACCACGCCGTCGCCATCGAAGTCTTCGATGTCGGACTGCGGGAAGACCAAGCCGTCCTGGTCCTCGTTGTCGCGGTACGGCAAGCACGAGGGCTCGTCGACCGGGACCTCGCACTGCAGCAGCGGATAGGCGTTGCCCACGGCGCTCTTGATCGTCGCCAGGGTCAGCCCGCTGTCCTCGCTGACACACACCGCGTTGTCGGCCACGCAGTCGGACAGGGCCTCACAGCTCGAAGCGTCGGTGCGCAAGCCCGCGAGCACATCGGCATCGCCATACAGCGCCTTCGAGCCGCGAAGCACGAGCTCCACGTCGCCGATTCCAGCCTGGGTCACCGCCTCGTACGCAGGCCGCGTGCGACCATCGAACACCGCGATGTCTGCGATGGCGCCGACCTCGAGCTGCCCCAGCTGCTGCTGTGCTCCGAGTGCGAGCGCACCGTTTCGCGTCGCCATGAGCCACAGCTCACGGTGCGTGAAGTGGTAGCCCATGTGGAACTCGTTCAGGTAGTCGGCGCAGGCAAGCTCCCGCAGCATCTGCGCGGAGCCTGACGGGGTCCAGTCTGTGCCCATGGCAATCGGGACGCCCATCGCGTCGTAGGTCGTGACAGGAGCCGTGAAGCCATACAGCGAGACATTCGAGCGGGGAGACCACACGAGCTTCGAGCCCGAGTCACTGATGTCGCCGATGTTGGCCGGAGACACGCCTACGCCGTGGATGATCGAGGTGTTCGGCGCAATGAGGTCAATGCCGCCGTTGCTGTCCGAAGACAGGCAGAGGAACTCGTTCTGAGCCTCGGCATCGATGCCCTCGGCGATGTGGGGCAGGTACACGCGAAAGCCCAGCGCCGTAGGCGTGTCGAGCTGGTACTCGGAGCAGCCGGTCGCCGCGAGCTGGCCATCACTGTCGCCAAGCGGGAAGGTCTCGTAGTTCGCCTCGTAGAAACCCAAGCCCTCGTTGTGCTCCGCCGCATCGAGATTGCGCAGCAGACCCTGTGCATCGACACTGCTCACGGAGCCCGCGATCGAGGTCGCTCCGCCGAAGAGCATGCGCAGCTCACCGTAGAGCAGCGCCTCGCGATCGTTGCTGGAGCTCGTACGAAGCGAGGTGTGCCCCCGGGTCCCGCGACGCCAGTCGTGGCGGTGGTCGTAGCGCTCGTCGCCGTGGCCCACGGGGGACTCGGTGGCGTAGCGGATGTGGTCGTGCGCATTGACCAGCCCGGGGGAGATGGCGCCGTCCGGGCAGGACACGGTGACCGTCGTCGAGGGCTCGGTGCAGTCACAGCCCGCACACTCGATGGTGCCGTTGTCGCCGAGCTCGACGAGCACTTCGCCGTCCTCGAACACCTTGTCTACACCGAGGACCCGCCCCTGCAGAAGCAAGTGGGTCGCGGTGCTTGGATCTCCAGAGACCGTGCAGAGCTCGCCAGATGCAGGCGCTGGGAGTGTATTCGAGCACGTCTCGACTGAGACGTCCGCCGTGGGATCGCCCACGGTTAGATCCGGAGGCGACTCACCCGTGTCGCCGGAATCGCCAGAGTCGGTGATTCCGGTGTCGGACCCCGTGTCGACCGGCCCGCTGTCGTCAGTGGCAGGCCCGTTACAGGCGGCAAGTAGGATCAGGGCGGTCAGCGTACGCATCGAGCGGCCTCCAAGGAGGCACACCCTAGTCCGCCAACGTAGAGATCGCAGGCGCTAGTTTCGATCTGGGCCGCTCCTCGAACGAGCGAGTGCTATCCGCCGTTCGGTCCGACGAAGTCGATGCTGTTCAGGCCAAAGTCCTGCCAGTCCCAGAAGTCGTTGATCAGGCTTCCCGATCCGTTCGACTCTTCAGGAGCAGCCGCCCCAGGTGCCGACTGAATTCCGCTGTTCGGATCGCCCTCGGACTCGAGATCGAACTGAGCCTCCTCGTCCCACTCGCGGACCGTCATCGCAAAGCGCCCACGGACTTCAGCGGCCTGATCGACACAGGACACGTAGTACTCGGGAATACCGACTGCGCGTCCAGCAGGAATCGCAGCCCCGGCCTCGAGGTAGTTCGCAACCGTGACGTTGCTGCCGACCTGAAGGCCGAGCGGCGAGTCGAAGGACACCGAGAAGTTGCTGTCCGCCGACTCGTCAATGTCGACGACGAGCACCTTGGGGAAGCCGTCTTCGGTGAGCTCGGTCGCCGAGGAGTGGTAGGCCGCACCCTCGAAGCACGAGCCGGGGGCACCGCCACCCCACTCGATCGGCGGTGAAATCGGCTGAACCGTCTCGCCACCACCGGCAGCGACCACGGTCACCTGAACTTGATATTCACCGTAACAGCAGTTCGGACCAGGGTTCTGAAGGCCCGAGTGGTCGAACTCACACGTGGGGGCTCCGCCGACGGAATTCGAGGTATCGGAGAGCCACTGCCCTGACTCGTCCACCTTGTACTCGACCAACGTGGGCCCGGTACCCATGCTCCACGCCTGGTAGTAGTACGAGATGATCGACAGGTAGTCGCAGGTGTTGGCCGGGATGCTGAGGTTGTACGCCCAGCCGTGGAAGTAGAGGTCCAGCTCGTTGGCCTCGAGCTGACACGACTGCTCGGCGTATCCGCCGGTGGTATCGAGCTCGCAGTCGAGGTCCGGGTCTGCAACGGTGCCAAAGCGACCGTCGTAAGCCAGCACAGGGGTAATCTTTAGCAACCCGCCTGGGTTCGCCGTGTCGATGGTTCCGGTGTCACCGGTGTCGCCGCCCGTCGTCGGAACCCCAGGGGTCCAGTCGTCGAGCTGGTTTTCGGTCGGATCAACCGTGGTGCAAGCGCTGAGCGCCAGGAGAGCAATTACGCAGAGAGGCTTCATGACCTACCTGTAGTCAGCAAAAGTTGCGATGAAATCGTAGCCGGCGTCGACGCGTTCCAGGTACGAGAGATGCTTATCGATCTCGTCCTGGTCAGGCGGCTCGGCAATTAGGGCCTGGTGATAGGAATCGAGCCGCTCGGAGGTGCCGTAGTAGCCCTGAAGCTGAACACGCGCGCTCACGTCGAGCTCGTCGCTGGTGTAGTGCGCCTGGGCCCAGTCGAGCTGCGCTTCGACCGCACCCCGCAGCGACAGCGACTCGGTGCCGCCCTCGGAGAGCTCAGAGTAGATATCGCCGGCAATATAGGTGCAGTCAGAACCTTCGGAGTCACAGGCGATGTCGCCGACGCCGTAGAGCACCCGGTACTGCAACAACAGCACCGAATTGCTGTCGGCGCTCTCGGTGTCCGGCGCGTCGAAGGTCACCGTGATGTCGACGTTGTTGTCGACATCCGTGAGGGTGATGGGCTCGAGGTCCATGCGTACGTTGGGCTCGCCGTCAGCAAGCTCAATGGTGATTCTGTCCTGGGCGTCTTCCGTTTCGCAGCCAGCGAGGGCCAACAAAAGGAGGGGCGCAAGGGCGCGATGCATCGTCACTCCGTGGGGATTGGGGGCAGCCTACCCCGAGCGGGGCAGCACAGGCCAGCAGAATTGTGGAGCGCAGCGAGGACCCGCAATGCGCGGCGTGCCTGGCTGACACCTGCGCGTTTTGACGCGCAGATTGGGTGAGTTGGCACAGCTCAGTGAAGCCGGGAGTACTGGGCCGAAGACGCTCCGAGGTACTGGTCGAAGGCCGCCGCGACCATGCGTGCACTCTCGGCACCTTCGGGCAGAACCTGGACAGCGTCCCCTTCGACACGGATCCAGCCACGCTGCTCGAGTGCCTCGAGCTGGTCGAGCTCCGCCTTGAAGTGCTCGGCGGTGACCCCGTAGTCCCCGAAGCGCACCGCGAAGCGGCAGAGCAGGTCGCCGATGACCTCGCGCCGAAGCTGGTCCTCGTCTGACAACACGAAGCCGCGCTCGATCGGCAACTGGCCGTCCTTCACCGCGGTGGTGTAGGCCTCGAGGTCCTTCAGGTTCTGCACGTAGCTGCCGCCGTAGCTCGAGATTGCGCTGGTTCCGAGGCCGACCATGTCGAGCCCCCGATGGGTCGAGTAGCCCTGGAAGTTCCGGTGCAGCGCCCCCGCGTCTCGGGCCGCGACAAGGCTGTCCGTCGGCTTCGCGAAGTGATCCATGCCAATCCGAATGTAGCCAGCCGCCGAGAGCCGTTCCCACGCCAGATCCCGAAGGGCATTGCGAAGCTCGGTGCCGGGAAGGTCTGCTTCGATGAGCTTCTGCTGCGGCTGCATCCAGGGCACGTGCGCGTACGGAAAGATGGACATGCGGTCCGGCCCGAGGGCCACGGCCCACTCGAGGGTACGGCCCCAGCTCTCTTCGGTCTGGACGGGCAAGCCGTAGAGCAGGTCAATGGACAAGCCCACCCCACCGCGGTCGCGCACTCTCTCCACGAGCGCCTCGGACAGCTCATGGGGTTGCTCGCGATTCACCGCTCGCATCACCTCTTGATGAATGTCTTGGACCCCGAGCGAGAACCGGTTGAAGCCAAGGTCCATCAAGCCGTCGAGCCGATCGGGATCGACGGTGCGTGGGTCGAGCTCCATCGACCACTCCGCCCCTTCAGCGCGAGGCCAACGGGCTTCGATGGCCCTCACCAGCCGAGTCATGTCCTCGGGAAGCAGAAAGCTCGGCGTCCCACCGCCAAAGGCGAGCTGGAGCGTCTCGCGGCCATTGGCAAGGTCGCGATCGAGCAACTCAAGCTCTCGGATGAGAAGGTCCGTGTAGGGGGCGGAGGCATCACTCTGTCGACGAATCTCCCGATGGCAGCCGCAATACCAGCAGAGCTGCTTGCAGAACGGCACGTGAACGTAGACCGACAAAGGGCCGTCCACCCGCGCGAGGGCGGCGCGCGCATCGGACTCTTCGATCGCGCCGAAGTGGGGGGCGGTCGGGTAGCTGGTATAGCGGGGTACGCGGGTCGCCTTGGTCATCTGACCTCCGCTGCCCCCTGTGCAAGGACCGGGCCAGATCAGCGGATGTTGCGCACGTCCGAGCGAGGGCCGTACTTGGGTGGGCTCTTGCCACCGTGCTTGATGATCCGGAGCACACGCCCGCGATGGGGACGGTACGGCTCGAGAAGCTCGAGCATCTCGGCGTCGGTTCCACGGGGTCGACCGGCCAGGTTGAACGTCACATGGTTCGGCAGGTGGTAGTCCCCAACCACGACGCAGTCTGCGTCGCCATGCGAGGACGAGACGACGAGCGCGGCGGTCCACGGCCCAATGCCGGGAAAGCGCTGCAGCCACTCCAAGGCCTCCTCGCCCGACATCTGTATCGCCTGCTCGAGCCGCCCTGGACGCCGCGCGCATGCCATCAGGGTCTGCGCACGCTTGCGCTCGATGCCACACGGAGTGAACTCGAAGTAGGACAGGCGCCGAAGCGCGGCAGCCGTCGGAACACAGGTCAGCCCGGCAGGTCCCGGCGCGGGCTCACCGTATGCGCGCACCAGCTCTCGAAAGGAGCGGGCAGCGCCCTTGCTGGTGACCATCTGACCAATGACCGCGCTCACCAGCCTTGGCCAGACACGACGAGAGGCCCCGAAGCGCACCCCGCGATATCGACGCGCGAGATCGCGAAGCAACGGGTGTTCCGTGTCGAAGGACTCGGGTCGATCGTGGACTCCGAGCACATCGGGCGCCCCTTCCACGAGGTTCTCGGCACCGGGTCCCCACGCCTTCACGCCCACCCGGTCCGCAGCCAGCTGCACGAAGGCCAGAGCCGAGGGACCTTCTTCCGTGTGAATCGCCCAATCCACCCGGTCTTCGCTCGCCCGAATGTCCACGGACGAACCCCAGACCGAGTGGGCGAGCAGTGTGCGTCGAAGGTCGATCACTCCCGGGATCACCACCTCGGCTTCAGCATCGGCGCGCATCGGTACCTCCGACGAAGCGGAACTGGGGGCAGTCGGTCATGGCCTCCCCTATCCCCGAACCGGGGTAGAACAACGCCGGAGACCCGATGACTCAAACCACGGCCGCCCCCACGCTATCGGCGATGATCCGCGACGCGCTCACCGCCCCCGTCGAGGTCGTCGACGCCCTCGCCCCTTGGCTGCACGCGACCGAAGCCACCTTCGGCGACGCCACTCCCCTCGCCCGCGCCGTGGCCGGCGCCGCACGCTCGGATCGCATGGCCGGCGTGTTCGCCGTGGCCTACCGCGCTGCGCTCGCGGACCTCCTCCCCGGCTTCTCTGCAGCCGCACTGTGCGTCACCGAGGCGAAGGGCAACCATCCTCGTTCGATCGAGACGTCGGCGACCGGGGGCGAAGTCGTTCACCTACAGGGGACGAAGCACTGGTCCACGCTCGCCGACCGTGCTGAGACCCTGCTCGTCGCTGCGAACGAAGGAATGCGAGACGGGCGACCCGTCATCGGGGTGTACGCCGTGCCAGCGAACGCGGAAGGCGTCACCTTGAAGCCCATGCCGCCGACGCCCTTCGTCCCTGAAGTCCCCCACTTCCAGGTCCACATCGATACGCGCGTGCCCCGTTCCTCCCGAGTGCCAGGTGACGGCTGGGCCGACATCATCAAGCCGTTCCGCACCGTTGAGGACCTGTTCGTGACGGCCGCGCTCTGTGGTTTTGGCCTGCGTCAGACCCGCGACCCAGCGTGGGCCGCCGTCCTTGCTGGTCTCTGGGCGCTGTCCCACGCCTCGCCGCGTGATCCGGCGGTGCACTTGGTCCTCGATGGGCTGATGTCTCAGGCCCACGCGCTGATCCTGCCCGTGGCCGAAACCGACGAGCGACTCTCGCGAGACCTGAAGTTGCTCAAGGTTGCCGGCACAGCCCGCCGGGCGCGCTTGGCCCGGGCAAAGTCCGCGCTCGGCATCGCCGAGGAGAACTAGTGCCCACGGAACTCGTGCTCTCGAGCGGATTTCTCGCCTTTGCCCGCCAGACCGGCTTCCTCGCCGCCATCGAGCAACGCGGAATCGAAGTGGGTGGCGTCTGCGGCACCTCTTCCGGAGCCCTTGCCGGGTCTCTCTTCTCGGCCGGCGTACCCGCCGAGGATATCGGCGCACTCTTGAACGAGGCCCCTCCGCTGCGCCAGATCGCGCTGTCTGGCACCCCCTGGCGAGGCCTCTTCGCGATGGGCCCCGTCATCGACCGGCTGGCGGAGTTCCTCCCCGAGCGCATCGAAGACCTCGAGCGCCCGTTCGGGGTCGGCGTCATGGGTCCGGGCCGGCGTCCGTCGCTGCTGACCTCGGGCCCACTGCGGCAGGCCGTCGCGGCAAGCTGCGCCATTCCGTATCTCTTTACGCCCGTCGTGCTGGACGGTGTGCCCTATCAGGACGGCGGCGTGGTCGACCGAACCGCACTCGAGGCGTGGCGAGCACACCGGCCCGACCGGGCCGTCATCCTGCATCTGGTCGACAGCTCACGCGGCGGCGAGGACGCACCTGTGCCCGAGGGCGTGACCGTGGTCCGCACCCCGAAGAGCGGTGCAAAGCTCTGGAATCTCGGCGACTTCGAGGCTCAGGTCGAAGAGGCCAAGCAGCGCACCCTCGAGGCGCTCAGCGCGTTCCCTGCAGACGCCTCGCGATGAGGAAGGCCATCTCGAGACTCTGCGCGTAGTTCAGGCGGGGGTCGCAGAAGGTCTCGTACGCCGTCGCCAGATCGTGCTCGCCGAGCTCTTGGGGACCGCCCGTGCACTCGGTGACGTCGGCACCGGTGAGCTCGAAGTGCACGCCACCAAGGTGGGTTCCTTCAGACTCGTGGACCTCGAACACCGTGCGCAGCTCGCTCAGGATGCGGTCGAAGTTGCGCGTCTTCACGCCGGTCGCCGCACTGGTCGTGTTGCCGTGCATCGGGTCCGAAGACCAGACCACCTTGCGACCCGAAGACTGGACAGCGCGCACGTGAGCGGGAAGCATCTTGGCCGCGTTCTCGGCGCCGTAGCGAGTGATCAGGGTGATGCGCCCCGCCTCATGGTCCGGGTCGAGCGCGTCGAGCAAGCGGAGCAGCTCGTCGGTTGCCATCGTGGGACCGCACTTCACACCAATCGGGTTGGCGATGCCGCGGAAGTACTCGACGTGGGCGCCATCGACCTGCCGGGTGCGGTCGCCAATCCACAAGAAGTGAGCACCGAGGTTGTAGGCACGCCCGTTCATCTCGAAGGTCTGCGCCTCTTCCCAAGGCAGCAACAGTCCCTCGTGGGAAGACCACAGGTCGACCGAGTGCAGTGCAGGGTCCTCGACGCCCGTCACCCGCATAAAGTCGAGTGCATCGAGAATGCGAGCCGACATGTCTTCGTAGGCGGCGCGCCGCTCGGCGTGACGGACAAAGCCGAGATCCCAGTGGTCTGCTTCTTGGAGGTCGGCGAATCCACCGTCGAGCAGTGCGCGGGCGTAGTTCATCGTCGCTGCGGAGTGGAAGTACGCGTCGACGAGCCGCTTCGGGTCGGGGCGACGCTCGGACGGGTGGTGCCCGTTGACGTGGTCGCCGCGGTAGCACGCAATCTCGCCGTAGCCCTCGACGACTTCGGTGTCGCGGGAGCGTGGCTTCGCGTACTGACCGGCCATGCGCGCGACGCGGACCACGGGAATACGTGCGCCCCAGGTCAGCACGAGGCTCATCTGCAGCAAGATCTTGAGCTTCGCCTCGATGGGAGCCCGCGCGCAGTCGACAAAGCGCTCGGCGCAGTCACCGCCCTGGAGCAAGAAGGCTTCACCCGCCGCGACGCGCGCGAGCTGAGCACGGAGGTGGTCGACCTCGCCCGCATGCACGAGTGGGGGCAACGCACGCACCTGGGCGAGTGCGGCTTCGACGGCCGCCGGATCGTCGTAGTTCGGCTGCTGGCGAATCGGAAGTCCACGCCAGCTATCGAGCGCCCAGGTCATTTCGCTTCTCCGTGAACCACCGGCTTTAACGCGCCAGAGCTAGCCTGCCCGAGGCAATGCCTAGCTCGACGCAGCCGCATTCCAGCTCGGCTCTGAGCCCACACGAGGCCCCAGCTCAAACCGCCGTTCTGTAGCGCCATACGCGTGAGGCGTGAGCTCGATGACCATGTGCAGCGGTACCTCGAGATGCGGCACGGCGACCGGGTCCTTGTCCAAGAAGTAGCCGTACAAGGCGCGAAGCACCGCCTGGTGCGCGACCACCAGAAGCGGCCGGCGCTGGCGCTCGATCTCGATCAACACCGGCTCCACCCGCCGAACGACGTCCTGGTAGGACTCACCGCGTGGGTAGCGAAAGCGCAGCTTGTCGGCCTTGCGCGACGCAAAGTCATCGGGGAAGCGTCCATCGAATTCGGCGTAGGTCAGACCCTCGCAGATGCCCGCGTCGATCTCGTCCAGAGCACGCCAGGCCACGCTCGGCAGGTGAAGGCCCGCAGCCGTCTGAATGGTGCGCTGCAAGGTGCTCGTCCACACCGGAACCTTCTCGTCGCCGGCGCGCTCGCGCATGAACTCGGCGAGCCGAGCCGCATACTGCTGACCGAGCGGCGAGATCGAGGAGTCGCCGCCGAGCTTACCGGCGACATTGTCCATCGACTGGCCATGCCGGGTCAGCCAGATGCGTCGCTCACCGGTGTGCAAGTTCATCAGGAAGTAGACGAGGCGAGCCGGCAGGTAGCCCTGAATGCGGTTGACCACGACCTGGCGCCCCAAGTCGACGATCTTGACCCACGACAGCTCGGCATCATCGACCGGCTCGTAGGCCCGCTCGTAGAAGGCGATGCGCTCGCGAAAGTCAGCCACGGCTTTGTCGGCCTCGACACCGGCGTAGTCGGGACTGCGGAGCTTCGTGCTTCGGATGTTGTCCTCGACGACGGCCGCGTCGTTGCACACGGACTCGATGAAGACGACGCGATGGCCGGCGGCTTCGACGCGCCCACGAACGAGGTCACGACGCGAGCGCGTGGAGTTGGTCGCGTCGTAGATGGCCACGAGCCCGCCCTCGTCAAGCCAGCTCAACAGCTCGTCGAGGGCGCGCATGGCGACCCGCCGCCGCGCTTCGAGCCCCTCGACGTTGCGCGGGTCGAAGAAGCTCGCCGGCTTCTGGGCACCGACATCGCGGCGTCGGTAGTTGCCCACATTGAAGACGCGAGTGCTGTGCCCTCGCCAGTTCAGGTACCGGGCGAGCTTTCGGGCGGTGTAGGTCTTGCCACGGGCCGGCAGTCCGACCATGACCAGTACGAGCTTTCGCTGCTCGGGGACATCAGGTCGCATCTGCGGCCCACCGAAGCGCGTATAGCGCGTGCACATCGTAGGTCTCGACCGTCACCGTGAGACCTGCCTGACCCGCGGCCGCCTCAACCTGCTCGGGCTCGTACCGATGGCCTGCCCAGCCGAGAAGGTGGCGGTAGAGCGCGAACTCGGGGTCGCTTGGCAAGGTGCCCGACAGCCAGAGCACACCCTCGCGCGCGAGCATGCGCCCGCACAGCTCGAGCAATGCAGTGAGCTCCGACGGCGACGTCCGATCGAGCAAGCCGATGCCGGCCACCGCATCCGCCGGTTCGAGCGTCAGGCGGCCGCGTCCCCGAAGCAGCTCATGAATCGACATCTGCGCCAGCAAGACCTTCTTGCCGCCGACACTTCCGTGGACGTCGAGCAAGGTGCCCTCGTCACGGTCGAGCACGTTCACCTGGACAAAGCGTGCGGTGGCGCCTCGGAGGACTTCGCCCTGCACGGCGCCGAGTAGGGTCACCGACTCACCGGTCATCTGTCGGGCGGCGCTGGCACAGGCTTGGCGCATGCCGACTAATGCGGCGCGATTGAGAAACCAGCGGTCCAACGCGCGCCCAGCTGGCCCATCCCCGTCGGGTTCATTGGCGAGCACCAGCTCGCGAGTTCTGGGTCCGCAAGCCTCTCCGCCGATGCGCAGCAAGCTGCCCGCGATGGTGCGGCTGGTCATCCAAGCGGCGAACAGCTCCCGGTGCAAGACCCCGGCCGCTTTGGGTCCACGAACCCGAAGCAGAGAGACGACCTCGTCGAACACGCGCTCGGTCACATCTGTCGGGTCGCCGCCCAGGGCCACCGAGAACTCAGAATCGCTGAGACGGCGTCTCAGGTCGCCCACTTTTGCGAGCAGTGCCCGGTGCTCCGAAGGCTCGGGGGGCTGCAGTCGCTCAAACAGGTCTTGGTGTCGCTCTTCCGTCTGCTTGTCGACCGAGGCCACGAAAGACCCGAGCTCCCGAAGCCGACGGGACAGCACCACGGCCAACGACCGATAGAAGCGCTTCTCGAAGCCGCCGACACCATCGGCCAGCGCGTTGAGGTCATCTGCCCCGACTCTCGCAATCTGCACGGGTCCGTCCGCAACCACTGCTGCCGTGGTCGGCGCGCGTTCAATCAACGACATCTCACCGAAGAACTCGCCAGGCCCGAGGCGCGCGACCGACAGGTGTACGCCGCCCACCGTGCGCTGCACGAGCGCGAAGCCCTCGACGACCCAATACAGCGCCCGGCTCGCGTCGGAGGCGGCGAGAAGAACGTCTCCATCAAGCCGATGGGTCAGCGTGGCACGGGCCAGGAGCGCGTCGCGGTCCTCGTCCGTGAGGAAGGTCAGGGCTGAAGGTGTCATCGCCCTGTTCTACCCGATCGCGCGCCAATTGCTACGATGGTGCGTGCTCACTCTCCTTACCGTTGCCGCGCTCGCTGCCGACCCCGCCTGGATTCGCGACCAGGTCGACCCGGCTCGTATCGAAGCCGATCTTCGCGAACTCACCGGCGAGGCCGAACTCGCTGATGGCACGCGCCTGATCAGCCGCTCCGTGAAGCACCCGCAGATCGAGCGCGCCGAGCGCTGGGTGGTCGAGCGATTTGAAGCCATCGATGGCCTCACCGTCTGGACCGAGGCCTTCGACACCAGCACCAGCCCATACGAACTGCACAACGTGATCGCGGAGTTGCCGGGCACCGACCCCGCCCTCGCACCGATGGTGCTGATGGCCCACTACGACAGCACGGCCAGCCTCGACGACGGCTGGGATGCGAGCACCGATCCGGCTCCGGGCGCCGACGACGACGCGAGCGGCGTTGCCACCCTCCTCGAAGCCGCGCGGGTGCTCTCGACCTGGGAGCCCGGCTTCGAGCGCTCGGTGCGCTTTGTCGCGTTCTCGGCCGAAGAGGTCGGCCTGGTCGGGTCCTTCGCGCATGTTGCGGCACTCGAAGCCAGCGGCGAGACCGTGCACTTGGCCCTGGCCTTTGACCCGGTCGGCCACAATCCTGGCGACTCCGACGTGCTCTGGTTCTCGTACGACGCGCGCTGGGTCGCCGAGGCGGACGCCATCGAGGCGCTGGCCGAGGACGCCGTCGACATCGACGTCACGGGGGTCGACCAGGACCTGTTCGGCGGCGATGAACGCAGCGACCACTTTCCCTTCTGGGAAGCTGGCATGCCCGCACTTCACATCGGCACCTTTCCGCTGCCGCCCAGCTACCACACCGGTGAGGACACCATCGATCAAGTCGACCTCACCTTCCTCACCGAGGTCGTGATCCTGGCCACGAGCCGTGCGAGCGCCGAGGCCGAGCCGCTCGAGCAGGTGGGGGGCTGCAGCTGCAATCACGCGGGAAGCGGCGGCCTTCTCGCCCTGGCTCTTGCTGGAGTTCTGACGAGGCGCCGCCGAGAGCTGGGTTAGCGTTCGGGCACCCAAGGAGGCCCCCCTGCCCGCGTTCTCGACTGCCCTCTCGCGAAAGCTCGGCCTGACCTACCCGCTGGTCGCCGCTCCCATGTTCCTCATCTCGAACCGCGAGATGCTGCTCGCCTGTGCCGAAGCCGGCATCCTTGGCGCCATGCCGAGCCTGAACGCCCGCACCGCCGAGGCCTTCGAGGCCGACCTTCAATGGCTCCGCTCGAAGACGGACAAGCCGTTCGCGATCAACGTCACCATCGGGCTGACCGACCCCGAGCGCCGCGAGCGCGATGTCGAACTGTGCATCGAGTACGGCGTGCCGGTGATGATCACCTCGTACGGCAACCCCACCGAGATCGTGAAGCGCGTGCACCCGAAGGGCATGACCGTCTTTCACGACGTGATCCGGCTCGACCACGGCCTCAAGGCACAGGGCGCAGGTGTCGACGCCATCATCGCGGTCTCGCAGGGCGCCGGAGGCCATGCAGGCACCGTGAACCCCTACGCCTTGATTCCCTACCTAAGGAGCCAGCTGGATGTTCCCGTGATTGGCGCCGGATGCATCAGCGGTGGCGAGCAGGTCGCAGCGGCCCTCGCGCTCGGCGCCGAGCTTGCGTACATGGGGACGCGATTCATCGCCTCGACCGAGTGCGCCGCATCTGACGCGTACAAGCAGCTCATCGTCGACTCGACCCACGACGACATCGTCTACACCGACCAGATCTCTGGGGTGAACGCGAACTTCATCAAGTCGACCATCCCCACCGATGCCGACCCCGCCCGCCCGCAGGCCGCCAAGCGCTGGCGCGACATCTGGAGCGCCGGACAGGGCGTCGACACCATCCACGAGATCAAGCCGATTGGTGAGATCGTCGAGGAGGTTGTGCGCGAGTACCACGACGCCGTAAAGCGTCTGACCAGCTAGGCGAGGGCGGCGTAGTCCACGCCGGTGAACTCGACGCTCTTGTCCCAGAGATCCCGCTGAAGCTCGGTGTCGTGCGAGCGCTTCGAGGACTCGACCTTCTTGGGGTAGCCGCGGAACTCGAACATGCCGCCGGGGCCGTAGTAGTCACCGCCGACCACGTCGGGATGGGTCGCGGCAAACAGCTGCGGAAGCGCGCCCATCTCGGCAGACTGCGCGATCACGGCGTTTCCAGCCGCCATCACCGCGGCCATGAAGCGGCTGCCGCTCTGCCGAGGGGCCACGTGCTGAAGATCGGTCGCGGCGTAGCCAGGGTGGCCTGCAGCCGAGAGCACCGACGCCCCACGCCGCTCGAGTCGGCGCTGCAGCTCGTAGGTGAAGAGCAGGTTGGCCACCTTGGAGCGCGCGTAGGCATCCCACGGCGAGTAGCCAGCGTCGCCGCGCAGCTCGTCGAACTCCATCTGCTTCATGCGATGGGCGTTGGAGGAGACGTTGACCACGCGACCGGATGCGGAGTTCAGCAGCTTCGGGAGCAGCAGGCCGGTGAGCGCGAAGTGTCCAAGGTGATTGGTGCCGAACTGCATCTCGAAGCCGTCAGCGGTCGTGCGGTACGGAATCGCCATCACGCCAGCGTTGTTGACGAGCAGATCGAGGGTGTCGCGCTGGTAGGTGTCCGCGAAGGCTCGAACGGACGCGAGATCAGCCAGGTCGAGGGGCCGCACTTCGACCGAAGCCGACGGTATCGCTTCGCGAATGCGCGCTTCTGCGTCTGCGGCTTTGGTGAGGTTCCGCGCAGCGATGATGACGTGTGCGCCCTTGCGGGCAAGCTCGCGGGCCGTCACTTCACCCAGGCCACCGTTCGCGCCGGTGACGACCGCACTTCGGCCGGTCTGGTCGGGGATGTCCGCAGCAGTCCAGGGCATCGCCCCTCCGTTCGGGGACCGACACTAACCCATGACGGCCAAGGGAAGTCAGTACAGCGAAAAGGATGCTGATGCGTCATTCACCGATCCTCCGCCCGTTCGCCTGACATGCCTCGAAAGACCGGCCTGTAGACCCTGACAGAACCGCGATCGGACCGTTCTTGACAGAATCTCCCTACCACATGGTAGGCGCAAACCAACCAGGCGGTTAGAAGGCAGTCGACCACACGGTTCGCACCACCCAACCACACGGTTTGCATGAGCCAACAGCCAGCCAACGAAAGATCCGGACGCGAGCGCGTGCTTCACGAAGCCATGCGCCTGTTCGCGGATCGTGGCTTCTCAGCCACGTCGATTCAGGCCATCGCAGACGCGGCAGGCATGGCCAAGCCCTCACTTCTGCACCACTTCCCGTCCAAGGACGCGCTGCGCAGAGCTGTCGTCGACGAGCTCCTGTCGGGCTGGAAAGAAGTGCTGCCGCGCGTGTTGTTCGCCGCCGCGACGGGCAAAGATCGCTTCGAGGCGGTGATCAGCGAGGCCCTCGGCTTCTTTGGTCAGGACTCGACGCGTTCCCGCATGCTTCTGCGCGAGGCGCTCGACCGCCCCGAAGAGCTTCGCCAGCGGCTCGGCGAGCACGTGCAGCCCTGGCTCGGCCTGATCTCGGACTTCATCGAGCGCGGGCAGGCGAGCGGTCACATCCACGCCGATGTCGATCCCAAGGCCTGGCTCACCGAGATGGTCTTGCTCTCCACCGCGCACTTCGCGGTGTCCCCGGTCACCGACATGGTCGCTGACGATCAAGGCGAGCGCTGGGATCAGCGCCGCATCAAAGAATTCCGGCGCATCGCCGAACGAAGCCTCTACCGCCAGCGGCGCGAGGCAAAGGAGACCTGAAATGGCCAACTTCTACGAAGACAACGCCGATCTCCGCTTCTACGTCGAGAAAGGCATCGACTGGGGCCCGCTCTACGAGCACACCCAAATGCTGGGTGATGTGTACGAGAGCCTCGATGAGGCCAAGGAGACCTGGGCCGACACGCTCAACCTGATCGGTGAGTTCTCGGCCAACGAGATCGCCCCGTACGCCGCAGAGCTCGACACGCAGCACAACGTGCTCAAGGACGGCGACGTGGTCTTCGGTGACCGCATCACCACGATCTTCGACCAGCTCAAGGACCTCGGCGTGCACGGCTTGTGCATGCCCGAGCAGCTCGGCGGCATGAATGCCCCGCTGATCACCTACTTCCTCTCGGCCGAGCTCATGGCCCGCGGCGACGTCAGCGTCATGACCCACCACGGGTTTCATGGCGGCATGGCCCTCGCGATGTTGATGTTCTCGGTCGATGAAGGCACGACCACGGTCGACCTCGAGAACAAGCAGCTCGTGTCGACCCGCTTCGAGGCCGAGGCGATGGACATCGTCAGCGGCGAAGCCTGGGGCTGCATGGACATCACCGAGCCTGACGCGGGCAGCGACATGGCCGCACTCCGCGCAGTTGGCGAGTTGGACGAAGACGGCAACTGGACCGTGTCCGGGACCAAGATGTTCATCACGTCGGGCAACGGTCGCTACCACTTCGTGATCGCCCGCACCGAGCCCGAGACCCAGGGCGACCCCGAGACCGGCCTCAAGGGCCTCTCGTTCTTCCTCGTCGAGACCTACAACCTCGATGAAGACGGCAACAAGAACTGGCTCGCGACCCTCGACAAGGTCGAGGACAAGCTCGGGCACCACGCCTCGCCCACGGTCATGCTCACCTTCGAGAAGACCCCGGCCAAGCTCATCGGCGAGCGCGGCGACGGCTTCCGCCTGATGCTCCTGCTCATGAACAACGCCCGCATCGGCGTGGGCTTCGAGAGCCTGGGTCTCATCGAGAACGCCATCGACCTGTCCAAGCAGTACGCCGCAGAGCGTCCGTCGATGGGCAAGACCATCGACAAGCACGAGATGATCGCCGACTACATCGACGAGATGGAGGTCGACGCCTGCGCCATTCGCGCCATGGGCGTCCGCGCTGCCTACTACGAGGAGCTCGCGCAGCGCCTCAAGCTGCAGGCCCAGTTCTTGGCCGAGGACGGCTCGGAAGAAGAGGCCCGGCTGCTCAAGGAGTCGAACAAGCTCAAGTGGAAGGCCCGCAAGGTCACGCCGCTGCTCAAGTACTACAGCTCCGAGAAGGCGGTCGAGTACGGACAGCGCTGCGTTCAGATTCACGGCGGCGTCGGCTACACCACCGAGTACGGCGCCGAGAAGCTGCTCCGCGACGCCATGGTGCTGCCCATCTACGAAGGCACCAGCCAGATTCAGTCGCTGATGGCGATGAAGGACAACCTGCTCTGGATCATGGGCAACTCGAAGACCTTCGCCAAGCAGCTCGCCGAGGCCGGCTTCAAGAGCCGCTTTGACCGCGACGGCCTGACCCGCGACGTCTACAAGATCAAGCTCCTCGCGATGCGGGCCCAGGTGCACCTGATGCGCTGGATTCTCTCCGAGAAGCTCGGCAACAAGCCTGTCTCCGCCTGGGGTTCCGCACTCGGCGACTTCGACCCGAAGGTCGACTTCTCGCCCGCGATGCTTCACGCCGAGCACCTCGCCAAGCTGCTCACCGATGCGGCCATCGCCTCCGAGCTGTTCCGCCAGGCCAAGAAGTGGCCCGAGCGCCGCGAGCTCTGCGTGGCCTTCGTCGAGCGCGCGCTGCCGCGCAGCCGCTACCAGCTCGACCTCATCAAGACGACCGGTCACCGCATCCTCGCCCAGCTTCACGGCGAAGAGGCCGCGGCCGCTCCCGACCGCGAGGTGGCGTGATGCACGTCTCGAAGCGACACATCTTTCAGCAGGGCTCGAGCCTGGCCGCCATCGCGCGCGCCGGAGTGTCGATGCTCAACCCGCCCGACGGCAAGGGTCCCCTTCCGCCGGTGCCGAGCCCGAAGGTGACCCTCGACCTGGCGCCCCGCGCGCCAAAGCTCATCGCCGACAACATCCGCTGGTTTGGCGCCGACAAGCGCGCCTACCGCGGCACGCTTCCGCC
The DNA here is from genome assembly GCA_023954855.1 of Pseudomonadota bacterium. Classification (GTDB taxonomy): domain Bacteria; phylum Myxococcota_A; class UBA796; order UBA796; genus M1803. The sequence goes on along the minus strand of JAGSGY010000016.1, from coordinate 67,371 downwards.
GTGGTTCTTCCCGCAGTGGGGCCTCGCACTGATGGGCCGCACCCTCGATGAGATTCCTTTTCCCATCGCCAGCGTGCTGAACCAGGGCTGTGCCATCACCGTGAACGCACCCTTGCCGTCCGACAAGAAGCTCGTCGCTTCGGCCTGGCTACAGGACATCGAAGAGAGCGACACCAAGTGGCGCATCCACCAGCGCCTCACGACGGGCACCGCCGACAACCCCGAGGCCGTCGTCGCCGACGTGTTCGCGGTGGTGAAGAAGAAGAGCCGCGGGCCCCGCGGCAAGCGTCGGGGACCGCCGGTCGTGCCCGCCAACGCTTTTGAGGTCGGCTCCAAGAAGCTTGGCCCCAAGGCGGGCTTCGAGTACGCCCTGCTCGCCGGCGACTTCAACCCCATTCACTGGATTGGCCCGTACGCCAAGGCCGCGGGCTTCAAGTCCACGCCGCTTCATGGCTTCGCGACCCTCGGTCTCGCCATGGAGGCAGTGATCAAGACCCAGTTCGCCGGCAACCCGCATCGCCTGCGCTCGGTCGACGTGCGCTTCACCAAGCCCGTCCTTCTGCCCGCGCGCTTGCGCTTCTTCGTCGACCGCCGTGAAGACGGCCCGGACGGCTTTTCTGTAGGCACCGCCCCCGGCGGCCCCGCCTTCATGCTCGGAACCTTTACCGCCAAGGAGGCCTAGATGAGCGACTTTCTGCTCGACCTCTCCAGCAACAAGCGGGCTCGCGCGACCATTCAGCGCCTGGGCCTTCCCATTCCCATGCCCGAGTCGCTTCGCCGCGGCCGCGGCGCGCTCGTCGAGCGCCCCCTGCACGACGCCAAGGTCCTTGTCGCCGGCCCGGTCTCGGGCGAGCTGCACGGCGTCATCGCCGGTACCGTCGCTCGCGCAGGTGCCGAGTTTGGCGCCATCGAGTCGGCCCAAGAAGTGGCCGCCTACGCCGAAGCCGGCGAGGCCTACGGTCGCCCGGTCAAGGCGCTGCCCCTCGAGCCCACCGCCAAGGGCCGCTACCGCGCCCTCGTCTTTGACGCGTCGACCCTCGACACCGCCGAAGAGCTGCGCGCGCTCTACGACGTGGTGCACTTCTGGATTCGCAGCCTCGACAAGTCGGGACGCCTGGTCATCCTCGGTCGTCCGGTCTCGGAAGCCACCGATGTGCGCCAGGCCGGCGCCCGTGGTGCACTCGAAGGCTTCGTGCGCTCCTGCGCAAAGGAGCTCGGCCGCAAGGGCTCGAACGCCACGCTCATCCGCGTCGCCAAGGGTGCCGAGGACCGAGTGGAGCCGCTGCTCCGCTTCCTGCTCTCGCCGGAGTCCGCGTACATCAGCGGACAGCCCTTCGACCTCACCGCAACCGTCAAGGCGCCGAGCGCCCCCATTCCGCGCACCCGCGTGCTCGACGGCAAGGCCATCCTGCTGACCGGCGCCGCCCGCGGCATCGGCAAGGCCACCGCCAAGCGCCTGGCCGCCGAGGGCGCGAAGCTTCTGCTCCTCGACCGTCCCGCTGACGGCGAGCTGCTCGCCGAGGTCGCCAACGGCCTCGACGGTGCCGAGATCGTGCTCGCCGACGTGACCGACCCCGAGGCCCCGACCCTCATCGCCGAAGCCGCCCGCAAGCACTTCGGCGGCCTCGACGGCGTGGTGCACAACGCTGGCGTCACCCGCGACAAGACCATCGGCAAGATGAAGCCGGCGCTCTGGGACATGACCCTCGACATCAACCTCGCCGCCATCAACCGCATCAACGAGACCCTGCTCGACGGTGTGCTCCGCGACGAGTCGCGCATCGTGCTGCTGTCGTCCATCGCGGGCATCGGCGGCAATGTCGGCCAGACCAACTACGCAGCGTCGAAGTCCGGCGTCATCGGCGTGACCCAGGCCCTCGCACCCCTGCTCGCCAAGCGCGGCATCGCGGTGAACGCGATTGCACCCGGGTTCATCGAGACTCGCCTCACCGCCGCCATCCCGGTGGCCACTCGCGAAGTGGCCCGCCGTCTCGCCAACCTCAGCCAAGGCGGGCTTCCCGTCGACATCGCTGAGATGGCTGTCTTTCTTCTCTCGCCCGGGGCCTTCGGTCTGACGGGCAGCGTCCACCGCGTCTGCGGTGGCAACCTCATGGGGGCCTGATGCCTGTCAGTACGACCAACAAGGTCAAGAAGGCGCGCCGCGCCGTCATCGTCGCGGGAAACCGCACTCCCTTCGTCCGGTCCTTCGGCGACCTCGTCGAGATGGACACCATTGCTCTCGGCGTGGCTGCAGTGAAGGGCCTGCTCGAGCGCACGGACCTGCCGCGCACCGCCATCGACAGCATGGTCTGGGGCGGGGTCATCCTGCCGTCCACCGCGCCGAACCTCGCCCGCGAGATCGCACTCGACCTCGACCTTCCGGCATCCGCCGAAGGCATGACCGTCACCCGCGCCTGCGCGAGTGGTCTGCAGGCAGTGACCCTGGCCGTCGCCGCCATCGAGCGCGGTGAAGCCGACGTCATCATCGCCGGTGGCTCGGACTCGACCAGCAACGCCACCATCGGTCTGCCCGAGAAGTTCGTGCAGAAGGTTGGGCCTCTGGCCATGGGCAAGGGCGGCTCCGCACGCGACTGGCTCGGTGTGCTGGCGCAGCTGCACCCGATCAACGACATCGTGCCGAAGGCGCCGAAGGTTGCCGAGCGCAGCACCGGCGAGGTCATGGGCGAGAGCGCCGAGAAGATGGCGGCGCGCAACGACATCTCGCGCGAGCTGCAGGACAAGTTCGCGGTGATGAGCCACCACCGCGCCGCCAAGGCCATCGAAGATGGCGTGTTCGACGACGAGATCACGCCGATCACAACGCCGTCAGGCAAGACCATCTACAGCGACAGCATCGTGCGCGGCGACAGCAATGAAGCCAAGCTCGCGAAGCTGCGTCCGGTGTTCGCCAAGGACGGAACCCTGACCGCCGGCAACAGCTCTGCGCTGACCGACGGCGCGGCCGCCGTGCTGATCATGAGCGAAGAGAAGGCCAAGGAGCTCGGCTACACGCCGCTCGCCGCCTTCAAGAGCTGGTCTTTCGTCGGTGTCGACCCCAGCGACCAGCTGCTCATGGGACCAGCGCTGTCCATGCCGCAAGCCCTCGAGCGTGCCGGCATGAAGCTCGAAGACATCGACTTTGTCGACATGCACGAGGCCTTCGCGGCCCAGGTCCTGTCGATCTTGAAGATGCTCGGCTCGGACGCGTTCGCGAAGGAGCGCCTCGGACGTGACGAGGCGGTCGGCGACGTCGACTGGGACAAGCTGAACCTGTACGGCGGAAGCTTGGCCCTCGGTCACCCCTTCGGCGCCACCGGCGCACGCATGGTGACCACCGTGGCTCATGAGCTGCACCGTCGCGGCAAGGGCAGCACCGCCCTGCTCGGCATCTGTGCCGCCGGTGGCCTCGGCGCCGGCGCGGTCATGGAAGCCGTGTAGCCCACCCAGAAGCCCATCCCCCCGGGTCGAGCTGCGACGATGTGTTTGCAGCCGACACCGGTCGGGGATGGGTCGCTGCGGCCCGCTCGCGCCCCGGCCGCACCGCAACACCGCACGCGACGAACGACGTTCGACATCGAGCCCCTCGGCCTCTGAGGCCCGAGTAAGGCATTGTCAGCGAAGAACAGTGGCGATCGCCCGATGATGGCCCCACAATGACCTGGGCACTCGGAGGGATGATGCGTGTTGCAATGACGGCGCTACTCGGACTCGCGCTGATCGGCTGTTCGGACTCGAAGTTCGACAACCCCATGCACGCAAGCGGAAGCAAGACACTCGTCGCTTCGGCGGACGGAAGCTCCGTCCATGTGGTCAACGTCGAGGAAGGCACGGTTTCGACGGTCCACGTGGGCAGCGAAGCCGTGATCACGACGGCGGTGGGCGGCGAACCCACCCGCATTGCGCGTCACGGCGACCGGGTCTTCGTCACCCTGCGCACGGAAGGGTCTCTGGCCGTCCTGCAAGAGACCGCCGACGGACTGTCGGTGGAGCAGACCCTCGAGCTCGGCTCCGAGCCGTTCGGCGTCGTCGTGAGTGAGCAAGGCCAGGTCTACGTCGCGCTCAGCCGCGAAGACAAGGTCGTAGCTCTCGATGCCGAGACCCTCGAGTTGACCGGTGAGTGGGCAGTGCCGAACGAGCCGCGCTGGCTTGCCGTGAGCGCCGCGAACACGCTGTTCGTAGGAAGCCAGAAGCAAGGCGGCATCTACCAGGTCGATCTCGACAACGACGAGGTCACCGAGCTCACCCCACAGCCCACAACCCTTCAGAACGCCGTGCGAGAGGTCACCCTGACCACGCGGGTTACCGGCGACCCCGCCGTCACCCCGGACGGGCGCTTCTTGCTGGTCCCCGTGCTCGATGTCGACAACCAGACCACCGCCGACGAGGCCGCCTCCGCCGGCAACAACACCTACTACGCCGAAGTCACGGCAGGACCCGGGCGCTTCAACCCCGGCGCAGCCGTGTTCGGCTTGGACACCTCGGGCCGCGTCGCGCGCACCCTGCCCACGCTTCACGCCGTAGCCGCGGTCGAGACCACCTCTGCCCTTCCGCGCGTCGTGCGCTCCTTCCCATCGAGCATCACGATCTCACCGGACGGCAAGGACTTCTGGCTTCCGATGGAGGGGTCACGCACTGTGGTGGCTCTCACCGAAGGCGACGCCGACCGGGCGAACATCTTCGACGTCCGGACCTTCCTCGACCACGCGCAGTTCGTGTCCGGGGGCTTCGCCGCAAGCCCACGTGCCGCGAAGTGGACGGGCAACGGCCCGCGCTCGGTGGTGTACCTGGATCGAGACACCGCCGTGGTTCACAACTGGCTCGACCGCAGCGTCGTGCCCTTTGACGCCAAGCCCTTCTACTCGGGCACCGGTGAAGAAGCCGACCCGATCGGCCTCGGCATTCGCGTCGCGGAGTCGACCTTCGACCCCGAGCTCGAGCGCGGCCGGTTGAGCTTCCACACCGCCGTCGACGACATGATGCAAGCGAACGGAGCCGGCGTGTCCTGTGCCACCTGCCACTTCGATGGCCGCGAGGACGGTCTCTCATGGCCGCTCGAGGGCGGCCCGCGCCAGACGCCAACCCTCGTCGGAGTCGTCTCGGAGACCACGCCGATCACCTGGCAGAGCAACGTCGAGAGCGTCGCCGAAGAGGTGCAGCTGACCAGCCAGGGCCGCATGGGTGGCACCGGAGCCACCGGCCTCGTCGCGCTCGAAGTCGAGGCGTACATCGACTTCACCAGGCAGCCCATGCCCTCGATGAGCCTCGATGCGCAGGCCGTCAACCGCGGTGAGGCGATCTTCAACCGGCCCGAGGTCGGCTGCGCAGACTGCCACCCGGCACCGACCTACACCGATGGCGAGAGCCACGCCGTTCGCGGCGATACCTCGGTGAACACGCCGACCTTGCGGGGCTTGGCGGCCTCGGCCCCCTACTTCCACGACGGTTCGAGTCAGACCCTCGAGGACGTGCTCAGCACCGCAGTCATCGGCACTATGGGCGATGCTTCGACGCTCAGCGACGACGAGATCGCCGACCTGGGTGCCTTCCTGAAGAGCCTCTAGGCGAGTGCGGCCTCGATCGCGGCGATGACCTTCGGTGCGTCAGGCAGTGTCTTCGGCGCGAAGCGGGCGAGGACCGTGCCGTCGCGTCCGACCAGGAACTTCTCGAAGTTCCAGGCGATGTTGTCCCCGCCTCCGGCCTCGCTGCCGATGAGGAATTGGTAGAGCGGGCTGCGACCGGCACCGTTGACCTCTTGCTTCTCGAGCAAGGGAAAGTCGATGCCATAGGTGATCGAGCAGAAGGACTGAATCTCTTCCGCGCTGCCGGGTTCCTGACCGAGGAACTGGTTGCACGGGCTGCCGATCACCGTAAAGCCTCGGTCGCCGTAGGTCTTCTGAAGCTCGGCGAGCTGCGCGTACTGTGGCGTCAGGCCACAGCGGCTGGCGACATTGACGAAGAGAACGACCTTGCCGTCGAGGCTGTCGAGGTCGAAGTCTTCACCGTCGAGCTTGTGGACACTCAGCGCCTCGAGCGACTCGGGGCCGCCATCCGGCGAGGCTCCGTAGGTCAGGCGTTGGCCGGCGGAGACGAGCTTCTTGAACATGGGAACTCCTGCGAAGACTGTTTCTAGCCCAGCCCACCTTCACCCACCTGCGTGTCAGACGAATCGCGACACGCTAGTCCACCGCGAGCAACGCTTTGTCCGCCAGGTAGATCAGCTGCGCCCCAGCGGGTACCAGCGCGTCGTCCGAAGGGTTGAGGCGCTCCTCGTGGTCGATGTGCATTCCCATGACCAGTGCGCCGGTCTTCAGCCGCACCGCCGCAGCCACCTCGCCGAACGTCCCCGAAATTTCCCAGGAAGCGGGTAGCGGATCGACGTAGAGGTTGTGCCGGTTCGCACCCGCAACCTGGCTAATCACCTGGCCGGAGCCGGGGGTGGTGATGGCGTGGGCCATCAGCGAGAAGCCGAGGCGCGTGGTCTCGATGACCTCGTCTGCACCCGCAGCTTCCGCGTGCGAGACGTTCTCGGCATCGAGGATCTCGGCGACGATGTACAGCGGCTCGTTGCGCTTCACGCCCGTCTTCCGTAGGTACCGACGAATCGTGAAGAGGGTCAGAATCGTCTGCGCGTCGGCGAGTTCTGGTGGAACCCCCCGAGGACCGATGATGATCAGCGCTCGGGCATAGCGAATCCGCGCCTTGGCGAGCTCGGACTCTTTGATCGGGCTGCCCTGTGTCCACGCAAAGGTCGGTGGGACATCGGCGCTTCGGGGCCCCTCGGCAAAGATGACCACCTCGGTCTCCTCGCCAAAGCGCTCGGCCTGCAGCGCGTCGAGCAGCATGCGTGCGCCCGAGTCGTAGCCGCAGATCACCAGGTGGTTCATGTGGCCGCTCATACGGAACTGCTCCTCGCGAATGCTGAGTACGGTGTTCAAGAGGGTCTGGCCGATGATGCCTGCGAACAGGGCAAGCGTGACCATGCCGGCGACCATCAGCACACCGCCGATGACCTTTCCGACGGGCGAGATGGGCGTCATGTCGCCGTAGCCGACGGTCGTGATGGTCACGAGCGCCCACCACATGCCATCGCCAATCGTCGCGATGTCGCTGTCGACGTTCTTCTCGGCCTGGAAGATGGTCAGGCCGCCGACGAGGACCTCGACGCCCATCGCCGAGAACGCGAGCGTGTACAGCAGCACATTCTCTTGAAGTGCACGTGTAAAGCTCTGCACGGGCGACGAGTAGCGCCAGAAGTTGATCGACCGGAGCAGACGCAGCAGGCGGACCGCGCGAAGGCCACGCAGCGCCGGCACCACAGCCGCGACGGTGATGATGTCGACGAGCACCAGCGGACGAAGGCAGAAGAGCAGTCGGCCGACCACGTGGTGATACGCACGCTGGCCCGGCGTCAGGTCGAGCACATCGAGGGCTGCGGGGCGAAAGCTGCCGACGCGGAGCACGATCTCGATACCGAAGAGGTAGAGAATCACGGTGTCGATCTGAGCGACAGCCCCGGTAAGTGGCTCTCCACGGGCGACTTCGGCGAACACGAGCAAGATCGATAGGGCGACGAGCACCCAGACCAATGCCTCCACCACCGCATAGCTGCGGGCGGTACGCCGGTGAAAGGCCTCGTGGATGGAGTCGAGCATCGCCGCACTGTAGCCCAGCGCGCCTGTCCTGGGACGCCAGCATGGAGTACAACAGTTGGGGAGGCCACTTTGGACCAGGTGAGAGTTGCACTCGCGGTCGGCGTCGCGCTGCTCGCGGGCCTTTCCGGATGGCAGGCGCTTCAGATCCGCAGCCTGAACACCCAGCTCGAGCTCGCTCAGGCCGTTCAGAAGGCCGAATCCGTGCAGCCAGGCCTCTACGAGGGGCGAAGTCCAGAAGAGCTGATTCGGTCGGGGGCGGCCGTCGTTCGCCATGCCCAGCCGAGTGCGGCCGAGCCGATGCTCACCCCAGAACAAGAAGAGATGCGCCGCGATGCCGAAGCCCGGCGCGAGCGTGGACGCGACATCTGGCTCGCCAACATGCGCGACGAGGTCGAGTCCTTCGCCATCGAGGAGAACATCAGCGTCGAGGACACCGAGAAGCTCAAGGCCTACACCGAGGACTTCATGCTGACCCTGACCGACTTCCGGCGCGCAATCTACGAGGGCGACGTCAGCCCGGAGCAGGGGCGCGAGGAGATGAAGGTGTTTCGCGCAGAGCACGAGGAACGCATGACTGAGATCCTCGGCCACGAGGGCTACACCGCCCTTCAAGCCCGGGTCGGCGCGGGTGCTGCAAAGTCGGCCCAGTGAGCGAGTTCGACGACTTCGAGCACGTCCGCCCCAACACCTTGGCCACCGTGAGCGTCATCAGTGGGGTCGTCGGTCTCATTGCGCAGGTGTTCGCCTGCCTGCTCTGCGTCATTCCGGTGATCTGGTGGATTCCGATGCTCGTGGTGCTGATGGCGACGGCGATTGGGCTGGCCACCGGCATGGCCGGGCGGGCGCAAGCTCAACAGACGGGCCTCGGTGCCGCGGCTGCAGATATGGGCGTCGGGCTGGGCCTACTGAACCTGTCGATTCAGCTGCTGATCTGCTTGGGGCTCTCGTTCGCGTGTGGCATTCCGCTCTTCGTGAGTCTCATGGAGGTCTGAGCCGCCTGACGAGCGTCAGCGAACACGCGACGACAGGGCATTCCTGCGGTAGAATGCGCCCGCACTGCTGGAGCCCGAATGCCGCGCCTCTCCCTGCTCCTCCTCGTCGCGCTTGCCTCCTGTTCGAGCGAGCCTCCCGAGGTGGAGCCCCCGTCCCCGACCCTGCGGCGCCTGACCCAGGTTCAATACACGAACGCCCTGCACGATCTGTTCGGTGAGCAGCTGCTCGTCTCGGATCGGCTCGAGCCCGATGTGGCCGCCGAGGGACTGATCGAGATCGGCTCCAGCATCACCACCATCTCTCCGCGTGGTGTGGAGCTCTACGAGGCCGCCGCCTTCGACGCCGTCGCGCAGGTGATGGATGACCCTGCCTGGCGCGACGAAGTGGTCGGATGCACCACCGAAGACACGGCCTGTGCCGAGAGCTTCCTCGAAGATTTCGGACTGCACGCGTGGCGCCGTCCGCTGAGCTCCGACGAACTTGCGGTCTGGGTTGGCATCTCCGACGCGGCCTCCGACGAGCTCGGAAGCTTCCACTCCGGCCTTCAGTTCGCTGTCGCCGGCATGCTGCAGTCGCCAAACTTTCTCTACCGAGTCGAGCTCGGCGAGACGGACCCGGACCGCTCCGGCGGCTACCGCTTCACCGACTACGAGATGGCCGAGCGACTCTCGTTCCTGCTCTGGAACACCATCCCGGACGACGAGCTGCTCGGCGCCGCAGCCGCCGGCAACCTGACGAACCGCGACGGACTCATCGAGCAGACTGAGCGCTTGCTCGCCGATGACCGCGCCCGGCACGGCCTACGCACCTTCTTCGGCGACTACCTCGAGCTGTACGAGGTCGCGCACGTGAGCAAGGACCCCTTCCTCTTCAACCACTGGTCTCCCGAGATCGGGCCGGCCGCCGAAGAAGAGACGCTGCGTTTGTTCGAGGACTGGGTCTTCGACACCGACGGCGACTACCGCGACTTGTTCACGACCAAGAAGACCTGGGTCAACCCAGAGCTCGCCGCGCTCTACAACGTGCGCTCACCGGTGCGTGAGGGCTTCGACTCCATCGAGTTCTCGGACTCCGACGGCCGCGTCGGCCTGCTCGGACACGCAAGCCTGTTGGCGATGAACGCGCACCCGACCCAGTCCTCGCCGACCCTTCGCGGCAAGTTCATTCGCGAGGTTGTGCTCTGCCAGCCCTTGCCGCCCCCGCCGGCTGGCCTGAACACCGCCATCCCCGAGGCCGACCAAGATCTGCCGACGATGCGCGATCGGCTGACCTTCCACATGGAGAACCCGGCGTGCGCGACCTGCCACGCCTTCACCGACCCGATCGGACTCGGTCTCGAGAACTACGACGGCATCGGGCGATACCGCACCGTCGACAACGACTTCCCCATCGACCCCAGCGGTGACTTTGGCAACGGCGAAGATACCTTCGACGACTCGTTTGGCCTCGCTGAGCGCATCGCCAAGCATGAAGACACGCCGAACTGCATGAAGACCCACCTGTACCGCTACGCCACCGGCCACCGCGAGTCGGTGGGCGAGGCCGACGCACTCATTGCCCTCGGCGACGACTTCAAGCGGGGCAACTACCGCGTCGCAAGCCTGGTGGTCGACACCGTCCTATCCAACGGCTTCCGCAAGGCCGGAGCCGTGGAGTAAGCATGTCCAAGTACCCAACCCGACGCTCTGTGCTGCGCGGCCTCCTGGCCGGATCCGTCGTCTCTGTGGGGCTGCCGCCGCTCGAGTGCATGATGAATGCCCAGGGAACGGCCTACGCCGGCACCGCCAGCGGCTTCCCCACGCGCTTTGGCCTGGTGTTCTGGGGCAACGGCAACGTGCCGGACCTCTGGACCCCCACCGGCGAAGGCTTTGCCGACGACTGGGCGCTCTCCGAGCAGCTCGAGGCCCTCGCACCGATCAAGCACAAGCTGCTCGCGGTCAGCGGCATGAGCGTGAAGGTGCCCAACGTTCTTCCGCACTACAGCGGCCTCGCCGGCATCTTGTCCTGCGCACCGGGCATCACCACCGGCGATGAAAGCACCATGCAGGTGCCCTCGATCGACCAGATCATCGCGAACGAGGTCGGGTCACAGACCCTGTACGGCTCGCTCGAGGTCAGCGTCGACGGCGGCATCGGCAACTCGCACAACGGCCCTCACAACGTGAACCCGGCCGAGGAGTCGCCTCACGCGCTGTTCGAGCGCTTGTTCGGTGTGGGCTTCACCCTGCCGGGCGATACGCCGATCATCGACCCGAAGATTGGTCTGCGCCGCAGCATCCTCGACGCGGTCCTGAACGAGACCAACGCCCTGTCTGCACGCGTCGGAGCGGCGGACAAAGCTCGCCTCGAGCAGCACCTCGACGGCATTCGCTCCCTCGAGCTGCGCTTGGCCCGCATGGAAGAGGACCCGCCGAACCTCGCGTCGTGTGGCTACCCGACCGAGCCCGAGGCCTCCTACCCCGAGATCGACGGTCGCCCGCAGTTCTCGGCCAAGTCGCGCGCCTTCGCGGACATCCTCGTCATGGCCTACGCCTGCGACCAGACGCGTGTCGCATCGAACTGGCTCAGCCGTCCCGTCGGGAACACGCTCTTCCCAGGTGCCTCGGCCGGCCACCACAACCTGACCCACGACGAGCCCGGCGACCAGCCCGAGGTTCGCGCCATCGTGACCCAGGTCATCGAGGAGTACAGCTACTTCCTCCAGGCTCTCGACGCCGTGCCCGAGGGCGCAGATCAGACGCTGCTCGACCACTGCGCGATTCTCGCGACCTCCGAGGTCTCGCTCGGCAAGACCCACAGCCTCGACGAGATGCCGCTTCTGATTGGTGGCTCGGCCAACGGCTTCTTCCACCAGGACATGCACTACCGTTCGGCCGGCCAAGAGAACGCCAGCCAGGTGATGATGTCGCTCACACGCGCCATGGGCCTATCTCTCGCCGAGATCGGCGCCGAAGAGGGCCTCACCAGCGACAGCCTCGCCGACATCGAGGTGTAGGTGAGGCGCGCACTGTGGCTCCTGCCTGTGCTCGGTGCGTGTTCCGCTCCCCAGGACGCGCAGCTGTGGCTCATCGACTCGCTCTCCCTGACCAGCCAACCCAAGCCGGGCTTCGTCTCGGGCTTCAACCTCGACGGCGTGGTCTCGCCAGAGGATGACGCGGCCAGCTGCGGACACGGTGATCTGATCGGTCTCGACGGCACACCCGGCGTCGACAACGCATTCTCGACCCTGATGCCCGCAATGGAAGTCGTCGCGGGCGATGCGGTCGCTGGACTGGTTCAGGCGGCCATCGACGACGGCGATCTGCTCGTCACCATCGAGGTCGACGCTGGTGAAGACGCGAACACCATGGAAGTCGGACGTGCCGTAGGACCCGCCCTTGTCGGCGCCGATGGACGCCTGGTCGCCGGACAGACCCTCGACGTCGACACCGAGCTGCCGAGTTCGAGCACCGAAGAGATCAGCTTCGCCGGTCCACTCACGCGCGGCCACGGACTCGAGCTCGACCTACCGCTCAGCGTGCTCGGCTACGCCTTGGACTTCACGCTGCACGACGCCATCGTCGAGATCGATGTCGAAGAGGGCCACGCCGAGGGTCGCTTGGCTGGACTGATTTCGCTCGACCAGATGGACCCGACCCTCGACTTCGTGAACAGCAACGGCGACCCGCAGATCGCCGAGCCGGTCCGGTCCGCCCTCGAGGCGAATGCCGACGTCGACCTCGACGACGACGGCGACTGCCGCTACATCTCCTTCACCGTGCACTACACGGCGATTCCCGCCTGGCTCTTTACGGAGGCCCCGTGAAATGGCCCATCGTTGCCCTGTTGGTCGCTTGCTCCGGTAGCCCCGAACCCGAGCCGGAACCGGTGGATGGCCTGTCCCTCGACGTGGCGGCGCGTGGCCCCTTCAACCCCGGCTATCGCCTCACAACGCTGACCTACGATCCAGGGCTCGGCGAGGGTACCCGCACCCTCGACGTGCACATCTGGTACCCGACCGAGTCCGCCGACTTCGACGAGGTCAGCTACAGCTACGAGGTCTTCACCGACGACCAGGTCGTGCCCGACGCAGCGCTGGCAACCTCGGCCTATGGCGGCTCGTTTCCAGTACAGGTCTACAGCCACGGCGATCGCGGCTTCGGGGGTTCGTCCTCGTTTTTGGCGCGGCACTTCGCGACGCACGGATGGATCACCATCGCGCCGGACCACCTCGACAACCTGACCTTCGACACGGTCGAGCCAAAGACGACAGCGCACTTCATCCACCGGCCCCACGACATCGCCGAGTCGCTCGATCTGCTCGAGCGGGACCCCGAGTTCGCAGGCCTCGCCGATACGGCCAAGGTCGTCATGTCGGGGCACAGCTTCGGCTCGTACACCACCTGGGCCTCGGCTGGCGGTAGCTACGACAACATCGACACCTTCTGCGTCGACCGCTCGTGTACCGAGGCCGAACGCGCCGAGTTCGCCGCAGGCTTCGACGATCCGCGGGTCGTCGCCACGATTCCCATGGCGGGCACCATTCGCCGCAGCTGGCTCGGCGACAACGGGCACAGCACCGTAGACCTGCCGGTGATGTTCATGTCGGGGACCGAGGACCCCGTCGGGCAGCAGGGTCAGTGGGACGCGATGGACAGCATCGACTTCACCTGGCTCGACATCGAGGGTGCCTGCCACAATGCGTTCGCCCTGGGCTCTTGCTTCACGCTCGACACCGACGAGGGCTTCGAGATCATCCAGACCTATGCGCTGGCCTTTGCCCGACGACACGTGCTCGACGACGACACCGTTTCGGACATCCTCGACGGGTCCACCGAAGTCAGCGACAAGGTGGCCTTTCAGCGCATGAACGCCGCCGAATAGGTCTAGCCACTAGGGCGAGCAGCTCGTCGCCGTCACGAAGGGCGTGCCATCGAGCTTGGTGCCCGGCGTCTGCGGCAGAACCGAGGACGTGGTGCTGTGCGCGACGAACCCGCCGGTGACGTCCGGACTGCGGGTCAGGCTCTCGTCCACCGCGGCGGTCAGGCCGCTCGAGCCGCCCCAGCTGAACGTGTCGATCTGCGTCGTGCCGGCCATCACAGTGACCGAGTCGCCGGCGTTCGCGAGACCGAGAGAGCCGCCGCTGGCCTTGAGGACCAGCACGTCGCAGCCGGTGAAGTCCACACAGTGCCCGCTGGTGTTGCTGGAGCTACCGTCGAAGACGGGGTCGCCGGAGAGCGGACCGCCGAAGAGCACGGCAGCAGCGCCCGTCGCGAGGTCGGTGTTCGCGGCGAAGGTATGCGCGATGCCGTTGTCGTTGCGCACGACCACACCATCGAGGGCGAGGCATCCACCCGAGGCGTTGACCAGCTCAACCATCTCGTCATCGACGCCGTTGCGGGTGCCGTCGCAGTTCGAGTCGCCGGCGTCTCCAGCAGCTGGGTCTGCTAGCACTTCGTTGATCACGAGGTCCCCGGCGGTCGGCGCCACGCAGACATCGGTGTCGGTGTCGGTGTCGGTGTCGGTGTCCGTGTCCGTGTCCGTGTCCGTGTCCGCTTCAACGTCGCTGTCGACGCTGTCTTCGGGCTCGGTGCCAGTGCAGCTCGCCAAGACGAGCCAGAGTGCGAGCAGTCCGCGCATGAGTGCCTCCAGCGGGCGCCATAACGGCAAGGGCTCGACCGGGTGCGTGACAACTGGGCCACGCGCGCCGCCAGCTCACCGACCGCGGCGATAGTGAATGCCCGCCTTGGTGCGCCCGACTTGCACGATCACCTCCAGCGCCCGAAAGCAGAACGCCATGCGCTGTGCGATGTCGCGGGACACCTTGGCGTGGGCGGCGATGTCGGCAGTCGTGAACTCGGAAGGAAGGCCGTCGGGCAGCAGCGCAGCGAGGTCCTGGGTTCCACCAAAGTGTCGCGTCTCGATCACGTGTCTCAACACGCGGTCGACCGTGCGAAACCCACCACGTCCCCGGCGTGCGCGAGGGTCGGGCTGCTGAACCTTGGTGACGGACACCATCACCACGTCGAGGCTGAGGTTCGGGTGGTCGAGCAGCGTCGGAATGCTGACCAGCTCCTCAAAGATGTCGAACAGTGAGCCCCTCTTCGGGGACTTCCTGACCCGACCGCCCGGCCGCTGCAGGTAGGTCTCGGCCGCAATGGGGTGAACCAGCAGGATGCGGTGAGCCTCGAGCAGTCGGTCGAACTTGTTGCCCATGGACCCGAACGACGCGGTCTGAATCTCGACCAGCGTGTCGGCCCGCCGAATGTCGATAACGAAGCCCTCGAGCGGAACCTCGAAGGCATCACCCGGACGCGCATACTGGGCCTTCAGCGCCGCATGCAGCGAGCCCTCATTCAGCGTTCCGATGTGTGGGGTGTTGGCGTCGATGGCACCAGATTAGACCCACCCGCGAGCCGAGTCTAGGACCGTTCCGCGTCGAGCAGGAGCTTGAGCTCACCGGACTTGAGCATGTGGGTCGTCTGGTCACAGCCACCGATGAACTGCCCGTTCACGAAGACCTGCGGAAAGGTTGGCCACCCCGTCCAAAGCTTGAGGGCGAGACGCTCCTTCCACTTCGAGTGGTAGCCGCCGTAGCCGATGTAGTGGTGCTCGAGACCCGCCTCATCGAGGGCCTTGCAAACCCGCGAAACATGCGGATTGACCGTCATGCCGACGACCACGATGTCGTGCGCGGCGACCGCACTGCGGACCTCGTCGACCGTGGCCTTGTGAAAGTGCTCTTGCTTCTCGGCGACGTGGGCGGTGACGGGGGGACGGGCGGGCATCGGGCCTCCAGACCGCGAAGCTAGGCACAGCCTCTCCACTTCCAAGCCCTGTTGCGGAAGATTCTCGAGGACCTTATATGCACTAGGTATCGAAGGAAGACCTCCATGAATGCATCCCTCAAGAAGGCCCTACTGGCCGCCGACCCCTCGCCCGACCGGCCCGTCGTGATCCTCACCGGCGCGGGTTTCTCGGTGGCTTCAGGCATCCCCACCTTCCGCGGCGAGCAGGGCTACTGGAAGGTCGGCTCGCGCGTGTACCACCCGCAAGAGCTGGCCACGGCGGCCGCGTACCGAGAGATTCCGCGTGAGTCCTGGAACTGGTACCTGTACCGCAAGGCGATCTGCAATCAGGCCGAGCCAAACGCCTCGCATCACGCATTGGTGGAGCTCGAGCACGCCCTCGGGGATGCCTTCGTGTTGGTCACCCAGAATGTCGACGGCCTGCACCGCCGGGCCGGAAGCTCAGATGCCCGCATGTGCGAAATCCACGGCGACATCGACCTGATGCGTGATGAGGTCACGGGCGAACGCCTGCCGATTCCCGCCCACCTCGCGCGGGCAGACAAAGCGCAGCCGCTCACCGATGCCGAGTGGCAAGAGCTCGTGTCGCCGGATGGCAACCGCTGTCGGCCGCACATTCTCTGGTTCGACGAGTACTACCAAGAGCACCTGCACAAGTCCGAGACAGCCATGCAGGCAGCTTCACGCGCGAGCGTATTCGTGGTCGTCGGAACCTCGGGTGCCGCCTCGCTGCCCATGCACGCTGCGTCCGAGGCCGCACGGTCCGGCGCTGTGTTCGTTGACATCAACCCGAACGCGAACCCATTTCGCACCTTTGCCCAGAGCTACTCGAACGGCTTTGCCCTTGAGACGGGTGCACTCGAAGGCGTCGAGGCAGTGTGTCAGGTGCTGATGGCGCGATAGCAGAGAGCATGCGCGAGAACCCGCACCTCATCGCAGTCGTCGACCGCTCGCGCTGCGAGGCCCGAGGCCCGTGCACCTCGGCCTGCCCGACCAAGGCCATCAAGGTTCGCCGCGTGTCCGACGACGTTCGCGCAGACCTTGGCCGTCTCGCACGCCTGAAGCTGTGGATGCACGGCGGAGACCAGGCATTCATCGACCCTGACGCGTGCCTGGGGTGCGCCGCCTGCGTGCAGGTCTGCCCCGAGAATGCACTCGGAATGCGCAAGCGATGACCGGGTTGCTGCTGGTACTTCTCGCCTGCGAGCCGAGCACGGTGCGTCAGGCACCGCTCGACAGCGAAGACACCTCGGTGGAAGCCGACACGGACACGGACACGGACACGGACACGGACGCAGACGCAGACGCAGACGCAGACACGGATGCCGACACCGCCTGTGCGACGGACATGGTGCGGATTCCAGCCGCCGTTCCCTACTGCATCGACCGCTACGAGGCCCACCTCACCGACCAGTCCCCGTACGCCACCCCGACCTCGGGGACCGCGGCCAACCGAGCCGGCGCAGTGCCCCAGGGCTACATCTCGCAGACCGTGGCCGCGCTTGCCTGCGACAACGCCGGAAAGCGCCTGTGCACGGCCTCAGAGTGGACCCGCGCCTGTCGTGGAAGCACCGAGTCCCTCTACCCCTACGGCGACAGCTACGACGCGACGGCGTGCAACGACACCCGCGACACCCATCCCGTCGTCGAGCTCTTCGGAACGCCCACCTGGTCCACGAGCGAGATGAGTGACCCCCGCCTGAACCAGCTGGCGGACTCCCTGGATCCCAGCGGCGCCAACGCCGACTGCGTGAGCGAAGATGGCGTCTACGACATGCACGGGAACCTGCACGAGTGGATCGCGGACCCAGCCGGCACGTTCAAGGGCGGCTTCTACGTGGACGCGGTGCTCAATGGGGCCGGCTGTACCTACACCACCACCGCCCACAGCGTCGGCTACCATGACTACTCCACCGGCTTTCGCTGCTGCGCGGACACAAACTAGCCCGCGGACGGCGCACTGAGCCGCGCCCGCTCGAGCACCCAGGCTGTCCCCAGAAGGCACGTGAGCACCGCCGCGGTCAGCCCGATCTCCCCGGCCAAGCCTAGCTCGGCCTCCATGAGAATCAGCGCCGTGAGTGAGACAATCGCAATCGCAGTGCCGACCGCCGCAAACACGCCCTGCGTGGGCTTCAGGTCCGCGTCTTGGACCGCGTGCTCGACCTGGACGGTTGCGCCGGGTGCGAGGCGCTCGAGCTCGCCGGGACCCGCAAACCACAGCCAGACCTTGTTCATGCCCTTGGCCCGACGCGTGGCCTCAACCAGCTCCGCGAAGAAGTGCAGGTTGCCCCAGAAGGGGTTCAGCGAGCGCAGCGGCTTGGTGACTCCGTAGGTCGGCTCGTGGAGTTCTTCCTGGAAGGTACCGAACAGGCGGTCCCAGATGATCAGGATGCCCCCGTAGTTCTTGTCCAGGTACTCCTCTTGGACCCCATGGTGAACGCGGTGATGCGAGGGTGTGTTGAGGACCCACTCGAGCGGCCCGAGCTTACCCACGAAGCGGGTGTGCTGGATGAACTGGTACAGAAAGTCGAACACCACAAGGCCGACGAACATCTCGACAGGCATGAACAGCGCGAGTGGGAGGCGCCAGATCCAGCCGAGGATGCCCTGAAAGGCCGGCTGACGGAGCGCGGCGGCGAGGTTGTAGTCCTCGGCTGCGTGATGCACCGCGTGGATGGCCCAGAGAAAGCCAATCTCGTGGCCATGCCGGTGCGCCCAGTAGATGCAGAAGTCGTAGGCGATGAGACCAAGCACCCAGGCCCACCACTGATCGACAGGGAGCTGCGCCGGGGCGTGCTGTGAGAGCCAGAGAAACGGCACCATCACCCAGAGCTTCGTGAAGACGTCGACGGTCTGGTAGACGATGCCGTGGGCCACATTGCAGGCCGCCTCGCCGAATCGGTAGTAGCCACGGCCCAAGCCGTAGCTAAACGCCGCCTCGCCCACGATGAGGCCGACGAAGAGCACGTACGCGCTCGTGAGCATGATGAGTTCATCCATGGTCGCTCTCCAAGACTTGCTGGCTCACGGAAATGAGCAGTGCGAGGGTGGGCTGAATCGTCGCCTCGTCCGAGTAGATCCGATCGACGGCAAGGCCATTGAGGGCCGCAAACACCATCATCGGGGCGGTGTCACGCAGTGCCGGCGGCAGCGCGCCCGGCAACAGAGCACCGAAGGCCGCACGCACGTTCACGTCGAACTGGCGCATCACGACGCGCAGCGGCTCGCGGAGCTCGGCATTGGTTCGGGCGGCAATCGCGAGCTCGAGCCAGGCGTACAGCGCCGGACCCTTCCAGTGCGCCCACATCGCGGTGATCAGCGCGGCGAGGTCCTGTTCTCCGGGCTGATGATCATCGACAAAGCCCTGCACCCGCTGGGTGAGCACCTCTTCGAGCGCGGCGATCAGGAGGTCGGTACGACGCGGGAAGTGGTGAAGCAGCTTGCCCCGCGAGGCTCCTGCCCTGCGACACACCTCTTGGGTGGTGGTGCCCGCGTATCCGACCTCCACGAGCGCCTCGAGGGTGGCGTCGAGCAGCAATTGGCGCGTCTCGATGGCGCGGGCTTGTCTGGCTGAGCCCAAAGGACCTCCGGAATCGACGAAACCGTCAACTCCGACTGTTTACCCAATTCCAGTAAAACCGTCAACCCTGATTGTTTTGCAACCTACGTCCACCAGCCGGCGAGCACGACGCGAAGCCCGGCGGTAACTGGCGTGACGCGATGGACGAGTCGGGTGTCGGCGACATCGAAGATGTGCACATCGCCTGGTTGGCTGTGGATCCGCACCGTCGGTTCCAGTTGCCACCGCAGGCGCTGCTCGAACACCCCACCCGAGAGTGTCGAAGAGGACAGGTTCACCGTCATGCCGAGGCGCTGGCCCTTGCGGTGGTCGCGGTGCCAGGGGAAGCGGTAGTCAGGCCCTGGACCCAGGCGCTTCAGCGATCCAGCGAAGCTGTGCTCCGCAGAGAGGCCCGCCAGCGCCCGAATGTCGAGTCGGTCGCTGGCGAGGAAGGCGTCGAGTTCGGGCAGCGCGAGCTCTGCTGTGTCGAAGGCAAAGGCCGCGCCCGTTACGGAATCCGGGGACCAGAGGGCGTCGGCGAGGCGCTGCCGACAGACCTGCAGCAGCTCATCCGGCAGCGCGGCGGCGAGGTGTAGTGCACGGGTCTCGGCAAAGGTCGGGTCCACCCCACCTGGGTACCGCGGCGGCCACTCAACTGGCCACCCGCTCACGCGTGGCATCGATCCAGGCCCGGCACTGAGCCTTGGAGGCCTCGACCACGCCTTCGGCCAAGCGCCCGAGCACATCCTGCGGCAACAGTCCGAGCTCGGCGAGACGCGCACTGCTCACGCCCTCAACCGGTGGCTGCGCGGCGGGGATGGTGAGCTGGTCGAGTTCCTCTTCCAGTGCCTGTGCGACCAGCTCGCCACCCTCTTCGAGGCACCAAGCGATGGTGGCCCATCCCAAGGCTGCGTGCTCGGCCTCTTCACAGCCGATGGTGGCCAAGGTGTCGCGAATCACCGGGTCAATGGCGCCCTCGGACGCATGCGTGGCCGTCAGCGCAGCCACCCCCTCCCCGACTGCTCCGTCGCGCAGTGAACCGACGGCGAGGCGCGCGATCTCTTCCAGCCTCGTTCCCGGGTCACGCTGGCGGATCAGCCCCTCGAAGGGGGCGGCCGACACGGGCTCTTTGAAGTACCCACTCGCAAGCGCGAAGCACCGCTCGGCATGGCGGATCTCGTCGAGGGCGGCGATGTGCGAGCGGGCGACGAGTTCGGCGGGAGCCCCTACAAGCATCAGACGGTGAGAGAGCTCTGCGAACGCAGCGACCGCGGCGTGCTCGAGCTCCGCGGACAGCCGCCACCCCTCTCCGGCCAAACTCCGCTCGCACAGGGTCATGCCCGTGAGGCTGGGTGTCGCGCCATCGTTCCAACCGGAGCCACGGCGGGCACCCGCAGTCCGGGTCTCGCCCCCGATGCGCACGACGCGTCCCTTTGGAGCGGGTGCACAGGCCAACGAGGTCAGCGCGCTTCCCACCAGGGTGGCAGTCATCGCGGCCTTGGCAAGGCGTGTCTTCGTGTCGGTCATCGAACCTCCCACGGGATGCATTCCCGATGACATGCAAGCTAGGTCCGCCAAATGAGCCTCAGAGGTGCGCGGTGTGAAACGCAGATGAACCTCAATTCGCGCCGGATTCGCATGCGCGAGCGGTATCCTCCCCGCCGGAGGGTCGATGAAGACCATGACGACGCGGCGAAAGCTCGCCATCGCCAGCTGGGATGCACCACGCGAGGGCAACATCTACGGCCGCCTGGTGCTCGATACGGGCGAGGTCAATGACTACATCGCCTGGGCCCGCGAGCAGACCGGCGAGAAGGTCACGATGACGACCTTTGTCGGTGCAGTGGTGGCCCAAGCCCTTGCCGAGACCCCAAGTCTGAACGGCCGCATCTGGCTCGGCCGGTACATCCCCCACGAGACGGTGGCCATCAGCTTTCTCGTCGCCCTCGAAGAAGGCGGAGACCTCGGCAAGGCCAAGATCGACGAGGCCGACACCAAGGGCCCAGCCGGCATCGCCAAGGAGCTGCGCGAGCTCGCCGTGAAGCTGCACAAGGGCGCCGACGACGACTTCAACAAGTCGAAGGGCACCATCAAGATGCTGCCGACCTGGATCCTCAAGCCCCTGCTGTCGTGGATTGGCTGGCTCGGTGGCTGCGGAGGCTTCTCGATCCCCGCACTCGGCGTGACCCCCTACCCGTTTGGCTCGTGCATCATCACCAGCGTCGGCATGCTGGGCATCGATGAGGGCCTGGTGCCTCCGACGCCGTTCGCGCATGCCCCGGTCTACGTCTGCATCGGTGCCGAGCGACGCGTGCCGGCGGAGTGGGACGGCGAGATCGCGCTGCGTCCCCAGATCGTCATCACTGCGACGCTAGACCATCGCTTTATCGACGGCTTCCAAGGCGGAACCCTCGCCCGGCGCATGCGCGAGATGTTCGCGAACCCGTGGACGCTCTCGGGCCTACAGGGACGACCAGACTAGGCGGCAGACCTACTCGCGGTCCGTCGTCAGTGCCTGTTGCGCCGCCCGCTCCTTGGCGAGCTTGCGGTCTTCGGCGAGGGCCTCTTTCACTGCATCCTGCGACCAGCCCCAGCTACCGAGGATCCAGTCCCAGAGCGGCGTGCTGATGCCCATGTTTAGCTGAAACAGCTTGTAGTGGTGGATCATGTGCGAGCGGCGGATGAGCTTGAAGACCGGGTCTTTCGGGCGGAAGTGATGCGTGCCGTAGTGGGTCCAGTCGTAGAACAGGTACCCGCAGGTGGTGCCGCCAAACAGGATGAGCGCCGGCTCGAGACCACCGATCAGGGTGTACGTGCCGAGGATGATGACGGCGAGGGGCCACGAGAGCATCGGCGGTGCGACGAGGCGTAGCTTGTCGTTCGGGAACTCGTGGTGGTAGCCGTGCAGTAGAAACAGCCGCATCTTCGCGTCGAAGTCATCGGGCTCGACGTGAAAGTGGAAGGCCCAGCGGTGCAGGGCGTACTCGATGAAGGTCCAGCCGAGGATCCCGGCGCCGTAGAGGCCCAAGCCCTTGGCCATTCCCATGTCGCCGACGACGGCCAGATAGAAGCCGTAGGCGATGAAGCCACCGAACCACACACCGGGCAGCCACCAGCGCGACGTGGCGAGCACGTCCTCGACGAAGTTGTTCTTGAACACACGCATGCGCTCAGTCTTGCGATTTCGGGCGCTTGGAGCCCCGATCGTGCCATCCCAGGCTTTGACGGTCTCGATCAGCTCATCGGTGTAGGCGAAGGGATTCATGCGGATTCCGTGGAGAGCGCGGTCGGGTCGAAGAGAGCGCGGGCGGCCTGGATAACCGCTTCGACGCTAGGATTCAGCCCGAGCATGGTGTCGACGTGGTGATGTGCACGCTTGTGGACGACTTCGCGCGCAGTGAGAAGCGCCGTGATCTCGGCGCGTGCATCCTGATGTCCGGCCATGGGACGGGTGTCGCCTTGCTTGGCCACCCGCTCGAGGTGCGCTGCGGGGGTCGCGGACAGCCAGACCACGCGAGCCTCGGACCAGAGTAAATCCGCTGAGGCTTCATCCATCACCAGGCTTCCGCCGATCTCGACGACCGCACGTCCCGGACGGCGAAGGACCTCGCGCAGGACAGCCCTTGCTCGGACGCGGTAGCCCTCGGGACCGTGAATCTCGAAGAGCATGGCGAGGGAGAGCCCGGACGCCGCCTCGACCGCGCGGTCGAGCACGACAAACTCGATGCCTAGAGCCTGGGCCGCCGCCGCACCGATCGAGCTCTTTCCCGCGCCGCGAAGACCGATCAGCGCCACCTTCTCATCGGAACCGCTGACGCGAGCCACCACCCGATCCTGAAGGGCCGCGGGCATTCCGCGCACCGCACGCGCCACACGATCGGGGGCATCGGACTCCGGACCGAGCCCGGCAACCAGGGACACCAAGGACACCTCGAGGGCCTCGGCGACCTCGGACAAGCGGGTCAGCGACACATTCGCCTGGCCGGACTCCAACTGCACGAGAAAGCGCGGAGACATGCCTGCACGCTCACAGAGCACCTTCTGACTCCATCCTCGCGCACCACGCTGTGCACGCACGCGCTGGCCAACCGTGGAGAGAAGAGAACTCACCGAACCTCCAAGCCGCACTATAATGCACTTTTCAAGATGGTGGATATGAATAATAATGCACCTCTTCACAGCGAGGCAGCATGGCGTCGATCGACTATGGCGAGAAGATCCCGAACAACGTGAACCTCGGCGGGGACCGCCGCCTGCAGCGCGCACTCGAGAAGTGGCAGCCCGCCTTCCTCGACTGGTGGGGCGATGTCGGCCCGCAGGTCTTCAAGACTGACGAGGTCTAC
The DNA here is from genome assembly GCA_023954855.1 of Pseudomonadota bacterium. Lineage (GTDB taxonomy): Bacteria > Myxococcota_A > UBA796 > UBA796 > M1803. The sequence goes on along the minus strand of JAGSGY010000016.1, from coordinate 44,036 downwards.
CTGCGCACCGCCGTCTCGACCAAGCCGGGTGGTTGGGCCCACTTCGGCCACGTCCGCATGCCCGACTACCGCTGGGGCATCTTCCTCTCGGACCCCGAGAAGGACCGCGTCATCCCCGCCGGTGACGACGCCGGCAAGAAGGTCTGGCAGGAGGTCCCGGGCGAGCACCGCAACGCCCTCAAGCGCATCATTGTCGTGCAGGCCGACACCGAGCCCGCCTCGGTCGAGCAGCAGCGTTGGCTCGCCGCCTCGTCGCCCTCGCTCTACGACGCGCGCAACCTGTTTCAGGTCAACGTCGAAGAAGCCCGCCACCTGTGGGCCATGGTCTACTTGCTGCACGCGCACTTTGGTCGCGATGGCCGCGACGAGGCAGATGCCCTGCTCGAGCGGCGCTCCGGCGACGAGGACAAGCCCCGCATCCTCGACGCGTTCAACCAGCCGTGCCGCGAGTGGCTGTCGTTCTTCTGCTTCACCATGTTCACCGACCGCGACGGCAAGTTCCAGCTCGCCTCGCTCGCCGAGAGCGCGTTCGACCCCCTATCGCGCACCTGCCGGTTCATGCTCACCGAAGAAGCGCACCACCTGTTCGTCGGCGACACCGGCCTGGACCGCATCATCCGACGTGCCGCGCAGCTCACGCGCAAGGACCCGAACGGTGACGCCCGGGCGCTCGGCGGTATCGACCTGCCGACCATCCAGAAGTGGATCAACTACTGGTTCAGCTACTGCCTCGACCTGTTCGGTGCCGAGGTCAGCACCAACGCCGCCGACTACTTCGCCGCAGGCCTGAAGGGCCGGTTCCGCGAGGCCAAGGCCTACGACGATCACTTGGCTCGCGAGGGCGTGAAGAACATCCCCACCGTAAAGAACGGTGCCGTCGTGGACCAAGAAGTCGCCATGCGCCTCGCCATGAACGAAGTGCTTCGGGACGCCTACATCGACGACTGCGCCAAGAGCGTGGTGCGCTGGAACAAGACCCTCGAGAAGGAGGGCCTCTCCGAGCGGCTCGCGCTACCCCACCGCCGCTTCCATCGCCGCCAGGGCCTGTACGCCGGCCACAGCTTTGATGTGGAGGGCAACATGATTGACGCGGACGCTTTCGAGGCACAACGCGGCGAGTGGCTCCCCACCGAGGACGACCGCGACTACGTCGAGAGCCTGATGAAAGGCGTGCACGAGCCCGGGAAGATGGCGAACTGGATCGCCCCACCACGTAAGGGCATCAACGGCCAAGTCGCCGAGTTCGAGTACGTTCGCACCGACGCCTAGCCCACCCGCGGTCCGCCGGCGGTACAGTGCCGCCGATGGACCTGTCTCTCCAAGACCTCACCACCCTGCTCGAGCGCTGCTCGACGCCGACCTGCCTGGTGAACGCAGACCACACTCTGGTGTATGAGAACGCCGCGCTGCGCGCTCTCGGGGACGCCTCGATTCTCGCTGAGCCCGGCCCCGTCCGCATCGGCGGCACACTGTACACGGTGACCCACCAACAGCTCTCTTCGGGGCGAACCGCAAGGATTGCCACCCCTGAGACCTCGGCGGCCTCAGCCGAGCTCGAGGTGCGCAGTGGAATGCTGAACGCGCTCGTCGAGGCTGCGCCGGTCGCCATTCTCGTGCTCGACCTGCAGATGCGGGTGACCATGTGGAACCCCGCCTGCGAGCGCATCTTCGGATGGACCGAGGCCGACGTTCTCGGCGAGCCCTACCCTCTCGTGCCCGCCCATGAGTGGGACCGCTTCGAGAGCTTCTTCGCGACCGTCGTCGGGGGCCAAGGCTTCACGGCCGTCGAGGCGGAGCGCGCACGCAAAGATGGGCAGCGAATCCACACGACCATCTCGACCGCCCCCATTCGCGGAGGACACGGTGAGGTCATCGGCGCGATGGCCATTCTGGAGGACATCACCGAGCGTAAGTTGCTCGAGGCGCGGTACCACCAAGCTGCCAAGCTCGAGGCGGTCGGAAGATTGGCGGGCGGCATCGCCCACGACTTCAACAACGCGCTCACGGTGATTCTTGCGTACAGCGACATGCTGGCCCTGAACGCGAGCCCCGTGGAGGTCAATCAGAGCGCGAACGCCATTCGACGTTCGGCCGAGCGCGCGGCTGAACTGACTCGGCAACTGCTCGCCTTCAGTCGCCGACAGGTACTCCAAGCCCGCAACTTCGATCTCAACGAGACCCTGCGAGAGTCGCTCGACATGCTTCAGCGGCTGATCGGCGCCGACGTCGAGGTCGAGACCAAGCTTCACCGGGCTCCGTTGTGGGTTCGCGCTGACCCCGCTCAGATCGAGCGCCTGCTCATGAACCTCGCGGTCAACGCGCGAGACGCCATGCCCGATGGCGGCACTCTGACACTGAGCTCAAAGCGCCTCACCCGTCAGACACCGACGGGCGCACGCACCTGGGTTCAGCTCACCGTAGAGGACACCGGCGAGGGCATGGATGCCGAGACGGCCGCCAGGGTCTTCGAGCCCTTCTTCACCACCAAACCCGTCGGAAAAGGCACCGGCCTCGGACTCGCCTCGGTCTACGGCATCGTGCGGCAGAGCGGCGGCGAGGTCGACGTCGTCAGCGAGCTAGACCGCGGCACCACCTTCCGCGTGCTCCTCCCGGAGGCCAAGCCCGCCAAGGATGAGGCCACCGAAGAGGTCGAGGAAGCCCTGCCGGTACGACGGGCCACCGTCCTGGTCGCTGAGGACGACGCCCAGGTACGAATGGTCGTGTGCCAGGGTCTACGTATGGCGGGCCACACAGTGCTCGAAGCCACCGATGGCATCGACGCTTTGGAGGTCGCGAAGGCCTACCCAGACACGATCGATCTTCTCTTCACCGACGTGGTCATGCCACGCATGGGCGGCGGAGCACTCGCCACCGCGCTGACTGAGGCCAGACCGACGATCAACGTGATCTTCGCCTCGGGTCACGCTGACGACGAGGTCGTGCGACGTGGCGTCGAAAAGGGCGCCCACTTCGTACAGAAGCCCTTCTCGGTCGCCGCGATGGTCGACAAGATCCAGCAAGTGCTCGAGGGCTAGGCCTCGTTCGCCGCATGGGCCGCTTCGTGCTCGGCCTTGCGCTTCTCCATGTCGGCACGGACCACGTCCATGTCGAGCTCACGGGTCTGCGTAATCAGGTCCTCGAGCGCCGCGGGCGGAAGCGCGCCGGCCTGGTGGAACAGAGGAATGCCCCCGCGGAAGATCATCAGCGTGGGAATGCCCTGCACACCCGCAGCGGCGGCAAGCTGCTGCTGGTCCTGGGTGTCGACCTTACCGAAGACCACGTCTTCGTGAGTCTCAGAGGCCGCTTCGAAGACGGGAGCAAAGGAGCGGCACGGGCCACACCACTCGGCCCAGAAGTCGAGGATGACGATGTCGTTGTCGCTGACAACCTGGTCGATGGTCTCTGAAGTAATGGTCACGGTGGCCATGAGGGCTCCTAAACAAGGGGTCTTGCCCTGTAGAGTCACAAGCACCGCAAAGTGTTGCACCAATCGTCTACAGAGCTCGTGGGAGATTTTGGTAACCGGTCGCGAGACAGGGGCGTATCACCAGGCATAGGAGAGTTCATGACCCGCATCCTTCCGCTCGCTCTATTTCTGTTCGCTTGTGCGCCTTCGCTGTCGGACGCCAAGACCCTGGCCGCCGGTCCGGTCCCCGAAGGCAAGGCCGAAGCCGTGTTCGCCGGAGGTTGCTTTTGGTGCATGGAGAAGCCCTTCGAGAAGCTCGAGGGCGTCGAGACCGTCGAGTCTGGCTACACCGGCGGTGCGATCGAGGGTCCGACCTACGAGCAGGTGGGCGGGCATCAGACCCAGCACATCGAGGCGATTCGGGTGGTCTACGACCCCAGCGTCACCAGCTACGACACGCTGCTCTGGGCCTTCTGGCACAACATCGACCCCACCCAGGGCAACGGCCAGTTCTGCGACCGCGGCCACCAATACACGACGGCGGTGTTCGCCGGCTCGGAAGAGGAAAAGGCGGCGGCCGAGAAGACGAAGAAGAAGGTCGCCAAGCAGCTCGATGCGACGGTGGTGACCGACATCCGCGATGCGGCGACGTTCTGGCTGGCGGAGGACTATCACCAGGACTTCTATAAGAAGAGCCCCGAGCGGTACTACAGCTACCGCCTGGGGTGTGGACGCGATGCGCGCTTGCGGGCCCTATGGGGTGACAAGGCCGGGCACTGAACCGTCGTCAGCGCCCTGGTCACCCAAGGCCAGCCGGCCGTGTAGCCAGGTCCTCGACCAGCCTACGCACGGCGTGGCCGACGCGCCGATGAACCAGGTTGGACCGAGTCCGTCCGTGAAACACCGGATCGTGCACGGTCACCGAAACGGCCACCGCCGGAAGCCCCAGCCCGGCCACCGCGTCGACGTGGCTTCCACCCTCGTGCGTGCGGGTGCCGTTCGCCCATGAGTGCACCTGCTCCCGCCCGGTGCCTCCGGCGATTTGAATGCGCATGCCGTCCACCATCTCGTCGATGTGCAGGGTCACCTCCTCCACTCCATCGCGCAGTGCAAGCCAGTCGGCGAGACCCCCTTCGTAGAACACCTGTTGGCCGTTCAAGCTCGCGTGGATGCGCTGTTGTGCTGCGTGCTCATCGAGCTCAACGCGAATCCGGTCCAGGTCTGGAACATCGACGAAGATCTCGGGGTCCAGCCGCAGCTCAACTCGCGTGCCCCTCCACTGCGGCTCCCCCACCCGCTCAAGCAAGCTCGTCAGCCTTCCGCGCGAGAAGGTCTGACGAAACACCCCCTGAGGCCGTCCAGTCGTGACAACCAGCTCCTCGCAAAGCGCGTTCACGGCGGCGAGGCCGACACCATGCAAACCGCTGTGTAGGTGGGGCGCGTGTCCATCCAGGGTTCCACTCGCATGCAGTTGGCAGAAGACGACCTCGAGGGCCGAACGCCCGGTGGCCGGATGGACCTCGACAGGAATGCCGCGGCCGTCATCCTCGATGCGCGCCCACATCCCGTCGACGTCGACCTTCAGCCGTGTGGCGTGCCCGGCACAGATCTCGTCAATCGCGTTGACCACCACTTCGAGAATGACCTGCGCTCCCCCGTTGGCATCGGTGCTGCCGATGTACATCGCCGGGCGCTTGCGCACGGACTCGAGCCCGTACAGCACCCGAATGCTTGCAGCGGTGTAGGTCCCCGGCTCACTCGGCGGCCGCGGCGTTCCCTCACGGACGAAGAGCGCTCCAGAGCCAACGAGGCCCGGCACCACGACCGGAGACCACAGGCAGGCGTGGCTGTCGATGCTACTGCGCGAGGCATCTACGAGAGACTCGAAGTGGTCGGGTGAGCCGTCGGGCCCGAGCAGGCGCACCCACTCCGAAGACACCGCGCCCCACGGGTCGAGAGGCAGCAATGTACAGACCGCCACGGGCTCATCGTTGTGACGGACGGCAAGGTGAGCGATGGCCAGCCCGTCGTCGAGGTGATCGACAACCTGGGCGCAGAGCGCGAGGCGCAGCTCACGGATGTCGGTGGGATGGATGACGATGGCGTCAGGCATGGATCTCCAGGCGCACGAGGTCTGCACCGCGACCCGGACCACCCGAAAGCCGCGGACAAAAGCCTCAAACGAGGTCTTGCGGCCGCATAGAACTCTAACCCAAGCGCCCGTCCAAAGCACGCCGAACGTCAGGCCTACAATCCCCTGGTTATCGGCGTCCTAGAACTTTTCTGCAGCGTCGATCGGGCAGTGCTCTCGAGGAGTCGTCCATCGCCAAATTCGCCGCAACGCCCCCGCCCACCCTGCGACCTTGGCGGCGCTGATCTGGATGGGTGGCGAGTAGTGGCCTCGGCGACTTTCTCGGTCGCTTGGCTGCCCAGCTTGACGCCGCCGGCATCTCGAATGTGGCAAGACCCCCGCAGCGGTATGAGCGCAACCGCCACCCAATCCGGGCGTTCTAGCGAGCGCACTCGCGAGCGAAGACCTCTTCGCTCTGGTGCTCAGCGAGAGGCACCGAGGCATCCGCCTGCTTGCCCGGCCAGAAGGTGGTTCCCGCCGTTTGCGCCGTGGACACGCAGCCCGCCTCGGGCTGGACGACCACAAGGTCCGCGGTGAGGGTGGCCTGACCCTCGTGTGCGAACTGGGCCACCGTCATTGGAGCGATCTCGACCGGCCCCCACTGCACGTAGAACAGGTCGAGCTCTACGGGCAAGCCGGCGCCACTTGGCTCGCCGGGCCGCACGGCCAGGTCTAGGCCAAGGGTGTGGAGCGCCGCATCGAGCTCGATCGAAAACCCGGAGAATCCGACGAGCGCCGGCCGGTCTTCCTGGATCGGCAACGTCCGCGATAGAGCGCTGGGCACCGGTTCGTCGCGAATGTCCTTGGCCTTCCAGCTGTGCGCCTGGGTGGCCTCGTGCGCCGACCAAGCAAGGGGCCCCGTCGCGATGACAAACGGCACCTCGAGCGAGTAGGTGGTGAGCCGCTCTGACCCGCACTCCGGGGTCTTGCAGTCCATCTGGATGGTCGCGTCGGCACAGACCTCGCCGTCGGACCGTGAGACCTCGAGTGCAAAGGACCAGAGACTATCGGCCGACTCCACGGCGTCCAGATCGTAGCCGCGCAGCAGAGCCGGGCCCTCCCCCACCTCTGCCGGGACGGCCATGCACACACGGTCGGTGAGCGCCTCGCCCTCTCGCCCGTCGAACCAAAGGGAGAGCGAGCCATACCAGCCCACCACTCCGTCACCTGTGAGCGTCGCGCCGAAACCGTCGAACGTCGCCCGGTCCACCCCACTGCCGCTGGCAGCCGCATGGACCTGGGTGGCTGTGCAGGTCTCGTCGGTGCAGGACGGCACCGTCCACCAGTCGCCGGAGCGGTTGATTCGATGGTTGTAGGTCCACCGGTGTCGATAGCCCTGCCAAGCCAGTACCCCGGGGGCTGCCGTCAGCTCCGGAGGAGGACGCATTGGCGGGGCGTCCTGGGTCGCTAAGGCCTCCAGCGTCTCGATAGACCCGAGCAGCTGCCGCTCAAGCCGAGAAGCAGACCGTTTGTCGGTTTCGGTCGCCCAGGTCACCCGGGTGCCCTCCCCTTCTTCCGCAAGGGTCAGAACTCCCGTATGGGACGGGGGCTTTGCCCGGGCCGTCACGCCCACGCTCGCCCAGTCTACGGTGTACGCGACCGAGCCTTCATCAATGGCGTCCAGGTTCATGCGACCCCGAGACGTCTCTGAGCTCGACCAGGTGAGGAGCTGCCGGAGGCTCTGTGGCTCACCGCGCACATGCAGCCGAGAAGCATCCTCCGCGCTCTTGAGTTCCCACAAGGCGGGCCAGTTGCCCAAGTCCGAGAGCACCGTCTTCACCGCTGCCGGCTTGGCCTCAATGACGGTCGAGGTCGTGGCTTGAACGGGGGGAGCAGCGACGGCTACGGCAAGAAACCAGAACATCATGAGCTTCGGTCCGGGAAGAGGAGACCACCCTGCGCGAGTCCAGCCACGAGTGCACCGGCCAGCAGAGAGGATGTCGAGAGATCTCGGCCGACAGTGTACTCGGTCGCGAGCACGCGCACGGAACCGCGCCTACAGATCCAGAGACGCGTCCAAGTCGAGTCCCCAGGCCGATTCAGCTTGCTCCACGGTGGACGCCGCACTCCAGTCCGTCATCGGCCATCGGCGCACGACGCCGTCCCAGCCGGCACTGTAGAGAACCCCATCCCCGAAGATCAGGGCCGAGACGAGCCGTTCATGAGCCCGACTCTCCGAGATGACCTCCCGTCGAGTGAGAGCAGCACCAGGGTGCCATCACGCAGTCCGACGGCGACTCCGTGCTGTGAGGCGGCCACCGCGGTGACGGGCTCGCCGAGCTCTGCCTCCCAGCGAATGTCGTCCTTGTCGTGCCACACCACCTGGGTGCCAGCGGCACGGACCAGTGCATCGCCCATGACCGCCAGCGCTCCAATCGGACCCAGCTCGCGGCGTTCGAGCTCCTCACCGGCAGGGTCAAACGCGATGGCGAGTCCGCTTGGAAGGCCCACCCAAAAGCCGTGCGGCGCCGTGATGAGCGCAGAGACCCATTCGACCTCATCGACCCCCTGATTCGCGCGCTGGCCTCAGACGGGTCGAGCGGGCTGGGCCCAGGCCTCGGCGCGATGGCACGCCACCGAGACCGGATCTCTTTCGACCCGAGTGCCCCGAACGCCGCTCCTCTCGGACTGCCCCTCGACGAGCTCGTCGACCCCAGGGCTCCCGCAGACGACGACAACCGCAGCGTTCTCCATCGCAGCATCGCTCTTCTGGACGGCACGAGCGGCCTGCAGGTCTGTAACCGCGACAACGCCTCTCTTGACCTCGTTCTCGAACTGGGCGGCACGACAGTCCCCATCCAGTACCCGCTGTTTGGCACCGCTTCGGAGTGCGAGCTGATCCGCATCGACAACCTGACTCAGGCCTACGCCCAGGCCGCTGTCGGCACCTACGAACTGGAGATAAGCGATGGCCTCCTCGCTTCGCTGACCTCCACCGCGGGTGCATTGGGAATCGACATCGACGCCGCACTCGAGCTCTCGTTCGGCATCGACGGGCTCACCCGCCACCCGACTCCAGCGGCGCTCACTCGACTGTTGTTCTGGGGCTTGGCCGACGCCAGCGGGACAGCGTCCTGCGTGGCGGGGCAGAACGGCGGAACCTGCAACAGCACGGCCGCAGGCCAGATGTTCGACCCCGTCCTGCTCTTTCAGTCGCTGACGCTCGCGCAGGACCTGCCGGGCAGCCAAGGCGAGCATGTGCTCCATGCTGCACTCGCTCGCGCCGTGACACCAGACGGCGAAGGCATGAGCCCCATCGAGTCACTGGCAGCTGGATTTCGCTCCATTCAACGCATGAGCCCTGGCACAGCCACACCGCTCAGTCGCGAAGACCACGAACGCGTCTTCAACATCACCAGTGCATTCGTCGACGAACACTGGCTCGGGCTCGGCATCCTCGAGGCGGTGCTGATCGACCGCGGCTCGTTGTAGGCGCCAGTACGTCCCTGCAGGTTGAGATGGTCCATCCCGAGATCCGCTGCAAACACCGCTCCAATACGGCACATCGGCACGAGCACCATGCTAAGGACAGGCGATGAACGCTCGCCTCTTCCGTTCGTCCCTCCTCTTCGCGCTCTGCGCGACCGCCACCCTCGTCGGCTGCAAGAAGCCCACCGAAGAGGCCCCCGAGGTCGAGCGCCGCGTCGGTCCCGGCCTCGGCAATCTGAGCTACGCAGAAGACGAGCTCTTCGAGCCCCTCGCCTTCATCGACAGCGACAGTGGAGTGCCATCTGCCGCCTCGGTGGTGCGCCTCGTCAAGCCGATCGGCACCAACGTGGCCTACATGCACAACGGCTACCTGCTCACGCTGTTTGCCTCGGATAGCGGCCTGACTGGAGGTGGGCTGCTCACCTACGACGTGTCCGACCCACGCGCCCCGGAGCTCGTGCACACCGAGCACCAGTTCTTCGCGAACGGTCGGGAAGAAGAGGTGGAGGACATCCCCGACGCGACGGTCTACGACGGACGCACCGGCGGCTTCCGCGAGGCGCACTCCATCGGCTTCTCGCACCTGGACGGACGCGATCTGGCGATGTTCCACACCGCCCTCGGAATCGAGATCTGGGACCTCACCGACATGCTGGATCCGCAGCCCGTGAGCACGCTGGATCTGCCCGATGTGCAGGCCGGTGACTACACCAACGTCGCCTGGCAGCTGTCGTGGCAGGGCAACTACGCCTACGTGGCGAGCTCGAACCAGGGCATCTTCATCGTCGACACGACCGACCCCGACGCGCCCGTGCTGGCCGACCGCGACGGCGCCCCAAACCCGGTACCGCCTGGTGAGCTCGGGGGCTTCCGCATCGGTCCCCTCTTCGCGGTGGGCAACCAGCTTGTGGTCTCGTCGATGGATGATCGGGGTGGCTATGCGGTGCTCGACATCACCGAGCCGGCTCACCCGAACCTGACGAGTGCGCTGACCAGCGGCCTCGAGACCTTCTACTCGATCTGCTTTTCGGGAGACCGCATCATCGGGTCGGTGCGCGGCGCCGGCGCCCAGATGACCGTCCACGACGTTCGAGACCCGTACGTGATCACTTCGGTCGGCAATCGCCCGGTGATCGACGAGCAGCTGTACTGCAGCACCCAAGACGGCTTCGTGTTTCAAGGAAACGAGGGGGACTTTGCGAAGGTGGACGTCCGCGACCCGCAAGACTTCCACGAGGTCGGCCGCGGCTCGCTCGGTCGGCCGAACGCCGACCACGGTCAGGTCACCCCATTCGGGAACCTGCTGTTTGTCGGCAACGACCACGGCACCGGCAGCGCGCTGTTCCCCCATCAGGCTGAGCCAGACACCGCCCCGCCTGCCGTGGTCGCTGTGTTTCCACGCGACGGCAGTGAACACGTCGGCGCCAACACGCGCGTCGGCTTGGCCTTCACGGACGCCATCGACAACATGACGCTCACGACCGACAATCTCGAGCTGCGCGAAGTCGGCGGAGACGTCGTGCCCGGGCGATTCGCCGTGCAAGGCCACCTCGTCAACTTCGCGCCGGACGCCCCGCTGAGTCGTGGGTCCACCTACGAGGTGAACGCGGTGGCTGGAGGGCTTCACGACTGGTCCGGGAACGCGGTCGACGCAGACTTCTCATCGACATTCACCGTGAGCCCGCTCGACGGCGGGGCACCTGGAGCCCTCGCCATCGACCTCGTCCACCCCGGCAACGTCGAGGTCTCGCAGCCCGTCGCCCTGCGGGCGGATGTGAGCGGCGCCGGCACCATCGAGCTGGCCTGGCGCTTCGAAGACAGCGGAAGCTGGACCGCCTTCGACTCGGCGACCGAGACCACGCACACGTTCTCAGAACCCGGCCACGTCAACGTGTTCGTCCGGGCGACGGATGGCGTGCAGACCGTGGTCGACAGCGCGCGAGTCACCGTGCATCGACCCGTCGTCGGCGACCGCGCGTTGAGTTCCGCCACCGTGGCCCTCGACGAGGTTCGTGGCCACGCTTGGGTGGCGAACCGGGACAACGGCACGGTGTCGCGCGTCACCGTCGACGGTCTCGTGAAGCACGATGAAGTCGCCGTCGGCGACACGCCGTCCTCGGTTGCAGTCGACGGTTCCGGCACCGCGTGGGTGACCCTCGAAGGCGAGGACTCGATCGCAACGGTCACCAGCGCCGGAGTCGTTCAGGTCACTCCCCTCGACCACGGTGCCGCCCCATGTGGAGTCGTGGCCGACCCGACCGCCAACGCGGTGTACGTCAGCGAGTTTGGGACCGGAGATGTCGTTCGCTTCGACACCACCACCGGCCTCGAGACGGCACGCACGCCGGTGGCGCAAGGCATCTGCGGACTCGCTCTAGGCCCCGACGGTGAGACGCTCTGGGTCAGCGAGCTTCGAGGCTCTGACCTCGGCGCCTACGTGCACGAGGTCGACGTCAATCCCCTCACAGCCCAGACCGTGCTGACCCTCCCCGTGGACGAACAAACCGTCGATGCCGAAGACCGCAGTCGGGGCGTGCCAGGCTTCCTCGGTGCCCCGGTGGTCTCGCCATCGGGACAGCGGGCGTGGGTGCCGGCGGTGCAGTCCAACATCCTGCGTGGGCACTACCGCGATGGCCTGACGCTCACCCACGAGAGCAGCGTGCGCACGGTGCTCGGCGAGCTCGATCTGGCAGCTGGCACCGAGGTCAGCGGCGAGCGCATCGACTTCAACGACCGTGCGGGCGCCATCGCCGGCGTCACCACCTCCGTCGGCGACTACGTCTTCGTGGCGCTGATGGGCAGCAACGAGGTGGCCATCGTGGACGCCTACTCCGGCGCGACTGCGGGTTCCGTGCGCTTCGTGGGCGCCGCGCCGCGCAGCCTCGCCCTCTCAGAGGACGGGACACGGCTCTTCGTACACGCATGGCTCGATCGCCAACTGACGGTGCTCGATGTCGCAGGGGTACTCGACGGCTCATCCTTTGCCCCCGCCGAGCTCGCGAGGGTCGACCTCGTGAGCACCGAACAGCTCACTGAAGCCGCTCTCTCCGGCAAGCGCATCTTCAACAACGCCAGCGACCCCCGCATGAGCATGGATGGCTACATCAGCTGCGCTTCCTGCCACCTCGACGGCAGTCACGACGGCCTGGTCTGGGACTTCACCGAGCGCGGCGAGGGCTTGCGAAACACCACCGACCTTCGCGGCCGCGCGGGAACAGCGCATGGACCCGTGCACTGGACCGCCAACTTCGACGAGATTCAAGACTTCGAGAACGACATCCGCAACGGCTTTGGGGGCACGGGCTTCCTCTCGGACGCGGACTTCGAGACCGGCACACGCTCGGACCCTCTCGGCGACCCCAAGGCAGGGCTTTCCACGGAGCTCGATGACCTGGCCGCCTATGTCGCCTCGCTGGACACCTTCCCCGCCAGTCCATTCAGAAACCCCGATGGTTCGTTGCCAACCGAAGCTGTGAGCGGAGAGAGCCGCTTCTTTGCGCTCGGCTGCGACAGCTGCCACGCCGGCGCCTCGCTGACGGATAGCGGAACCGGCCTCCACGACGTCGGCACACTCACCGCAGCCTCTGGTCAGCGGCGCGGAGAGACGCTCACCGGGCTGGACACCCCGACCCTTCTCGGTCTGTGGGACGGCGGACCTTGGCTGCATGACGGGAGCGCAGAGACGCTGACCGAGTTGCTGGTCGACCGCAATCCCGGTGACGCCCACGGCACCCTCAGCACGCTCGGGAGCACCGAGCTCGCGCAGCTCGAGGCCTATCTGCTGGCGCTCGACGAGTAGCAGCGAGACCCACCGCCATTCCCAGACGATGATGTCCAGCAGCGGAGCGATGGCCTGCCCGCGAACTCCCACACGCGTCGGTTCCGGCCCTGAACCCACCAGCGCGATAGTCGCCGCACAGGGAGACGCCTTGGTTCGCTGGCTAGAAGAATCGGTGCCGATGTCGCAGTCCGTGCTGTGGGATCTGGTCCGCGAGTACTACGAGGACCGAGGCCCGGACGCGTGGTCGAGCGCAGATGTGCCGACACAGGCGACGACGAACTGCCACATGGCAGAGGCCTATGCAGCGACGGTACTCGCGTGGGCCGAGGCGCTCACCCCCAGTGACGAGCCGGTCTACGTCCTCGAGCTCGGCGCTGGTACCGGAAGGCTCGGCGCTCGCGTCGCCATGGCCTTACAGCGTCAGCGACTGCGCACCTCACCCGCGGTCGTCGTCGTCATCACCGACCTCAGCCGCAAGAACATCGACGCCTGCAAGCAGCACCCGACGATGCAGCCTCTCATCGCGGCGGGTGCGGTGGACTTCGCGCTGCTGGACCTCGAGCAGCCAGGCCCCCCGCGACTCGAACTTCGCGACGAAGAGCTGAGTGCGACCGCCCCGCTCGCACTGCTCGCCAACTACATCGTCGACTCGGTGCGCCAGGACGCCTTCCGCTTTCGGGACGGCGCCGCACACGAACTCTGGGTCCGGGCAGGCATCCCCGAGGGCGGGGCGGTCGCCGACGTCAAGCTCGACATCAAGCCCGTGCCCCTCGGTGACAGCCACTACGCGGACCCCGTGTTCGACGACCTCCTTCGCGTGTACGCCGAGCAACTCGAGGACGGGGATGTCTTCATTCCCACCCCGTTTCTGCGTACCCTTCGGCCACTCGTCGCCGACCGTGAGACGCTGTTCCTCTGCGCAGACAAGGGCCACCGCTACGTTCCCGAGTGGGAGGGCCAGCCGCCGGCGGTCGTCGCGCACGGCTCGATCTCGGTCACCGCCAACCTGCATGCCGTCGCCCACATGTTCGAGGCGATGGGCGGACACGCCTGGCATGCCGACTCAGCCGATACGAGCTTCACCATCTCGGCCTGCCTGCTCACGCAACAAGCGGGGGTCGAAGAACACGTCACGCGGGCGTATGCGCACTGGCTGAACGACTACGGCCCCGCCGACTTCGAGCGCCTCGGCGACGCACTACCGGAGCCGAGCGAGCTGTCTGTAGAGCTGATGCTGAGTCTGATTCGCCTGAGTCACTACGACTCCTCCACCTTCGCGATGTTGGCCGATACCCTCCCCGACCTCGTCGACGAAGCGACGGATGTGCAGCGCGAGGATCTGCTCGCAGCCATGCCCAAGATCTGGGAGCGGCACTACCGCATCGACACCCACGAGTGCGTCGCGTTTCACCTCGGCCGGACCTACATGGAGCTCGACCTGGCCGAGCTCGCGCTGCCGTTCCTCGAGAGTTCGCTCGTCGACGACGGTCCCGACTTCGCAGTGCACTACAACCTCGCGCTGTGCCTGGAAGAGCTCGGGCGCGACGCTGATGCCGTCACGCACCTGCACCTCGCGCAGGCCTTCTCGCCGGACGACGAGGAGGTGTTCGTGCGCCTCCAAGAGCTCGCCGACAAGCGCGCCGAGTCCGCGTAGCGACCATCATGGCGCGTTTCGACACGCGCAGCTCCCCAGACCGCCGGCAGCCTACGGCAGCCCGCGCTTTACTTGCTTTTCAGCCGGGTATTTGGGGTTCGCGCGAATGATCTCCTCGAGCTCTTCGAGCGTACCCCGCTGGTCGATCCAGCATCCTTTGATGGTCAGTCGGCCCCTTCGTACGGAACAGCTGCGCGCCACCACCGAACCCAACACCCAGCTCTCATGCTTGGCGACCCAGGCGTATTCACTGCCAGTAGAGTCGGACCGAATGTTCTCTCCCCACAGGTGCACGTCGACCGCTCCGGCGAACCAGCCCTTTCTGGGAAGGCGCACACGCTCAGGAGAGTCCGAGCAGATGAATTGCCACAGTGTGTTCTCTGGAGGCCGTTCCCGAACCTCCACCTTCACCGACTTCGAGTTGTGGTCGTCGGCCAAGGCCAGGAACACTTCCCCGATCAGCGACTTGATCACCGGCACCGCTGTCTTGAGCGCAGGAGCGACTGTCAGCTTCATGTGCACACAGGCGACTTCGGTCCCCGTAGGGGGATTGCTGAACGGGCCGCCAAACTCGAGGTTGACGAGAAAGCTGTGATCGGCCACGTGGTCCCACCGCTTGGCGAGGGCGTAGAGAGACTTCGGAACGTCGATGGGGCTCACGGCGTCGCGTTGGGCAAGCGCCGCCTCGATCCGGTCCGCACACGGCAGGCCGGAGACATCTCCTAGGTTGGAGAGGACCTCGCCCAGAAGGGACGCGGCGAAGACCCGACTGCTCGGCAAATCTCGGATGTCGCCGGTGGGCCGGACGTCAAAGGTCAGTTCCTTGTCTGTGACCGACAAGAGCTCGCAGCTGTACATCGTCTTCCCCTAATACTCGGCAAAACCACGGGTGAATCCCGGACACTGGAACTACGACCACGCAGGTAAACCCTGCGGGTCGACGTTGTTCTGCACTTCTCGTATGGGGGGTCATCGGTTCGGGACCGGACTGAACGAGTTGTTAGGTAGGTCACAAAGCGAGGCTGGCACCGCGTTTGGCCGCCGAGCAGCGGTCATGCCAGGGACGGGCCGCCGCGACTAGGCCCTGCGCCGCAGGAGCGCCAGAAGCGGCAGGAAGAACAGCCCCATCGAACTCGACCCCGAGGAACTGCAGCCGCAGTCCTCTTCGACTGGCGGGTCCACCGGGCCGGTGTCGACGATGTCGCTCTCGTCAACGAGCGGGTCCGGATCGTCGCCGTCGAGCAAGCCGTCGCCGTCGGTGTCCGGGTTGTCGGGATCGGTGCCCGCCTCGACCTCATCGGCCGTCGACACGCCATCACCGTCGTTGTCGGTGTCGCGGTAGTTCTCGAGGCAGTCATCATCGATGTCGGCGAGGCCATCCTGTGTGTCCGACAGGCCGTCGCCGTCGGAATCGAGGTCGAGCGCATCGATGATCGAGTCCCCGTCGGTGTCGACCGGCGGGTCATCCGCGAAGGTGTAGGTGTCGCAGCTATCGTGCCACTCCTTGCCGTCGTAGATACCGTCACCGTCTGAGTCAGGGTCGAACGGGTCGGTGCCGTACTGCTCTTCGTAGAGGTCGGGCACACCGTCGCGGTCCGTGTCGGTGGTGATGTCCACGTCGACGCGGCCATCGCAGTCGTCGTCGATCTCATTGCCGACAGTGTCCGTCGCGCCGGGATTCACCGTCGCCACCAGGTCGTCGCAGTCTCCTGTCAGGAGGGAGCCGACGCCATCCTCGTAGCCGATCGCGACATAGCCATCGCCGTCCTGGTCGAAGTCGTTGTTGCCTGCGCAGTCGGCGTCGAGGCCGTCGTACCAAGCATCCTCGGCGCCTGGGTAGACATCGCCGCGCAGGTCATCACAGTCGTCTGTCGACACGGCACTCCCACCCACCTCGCCGTTGTGAGCCGTCGCCACGTAGCCATCGAAGTCTTGGTCGAAGTCGTTCAAGGCGTCGCAGTCCGAGTCGACGCCGTCGTACCAGGTCTCGGGTGCCCCGGGGAAGATGTCGCCGTCGGTGTCATCGCAGTCCGCCATGCGCAGCAAGAACGGTGCGCTGGACTCCTCGTGGTCGCCGACTACGAAGACCTCGAAGCGGTCAAGGTCCTGGTCCCAGTCCGACACTCCGTTGCAGTCCGAGTCATCACCGTCGTACCAGACCTCGGCGCCGGGAACGGTGGCATCGGAGTACCGGCAGTCGACCGCATCTTCGACACCGTCCCCATCGTAGTCCTGGCCATCCAGACCGTCGCAGTTCTGGTCGATGCCGTCACCATCGATCTCGGTCGCACCCGGGAACACCGCGCCATTGTCGGGGTTGCAGTCCCCCTCCGCAGCGGTGAAGCCGTCGCTATCGCTATCGCTGAACAGCGCGTCCGCGCTGTCGGTGCGTACGGCGTAAGGCGTGGTCGTGTAGACCGGATCCGGCGTCAAGTCACCCGCGCAGCCCGCGGCCGTCGTCCACGACGGAAACAGCGGGTCCATGCCATCGAGCACAAAGCTGCTGACATCCACCGTGCCCGGAGAGACCTCGGGGCTGTAGTCCTGGAAGAGGTCCTCGGTGGAGAGCCACTGATTGGTGGCGGTGTCCAGCGAGACCTGCGCTCCGGCCCCATCCGCGAAGTAGTTCTGGTAGGACGCCCCGTACGCCGCTGGCACGGTCGTGACGGCCGCATCGATGACCAAGGTGCCGCCACTCGCCACATTCTCGGCGAAGGAGCTCGTGTTGACCGTGAGAGGGGCACCGCTGTCCGTGGAGTCGGCCCCGTGCGCGTAGAGCACGCTCGCGCCTCCGGTGTTGCCGGCGAAGCCCGATGACGCGAAGGTATGAAAGCCCCGCATGTCGACGGCAGAGAGCACGCTTCCGTGCGTGGAGGCGCCATTCTCACAGAACCAGGTGTGCTCGGCATCAATCTCGGAAGACAGGCTCGCCATGGCACCGCCCGCCGTGGCCACGTTGCCCGAGAACACCGACGCATCCACGGTCACAAACGAGTTCAGGTCGACGAACAGGCCACCGCCGTCCGTCGCCACGTTCTCGTCGAAGAAGGTGCGCAGAAGCGTGATCTCGGCCCCCTCACCCGCCAGAGCACCGCCTGCTGAGGACACGCTGTTGGCGTCAAAGTGAGAGTCGGAGACGGTGAGCGCACGCATCGACACCGCGACGGCACCTCCGTCTGTGGCCGAGTTTCCCGACCACGTGCTCCGGTCAATGGTCGAGCTCGACACCTCTGTCGTCGGCTCCAGCAGACGCACGGCGCCGCCGAACAACGCCTCGTTCGACACGAAGCTGGAATCCCAAATCTGGGCTCGTGCCGTACCCATCACGTGCAGCGCGCCACCCTCGCCGGTCGCGACGTTGGCCTCGAACGTCGAGGCGTCGATGCGCCCGTTCGCAGCTTGGTTCGCGCGGCCCTGTAGCCAGACCGCGGCGCCATCGATGGCTTCGTTGTCGCGGAGCGTCGAACCCTGGAGGTTGAGCGCCCCTTCGACGCGCACCGCGCCACCCTGGCCGCTGGTCGCCGTGTTCGAAGCCGCGACCACACCCGCCAAGTTGACGCCTGCCAGAACGCCCCGGCGCTCCGCCGCTGTTCCCTCGACATACACCGCACCGCCCGATCCACTGACAGCGACGTTGCTCGTCAGTTCCACGCGGTTGAGGTCCAAGCTGCTCACATCGGCGTAGATGGCCCCTCCACTCGCCGCCCGGTTCTGGGAGAGCGTCGACGTGTCGAGATCGACGCCCTGCCCGTCCGTGAAGATGGCGCCGCCGAGGGTTCCAGCCGTGCCCGACTCGAAGTCCGAGTCAATCGACCCCACGACGTACATGCCCTCGCCAATACCCGCGATGTGCCCACCACGCGCCCCGGCAGAGTTGCCGGTGAGCTGCACACCCTCGAGGTAGGCGAGCGCCGCCGTCTCGCCAGTCGGGTCCACATCGAGCCAGCTGTCCGACTCCGCAAAGATCGCTCCGCCGTCCACCGCCGCAGTGTTCGAGGTGAAGCTGCCAAGATGCATCGCAAAGCGAGAGCGGTTCAGGTAAATCGCCCCCCCGTTGTCTGCGGCATTTTGGGAGAAGGCGCCGTTGGTAATGATGAGCTCGCCGCCGTTGACTTGAGCGACCGCACCTCCGGACTCGGCCGCACATGAGGTGAACTGCACGTCCTTGAGCTGGGCGTCCGTCGCGTCGAGGAACACCGCGCCGCCGAGGGTTCCCGTGGTGTTCGCCCCAAGGCTGTCAAAGACGAGGTCGCTGCCGACGAACAGGCCTGTCGTCAACGAGATGCCGTATCCGCCAGCGTTCGCGACGGTGAAGCCCTCAAGCCTCAACGTCGCATCCACCCCCGTGACCGCACGCGTGGCGGTACCGCCACAATCGAGAGTGGTCGTCGCGGACCCAGCACCTACCAGCTCGAGCACCCCCGCAGGCAAGGTCAGGCACTCGGTGTAGGAGCCCGCCTCAACGACGAGCCGGTCACCGCTCTCGCTGGCATCGATGGCGGCCTGGATCGTCGCGTAGTCGCCCGCAGGGCCGACCGTGGCCACCGTGCGCGCCGAGGCGGAGACTGGGGCGAAGAGGGCAAGGGCAATGGTGATGCTTCGATCGAAACGCATGGGCTCTCCACAGAATGTCGAGCCTACCGCAATCCCCTCGTTCCCCCGATGCAAAGCGCGCTTGTGTCCACCGCGACTGCGCGACATTCAGGCTTGTCCCTGGTAGTTCGCTGACAGCTGTCAGCCTACTGCGCTCGCTCGCCATTTCCGCACACGCGGTGCCATCGCCGCGCACGGTGGGGCGCGCCCCAGGCGCCTCCGCTCACCACGCCAATGCGAGCCGAAGATGGCCGCCACCCTCCGCTGGAAGCACGCTCAGCTCGAGGCTGTGCGCACGGCGATGTCGCTGGATGGCGAGAGTATTGGTCAGCAACTGCGCGGCCGGTGCGAGGGCGAAAGCCACCACTCCCGTCACGCCGACAGGGGCACTCCCGAATCCGAGTCCCATCAATCCAGCGGCGCCGCCCCCCGCGCCCAACACGGCCAGCGGAGCCACGCTGACCCGCACGTCTCGCTCCCGCAGCCGCCTCGCGGTCTGAGCCGTTGCGACGGTCGAGACGACCCAGGACGACACAATACCGGTGCCCACCAAGGCACCTGGGGTGGAGTTGGTGTGGGTACCGAACAGGGGGCCTGCGAAGCCGGCACCCACGCCCAAGAGCCCGTAGAGGGCCACGGTACCCACGACGGCAGTGCGATGCGGTCGACGAACTCGACCCCAGTCTTCCGAGAGCACCCGCTCTTCCACAACGACAGACGCACGCTCACCTACGCCCGCGTCATCACCCGGCGCCGCGAGCGCAAGCCCGCACCACAACATCCACATGATCTCGCTCCGGTCCGTGCACCCTCACCGTGACACGATGCGACACCGATGTCGACGGCCGAAAGTTCCCAAGGTTCACCCGCTGGGCGCCCCTACCAGGAGAAGGTCCACGCGCTCCGCACTGTCTCGAGGAACTCGCGTTCAGAGTCGTCGAGCCCATCCGTCGCCGCCATGTCGTAGAGCATGGTGAGGATGCGATCCCGCGAGCTCTGCAGCACCACGACACTCAGGCCCTCGATGGCTTGCTCGCGCGTCTTCTCCCGCGCAGCTTCGGCTGCGACCCGAAAGGCCTCACCGAACTCCTCGCAGAGCGCGTCGAGCTCACGGAGCTCGTCGAAGCTGATCTCGCCGTCTGCGAGCATCATCTGCACGACCAAGTCCGCAAAGACCTGCAGCTCGCTTGCATCGAGTTCTTCGATTTCCATGCCTACTCCCACTGCGGTCGCACAGTAGCAGGTTGCCCGCCGACGAGAGGTCAGACGTTTGAGTTGGCCACCGACGGCAGAGCTCCAAGCCGGAGCTCGGTCAGGCCACGAAGCGCACCAAGCTGAGCAGACACGCTCGGCAGACGCCCCGAGAGACCGGCCACGAGCACGCCAAAGTAGTCCGAGAAGAAGCCGATCGAGACGAGCTCGACGGGCACACCCGGTGCCTCTCCTCTCTGCTGGGCGGCAACAAGCAGAGCCGCGACCCGGCCCACGAAGTCATCGAGCTGTTCGCCCATCTCGGAGTCGCTCACACCGGAACGAAACAGTGTCTCACGCACGAGCGCGCGGCCGAGATCGGGATGGTCCGCGTACCAGCCGTACAGCACGCCGGCGACGTGGAGGAGTTGGTCCACGACGGGTCCCTTCGGAAGCGTCGCAAACCCACGTTCGATGCACTCTGCAAGCTCGCGATGGAAGGCCGCGGCAACCAGGGTTGGCTTGTCCGCGAAGTGCGCCATCACCGTGCCAGTCGCGACCTGCGCCCTTCGAGCCACGACCGCGATGGTGGTGGCCTCATAGCCCTGGGCGATGAAGCAATCCCTCGCCGTGGCGAGCACACGTTCCCGCGTCTGACGCTTCTGCTCTTTGCGACTCAAGCGACCCCCGCCGACATCCTAAGCCGCGAGAGCCGGACTGGGAGCCCACTCCACAGCGGCGTCCCGAATCCAGCAAGCCACGGGGTTCGACCACTGGCCGACCCACCCCGCACGCTGGCTGCGGTCGGCCACCCTCCTCACCCGCCCGCGACGACGCTCGACGTAGGCCTGTTCGGTCCCCTCATCCAGACAGCGGGCCAACTCGAGGGCATCCTCGAGAGCGGTGGCCGCCCCCTGGCCTAGATTGGGCGTGAACCCATGCGCGGCGTCTCCGAGAAACCACACGCCTTCGCGCCACCAGACATGGGCGTCCAGATAGTCGAGGTCGTGGTGAAGAACGTCCTCGGGAAGGGCCTGTAGGACCGAAGCCAGAGGCTGTGCGAAACCGGCGAAGCGCTCGATGATCTGCGCCCGAGTCAAGGAGGGTGCGTGGCGTCCGGCATTGGCCGTGAGGTACACGTAAGTGCCCTTCTGGAGCGGCACCACGCCCATGCGCAGCCCCCGGCCCCAGTACTCGCAGGGTAGGCCGTCAAGCTGTACGTCGACAATCGCCCGCCAGCAGGTGTAGCCGGAGTAGAGTCGTCGGACTTTCGGAGCGAGCCGCGACCGGAGCTCCGAGCCAAGTCCATCCGCCGCGATGACGTGGTCGACGTCGATCGCGACGCCCCGACTTGTGACCACCCGGCTCGGTCCAACCTCGACGGCCGTCGATCCGAAGTGGACCTGAGCCCCTGAGGCCGCCTCGGCGAGGGCCCGATGGAGATCACCGCGCAGAACTGCCAATGACGGCCCAGTCTCGATGTGGGTCAGCAGCCTTGCCTTCGCATTGCCCAAGGCCATGCGCTCGAACCCCTTCCCCTCGGGGCGCACGGCGATGGCGTCCAGGGCTCGCAGGGCATTCGGCTGAAGCATCAGTCCCGCACCTGCGACGGCGAAGTGCTCTGAGCGCTCTACCAAGTCCACCCGCCAGCCACGCCGAAGCAGGGCTGCCGCGCATGCCAGACCACCAATGCCCGCACCCACAATGCACGCGCGCCTCATGACTGCCTCGATCGGCGACATCCCATGCTGTCCTCCAGTTCAATGAACTTATTCATTGAATAGATTCAGTCAAGCGGAAATGGGCTCGACGCCCGAGCCACGTGCCCTGCCGTGGGCGAAGGGCAAATTTCACCGCTCGGTCGATCCACCGACGCCAAGGGCCGATACAATGCCGACCCGAGAGGTTCCATGACCCGCGCCACATTCCTGCCCATGCTCGCTGCGACCCTCTTTCTCGGTGCTTGCGAGCAGGACTACACGTACCACGACCTCGCAGGGAACGACGGACTACTCCGGTTCAACCTATCTTTCACGAATGAGACTGCAGTCGATCTCGACCTGCATGTTCACACGCCAGATGGATCGGAGATCTACTACGGCAACCCGCTCGCGGCGGGTGGCCAGCTCGACGTGGACTGCTTCTGCGGTGTCGAGAACTGCGCAAGCGGACCGAACGAGAACATCTACTGGGACTACGGTGGCACCGCGGCGGCAGGTACCTACAGCGTGAGCGTCGAGTACTACGGCGCCTGCGAATCCGACGTGCTCGCGACGTCCGAGTACACCCTCCGTGTGCTGCAGTCCGGAGACATCGTTGCAGAGTACATGGGCGTTCTCGGCTACCTCGAGACCAACCAGTACTCACACGTCCAGAACGTCGCCGCGGACTGAACTCTCCAAGATTCGCGCCCGGATTCCAACTCGGCTGACTCGCCAAATCCGCACGCGGTATGGTCGCCGAGAGGTGAATCCATGACGTTTCGAGCCATCGTCCTGTCCACACTGATGCTTTCCGCCTGCGGCGATCCGGGCCCCACCCCTGAGGAGGTCGCCGCCAAGGACTTGGACCGCGCCTGCGGAAGGCTGTACAGCTCGCTCACCAAGGTCTACCAGGACGAGCTCTACAAGGGCGGCGTGGCCGATGTCGAGTTCGCCGAGAAGCCGGGCTGGGTCAGCGAGTGCGCCGCATCAGGTCTCTCGGAAGAGCAGCGCAAGTGCATGGACCCGAACATCGGTGGCGGCGAGGAGTGCAAGACCGCTCTCGAGCCCGCAAAAGACAAGGTCAAGTCGCTGACCGAGGCCCTGCTCGCGCCCATGAAGGCCGAAAAAGAGCCCGCCGAAGAAAAGCCCGAAGGCGAAGCCGACGAATAGGTCGGTCGCTCGACAGCACAGCGCACCCGTGGTCGAATCCGCCGTGGAGGGGCAATGAAACGCCGTACACTCTTGAAGCTGGGCCTCGCCACCGTGGCCATTCCCATGACGCTCGTGGCCTGTGAAGACGCGGGACCCGTCTTCAACGACGACGACTTTGAGGGCGACAGCGGACTGGGCTGCAACACGTCGACCTCTGCTGAAGGCGCGAGCGATAGCCACAGCCACCTGCTGTTCATTCCCGCGGCGGACCTCGCGAACGGGCTCGGTGGCACCTACACCTCGAGCGGCGGAGACCATGACCACGAGGTCGAGGTGACCGGCTCTGACATGTCGATCTTGCTCGACAACTGCACGGTCGACGTCACGACAGACACTGGCGGTCACGCGCACACCTGGTCGCTCAGCCTTCCGGTGACCTAGTCGCCACACGCCGCGTGCGTACACAAGGTCCTATGTGGACACTCGCACACGAATTCTTGCTGCTCGCCCTCGACGATCACACCGGACAGTCCCTCTGCGAGGACGACTTCGCCCTGCACGCGAGCATCTCAGCGGCCTTCGTGGCCGAGATGCAGTTCAGTGGACGGCTCGTGCCCGTCGCGGCTAACGCCTTTGCACTGGTAGACGACACCCTCTCTGAGGGCGTGCTCGGACGCGTCGAAGAAGGCCTGATCGGACAGAAGCCCGCCAGTTTCCGCAAGCTCATGGGCTGGATTCGCGGCTGGTTTCAGAACCGCGACCTCGAGGGCTGGCTGAAGGAAGACCTGGTACGGCAGCTGGTCCTCCGCGAAGAGCAGGACACCTTCCTGTTCATCCCCTACCGACGCCGCCACCCCGCCGACGACATGGGGCCCGAGATCGAGATCAAAGCCAACCTGCGCCACCACCTGGCGCACGTCGGTCCCGAGGCGCCTCCGTGCAGAAACGACGCCCTCCTGAGCCTTCTGCGCGCCGCCAAACTGCTCGACGTGGTGTTTAGCGAGACCGAGCAGGTGCACTACCGCGAGACCCTGCTCGAGCGCACCCGCCGCGCACCCATCGGCCGCGACGCCAAGCAGGCGGCGGACGAGGCGCGTGCCGCGATGATGGTGGCCATCACCAGCTGAACGCGTCGGCCGCAGCCGTCACCGCAGCCCGGCAGAGGTCCCGCGAGTACACTCTCGCCATGAAGCTACATGCCGCAGGACTCGTGTTCGTGGGTTGGTCCCTTGCCTGTGCAGCACCCGTCTGCCCAGAAAGGTTCAAGGACATCGAGAGCTTCCCGATGACCTGCTCTTGCCCCGCTGACAGCCCTAGACGAAGCGTCTACGGAACGGACCGATACCGCGGGTTCTCCGACGTGTGCTCCGCGGCGAAGCATGCCGACGCGCTGCGCGAAGGCACCACGACGGTGTACGACTACGACGACTGCGAGGTCTTCGTCGGCAGTACGCGCAACGACATCCAGGCTGGCCACGGACACGAGCCGGGGCCGAGCTTTGGGTTCTCGGAGACCGTCGCCGAGTGCCCCTCTCCCTTCGACGTCACCCTCGGCGAGGCAGCGGCTCCCGCGGATGCGAGCTGTGACAACGAGTACGCCGTCAAAGAGGTCTGCAAGCACGCCCAGGACGGCACCGACAACCCGATCTGGTTCGGCTACGTCGACGAAATCAAGATGGACTGCACCTGCCCGAAGATCGCCCAAGGCGGCCTGGGCATGCTGATCCCGTTTTATCAAAGCCGTATCGAGGTCCTCTCCGAAGAGGGCGTCACCCCACTGCAAGCCGCGGCCTCTCGGGGTCACGAGAAAGAGGTGCGGTACCTCCTCGAACATGGAGCCTCCCCGAACGCCGGCTCGGTGCCTCCGCTGCAGGCGGCGGTCATGCTGAAGGGCGAGGTGGTGGCCCGGCCGACTATCGCGATGCTGTTGGTGCAGGCGGGCGCCGACACTGCCACCATCGACTTCACGGGCTGCGAGGACGGCGCCTCCGAGCTCTTGAGCTGTGCCACCCTCGAGACGCGCATCCGGCAGTAGCGCCAGCGACAACGTCACCGAGTTGACGTCCCCCGCTCGCGAAAGCCAGGATAGGCGCAGCCCTCATCGGTCTTCCTCGGCCGACCGGAGTCCCCATGCGCACTGGCCCCATGCTGCTCGTTCTTGCCCTTCAGACCGCCGGCTGCGCCCGCATGGTTCCCGAGCAAGTCGCCGATGGCGTCGCACGCTTGACGGTGCGCGATCTGGGTGGGGTCCTGATTGCAGCGAACTTCGACGAGGCCTGCGGCTTTGCAAACCAGGACGTCATCGACTCTCCCGCGGTGAGCGGTGAGCTCGGCGAGATCGGAACGGCCACCTGGACCATCGAGGACTGCACCATCGACCTGGGGCCCGAGCCCGTCGAGCTGTCCACCGACTGCAATGGCGTCATCACCTCGGCGAGCGGCCTCGTCACCGTCACCGCCCGCAAGATCGTGACGGGCCACTTCACCGGTGACCCTGCGACCCCTGTGATTCCCGTCGAGCAGCAGGCTGCGACCTTCATCGTCGACAACGCCTCGTTCACAGACTTCGTCGTCATGAAGACCAATAGCGAAAACCACATGCGCATCATCGACGGGTCTCTCGAGGGCAAGATCATCCCTCGCCTGGCCGCCGATCACGAGAACGGCGCCTGCTCCGTCATCTCGCCGCACATCGCCTTCGAGGACATCGAGTGGGGCCCCTCCACGGTCGAGGTGACCTCGGGCAAGAAGAGCTTCGAAGTGCCGATCCGCAGCGGGTCTCTCAATGCGGTCAACGGCACGGTGGGTGAGCTCGAGAACCACATCGAGGGCACGGTTACTGTCTGGAACAAGGCACGCGACGTGCTGCTGAGCGGCCCCGTTGAAGGGCTCGACCCCGACTACGACGCCACCATCCTCGACGACAGCTTCACCTGCCGTGAAGAGCTCGCTCAGCCCGTCACCTTCAGCTGTGAGCTCGACCCGATTCTCGCCGAGAACGCCGCGCGCCTGATCGTGAAGAACTTCGGCCTCGTCTCGAAGACCGTCGACCTCGACACCGATTGTGGCTTCGGCAACCTGATGGGCCAGGTCTCGGAGCTCATCAGCCTGGGCGCACTGGCTGGGCTGTTTACCGGAGACCCCGAGACCATCGAGCTCGACGCGGACGCCTGCACGGTCGGTGGCGACATGTTCCCGATCTTCAGCGACTGTGTCGGCACCGACTACTACCTGGACGGCACCGCCACCGTCGATGGCACCAAGACGGTCACGGGCAAGGTCGTCCTGTCGACGAACCCACTGCAGCCTGAAGACCGACACAGCGCCCTGGTCGTGCTCGACCGCGTTGCGCTCAGCGAAGTGACCCCAATTGAGCATCCGTCGGGCACCCCGGACTACGAGCCGCGGCTCACCATGCACGGCGGCACCCTCTCGGGCACCTACCACCCCGTCACAGGCGAGAGTGCCGATGACCGCGGTGCCTACTTCATCGTCATCCCGGTCGGCGAGTTCGAGAACATCCGGCTTCAGAACGCCGATGTCACGCTGTACAACGGCGACATGACCTTCCCCATGCACGTCGAGGACTCTTCGCTTTACGCCTTCACCGGCGGCCATCTCGACGAGGCCAACTGGCTATACGGCACCGTGACCATCAACGGCTCGACCTGGGAGATTGGTGCCTCTGCAGAGCCGATCTTGCTCGATCCCGACTACGACCAGGCCTATTTCGACACCACTTACGAGTGTATCGAGGACCTCGAGTCCCCTGTCCCCGTCAACTGACGCCGCACCGCTCAACGCCACTCGCCACCGCCTCACGGCCCGGACATCCATGCAGCGCCTCACCCTGTTGGTCGCCGTCACCACCCTGCTCCCCTCCGCATGCGGCACCTGGGACGTCGATGAGCTCGACGTCTACGGCTTTGCCAAGGGCTGCTACGCCGTAAAGGCCGACGAGGGCTACCTCACCACCGACGGCTCTGGCTTCGCGTTCACCGCACCTTCCGCGTCGGATGCGGCGCGCTTCTATCTGCAGCCCTCGGATCTCGGCACCTACCTGCTGTACGACGAGGATGGCGGCTACCTGGTTGGCGAGAGCACCGGGCTACAGCGTGAGACCTCGCTCGAGTCCGATATCAGCCGCATCGAAGACGGATACGTCTCGGGTGCGGAGTGGCTCTTCGAGACCGCAGTCCGAGACAAGGGCCGCTACCAGCTGCGCAGCCGCAAGAACTCCGAGCTCTTGGTGCTCGACGGACTCACCGACAAGTCACGCGGAGCGACCCCACTGTCGTTTGAGCCCACCGACGGCTGCACGCCCCACCCCGAAATCGCCGTGGATGCGACCGGCGAAGTGGAGCGCACGACCTTCGAAGACGGCGACCTGTACGGCATCGTCGACGCCCACTCGCACATGTTCACCAACCTCGGATTTGGCGGCGGTCTCTTTCACGGAAGCCCGTTCCACCGGCTCGGCGTCGAACATGCCCTGCCGGACTGCGCCCTGCATCACGGCGAGAAGGGACGCACCGACTTCTTCGGCTACGCCTACGACGCGGGAAACGACGGCGGCGCCCTCGGCGACATCATCCCCGACATGCTCCGCGGTGAGCTCTCCGAAGACAACCACGCCACCGAGGGCTACCCGGAGTTCACCGAGTGGCCGAACTCCCGCAAGCGCTCGACGCACCAAGTGCAGTACTACCGCTGGCTCGAGCGCGCCTACCTCTCCGGCCTCCGGCTCGTCGTCCAGCATGCGACCAGCAACGCCGTCATCTGCAAGATCAGCGTGGGCGAAGGCTACTCGCCGAGCCGCTATGACTGCGAAGACATGACCGGCGTCGACCGCCAGATTCGCGAGACCTACGCCCTTGAGCGCTACATCGACGCCCAGTCTGGCGGACCCGGCCAGGGCTGGTTTCGGGTGGTCACCTCGCCCGCCGAAGCACGCGAAGTCATCGGCGCCGGCAAGATGGCAGTGGTGCTCGGCATCGAGACCTCGGACCTGTTCGACTGCAAGCTCACGCCGAACGAGGACGGCCCGGTCTGTGATGAGGCCTACGTTGACGGCCAGCTCGAGCTCTACCACCAGGCCGGCGTACGCGCGCTCTTCCCGGTCCACAAGTACGACAACGCCTTCACCCCCGGCGACGGCAGCGGCGACTTCATCGAGGTCGGCAACTTCCTCAACAGCGGGCACTACACCAACATGACCGAAGACTGCCCCGAGGATGTGGGCGGCCGGGACGACGGCCCCATCACCTTCGGAGGTATCTTCCAGCCGCGCGACAGCTACCTGGCCGAGGCCCCCGAGGACTTCAGCGATCTACAAGAAGACCCCATCCGCGAGCTCCTGCCCTACTTTGGCTTGATTCAGGACCCACCGATCGAGGGCAACTGGTGCCAGAACGCGACCATCACGCCGCTCGGCGAACACCTGATGACCCGCCTGATGCAGCGCGGCATGATCATCGAGCTCGACCACTTTCCGCAGTGGTCGTACAAGCGCGCGTTCGAGATGCTCGAGGAGAACGGGTACCCGGGCGTAGGCACCCACGGTAGTGACCATGGTGGTCGCCTTTACGAGGTCGGCGGCTTGTCGTTCCGAGGCTTCGGACGCTGCCACGACGTCAACGAGCCGGGCACGAGCTGGCGCGGGTACCAGAGCCGCCTCGAAGCCATGACCGCGCAAGGTCAGTACCCCGCCCTCGGACTCGCCTTCGACTTCAACGGATTCGCCGGCGGCCCCGGCCCGCGCTTCGGCCCGGATGGGTGTGCGAACCAAGAGAACCCCATCACCTACCCGTTCCAGTCCCACGACGGCGCCGTCGAGTTCACCGAGCCCGTCTCTGGCGAGCGAGCCTTCGATTTCAACACCGAGGGCATGGTCCACATCGGTCTGCTTCCCGAGTACATCGAGAATGCCCGCAAGGACGCGGTTTCCGAGGACGACCTCGATCCGCTGTTCCGCTCGGCTGAGGGCTACATTCGCATGTGGGAACGCGCAGAGGCGCGCGGGCGGTCCTTGAGCAGGTAGACTGCTCGCCGGAGGCAGCCGTGGCCAAGACCAGCAGACGCCAGTTCATCGCGGCGGGAGCCGCATCGATTTTGCTGCCGTCGACGCTGATGGGCTGCAAGCAAGACGGCTCGATCCAGACGACCGTGGACTCCGGCGACACGGGAGACACCGGGGACACCGGCGAGGTCATCCCGCAGATCGCGTTCGAACCCGAAGCGCTCGTCGAAGATGCAACCCGGTTTCCCCTGGCCCTGCAGGCTGGCGGCATGCGCCCCACGAGCGCCTTGCTCACGACCTGGACCCCACAAGGAGGGCCCGTCATGCTGCGGGTCTGGCAACCCGTCGACGACGGCATGGTCGACCTGTTCCACGAGTCCATCGTCGAGCCCGAGCCCGGTGGTTTTCTGCGCGCCGAGGTGGAGGGCCTTCCCGAAGGCGCCTGGCTCGAGTGGGGCTTCTTCCCCGTCGATAGCGACGACCAGCCGATCGGACGCAGCTTGCTCGCCCGCTTTCGCACTGCACTGCCCGAGGACTCCCTCGAGCCGGTCACCCTTGCGATGACCGCCTGCAATGGCTCTGGCAACGCCCCGTGGCCGGCGCTGCAGGCCACCGCCGAGCTCGACTACGACCTGTTCTGCCACCTCGGCGACATGGCCTACAACGACGGTGCCGAGACGCTCGAGGAGTACCGAAGCTCGTGGCGTGAGTTCCTCTCGGGCGATGGATTTCGCCAGGCCTATGCCAAGGCTGGGCTGTACGCCGTGTGGGACGACCACGAGTTCGACAACGACTGGAATCCCGAGTCGATGGACCCTGACCAGATCGAGGCCGCAAAGCAGGCCTTCTTCGAGCACGTCGCGGCCGAGCGCGCCTCGGATGGCACCTCGTGGATGAGCTACCGCTGGGGCAAGACCGCCGAGTTCTTTGTTCTCGACTGCCGCAGCGAGCGCAAGCCCTCGACCCGCAACGACCCAGACGCGGAGTACATCTCTGCCGAGCAGCTCGACTGGCTGGTTCGCGGGCTGAACGAGAGCCCCTGCCACTTCAAGGTGGTGCTCAACAGCGTGCCGATCACCAACATGCCGTTGATCTGGGACGTGGCCGCCTCGGACCGCTGGGAGGGCTACCGGGACCAACGTCAAGCCTTCCTCGACGCAGTGGACGACCTCGCGATCGACAACCTCTGGCTGCTCAGCGGCGACTTTCACGTCTGCTTCGTCAGCAAGCTCGAGCCGAATGGCGACAAGCGCAGCGACAACGTGCACGAAATCGCCGTGACCGGCGGGAACATCAACCCACTCGGCGAGTCCTTGTTCGGGGGCCAGTTCCTGTACAACACGAGCCAACCGCGTGCCCTGACGCTGCGCTTCGACCCCGAGGCCGACAGCGTCGAGGTGACCTTCATCGACCCCGATGATGGGTCGGTCGCTTGGTCAGAGAGCCTGTCCTACTCCACCTGACCGACGGCCTCGACCACGAGCGCCTGGTTGGCGGCATCGAGCACGGTCGGGTGCAGAGAGCCTCGCTGGCTGGCGGTATCGATGTAGGCCCCCGACACGCCCTCGAGATCCGGCGTGGTCGCAGCGTAGATGGTCGAGCGGGACGCCTTCTCGGCACTCGCGCCACCATCCTTGCGCTGCACCAGGAAGCTGAACACCGGAAAAGCCGGCCGCATGTACCAGGGCAGCGACATCGGGCCCATCGCCTGGGTCATCGCGGTCGACGCGCGGCCCGGGTACACGACCGTCAAGTACACGCCCTTGGCCTCGAGCTCTGGCGCCGAGTGCATGGCCAGAGCCTCCATCGCGCGCTTGGTCTGGGTGTAGGACGGCAGCGCCACAAAGGACTTCTCGGCCTGCAGGTCCGAGGGGTCGAAGGGCCCGCTCGCCTTGCCGCCAGTGAGGTTGAGCACGCGCGCGGGCTTTGCGGCTTCGAGCAAGGGCAACAGACGGTGGGTGAGCCGGTGCGGCGCCACCACGTTGACGGCAAAGTCCATCTCGAAGCCGTCTTCGCTGACGCGCCGCTCGTTCGCGAGCAAGCCTGCGTTGTTCACCAGCACGTCGATGCGGTCCAGACGCGATGCGAGCTCGTCGGCAAGGGCATCCACGCCGGCCACCGAAGACAGGTCGCCGAGGACGAGCTCGACGGTGTCGCTTCCCGCTTCCTCGCGAATGCGCTTCACGGCGGTCTCACCGCGCTCCGCATTGCGCCCGGTCACGATGACGCGCGCTCCGGTCTTCGCCAAGCCGATGGCGGAGTGCAGGCCAATGCCGCCTGTAGCGCCCGTGATCACGATGGTCTTCATACACGTCTCCCCGTCTGCCGATTGGTCGCGGGGCATTGTACGGCAACGGCTACTGCGCGGTGATGCTCACGGTCCAGAACTCCATGTCGCTCGGCCCATCCCAGATGTGCTCGAGCTCGAGGCCGAACTCCACAGTCCCCGGATTGAGGGTGCCGGTGAACAGCACCTCGTACTCCTCGGTGAGGGTCACGGTCACTTCGGGCGGCGACCCATCCGTCGCGATGACGGTCTCTTCACCGCTCCCGCTCGGCGTCTCGAGATGCTCGAAGCTCACCCGCGCGGGGACCACGAACGCGAGAGAGCGCTCCGAGCGGGTTCCTCCGTCCGAGGTGCTCGAGATCGAACCGAAAAAGCAGCCGGTAAGGGCGAGAAAGCTGAGGGTGCGCATGCCCCAGCCTACCTGCGGGAGCCCACGACGACCACCGGCGTTTCCAAGCAGGCGCTAGGGTAGGATTGCCACCCACCTCGGCCTGGATTGCCTATGATCGCCCCGATTCTGTTGTCGCTCTCGCTCTCCGTGGCCGAGGCCCATGAACCCACCCTTGCAGTCGAAGTCGCACCCGACGCGCCATTCGAGCTCTTCGCTCCGACGCCCGTGTTCTTTGCCGCGGAGCCCACCGCCGACAGCTCCGGGGTCGACCTGTCCTCCGGCATGGGCCGGGTCGACATGGTGCGGTACTCGGCGCAGATGCGCACGGCGCGGACCGGGCTCATTCTGGGAATTGCCTCGATTCCCTTCGCGATGGGCGGCTCCCTCGCCATGTTGGGCGGCGCCCTCGCCGAGAACGAGGGGGTCTTTCTCGGAGGGGTGGGACTCTTGGTCGGTGGCGGGCTCATGTATGTGGCCGGCGCTCCGATCATGAACGCCGGCGCACACGCGGCAGCCCGCACCCTGCATCGAGGACATGTGGATGTCCCGGTCCTCCCCTCGATTGCGTCATGGGCAATGATGAGCGGAGGCGTCGCGCTCACGCTGATCGGTCCTGCGATCAATGCGCCCAGCTTGACCAGCGCCGGCGGCGCGATGTTTCTCGGCTCGTACATCGTGGCCGGCGTCCAGATGGGCGTGAACGGCCGCTACGTTCCGGGACCGCAGTTCGCTCTCGCCGCTGACCCGGTGAATCGGGGCATTCGCCTGGCGGGCCGGTTCTAACCAAGCCGAGTTCAGGCCTTGACACCGCAACGCGCCAAACCCACACTCCACCGACATTGAACGTGAGGTGTGAATTGAAACCTATCCGCTTGCTTACTCTCTTCTCGCTGGTCGGCTGCGCCGACGGACTCGTCTGTGGCGAGGGCACCGCTGAAGCCAACGGCGAGTGCATCGCGCTCGACACCGGCGAGGTTCCGGGTGACGACCCTGCCGTCCTCGACCTGCTCGACGCCCTCCCCGACTGCGTCGCCGCATCCACAGACGGCAGCATCGACCTCGTCGCCGGCTGCGTCGGCACCGGCTGTATTGGCGACACCCTCGCCGAACTGGACGCGGCCTACGGTGAGACGGCGAACTGCACGACCTACTCGTCGCTCTTCAGCAACGTGTTCTGCGACTGGTCCAACGGCGTGTCGACATCGTTCGCCGACGAAGACGAGGACGGCGAAGTCGACGTGGGCGCCGTCGCCGGCTCGCTCTCGGTGGACGCGCCCTACGCCGGCGGCACCACCACCGGCCTCGGCATAGACGCCAACATGCGCTGCTTTGTCGATGTACTCGGCATGCCCGATACCGTGGAATACGCCGAGAAGGCCGACGGCACCTACGGGTTGCGGAGCATGAACTACTACGACGAGGGCCTGTTCGTCGACGACCTGTGGAACGGAGCCAACTACGAGCCCGACGGCTCGGTCGATGGCCTGTTCATCATGGGCCCTGCGGAGTGACTCGTACCGCACGATGCGAGACAGTCTAGGTACACTGCCGTCAAGGAGTCCCGCTGAGCGCATCCCTCATCCAGCGCCTGACCGAGCCCGACCCATCCCTGGGGCTTGCCAAGGAACAGGCGGTGCTGTTTCGCGCCTCGACCCTCGTGCTGGCCGTCGGGGTCGCCGCCTTCGCGAGCTTTGCCCCCGTGTTCTGGTTGTTCGGGCTCCCCGAGGTCGTCCTCCTCAACCTCGCCATCGTCGTCTGGCTCTCGGTGGGGATCGGGGTCGTTCGCAGCGGACGCATCGCACTGGGCACCGCCTTCGGAAGCTCCGCCGTGCTCGTGCACGGTACCCTCGCGACCCTGTGGGTGGGGTGGCAAGCCGGGTTTGGCTACCAAGTGCTCGTCGGAATGCTGGTGCAAGCGCTGTTCGTGCCGGTAAGCCTGCGCGGTCGCGGGCTCGCGGCCCTATTGTGCGGGGCGGTCTACATCGCCCTTGCCATGGGCGGAGCCGACGCCTTTCCCGATCAGCTCGAGAGCACCCAGATGCTGGTGTTCCGCGCCATGAACCTGGTCACTGCCGTGGTGATTCTCGGGGCCATGGGCCTCGGCTTCAGTCAGGGCATGGACCAAGCCCGCATCGACCGGAACCTGGCTCAAACCGCTGCGGAGCAAGCCCTTCGCGAGACCCACGCCATCGTCGAGCACATGGCCGAGGGGCTGTTCGCACTCGACGCCGACGGTGAGGTGCGGGCCGTGAATCGTCCGCTGCGCACCCTGCTGGACCTTGGCGACGGGGCGGTCGGACGCAGCTCCATTCCCAACGCCCTGCTCGACGTCGCTGAACAAGCCCTCGCTGACATGGACCTCCGCCACGGCGAAGTCGAGCTCTCCGGCGACCGCATTGGTGCCGCGATTGCGAGCCCGATTGGCGAGCATGGCGGAGCCGTAGTCCTGCTTCGCGACGTCACCACCGCTCGCGAAGTCGACCGCATGAAGACCCAGTTCACGGCCGTGGTCTCCCACGAGCTGCGCACGCCGCTGACCTCGGTGCTCGGTTTCACGCGCATGATTCAGTCCCGGCTCGAACAGCGGGTGCTTCCCCACACCGACCAGTCCGAGAAGCGGACGGCCCGTGCTGTAGACCAGGTGCGCACCAATCTCGACATCATCCTGAGCGAAGGCAAGCGACTCAGCGCACTCATCGACGACGTGCTCGACATCGCGAAGATGGAGTCGGGGCAGATGACGTACGTGGAGGAGCCGGTGGACGTCGCCGAGCTCATCACCCGCACGACACAAGCGGCCGCCGCGCTGTTCACGGGCGAAGTGGCTCTGGTGACCGACGTCGCCGAGGCCACTCCGACGGTGAGTGGTGACTTCGACCGCCTTCTGCAGGTCCTGCTCAACCTCGTCTCGAATGCCGCGAAGTTCACCGACGAGGGCGAGGTCAGGATCGAGGCCAGCCTCGTCGACGAGAACGTCCGCATCCGCGTCATCGACACCGGCGTGGGCATTCCCGCCTCGCAGTGTGCCGCCATCTTCGACCGCTTTCACCAAGTCGATGGCCACGCAAGCGGCCGACCGAAGGGCACGGGCCTCGGCCTTCCGATCTGCCGGCACATCATCGAGGCGCATCACGGCGAAATCGCTGCGACGAGCGAGGTCGGCAAGGGACTCACAATGACCGTGGATCTGCCCGCAACCTCGGCATAGTCGAGGCCATGACCGATACGCCCCAAAGCCAAGGCCTGTCCCGACGGGGCAGAGCGCTCGTCGACTCGCCCTCGATGCCCACCTACCTGCTCGAGCACTTCGTGCGCAGCGCCGAGCCGTATGACGCGGCCTCGAGTCCGCACGGCTACATCCCGTTCTGCGTGGCCGAGAACAGCCTGGTCTGGGACCTGATCGAGCCGAAGGTCACCGCGGCGCGCGCGATCGAGCCCCGCGTGCTCGGCTACGACGACATGGTCGGCCCTCTGCACTTTCGAGAAGCCCTGGCCACGTTCATGAGCAAGTGGGTGCTCGGCCGCCCGGTTCGCGCCGAACAACTCGCCGTCCTCGCCGGGGCTGGAAGCATCCTCGAGACGCTGTTCTACACCCTCGCCGACGCCGGCGAGGGCGTGCTCGTCCCCACGCCAAGCTACGCCGGCTTCTGGATGGACCTCGAGGGCCGCGATGGCCTCAGCATCGTCGAAGTTCCCGGTCGCAGCGACGCGCAGTTCCGAATCGGACCCGCCGAGCTCGATGCGGCGGTGGCGACGGCAGAGGTCCCCGTCCGCGCCTTGTTGTTCACATCGCCGAACAACCCCCTGGGCACGGTGTACGGCCCCGAGGAGCTCGAGGCGATTCTGGCCTGGGCAGAGGCCCGCCAGATCCACGTGGTCTTCGACGAGGTCTACGCACTCTCGGTCTTTGGCGAGCAAGCGTTCACGAGCGCGGCCACACTGCGCGAAGAACTCGGCGACTACGTGCACATCGTCTGGGCGTTCAGCAAAGACTTCGCCGCCAGCGGCCTGCGCTGCGGCGTGCTCGTCAGCGACAACGCCGGGGTCCATGCCGGTGTGTCCTCGCTCTCGTACTGGTCCTGCTGCTCCGGAGATACCCTCGCGCTGCTCAAGGACTGGATTACCGACGAGGCCTGGCTCGACACCTATGTCCAGGGCATGCGCAGCCGTCTGGGCGAGGCCCATCGGACCGTCACCGCCCACCTCGCGGCCCACGACGTCGCTTGCGTACCCAGCGAAGCCGCCTTCTTCGTGCTCGTGGACTTGCGAGCCCACCTCGACGAGCCGACCTGGCAAGCCGAGGAGGACCTGTGGCGGTGGCTTCTCGACGAGGCCAACCTCAACCTCACCCCCGGCGTCGCCCTTCGCAGCGAGCATCCCGGCCTGTTCCGACTCTGCTTTGCGAGCGTGCCGCCGGCCACGCTTCAGGTCGGCATGAACCGCCTCACCGCGGCCCTCACGTCCTACGCATCGCGCTGATCGAAGACCCCGGTTCGCAGCCGTCCACGACCCCTGTATGCTGGCCCGCCAGACCTCACAGACGGATGGCCCATGCGCTACGACCTGAAGATCACCGGCGGCACCCTCATCGACGGTACCGGAGCCCCCTCACGCACCGCTGACGTCGGCATCAAGGACGGCCGCATCGTCGCGGTAGGCGCCGTGGACGGAGACGCCGCCGAGACCATCGACGCAACGGGCCTGTACGTCACCCCCGGCTGGACCGACATCCACACCCACTACGACGGCCAGGTCACCTGGGATGAAGAGATGGCTCCGAGCTGCTTTCACGGGGTCACCACCGCCGTGATGGGAAGCTGTGGCGTCGGATTTGCGCCGGTCCGCCCCAATGACCACGCCAAGCTCATCGCGCTGATGGAGGGCGTCGAGGACATTCCTGGCTCGGCCCTGGCCGAGGGCATTCAGTGGCGATGGGAGACCTTTCCCCAGTACATGGACGCGCTCGACGCGATGCCGCACACCATCGACTTCGCCTGCCTCCTGCCCCACGACCCGCTGCGCATGTACGTGATGGGCGACCGGGCCGTGCGCGAAGAGCGCGCCACCGAAGACGACATCGCCGCGATGAAGGTCGCGCTGCGCGAGGGCCTGGAAGCGGGAGCGGTCGGATTCTCGACCGGCCGCTCTGACAACCACCGCGATGCCGCCGGCAATCACACCCCTGCTGCAGAAGCCACCGAGACCGAGCTGACCGGACTCGCGAGCGTGCTCAACGGACTCGATCACGGCGTGCTGCAGGCCGTCAGCGACTTCGACATGGTCGAGTCTGCCGAGCGCTTCGACCCCGAGTTCGACCTGTTGCAGGCCATGGCTGAGGCCGCGCCAGGCCACGGCATGAGCATCTCGCTGATGCAGCGCATTCGCGCCCCCATGCAGTGGACGCAGATCCTCAAGCGCGTCGACCAAGCCGTCGACGGCGGCCTCGACATTCGCGTGCAAGTCGGCGCCCGCGGCATCGGCGTGTTGCTGGGCCTCGGACCGACCTTCCATCCGTTCGTCGGCTTCCCTAGCTACGCCGCCATCGCCGAGCTTCCTCTCGCCGAGCGTGTCGCGAGGATGCGCGACCCGGCCTTCAAGGCCCAGCTGCTCACCGAGAAGTCCCAGCCCATGTCGGGAGACGGAAGCGCCGTGCCCCCGCTCGTCGACGAGCTGCTCGCCCAGATCGACATGGTCGCCATGCGCACCTACCGCATGAAGGACCCCGTCGACTACGAGCCCACCGATGCCGAGTCGATGTTCACCGAAGCCCAGACCAAGGGCGAGCCGGTGCTCTCGGTCATCTACGACGCCATGCTCGAAGAAGACGGCAACGCCCTGCTCTACTTCCCGATCTACAACTACCTCTCGGGCGACCTGTCGGTGGTGCACACCATGCTGCAGCATCCCCAAGCGCTGCCCGGGCTGTCCGATGGCGGGGCCCACGTCGGGACCATCTGCGATGCGAGCTTTCCGACCTTCATGCTGACCCACTGGGGTCGCGATCGAGAGCAGGGACTCGGCCTCGAGAAGGTCGTGAAGATGATGTCCCACGACACCAGCCGCTTCCTCGGCATGACCGACCGCGGCACCGTCGAGGTGGGCCAGAAGGCCGACGTCAACGTCATCGACATCGATGGCCTTGTGCTGCGTCGACCGCGACTGGTGAGCGACCTTCCGGCCGGCGGAACCCGCATGCTGCAAGACGCCGAGGGCTACCGAGCCACCATCGTCAGCGGCACGGTCATCCTCGAGAACGACAAGCTCACTGGCACGCGTCCAGGCCGACTGGTCCGCATGGGACAGCCATGATCAAGGGATTCACCGCCGCGGATGTCGGCGACCAGAGCGGCAAGACCTTCATGGTCACCGGCGCCAATACCGGCATCGGCTTCGAAGCCGCCAAGGTGCTCGCCGCCCGAGGCGGCCGGGTGCTCATGGGGTGTCGCAACCCGACCAAGGCCGAAGACGCACGAGCGCGCATCCTCGCCGATCATCCCGATGCCGACGTGATCCTCGTGGCCATCGACCTCGGCGACCTCGCTTCCGTGCGCGCTGCCGCAGACGTCGTCCTCGAAGAATCGCGGCTCGACGTGCTGATCAACAACGCGGGCCTGATGACGCCTCCACGTCAGCTCACCAAGGACGGCTTCGAGTCCCAGTTCGGGGTGAACCACCTCGGCCCCTTCGCGTTGACCGGTCTTCTGCTACCCCTGGTCGAGAAGACCGACGGCGGGCGCATCGTCAACACCGCGAGCACGGGGCACCGGTTCGGCTCGATCAACTTCGACGACCTCGCGGCCGAGAAGTCCTACGTTCCGCTGACCCGCTACGGAGCGAGCAAGCTCGCGAACATCCTCCATGCCTATGAGCTCGACCGTCGCCTCAAGGCCAAGGGCTCGGCCACGCTGGCCTCAGCCGTGCACCCAGGCGGCACCGACAGCGACCTGTTCCGCCACATGCCGCAGCTGTTCGTCAACGGCATTCGCCCCTTCGCTCGCTTTGTGCTGAACCAGCCACCCGAAGGCGCCTGGCCCACGCTGCTCGCAGCGACCCATCCCGAGGTGCGCGGCGGCGACTACTACGGTCCCGCCCATCTGTTTCAGCTCTTCGGTCCGGCGAAAGAGGTCCGCTCCAACCGGGCCAGCCACGACGAAGCCCTCGCGAAGCGCCTGTGGGATTGGTCCGTGGAGCTCACCGGCGTAGACCCCGGGCTCTAGGCCTCACTTGAAGGCGAGGTGCTCGATGCCATCCCAGTCCTCGGGCACGCCGGTCTCGTTGAGCACGCGAGCCCTCCGCAGGTAACGATCGACAACCACATCACCGGGAAGCCTGGTGGCGAGCTCGCCAAACAGCGTCGCCGCCTGGCCAAAGCGCCGCGCGTAGTAATGCTCCGTCGCCTCGACGTGGGCCTGCTGTAGCGCACTCTTGGCATCGAAGACAGGATCCGGGTCGGCGTCGAACATCTCGTAGATCGACACCCCATGCCGCTTGCCCTTGACCACCACTCGGTCGGCGAGTCGGCTGTGCTGACGCTGCACATCCGAGAGCGCGTTGTAGACGCCGTCGGTGACCAGCAACGACACGCCATAGGCCTTGGTCAGGCTCTCGACGCGGGCACCCAGGTTCACGGGGTCGCCGATGACGCCGCACTTCAGGCGGTTCGAGCCGCCGATTGTGCCCATCATGACGTGGCCGTGGCTGATGCCGATGCCCATGCGAATCGGGGCCTCGCCCGCAGAGGCGCGTCTTGCGTTGAGAATCCTGAGTCCCCGCAGCATGCCGACCGCAGCCCGAGCAGCCGGACCTGGCCCGCCCTCGAATAGGGCCATGATCGCATCGCCGATGTAGCTGTCGACGAAGCCACCGTTGAGGTGAATCGGGGGCTCCATGAACTCGAGATAGCCATTGATGAACCGAATCGAGCCCTCGGCACCGAGTCCCTCGATCAACGGCGTAAAGCCGCGGATGTCCGAGAACAACACGCTCATGTCCTTCTCGACGGCATCGCCTAGCGCGACGTCGGCAATCGAGTCGGCGCCGAGGTTGTCGAGGAAGGCCTGCGGTACGAAGCGGTGATGCGCTTCGGTGAGCGACACCTGCCGGGCGAGCGACTCATTGAGGTTCTGGTAGAGCCGCGCGTTCTCGAGCGAGATGGCCGCCTGGACCGCAAGAAGCTCGAGTACCGCCAGTTTTCCGCGCGTGAACACACCTGAAGCGTGCCGGTTCTCGGCGTAGACGACGCCGATGGTCCGCCCTCCATGCACGATCGGCAGGCAAAGCAAGGAACGAACCCCGACCTCGACAACGCGCGGGTCATGACCGTAGCGTTCGTCCTGACGAACATCCTTGATGGCCAGACTTCGGCCGCTTCGCGCCGAGAACCGGACCGCGGTCGCGCACACTTGGTCGGACTCCGCGAGGGGTACCGACCCCAGCCGCGCCTCGGACTCAAGACCGAGGGAGACCTCGACGAACCAATCCTTGTCCCGCTTCAGAGCGATGGCACCGTGGGAGGCACCGGCGTTCTCGACCAGGATCTCGACGAGGCGCTTCAGCAGCTGATCGCGAAGCAGAATCGACGTAATCGCGCTCGACGCCTTCATGACCGAAGCGAGGTCCAGCGCCTCTGAGGCCGACTCGGTGGTGCGCGAGTTGCCGTGCGAGCGGGTGTCGTGTGCGGTGCGGGTCGACGAGAGGTGCCCGAGCTTGGCCTCTGCTCCCCAGGTTCGGTACGCCACAGCGGCGCGGTCTGCCAGAGCCTCGGCCACGACGCCATTGTCGAGGGCCCGCTCCATTGCCGTAGCCCTCTCGAGGATCTGCGCTTCGTCGTTCGCCCATCCGTAGACTCGCGCCGCAGACGCCGCACGCCCAAACGCCTCGCGTGCCGCACCTCGCTCGCCATCGGCCCAGGCGAGCTCCGCTGACAACCAAGTGTGGCGATGCGCGTAGTTGCAAGGGGCGGCCTTCGCATGTCCCGCGAGCTTCTTCAGCGCTCGCCGAGCCGGGGCGAGGGTGCCTCGATGAGCGCCCTGCTGCACCACAGCACAGCGCGAGACGCCCGCGTAGCTCTGCACCAGCGGAATGAACGGGAGTGCGACCACCGCCTCGAACTGCGCCTCGGCACCCTCAAAGGCCTGCACCGCCTCCTCGTGACGGCCAAAGAGCGCAAGCACCCAGCCGCGGCAGAACCAGTAGATGACCTCGTCGGTACCATCGCCCGTACCGCAAAGCGCCGCCTCGATTTCAGCCTGCTCGCAGTGCTCACCGGTGAGCACCCATGGCTGTGGGTGGGCCGGATCCCGAAGGTTCGCGACGAGCTGCCGAAGCAGGCGGTGCTCATGGCGTGCACTCTCATCACGGCGAAGCAAGCCCGCGTAGAGCTCGAGCTCATGCTCGACCACATGCAGCGCCTCACCGGTGACGAAGAGCCACATCAGCCGGTAGAGGGCCGCCCAAACCGCATCGAAGGTGGACCCAGACTCGCTTCCCAGCCTGGACGCGAGCCGCAAGGGCTCGAGGCTGTCGCGCAGGGGGTCCCGCCAGTGGGCCACCATGTTCGAGAAGACGAACAGGGCCTTGCTGCGAATGTTCCCGTCTTGCGGGTACTTTTCGGCGAGGGAGAGCGCCAGCTTGCCGTAGCGATAGCCCCCCTCGTAGTCGCCGAGAATGCCACAGAGCATGATGGCGTAGCCGGCGTAGGCAAAGGCGCTGACCGGCGAGTTGCCATGCTTGAGGGTCAGCTCGACAAGCCGAAGCACGATCAGCGGAAACTGATCACTGCCGACCCGGAACGCGGTGGGCACCACCTTCTCGAGCACCCACATCGCCTCGGCCTTCTCGGCCGCTGTGATGGGTCCGCGCGCGGCGAGGTCATCGACGGACTGCCCCCAGAGCCCAAACTTCACCCGAGCGAGGGACACGAGGATGTGCACGGGCGTCGGACGGCCCGGAAAGTGCTCACCAAGCTCACTCAACGCGTTCAGCCCAATCGAGAGCGCCGCCGGGAGGTCGTTGACGGCACTCGCCGCCATCATCCGCGCGCGATTGCCGGGAACACGCTCGAGCGGCGCAGACGCATGGGCCAACAACGGCGCCGCGAATCGGTCGACCCGCTCGTTCGCATCGGCCTCGATCGCGACGTTGGCCGCCTCGCCATGCAAGTCCCGCGCGAGCTCGTAGTGCGCCGTCCACGCATCCTCGGGAAGCCTGGCCAAGCCGGCCTCGAGGTATCGAAGCGCCTCGTCATACGCCGCAGCCCGCTTCGCCCGGCGTCCCGCAGCGAGATTCAGCGCCGCCACGTCTAGCCAGTCGCCCGATTGCTCGGCCAAGATCCCGATATTGAGGTGATTGACGATCTCGAACAACGCCTCGGGACGGGTAGAACGAAGCACATTCCCGACCTGGTGATGCAGCGCGGGCAGCTCGGCTTCCTCGGTCAGCAGATAGGCCGCACGCTGCACCCGGTCGTGCACGAACGACAGCTCCGCACCCGCGTAGGCGCTTGCATCGGCCTCTGCTCCGACCAACCGATACGCATCCCCCTCGCCGAGCAGAAAACCGCCGTCCACCGCCGTCCAGAGGTCCGAGGCCACATCCTGCACAGGTCGATCCGCCACAGCCGCCAAGGTGCGCAGCTCGAAGCGATGCCCGAGGCACGCCGCCACGCGCAAGGTGTTCCACGTCGCATCCGGCAAGGCGCGCAAGTTGTCGGCGAGCAGCCGGGCCACGTTGTCGGTGATGTCGAGCTCGCCCAGTGAACCGGCTTCCCAAGACCACACGTCGCCAGAGCGGACAAGCACGCCTCGCTCATGCAGCGAACTCAGAAACTGGCGCGCAAAGAAGGGATTTCCCGCCGTCTTCTCCCCGAGAACCTGGGCCAGCTCGCGCTCTGGCTGACCGCCGAGCGTGTCCTCGACGAAGGCCTGTAGGTCGTCTTCGCTGAGGTTGCCGACCTCGAGCGGCGTGAGACGCACGCCGGCATCGTCGAGCTCACCAAGAAGCTCGGAGACCGGGTGGGTCTCGGCGACCTCGCCAGGCCGATACGCCACCACCACCAGCAGGTGCTCGGCGTCAGGGTCGGAGA
This sequence comes from Pseudomonadota bacterium, assembly GCA_023954855.1. Lineage (GTDB taxonomy): Bacteria > Myxococcota_A > UBA796 > UBA796 > M1803. The sequence continues at coordinate 1,216 of JAGSGY010000016.1, read as the reverse complement.
GCACTTCCTCGAGGAGGTCCAGACTGGCTCGGTCCGCCCACTGCACATCGTCGAGAAACAGTACGACCGGGTGTTCTTCGGCACAGAGCGCCCGGACAAAGCGACCAAACACGTACTGAAAGCGCGCCCGCGTACCGACCCGGTCCAGCTCGGGTACCTCAGGTTGCGGACCAAGCGCGTGTTCCAGGGTGGGAATGAGCCCCGTGAGCACGCCACCCAGCTCGCCTACCGCCTCGAGCAAGCGCGCACGCCAAGTCGCCAACGCCTCTTCCTCTTCCGAGAGAAGCTGCTCGACAAAGCCCGCGAAGGCCTGAATCGGCGCGTAGTAGGGAATGTCGCGTTGAAGGCGGTCGAACTTTCCGGTGAGGTACAGCCCCCGGGCCGCGTGGGCCCGCTGTACCTGCTGCACAAGCCGTGACTTTCCCGTGCCCGAGGCCCCGGACACCGTGACGATCTCAGCCGGACCGATCGCGGACCGCTCGGCCGCGGTGAGAAGCGCCGCCGTCTGCGCGTCACGCCCGTACAAGCGCTCGGGGATGAGAAACCGGGTGCGAGAGCCGTGCTGAAGCAACAGCGAATCGAGCGAATCGTCACCCTCGAGCGCACTGGCGCACCGACGAAGGTCCTCCGCGACCAGATCGGCTGAAGCGTACCGGTCCTCGGCGTTCTTCTCGAGCAACCAACCGACCAAGTCACAGACCACAGCCGGCACCGCGGCATTGAAGGCATCGACGCGAGGCGGCGTGTGGGCCAGATGCCCGTGAATGAGCGCCATCGCGTCGTCGCTCTCGAACGGACGGCGCCCACACAGCAGCTCGAAGAGAATCACACCGAGGGAGTACAGGTCGGTGCGATGGTCCACCACGCGGTCCATCCGCCCCGTCTGCTCGGGTGAGATGTAGGCCAGAGTGCCCGCCAGGGCCTGCGGAACACCGAGACTCGTCGCGCGCTGTCGAATCCGCGAAGCGCTGCCAAAGTCGATCACCGTCAGCGCACCTGTGGCCGGGTCGTAGAGCACGTTCTCGGGCTTGAGGTCGCGGTGAATCAGGTGGTTTGCGTGCAGCCCAGCGAGCACATCACAGAGTCTCGCGACGATGCGAAGGCAGAGCAACAGCTCTCGGCTCTGGGTCGGTGGGCGTAGTCGGAGCGGACGGCCGTCGACATAGTCGAGCACGAGCGCATGTCGCCCTTCGTAGATCTCCTTGCGCCGGCCCTT
>JAGSGY010000125.1 GCA_023954855.1 Pseudomonadota bacterium | reverse complement strand
TTGAACCGGAAGTGCATCACATCCCCATCTTCCAGCACGTAGGTCTTCCCCTCAATCCGCAGCTTCCCAGCCTGCTTCAGCGCCACCTCACTCCCAAGCTCCTCGAGCTCCTCGAGCCGGTACACCTCAGCCTTGATGAAGCCACGCTCGAAGTCGGTGTGAATGACCCCCGCCGCCTGCGGTGCGGTTGCGCCCACCTTCACCGTCCACGCGCGAATCTCCTTCTCGCCGGCCGTGAAGTAGGTCTGGTAGCCGAGCAGGGTGTAGACCTCGCGGGCCATGCGCGCCAGGCCGCTCTCTTCGAGTCCGATCTCGTCGAGGAACATCGCGCGGTCTTCCTCGTCTTCCATCTCGGCGATCTCGGCCTCGATGGCACCGCTCAGCACGATGCAGCCGGCACCGCGCTCGGCGGCGAAGGCGGCGACCTTCTCGCTGTGCTCGTTTCCGGTGGCGGCAGCGCCCTCGTCGACGTTGCAGACGTAGAGCACGGGCTTGGCGGTGATCACCTGGGCTTCGATGACCGACTGCCACTCGTCTTCGGTCCACTCGCCGGCGCGCGCGGGCAAGCCGTTGTCGAAGTACTCGAGCAGCTTGACGGCGACGGCGTGGTGGAACTTGGACACCTTGTCGCCGCTCTTGCTCGACTTCAGGAACCGGTCGCGACGCTTGGTGGCGGTGTCGAGGTCGGCGAGCAGTAGCTCGGTCTCGATGGTCTCGATGTCGCGCAGTGGGTCGACGCTGCCGTCGACGTGCTCGATGTCATCGTTGTCGAAGCAGCGCACGACGTGAAGAGTGGCGTTGGTCGAGCGGATGTTGCCGAGGAACTGGTTGCCCAGACCCTCACCCTTGGAGGCACCGCGGACCAAGCCGGCGATGTCGACGATCTCGACGACGGCCGGAATCACCTTCTTGGTGGCGATGACGGCCTGCAGCCGTTGCAAGCGCTTGTCGGGCACGGTGATGACGCCCACGTTCGGCTCGATGGTGCAGAACGGGTAGTTCGCGCTCTCAGCACCGGCGGCGGTGAGTGCGTTGAACAGAGTGGACTTTCCGACGTTGGGGAGTCCGACGATGCCAGCCTGAAGCGCCATGTGCTTCTCCTCTTGCCCTGCGGATCAAGCAGGGCAGGGGCGCCGAGTAGCCCAACCAGGACAGGATGGCCACGTGCGGCTTGCACTCCCGTCTTGCCCCAATAGACCGGCTCCATGCCTCTGCTCCGCGACCCCCACGAACTGCCCCCCAACTTCGAGCCAGCGAGCGACGATCTGCTCGAGCGCGTGCGTCCTCTGGTCGAGGCGATTCAGCGCTACCACCGGCACGAGGTGGTCGGCATCGAGAACGTCCCCAAAGAGGGGGGCGTGCTCATGGCGCTCAACCACAGCTTCGCGACCTACGACGGCATGCTGCTCGCGAAAGAGCTGATTGATCACGGCCGCGTTCCCTCGGGTCTCGGTGATGACCTGATCTTCCGAACGCCGAAGCTCCGCCGCTGGGCGAGCTCGCTCGGAATCGTCCCCGCCTCGCATACCCACGGCGAAGAGCTGCTTCGTCGCGGACGGCTGGTGCTCGTGGCCCCTGGTGGCATGCGTGAAGCGCTGCGACCGTCGGATGAGCGCTACAACGTGCGCTGGGGCGAGCGTCGCGGCTTTGTGAAGCTCGCGCTCAAGGCGCAGGTGCCGATTCAGCTGTCCGCGTGTCCCGATGCTGACCGGCTCTACCACATCTACGAGAACACCCTGACGAAGCTTGCGTACCACCGCTTGCGGGTGCCGATTCCGATGCTTCGTGGGTGGGGGCCGACGCTGGTGCCCAGGCCAGTCCGCTTGGTCCACGTCATCAGTGAGCCGCTGGTGCCCGAGGCGCTGGATGAAGAGCGCTTCGAGGAGCAGGTGGCTGACTGGCACTCGACCGTCATCGCGCGCATGAGCTCGCTGATGGAAGAAGCGCGGCGCGTTTAGGCAGGGCGGGTGGCGACGACCATCAGTGCACCCCGGTACATGCCGCTAAACACGCCGCTCTTTGCCTCGACGGTAAAGCCCTCGCGCTCGAGACTCGCGCCGAGCTCCGGCCAGGTCATCGTCAGGTAGAACATGACGAACGGTGGATCGACGAGCGCGTTTCTTGCGTGCATCGCGGCATTGAAGCCCTTTGCGGCCCACCAGAACGGGTGCAGGGGACCCGGGTTCCTTCCGGTGAGGAGGACCAGCTTCCCGCCGGGCTTGAGCGCTCGAAAGATCGATCCAAAGAAGGCGGGCTCGTCCTTGGGGAGGATGTGGCCATTCGCGCCGAAGCTCACCGCAAGGTCGAACTCTTGGTCAAAGGGCATGTCGAGCGCATCGCCCTTCTGAAACGACACCGCCGCCCCTCCGGGACTCTCGGCGCACAGGGCCTCGCCCTCAGCGAGCATGCCTGCGCTCAGGTCGATGCCCACGACTTCTTCGCTGATCGGCTTGAGCATGCGAACCCCAGCCCCAGTGCCACAACACACGTCCAGGGCGCGTTTCGGATGACCCAGGTGCGGCTGAAGCTGGAGGAGCAGGTCATCCGGCGTGCGAAACGGGGTGTGCTCGAACTTCGGCGCGAGCAGGTCGTAGCCCTTCTCGGTGGAGCTGAGGGCCTGCTGTGCCAACTCCCACAGCGTGGGCCCTTTGGTCTGAAACATGCGGACTCAACCCTTATCGATGGCGCGAATTCGGAGGTTCTCATGTAAGGTATCGCGCAAGACCGTCGGAGGTTTCTATGCTGCTCTCTCACGTGACCAGGTCGGTCGCTGTCGTCCTCGCCCTCTCCTGTGCCCTGGCGGGCTGTTCGGATGACTCTTGTGGTGAGGATGAGTGTCTCGTGGATTCGGGTGATGTGGTCGAGACCGACACCGACACCGACACCGACACCGACGCGGATGCGGACACCGACGCGGATGCGGACACTGACGCGGATGCGGACACTGACGCGGACGCCGACACCGACGCCGATGCGGACACCGACGCCGATGCGGACACCGACGCCGATGCGGACACCGATGCGGACGCCGATACCGACGCCGATGCGGACACCGACGCGGATGCGGACACCGATGCGGACGCCGACACCGATGCGGACGCCGACACCGACGCGGATGCGGACACCGACGCGGATGCCGACACCGACGCGGATGCCGACACCGATGCGGACGCCGACACCGACGCCGATGCGGACACCGATGCCGACGCCGACACCGACGCCGATGCGGACACCGACGCCGACACCGACGCCGACTTCTGTGGCGATGGCATTCTCGACCTTGCGGGCGTCGAGGACTGCGACGATGCCAACCAGTGCGTCTACGACGGCTGCGATGCCTGCGATGAAGAGCCGACGCTGGTCATCACGGCCCTCGAGTTCTCCGAAACCGGCCATGACCTCAACGGTGATGGGAGCGCGGACAACGCCCTCGGCATCTTCGGTACGGCGTTGAACCTGCAGGACTCCGTCGACAACGGCGCCATTCTGCAGATGCTCACCCTGGGTGACGTGCAGGACCCCACCGACGACACCGACGTTGCCTTCAGCCTCTACCAGGGGGTCGACGAACTCTGTCGGACAGCTCCGGTGGTGCCCTGGGCTGACCCGAACAACACCGGGCTCTTTGAGTTCTACTCGGACAGCGATGCGTTCAGCAGCTGCGATCCGCCAGTGCTCATCACCGACGCCGACAACGCGGGGAACGGCATCCTCCGAGGGCAGCGCAACAACCCGCCGACGATTCTCGCCCAGACCGACTCACTGGCGTTCCCCGCGGGAACGTTGGGTACCCTTGACATCAGTCGGGCCGTTCTCACCGGCGACCTCATCGTCAGCAACCTCGACGTCATTCGGGCACTCCGCAATGGTCTTCTCGGCGGAGCGGTTCCGCCCCAGGTTCTGCATCAGCTCGACATGACGACGCTCGCGCCTGACATTGCCGCGCGTTGCCCCACGGCTCTGCATGCTGCCGTAGCCCTCGCCGGAAGCCCCGACATCGACCTGAACGGTGACAGCGGAACAGACGCCATCGCGACTTCGAATGGGTTTAGCTTCGCCTGCAGCTTCGGCGCCGACATCGTCATCTCCGAGTGCATTCCCTCGACCGGGCCCGCGATTCCCGATGACCGCGACTACGACGGAGACGGTGTGGTCACGGACGGTGAGTGCGTCTACGCGCTGGCCACCAGCGGATACCGCATGTCCGATGGCTACTCGATTGGGCTCGACGTCGAGGGCGAGCGCGCGTTGGTCATTGGGCAGGTCTCCGGCGCGACCCAGTGCCCCTAGAGGCTCCCGAGGCACCACCGCTGCTGCGACGCAGCTTTCTCACGCCCGTGGGTGAGCTGACGGCGCTCGCGTCGGACGACGGGGTGGTGGCGCTCGAGTTTGGTCCTCGCCTAGAGCGCCAGCTTCGGCGCTTCGCAAAGCACGGCCCCACGGTGTCCGTCCAGCAGGGCAACAACCGACATCTCGATGCGGTAGCGGCCTGGCTCAAGGCCTATCTCGCTCGCGAATTTGGCCGCGAGCCCTACGTGAAGCTGGACCTGCGCGGCACAGACTTCGAGAAGACCGTCTGGCAGGCGCTGCGTCAGATCGGCGCCGGGCACCTGACCTCCTACGGGCACATCGCTGAGGTCTTGCCCCGAAACACGTCCGCAAGAGCGATTGGCCAGGCGGTTGGAGCGAACCCTCTCAGCATGCTCGTACCGTGCCACCGCGTACTCGGGGCGAATGGCTCATTGACCGGCTACAGCGGCGGCTTGAGCGCTAAGGCTTGGCTGCTGCGTCACGAGGGCAGCCTGCTGCTCTAGAGCTTCGAGCAGGTGCGCTTGAGCTTTGAGCACTTGTAGCGAACCGACTCGCCAGCGCCGACCGTGATCACGGTCTGTCGTCCCATGCCCGAGCCGAAGTCGACCCAGAGCTCGTAGGTGCCCGCCGGTAGGCTGCCCGGGGGCTTGGTGCCACGGGCGTCACGCAGCTCGGCGGGTGCACCGTCGACTGCGATGGTGGCCGCACCCGCGGCGGTCGCCGGCGCAACCGGCTTGGGGACCGTAGGCGCCACGGTGGGCCTGACCGGCTTGGGTGTGACCGGCTTCGGTGTGACGGGAGGGGGCTTGACCGTTGGGGCCACGACGGGCTCGACCGGCGGGGGCGTCGCGGTGTCCTTTGCCACTGGCTCCGCCGGGACTGGGACGGGCGCGACCACCGGCTCTTCGATTTCGACGGGCGTGGCGGAGCCACCCGTACCGAGCGTGACGTAGGCTATGCCCAGACCGCCCACGGCCAGGAACATCACGGCGAAGAAGCCGAAGGCCCCCACAGCGACAAGCTTCTTTGCGCTTCCACCCTCTGGGGCTGGCGGTGCGTGCGTGGCTAGCGTCTGGGTCACGGGTGCGGTCGGCGGAGGAACAGGCGCTGGCGGCGCCGGGTCGGGACCGGGGGTCCACGTTGTTCCGTCGTTGGCCACCTGGTCGACCATCGCGGTGATTGTGAAGGTGGTCTCGGTGATGACCTTGCCGTCGAGAGGGCCCGTCAGTGCCTCGGAGGTGGGCCATCGGTGGTTGCGCGCCCAGCGGCGGAGGGAGGGCCCATCGAGGTCCTCGGCCATGTCGTCGCAGATCGCCGCGAGTTCTTCGGTCGAGGGGCGGTCCGACGCGTCGTAGGCCATCACCCGGCGGAGCAGGTCGACGACGTCCTGCGGCACGTCGGTCAGCTTCGCAAAGCGCTCCTCGAGGCCTTCGTCGTGGCGCTCCTGGTCGAAGGCCTGGAAGTACTGCTGCTTCACGGTCAGGTCTGCGAAGAGCTGGTCCCCGGTGATGCCTTCGTACAGCGTTGCGCCCAGGGCGTACACGTCGGCCGCGGGCGTGCTGCCATCCTTGTCGAAGCGCTCGGGTGCCATGTACAGGAACGAGCCAATCAGCGCGTTGGTCTGGGTTTTGGCTTCACGCTTGGCATCGGAGGCCTTGGCAATGCCGAAGTCCAACAGCTTCACCACACCGTGCTTCGAGATCCGGATGTTCGAGGGCTTGATGTCGCGATGAACCAGGTTCAGCGGCTCGCCGTCGGCGCCATTCGAGTGGTGCGCTGCGTGCAGGGCGTCGGCGACGCGTCCAATCGCCTCGACGAGTCCGCGCAGTCCGACCGGGTCGTCGCCGAGAATGCACTGGTCCAGATCCGAGCCCTCGACGTACTCGGCAATCAAGGCCACGCGGTCTTCGAGCAGCACCAGGTCGGCGACCTTGAGGATGTTCGGGTGGCTGAGGATGCCGAGTAGGCGGGCCTCGTCGCGCAGGCGCTCGACCGACTGCGAGCGCGGGTCGAGTTCCTTGTGCAGCACCTTCACCGCGACATCACTGCGCACGCCGCCAGCCGAGATCATCGTGGCGCGGTACACCTCACCAAAGCCGCCGCGTCCGAGGCAGGACTTGATGTGAAACTGGCGCTTTTCAGAAGCGGTCTGCATCGAGAGTGCGGCGATGATAACGGTTTGATGCGCCGAGCGCGATGGTCGAGCCACACGGCAGTGTCCAACACGCGCGCTTGCTCGGCTGCAGGCTTCGAGGGGAGATGCGGGTGAACAGCTCAGGGACAGAGTCAATGCGTCACTTCGTACTCGCCATCGTGATTGGCGCTGGGGTCAGTGCGTGCGGGGGAGAGGTCTCTCCGGCCCAGGTGCGGGGCGGCTCCTACCAGTTCTTCACGGTGCGCGCGGAGGATGCGTGTCTCGATGGCGCGATGGAGGCCTTGTTCATGCCCGGCGGCCGAGACGAGCGGCACGCTTTCGAGTTTCCGATTCCTGTGCCGAGTTGGGACGACACCCCACAGAGCTACGACGTGGATTTCCGGGCGCCGTTCCTTGGCATGCCCGTCACTGTCGAGGCGACAGAAGAGGGCTACGCCATTCGCGGAAGCGTGATGGATGCCGTGGAGCTCGATACTTCCAGCTACGGCGACTGCGTGGCCACCATGCAGGTTGACGCCGACCTTCAGCCCGACACCGCGACCCTGCTCTACGGCGAAGCGCGCATCGACGTGTCGAATCCGAGAGGCGACGACGAGCGCTGCCCTGTGTTTGCCGACGACCCGTGCCGGGTTCGGCTCGACATCGAAGCCGAGTGGCTCTCCGACTAGCCGTCGACCCGCTCCACATCGTGGAACTTGGTGAAGTCCACCTGGATGCGGCCGTCCGGCAGGGTCGAGATCACGTCCACGAAGCTGTAGCCCTCGAGGATCTTGTCGGAGTTGTACAGGTGCCTGGCGTGAACGGTTTGCCCGTAGGTGCCGTCGTGTCCCGTCATCGTGCAGATGATGGCTCGGAGGCGGGTGTCGCACTCCTCTTCGGTCATTCCAAACAGCGGGCTGTCTTCGTCGATCGGGTGAAACACCGACCAGGACAGCGAGAACATCGGCGAGAAGCTTCGGGTCAGCTTGAGGTCGGCCAGTCGGCGAAGCTCGTGCCCCTCGGGGCTGACCTCGTCGAGCAGAAGCGCCACGTTCATCGATGCCTCGACAATCTCGTTGCCGCGGGCGTTGCCGACTCTGAAGCTCAGGGTGCGCTGGCCGTGGAGCTGGTGAATGACCACATTCTCCGAGAACAGGGCCTTCATCGAGGGGCGCGCGGCCTTTGCGAGCACGAGTCCCGTGAACAGTGCGGTGCCCACGATGCCCAGGAAGGCCTCCACCCAGACGAGCACGTGTGCGTAGGTCGAGACGGGCGCCATCACGCCGTAGCCAATCGTGGCCATGGTCTGGACCGAGAAGCTGAAGGCTTGGGTGAAGTTGCCGTCCTCGATGGTCGTGACTGAGCCGGGATCGAGCAAGTACAGCGCGCCGAAGATGGCGTTGCTGATGACGAACACCGTGACCATCGCGGTAAACAGAGCGGTCCAGCTGCCCTCGAGGAACAGGTAGAACAGGTCGCTGCGCAGGTCGTTGGGCACGCCCTTGCGAACGGCGTCGCCGACAGAGATGCGTCGGGGGGCGTCCTTCGCGGGTTCGACCGGTGCGGCCTCACCCATGACGGGGTCTTCGTGGTGTGCGGCCTCGGGATCGGCCATCGGTGCCATGAACAGGTCGAAGAACACCTGTGCCACCATCATGAAGGCAATCAGGCCGGTGAAGATCACCGCAGGCATACCACCGGCGACCGCGGCGAGGATCATGGCGCCGGCCGCGCAAAAGAAGCGTATTCGCACGCGCTGAAGGTCTGAGACCTCAGACTCACGACGCTCGGTCACGGTGTCGAGGATGCCGACAACGGTGAAGACGAGCGCCACCGATCCCGCGAATAGCCAGGCGTAGGTGGAGCTGGCGGGCTCCCAGGGGTCGAAGAACGCGACCTTCTTGATCGAGACGCCCACCGCCGTGATGCCGATGGTGAGTGGCAGGTGCATCCACGTCCAGGTGATGCCTGCCAGGCGGCTCCGCTTCAAGCGGCTGCCGGCGATGTCGTCGAAGTACAGCCACCACAGGCCGCAGGTGACGACCAGCCCGAGCACCGCCATCGAGCCGTGGGTGTGGGTGTAGCCCTGCTCGTACAGCGCACTGAGCACCTTCATGAACGACTCGCCGAGCACGATGAGCGTCAGCAGTCCGTAGCGCTCGGACAGGTGAAGGAAGTCGTTCGGGAAGTGTGCTGACAGCTCACGCCCGGGCTTCGAGAAGGAGTTTCCGATGCCCACGAGGATGGCGAGGAACCAAAGTCCGTACGACCACGGGGAGGGGACCCAGAGCGAGACGAACCACAGGGCTGCCCGCAGGGCGTGGCTGATCGCGAAGCGCTGGCCGAGCTCGGCGGCTTGGGGCACCTGAATCCAGACGCGCAGATACAGTGCGGCGTGAATCAGCAGCACGAAGCTGTAGCCGGCGACGAACTGACTGGGTTGAAACTCCAGGACCGCGGGCACGCTGACCGCCATCAGTCCGATGCCCGCCATCTGCAGGAACACCAGCGAGCGGTGCGCAAGGTCGTCGACCACGAAGCGGTTCGAGTAGACCGTGAACGACTGCCACGACATCCAGATCGGCGTGAACAGAGCCGCGAAGGCGAGAAAGCCCTCCATCGAGACGTGCTCGGAGAGCGCGTTGCCGAGCTGAAGAATCGTCGCGACGTAGATCAGGTCGTAGAACAACTCCAGCCAGCCCACACGTCGGGTATGGCCGATGGCCGGCGTGTGGAGTTTTGGAAGGTGGAACCAACGGTTCTGCATCGAGAGACTCTCCGCGGCGCAGCATACTTCTGTGCGGGCTCGGAGGCCGCGGCCGGTTGGATTTGCATCCTTCTCGGTAGCGCTTTTGACCTGGCGTGGTGTCGAAGCATGCAGGGAGGCCCTATGCGCCACGCATCACTGATGGTTCCGATTCTTCTCACCGCCTGCGTTGCCGGAGGTGGCGATGGCGCCTGGTCCTTCGAGGACACCCTCGCGGTCGATGCCGGGCTGTCGAATGGTGAGCTCCGCATCGTGTCGGAGGACCGGGCCGACGTTTCGGTGGTGTTCTCGGGTGGCGGCGTGGGACGTCGTGCCGTGCAGCCCGAGTTCACGATTTCGGACGGTGTGGTGACCGTCGACGCCATGGCGGGTCTGTTCTCGGGCGGCGAGCTCGAGATCGCGGTGCCGCTCGGGACGCCCGTGCGGGGTCGTGTCGAGCGCGGCGAGCTGTCGATTGAGCTCGAGGCCCCGGCGCACGTCGATGCGTGCGTGGCCACCGGCGACCTCGAGATCCGGGTCCCTTCCGGGGACTACGTGTTGTCGATGGATGTAGGCGTTGGGGACCTCGACGTCGCGGGAGTGACCCACTTCGGTGGCGCCTCTCATGCGCTTCGCGGCTGTGTCGCGGCCGGCAGCATCGGCGTGTACGGAGACTAGTCGCCCTCTGGAGGGTCAGCGGGCGGAAGGGTCATGCGCGACCACGCGACCTCCAAGCCCACCTGAACGGCGATCATCGCGTACTGCACGGGTCCCGACACGAGCAGCCACGTCTCACGACTCTCGCCAACCGCCCAGGCGCAGACCACCGCGTGCAGCAGGAAGTTGATGCCGAGGCGCAGGGTAATGCCCGCGAACAAGCGCTCTTCGTCGGGCTCGAGCTCCAGGGTCGGGTCGGCCTCTCGGGCGGCCATGGTCAGCACGGGATTGCCGAGCCACACGCTTGCACCGAGCACTGCCGCGAAGACCACGTCGCCGACGACGGGACTCCACAAGAACCACCGCTCGTCATTGGACAGCAGCGTCATGCCGCCGAGGCCGACCACGAGGGCTCCGGCGCCGAGCCCAAGTTTGTGAAGCTTGCGGTGCCGAATCCAGTGATAGCCCAGGTCTGCCAGCGTGAAGGCAATCGCGAGCAGCACGCCTGCGCGCGGACCCCACCGGGACTCCACAACGTAGAACACCACAAGCGGAATGAGCGCGAGTAGGGGAGCCCAGCGCTCCATGAACGGCCCTCCGGTGATGCACTGTGACTGCGGGCTGCCTCGGGCTATCGTGCTGGCCTCGCTCACGCGAAGGAGCCGCTGATCGACCGTGCTTGGCTGAGACTCGGTGCCGTCCTTGTTGCGACGGCCTACATCTGGGGCACTCCCTTTGTCCGGCAGGTGATGCAAGTGCATCAGCCCTATGCCCGCATGTGGGTCATGTTCGGGGGCTATGCGCGGGACACGTGCATGGTCGAGTTCAACACCGTCGGCGATGGGGTTCCCGAACCCCTCGACCGGTTTGCGCTGTTTGGCTACGAGGACCGGTCTCACGCGCCCAACTGGCTGCGACTCGTAAAGCAGCGGGATGAGGGGGCGGGTGTTGCCGGGCGGATCTGCCGGGAGCTGGGACCCGACGCCGATCTGCGCATGTCGGTGAGCTGCATGCACGGCAACGAGGGCTGGCGAGTGGTCAGTGACCCCGCTCTCAACCAATGCGAAATCGATGTCGCGCCGCTGAGGCGCCGATGAGCGCGACTCTTCGGGACTTCTTGATGCGAGAGGGCTCTACGCGTCCCGCGGGCCTGGTGCGCATCCTCCTCGCGCTGCTGTTGTGGGCGCGGTTTGCGGTGGAGTTCGCCCCGTACCACAACGTCGCTCAGCGTTTTCCCGTGCTCGCGCTGCTGTTCTGGATCAGCACCCCGCTCATGCTCATCGGCTTCCGTGCCCAGCTCTCCACGCTGCTTGCCGGGCTCACACTCTGCGGTGCGGTGTTCTACGCCGGTGTCGCTCATGGGCATGAGCACTACGTCCACCATCACGTGTACATGTTGGCGGCATCGACGCTCTGGCTTGGCGTCGCGCCCTGCGGAGGCAGCTACAGTGTGGACCGATGGCTCTCAGTCCGACGAGCTCGTCGCGACGGTGTTGAGCCTCCGCCCGAGCGGGGGCCGCAGTGGGGGGTCACCGTCGTGCTGATTCAGCTTTCGGCCTGCTACTTTTGGTCGGCCTACGACAAGTCGACCCCCGCCTTTCTCTCGGGGGCGCGGCTGACCCAGATCCTGGTGACCAAGTACGGCACGTCGGACATTCCCTTCGCGGGCTTCGAGTGGCTCTGCCAGATCGGTGCGTGGGCAACGGTTCTCGGCGAGTTCGGGCTTGCGGCAGGTGTGCTCTTCAAGCGGCTAGCCTGGCTCGTGGTTCCGGCCGGGCTTCTCATGCACGCGCTGTTCTTCCTTGCGTTGCCGGTGAGCACCTTCTCGCTGACTTGCATGGCGCTGTACCTGCTGGTGGTCGACCCCGACGACGTGCATGCCTTTCTCGACGCGATCCAGGGCCATGCACCGCGCTGATGAATTTTCGCCGGTGGCGATCCCGCATGCGTCTGCGGACGGGCTGTTTGCGAGGGAACGCGCGGCCCGGGCTTAAGTACGGCATGCGTCATGAATGCGTCAGCACTCGGTCTTCACAGCGGCTCCTTGCTGGGATACGATGGGCGTCTGGGTGTGGTGACGGGTTCTGCCACCAGACCACCCAAGGAGACAGCACATGGCACGTTGGATGACCGCGCTTCCCATTCTGCTCGCACTCGGTGCCTGCAGTGAGAGTGGACTCGGGGGTACCGATGACCCGAACCTGGGCGTTGACAGCGCGGGTGGCGACACCGCCGTGACCGGCGACACCGAGGTCTTCCCGGACACCGATGGCGGCACACTCACGCGCCCGGAAGAGCCCGAGGCCGACGCTGACACTGACGCCGACAGCGACACCGATGCCGACGCGGACACCGACGCCGATGCCGACACCGACGCCGACGCAGACACCGACGCCGATAGCGACACCGATGCGGACGCCGACACCGATGCCGACGCCGACACCGACGCTGACGCCGACACCGACGCTGACGCCGACACCGATGCTGACGCCGATACCGACGCTGACGCCGATACCGACGCTGACGCCGATACCG
>JAGSGY010000079.1 GCA_023954855.1 Pseudomonadota bacterium | reverse complement strand
CTTCGAGACGAGCTCGCCACTGGCCTCCCAGCGCTCATGCGCCAGGCGCAGGTAGAGGAGCATGATGACCCCCGTCTCGGCGTCGAGTCCCGCCAGCGCGATGAACCCGACCCAGACGGCCACCGAGAGGTGGTAGCCGAGAAGCCACAGCAGCCAGACCGCACCGATCAACGAGAAGGGCACCGCGAGCAGCACGATCAGCGTCTCTGGGATGGAGCGGGTGTTCGCGAACAGCAGTACAAACACGAGCAACAGGGTGACCGGAGCCACCCAGAGAAGGCGGTCCCGCGCCCGCTCGAAGTGCTTGTACTGGCCGGTCCACGACAGCCGCATGCCGTCGGGTACATCTACCCCCGCCGCGACCGCGGCCTTCGCGTCGGCGACGTAGTCAGCAAGCGCCCGCTCACCCGGGTCCACGAAGACAAAGCCGACTAGGCGGCCATCTTCGCTGCGCACCATGGGTGGGCCGGTGCGATGCACGATGTCGGCGACTTGCGACAGCGGGACCGTGACGCCGTTGGCACCGCTAACCAGGGCGCGGCCGATCTCATCCGGGTCATCGCGCAGCTCCCGGGCGTAGCGCACGCTCACCGGGTAGCGCTCTCGGCCGTCGATGAGCTCGGTCACATTCATGCCACCAATCGCGCTCTGCACGACTTCGTTGACGTCACGTGCCCGCACACCAAAGCGTCCGGCCTTCTTGCGGTCCAGCTCGACATCGACGAAGAAGCCGCCCGTCGAGCGCTCAGCAAAGGCGCTCCGCGTGCCCTCGACATCGGAGAGCACGCGCTCGATGGCCACCGCGGTCCGCTCGATGGACGCGAGGTCATCACCATGCACCTGCACCGCGAGCGGGCTCCGCACCCCGGTCGCCAGCATCTCGATGCGGGTCTGAATCGGCATCCACCAGAGATTCGGCATGCCCGGGACCTGCACCGTCTCGTCGAGTTCCTGGATCAGGCTCTCCCAGGTGACGCCAGGACGCCACTGATCCCGCGGCTTGAGCAGGATGGTGGTCTCGGCCATCGACAGCGGTGCCGGGTCGGTGGCCGTCTCGGCGCGTCCGATCTTGCCGAAGACCCGCGCAACTTCGGGGATCTCGGCAATCTGGCGGTCCGTCGCCTGAAGGACATTGCCCGCCTCGGTGATCGACATGCCTGGCGGCGAGCTCGGCATGTAGAGCAGGCTGCCCTCGTTCAGCGGCGGCATGAACTCGCTGTCGAGCGCGAAGAACACCGGCACGGTCGCCAAGAACAGAGCCGCCGCTGCAGCCACCACCGCCTTGTGTCGGTCCACCACCCAGCGCACCACCGGTGCGTACGCGCCAATCACAGCCCGACTGACCGGATGCTCGGACTCGGGCCGCACCTTGCCCCGCAGCAGCAGCACGACGAGCGCCGGGGACAGCGTCACTGCCAGCAGCGCTCCGAAGCCCATTGCGTAGGTCTTGGTATACGCGAGGGGCTTGAACAGCCGTCCCTCGGTCGCCTCGAGCGCGAACACGGGCAGGAAGCTCACCGTGATCACGAGCATCGAGAAGAAGATCGACGGGCCCACCTCGGTCATGGCCTTGAGGACCACGTCGGCGCGGGGCTCGGACTGGCCGCTCTTCTCCCACTCCCCCAGTCGTCGGTGCACATTCTCGACGATGACGATGCTGGCATCGACCATCGCCCCAATCGCCACCGCGATGCCGCCCAGGCTCATCACGTTCGCCGTCAATCCCTGCGACACCATCGGAATGAAGGCGACGAGCACGGCCACAGGCAACGTGAGAATGACCACGAGCGCGCTGCGGAAGTGCAGCAGAAACAGCCCGATGATCAGGCTGACGACCAGCATCTCCTCAAACAGCGTCCACGTCAGCGTCTCGATCGACGCCTCGATGAGTTCGGAGCGGTCGTAGACGACCTCGACTTTCACGCCCTCGGGCAATCCGGGCGCCACCTCGTCCAGCCGCTCCTTCACCCCATCGATGACGCGCAGCGCGTTCTCGCCGTACCGCATGACGACGATGCCACCGACGACCTCGCCCTTTCCGTCGAGCTCGGCGATGCCGCGCCGAATGTCTGGCCCGACGACGATCTCGGAGACGTCCCCAAGCAAGATCGGCGTGCCGTCCGCGCTCGTGCCCACGGGCACCGACTCGAGGTCCTCGACGCCGGTGAGAAAGCCCCGTCCCCGCACCATGTGCTCGTGGCCGGCAATTTCGAGAAGACGGCCACCGCTCTCGGCGTTGGACTCTTGAATCGACGTGATGACCTGGCGCAGCGGAAGCCCCAGCGTCGCCAGCTCATTGGGGTCGACCTGAACCTGGTACTGCTTGACCATGCCGCCGACGCTGGCCACCTCGGCCACACCGCTGACGCTCTCGAGGGCGTAGCGCAGGTTCCAGTCCTGCAGCGCGCGAAGCTCCGCGAGGTCGTGCTCACCCGACTCGTCGACCAGGGCGTACTGAAACACCCAACCGACGCCCGTGGCATCGGGTCCCAGCGCTGGGCGCGCGTCCCGGGGAAGCTTGTGCTGTACCGTCGCCAGCTCTTCCAGGACCCGGCTTCGGGCCCAGTAGAGATCGGTGCCGTCCTCGAAGATGACGTACACAAACGACAACCCGAAGAACGACTGCCCGCGCACGAAACTGACGCCGGGAGCGCCGAGAAGCGCCGTCGACAGCGGGTATGTGACCTGATCCTCGACCCGATCCGGGCTCTGGCCAGGCCAGTCGGTGAGGACCACGACCTGGGCATCCGACAAGTCTGGAATGGCATCGAGTGGGGTGCGCTGAACCGACCACAGACCGGCGACGGCGAAGACGAGCACCAGCAGCAAGGTCAGGAGGGGGTTCTTGGCGCTGGCTGTGATGACCCGGGCGACGACACCCGTGTCTTCAGTGGCCATGCTCGGCTCCCCAATAGGTCTCTGCGGCACGCAGACGGCTCTCGGCAGCCACGAGGAAGGCGCCACTGCGCACGACCTGCTCGCCGGCCTTCAGACCGGACACGACCTGCGTCCACTCGCCAGCCCGGCCTCCGACCACGATGTCGCGTGGCACGAGACGGTCCTCGCCCTCGTCGACAAACACGATGTGGCGCTCGCCGGTGATCAACACCGCCTCTGTCGGCACCGCGAGCTTCTCGCCGAGATCGACCTTCGCAACCACCTCGACGTACATGTCCGGCAGCAGGCGGCGATCCGCATTGTCGAGGGTCGCTCGCACCGTGGCGCGGCGGGTCTTCGGATCGACCCACGGCTCGATGCGGCCGATGGTGCTCTCGATGGGCGCGCCGGTCGGGGGGTGCACCACCAGCCTCTGCCCCTCGCTGAGCAAGCCCACTTCGTCCTCGTAGACCTCGGCCTCGACCCAGACGGTGTCGAGCTTGGCGATGCGACCGAAGGTGGCTCCGCGCTGGAGGTGGTCCCCTTCGATCGCCTCGAAGTCGATGAGCACGCCGTCCATTGGAGCCGGTAGATCGATGCTGTACCTGGGTTCACCCCGGCGGGACACCTGGCGAATCTGCGCATCGGAGAGGCCGATGAGCTTCAGTCGCTCGAGCTTAGTCGCCTGCCGCTCTGTGCCGCGCGTCGCGAGGTACTCCCGCTGCGCGCCGTAGAGCTCGGGGCTGTAGAGCGTCGCCAGCGGCTCACCCTCTTTCATCCACGTGCCGGACTCGACATCGAAGAGCTTCTCGACCCAGACTTCGGCGCGGATGCTGATGTCGTAGGTCTGTGCGTCGTCCCAGTCGACCGAGCCAGGCAGCCGAACATCGCGGGAGAGCGAGCGCACCTCGGCCTCGGCCAGCGTCACACCAAAGCGCTGCCGGCGGAGCGCATCGACGACGACCGCACCGCTCTCGAGCTCACCGCGGGTCACCGGCGTCAGATCCATCGAGCAGATCGGACACGGCGTCTGCCCAGACTCCTTCACCGACGGGTGCATCGGACAGGTCCAGTGCACGACCACGCTCGCATCGCTGGCCTTGACGGGTACGAGGTCCATCTTGCACTTCGGGCACGGCGTCTGGCCCGCCTCGTGCACTTCGGGGTGCATCGGGCAGGTCCAGTGCGTGACCGCTGCCGTCGCCGCGACCGAAGCGTCGGGCTTTG
Organism: Pseudomonadota bacterium; assembly: GCA_023954855.1. Taxonomy (GTDB): domain Bacteria; phylum Myxococcota_A; class UBA796; order UBA796; genus M1803. The sequence goes on along the minus strand of JAGSGY010000079.1, from coordinate 21,025 downwards.
GTTCGGAGCCACCGCAGGCCAGGATCGCGAGGAGAGGAAGCAACCGAAACATCGTCAGCCCTGAAAAGACAAGAGGCGGCCGGGGAACGGAAGAACCGTTCGCCGCGACCGCCTCATAACGAGCTGCGCTTAGTTGGAAGCGCAGACATCGCCCATGTTGGCAGAGAAGTCGGTCAGGCTGGGATGGCTGATGGCGGTGACGCAGAAGGTCACGCTCACGCCGCCCTTGGCGGTACCCGTGGTCTGCACTGTGGTGCTGCCGCTGCCGTTCGTCGCGTCACTGCCGTTGATGACCTCGTTGAAGGTGCCGCTGAACTCACCAGTCACCACCGCACCTGAGACCAGGCCGCCCTGGTCATCGTGCACGATGATGGTGGCCTCGCCGCCCTTGTTGCCCTGGCCAGCGCCGTAGGTGCCGACCGTGATGGAGCCGACGGTGACCGAGGTCGCGCCGACCGCTTCGGACGTCGTCGCACTCGACGTATTGCTGTACGCCGAGTCGCCAGCGCCGTTGTGTGCGCTGATGCGGTAGGTGTAGGTCGTCAGCTCGTTGAGGCCGGAGTCCGTGTAGGACGTGCCGTTGGCAGCCACCGTCGCGAGGTAGCTGAAGTTCGTACCGTCGAGGCTACGCTCGATGTCGAAGCCATCCTCGTCGCCGGACGCGTCGGTCCACGAGAGGTCGATGGTCGAGCTGGAGGTCGCCACGGCGCCCAGACCGGTCGGAACGGCCGGCGGGTCGGAGGGCGGAGCCACGGTGCTGTAGTACTCGCCGAAGCCAGCACCGGCGGGGAAGGTGGGCGCCGGAGCGCCACCGACCACGTCGAGCCAACCCATCGCGCCCTGGTCCTCGTGCTGGAGGATGTGGCAGTGCATGATGGTGCGGCCGTCGTACGGGGTCGAGGTCTGCGTGCTCATGTCGAAGCGGACATCGCAGTTTGCATCGACGACGTCGTAGTACTCGCCATCCTCGAAGTCACCGCCGCAGTTCTGCGACTGCACGTGGTAGACGTGCAGGTGGAACGGGTGGCGAGCGGCGCCGGTGATGCCCCAGTCCTGCACCGAGTCGGCGGGGAGCGTGAAGGTCGCCTGGTTCGCATCGAACTGGCGACCGTTGACGGTGCGAGCACCCATCTTCACGGACTCGCTGTTCACGTTCGTCTCGCCGCGCAGGTCGCGCAGGTAGCTGGGCCGGGTCGCCGACCACTGCGACACGCCGTCGGCGGCGTAGGGATGGGCGGTGCTTCCCGTCGAGCCGTCCACGAAGACGTTGGCGACGGGGTTGTTGTTGATGCTGAGCGTGGTGTCCTGCGTACAGCGAACCGCGAAGTCAGCGCGGGAAGCGCCGGACATCGTGATCTGGTTCGTGGGCATGTCCTTGGGCGCGGTCGTACGCCAGACGCCGTCGCGAGCGAGGAGCTCGATCTCACAGCCAGCACCGACCTGGAAGGTCTTCTCGGTAGCGTCGCGGTCGGCGAGCAAGACCCGCCAGTGCTGCCACTCGTTGTTGGGCACGCACATGTTGCCGTCGATCTGGCCGTTGACCGTCCAGCCCGCGGAGAGCGTGCCGCTCATCAGCGTGTCGCCACTCGTGCCAGCCGCACCCGGGTCGAGGAATGCCACGGCGAGCTGACGCTCTTCCATGGCGGCCACATTGCTCGGAATGCCGTCTGCGGCATCGTCGACGAGCAGCATGCCGAAGGCACCGCCAGCCACCTGAAGGTAGGTCGAGCCGTGGTGGTGGGCGTGGTACCAGTAGGACCCGCCCATGTGGTCGGCCGGAATGTCGTAGACGAAGTCGCCGCCGTAGCCACCCTCGAAGGACCGGGTCACGTCATCGCCGGGGGACTCGCCCGAGATGTGCAGCCCGTGCGTGTGAAGGTTGCTGATGTTCGCATCCTTGAACACGTTGTGGTCGGGGTTCGGGGCCTCGTACGGCAGGTTGTTGTGGAAGCTCATGATGTACTTGTTGCCCGGCGTGACGCGGACGGTCGGCGCGGGAATCGTCGGCGCGGAACCGGCCTGGCCATAGGCGCGGGTCGTCAGGTTCTCGCCGTTCGCGAAGGTGAACGTCTCTTCGCTCATCTCCATCGTGCCGGTGTAGTACCCGCCGTTCGGCTGTGAGGCGTCGGCCACCCAGGTCCACTGAAAATCAGCGGGCTCGGAGATGACGTTGCTGCCTGGACAAGTCGAGGCAGCGGCGGTCGTGCCGAGAGCGGCCATCGTTGCCAGAAGGGCGACAAAGCGGTGCATGCAGAACTCCAAAAGGAACAGAGGATGCCGCGCAGATAGTCTGCGTGCCGATTCGTCACAAATCAAAATAATCCAAGGTTTAGGCCGCGCTCTCCGGGCCAGCATCCGCACTCGCCTTCTAGGCCAATCGACGGAGGAGCTTTGTGGCGTGGAGGCCCGAAAAATTTCTTAGATGGGAGGCGGTTGCTTTTCCTCGGAACCAAACTCAACGCCCAGCCTAAGCCTGCCGGTGATCAGGTTGCCGTACCTGTGGGAGGGACTGAGGGTGATTCCGGCGGGATCCACTTGGTGTACGCCCCCGGGCGCACCAAAGAGTTCGACGCCCACGCGAAGGCGCTCACCAACGAGCGCATCGACGCCGGAGGCCCACGTCAATCCAGCATACGGATGGCGGTTGTCCACGACGACGTTGTCATCGCCGACGAGGAAGAAGCTGGAGACATCCATCAGTCCCAGGGATGCGTACGGCGCGACATCACCAAACCGCAGTCCGACCAAGAGATCGGCACCAAAGGTGGTCGCGTTGTAGAAGTCCAGCACGACGGGATCGGTCTCGTCAAAGGCAGTCGCCACATCGGCGATCGTGCGCAAAGACGTGGCGTGTCCGCGCAGCCCGAGCTCGAAATGCTCGTGCAGCGCCCAGCCCACGCCGACCTCCACTCCGAAGAACACGTTTCGCGTGCCGCCCACCGTCACAGGCGGAAGATAGGAGAACGACCCGTAGGGCACGACGGGTCCTTGCACGGGAAGGGCGAAGCTGAGCACCGGACGCGGCATGACCGGCATCTTGTTGGTCTCTTCGGTCTTGGTCCAACCGAGCACGAAGCGCTTGCCACACCCGAGGGGCGGCAGCACCGATAAACCCAGCAGCACCGCGCCCCGCCCCGCTTTGTGCGGCAGCGGCCCGTGCACGGCCGAGTAACTGGTGGCCAAAGCGAAGTAGTTCTGAAGGAAGTCTTGCTGGACTTGCTCGTTGTAGTCCACTGGCTTCTCGAGTCCCTCACACTTAGGATCGACAGCCGCGCGAGCCAGGGTCGGTACACACGACAGCGCCAAAAAGATGGGCCAAAGGTTCTTCATCGCGGCGCTCCATCAAGAATCCACGCTTCGATCGTCGCAAGCTCGGCACCGCTGAGTGAACCGCGCTTCGGCATCATCGAACCCGAACCGCCCACGGTGGTGTGCGTGTCGTTCAGCTTGTGCCACAGGTAGCTGTCTTGTGAAGAGTAGGGCTCCACCAGGTCAAGTGGAGCCTGCCCCGAAGGCGCATTCACGAGGTTGGGCCACGAGTCGCCGTTCAAGCGAAGGTCGCCAGCGGCCAGCACGGCAGAGTGACACCCGGCCAGCATACAGCTCCCGTCCCAGATCGCCTGCACGTCCGTGTAGTTGGTTGTGGAGATGGCATCTTCGTCGACGGCCCCATCACAGTCGTTGTCCACGCCGTCGCCCGGATCATTCACGACTCCCGGGTGAACCCCAACGTTGCCATCGTCGCAGTCCGAGGCATCGGCCACCCAACCGCTTGTAGCAGAACACTGTTCCTGGGTGACGAGGGCATCACCATAGCCGTCGCCGTCACCGTCTCGATAGAAGGTGAGCGACCCCACAGCGCTCTCGTCCACCGTCGAGTCACAGTCATCGTCCGTGCCGTTACAGCGCTCAGTCGCCCCGGGGTAGGCCAGCGAATCACCATCGTCGCAGTCGGTGGACGTCGCGGAGGTATCGGCAGGTTCCACGCACGCAAGCACCGTCCCGCTACCACCAAAGCCGTCCCCGTCACTGTCCACATAAAAGGTCTGCGCGTCGGAGGCGCCATCGTCGACCAGGCCGTTGCAGTCATTGTCGGCCGAGTCGCACACTTCGTTCGCGCCGGGGTAGGAGTTCGGGTCCAGGTCGTCGCACTCCGCACAGGCTGCGTGTCCGTCGTTGTCCTGGTCTGTGGCACCCGTTGCGCCGTCGCAGTTGTAGTCGTTCGGGTCGGTGCAGTTCGTCTCTGGGGCCCCAGGGTAGAAGCGCGAGTCCCCGTCGTCGCAGTCGCCGCCGTTGGCGACATACCCCACAGGCTGGTCGCAGCTCACCAGTGTGTCGGCGCTAGACCCGAAGTCATCACGGTCGCTGTCTCGATACCAGGTCGGCGCTCCGGCCGGGGGCCCTTCGTCGACATACGCGTCACAGTCGTTGTTGGCCGTGTCACAGACTTCCGCAGCGCCCGGATTCGTCGAGGCCGCAGCGTCATCGCAGTCCGTGTTGTCGGCGACATACCCGATCGGTGCACTGCAGGCCGTCTCTCCGGTAGTGAGGTGCCCGTAGCCATCGCCGTCCAGGTCTACATACCAGTCCGAGGCATCGCTCGCGCCGGCCTCGTCGATCGCCCCATCACAGTCGTTGTCGAGCTGGTCACCGCAGACTTCGGTACCGCCGGGAAATGCCTGGTCACTGGTGTCGTCGCAATCACTGGCGTTATCCGCACCCTCGTCCGGGCAAACCTGCGTTTCGGCCCCCGCGCCGAAACCATCCTGATCGGCATCGACGAACCCGGCGACGGTCAGCCCTTCGTCGGTCGCGAAATCACAATCATTGTCGGCGCCGTCGCAGACCTCGACCCCACCAGGAAACACGGTGGCATCCGCGTCGTCGCAGTCGCCGTCGACCACCGAATAGCCATCCTGATCCTCGTCGGCCGGGGAGCCGTCCACCTGGGCACCCGCGAGAATCCACTCGCGGACGTGAGCTACAGTCTCGGCGGGAAGCAGGTCTACGCCCAGCGGCATGGTTCCGAAGTCGGTTTCGAGGGTCGAGCCGTCAATGACACGCCAAAGCGCCGAGGCCTCCGGATCCTGGGGCACGACGAAGCGCCCGGTGTTCGTCCAGATGTCGGTAGCGAGGTCGTCTGGAAACACCACCGTGGCGGAGCCATCCACCCGGTGACAGACGACACAGTGGTCATCGAGGAAGGCGGTGACTCCCGCCCAGTCCGGCGTATAGGCCTGAATCCCAACGTCTGCGTTGAAGAGTGTGTCGTCACAGCTGACTTGAGTTCCGAGAACCCCAACGATCACAGCAAACCCGACAACGCGGGTGCGCTGGGCGCCTCCTCTATCTGACATCGATCCCCCGTGGACGAGATCCACAACGGAGACACCCTACAGGCCCCCCAAACGCAAAGCGACCCCCCAATCGAATTGACCGCACAGCGGACATTTCGGGCTGCACCAGGTGCACCCAGGGCGGCCGAGAAGTGAACCCCAGCTCGCCACAGGAGCAGAGCAAAGTTCAAAGACCCCGAACGCGCCCCAACTGCGGTTTCGGCACATTCGCGTTTGACGCCGTCCCAGGCACGGCCTATCCGGAACCGGAACTCACATTCCGATTCCGTTTAGAGGTCGTCATTCAAACCACCCTCCCCATTCCCCGCCAGGTCCGCAGCCGTGAAGCGCTCGAGCGCTTTCTCGAGGCTGGTGAGCGCATGGTGGCCGCCGGAGACTTCGACCGCGCGGGCATCGCCGAGATTGCCAAGGCAGCGAACAGCTCGGTGGGCACCTTCTACCGGCTCGTCGGCGACAAAGACGCGCTGCTTCGCGCCGTCCACGACCGCTTCGTCGAGTACGGCCGCACGCTCATCGCCACCCGCCTCGACCCCGCGCTGCACACCGACTCGAGCCTCGAAGACGTCATCGAGTGCTTCGTGCGCATGCTGGTCGACCTGTACAGCGAGCGCGAGGGCATGCTTCGCGCCCTGATCGTACGCAGCTCGACCGACACGGACTTTCGCGAGCGCATTCACGGCTTGCGCAACGAGACCCGCGCCTACTTGGGAGCCCTCGTGCTTCCCCGCGCCCAACACATCAAACATCCCCGGCCCGTCGAGGCCTTCGCGTTCGCCGTGAAGGTCGTCCTGGCCACGCTCAACCATGCCGCTGTGGTCGCTTCGATGGAGGGTGAGTCCTCTGACGAGCTCGTCCAGGAGCTGACACAGATGGTCGTTCGCTATTTGGAGGTCGCGTGACTTCACGCTTTGTCGCCCCCGCACTCGCTTTTTGCGTCGCTCTCAGCAGTTGTGCTCCCCCGCCGGAAGGCCTTCGCGAGACGGTGCCCGGAGACGGTCCCGTGATCGTCATCGACTGGGATGCCGAGCCGCTCCCCGAGCTGCCGTTCCCGAATGACCTCGCTGCACGCACGGACCCGACCTCGGTCACCGGACTTCGCGTGAACATCAGCGAAGAGGCCCCCACCGAGTCCGAGCGCGAGGCCCGTCGCAAGCTCAACGAGCTCGTCGGCTTCGGCATCTACTCGCCGATCACGGTCCGCTTCGACGCCCGCCTCGACATCGACGAGATCATCGCGCGGCACCCGAACGACTTCGAGAAGCCCGAGACCTACGACGACGACGCGTTCTACGTCATCAACGTCGATCCCGAGTCGCCGGACTACCTGAAGCCCTTCCCGCTCGACGTGGGTCACGGCCGCTTTCCGATGGATGCGGCGCGCACCGATCGCTACTTCCCGAACGACACGCGTGACGCCGAGCCGAGCATCGTCTTCGACACGATTAGCGAGGATGTGAACGGCAACGGCGTGCTCGACTGGGGCGAGGACACCGATAACGACGGCGTGATGGACATCGCGAACATCTGGCCCGCAGACGGCCATCCCCGCGAGGACCTGCTCACGTTCTACGAGCTCTCCACCGACACGCTGATCTTCCGTCCGGTCGTGCCCCTGAAGGAAGAGACCACCTACGCGGTGGTGCTCACCAACCGCCTGGTCGACACCGACGGAAACCCCGTCGTCTCGCCGTGGAAGTACATCAACCACACCCGGCAGACCGAGGCCCTCACGCCCCTCAACGAAGCGCTTCCCGCGCTCGGCTTGAGCCTCGACGACGTGGCCTACACCTGGTCGTTCACGACCGGCCGCGTCACGGGCGACCTGGTCGACATTCACCGCGGCTTGATGAGCGGCGAGGGTCCGTGGCCCTTCCTGGCCGACGACTACCCGGGTGCAGTCACCGAAGCGACGCAGGTGCACGAGCAAGGCGGCAACGAGTACGCCCTCGACATGAGCATCATCATCGGTGAGCTCAACGACCTGGGCCTGTTCGACGACGAGTCGGGTCCCTACCTCGAGGCGGCGTACACCACCTTCTCGTCCACCATCGTGGGCGGCGCCTTCGACGTGCCTTACCTGCTCGCCGACCGCGATGATGGCGGACTCGATGACGCGGACGAGTGGTGGCAGCTCGACCCAGTGGCCGGCACGATGAGCGTCGAGCCGCAGCGCGTCGCCTTCTCGTGCGTGCTGCCGAGCCCCGACCTCGGCTTCGAGGCCCCCTACGACGTGGCGATCTTCGGACACGGCTACGGCTCGTCGCGCTTCGACTTCCTCGGCTTCGCCCACGCCTTCAACCGCGAGGGCATGGCCGCCTGTGCCATCGACTTCCCCGGCCACGGACCGACGGTGAGCGAGAGCGACCTGCCGCTCATCGAGGCCGTGCTCGAGGGCAAGGACCTGCTGCCCTTCTTCTACCACCTCAAGGACAGCCGCTACCGCGACCTGAACAACGACGGGCACCCCGACAGCGGCGGCGACCAGTGGTCTGCCGACCCCTTCCACACCCGCGACATGGTCCGCCAGTCCGCGGTCGACTGGATGGCGATGGTCAAGAGCTTCAAGACCTGTGGCTCAGCCGAGATGATTCTCACGCTCGAGACCGAAGACGGACCTGAGCAGACCAGCGACACGCAGCTCTCGTGTGACTGGGATGACGACGGCACCGCCGACTTTGGCGGCCCCGACGCGAAGTTCTACATCGTCGGCGGCTCGCTCGGCGGCATCAACAGCGCCGTGGCCGCCGGCGTCCTCCCCGAAGTCACCGCATGGGCCCCCATCGTCCCCGGTGGCGGCACCCTCGACATTGGTGTGCGCACCGAGATTGGCGGCGCCGTCGAGGCGCTCGTCGGACGCATGACCACCCCGATGTTCCTCGGCATGCCGCAAGACGATGGCAGCCTGCAGATCGTGCAGGGCGTCAACAGCGTCACCGACATGGAGTACCTGCCGGTCTCGAGCCTTGCGACGGTTCCCGCTGGCGGCCGTATCGTCGCCCGCAACCTCGACAACGGCCTCGTCCGCGAGGGCATCATCCCCCACGACGGGCGCTTCCGCCTCTCGATCGCAGCCGACGGCCTGGACCCCCATGAGAAGCGCGTAGCCACCGGCATGGTCGAGGGTGAGAGCGGACCGTGGAGCGTTGCAGACAACGAGGGACTCGGTGACCGCCTGGTCGTCGAGATCTACGACGCCGACAACAACCTCGTCACCACCCTCGACACCTTCGACGAAGAGGTCGTCCACGAGGGCGTCACGATGGAAGCCGGCTCCCCGCTGATCGCCGGCTCGCACGGCACCGGCAAGGTTCGCAGCAGCCCCGAGCTGCGCCGCCTGGCGATGGTCATCTCCTCGGCCCTCGAGCCGGGCGATGCCATCTCGTACGCACCGAAGTGGATTGACGAGCCCATCGAGGCTCTCGGCGGACAGCCGGTGAACATCGCGGTCATTCCGACCATCGGCGACTCGATCGTGAACGTGAACACCGGCATCGCCCTCGGTCGCGCCGCAGGCATCCTCAAGTACGACGTGGTCGACGACCGCTACGGTACGACGGTCGACCAGTGGCTGATTGACCGCAAGGTCGTGCAGGGCCTCGAGCAGCATGGCCCGTACACCAACAGCGCCGGCGAGTCGATCCTCTTCGACGTCGACGACCTCGACGACGGCACCGACGGCCTCGAGGCGCCCAGCGACGCGCCGCTTCGTGCGAACCGCGACACCTCGGTGGGGGTGAGCGCCTTCCGCCTGCCCTACGTCAAGACCCGCGGAACCCACGGCTTCGCGTTGCCGACGCCGAACGCGGCCTTCGACATCAACACCTTCTCGATCACCCAGATCGCTCACTACTTCGCGACTGACGGCCAGGAGTTCATCGACGACCCGTGCATGGCCACCTCGGACTGTGACTTCCTCATCCCACTGGTCTGGCCGACGGAGGGGGGACGCTAATGGCACCGCTCATCACACTTCTCGCCTTCTCGATCACCACCGCCGACGCCCAAGAAGACGACCAGGGCTGGGCCACCCACGGCGAGCTTCGCGAGATGCTCGTCACGGGCACCGACTTCGCCGTCGACGCCGAAGGCACGACCATCGGCCAGGGCGTCCACCTCGACCAGCGCCTGCGCGTTGGCCTCACCCACACCGGCATGATCCGCCACTTCGAGACTGAGTGGGACCTGTTCACCGGCCAGCTCGCGGGCGATGTCTGGGACATCGAGCAGAGCGGCGACGAGCGCCGTCGCGACGTCTATGGCGCCACCCAGCTGAAGGGCTTCCAGCCCCGTAAGCTCTCGTACGGCGGCTACGTCGGCAACGCGTCCATCGACGTGGGCCTCATGACCTCGAACTGGGGCATGGGCCTGCTCGCTAACGACGGCAACACCCCGCCGCTGTTTGGTCGCGAGGACTTCGGCGACCGCGTGATGCGGGTGCAGGTCTCGCTGCTGCCGTTCAAGGACAAGCTCGGCTCCGCGGCGCCGACCTACCTCGTGTTCGCCTTCGACACGGTCTACAACGACGACCTGGCGAACATCTGGGAAGGCCAGCTCGCCAACCAGCTCATCGCAGCGGTCTTGCACGACCCGGGCGAAGACGAGCTGACCTGGGGCGCTTACGGCGTGTTTCGCAACCAGTTCGAGCCCGGCTTCACCCGCTCGACCCAGGCCGGTGTCGTCGATGGCTATGGCAGGCTGCCGGTCGTCCTGAACGACGCGTTGGCCCTTAACGTCGAAGCCGAGGGGGTGACCATCGTCGGTCGCACCAGCCGCGCCCAGTCCTACGCCTCGCCGCAGGGCCTGGCCGTCCGCGCTGGCGCCATCGTCGCGAAGACCGAGCTCGAGCACGAGCTCTTCACCGTGCACCTGAACGGCGGCTACGCCACGGGTGACGGACGTCCCGACGACAAGCACAGCCTCGACTTCACCGCCGACCGCGACTTCGGCGTGGGCATGGTGCTCTTCGACGAGGTGATGGGCGGCATCGAGGCCGGAACCCACGCCCTGCTCACCGATCCGCAGTACAGCGGGCAGGCCCCCGATGGGGTCGAGCTCGTGGCCAACGAAGGTGCGTGGCGACGCTCGACCTTCGTGCAGCCGGCAGTCACCGTGCGGCCCATCGACCAGCTCGAAGTGCGAGCCGGAGCGGTCTTCGCACGCTCGACAGCGCCGATTGCCCAGCCCTTCTACAGCTTCCGCGCCGGTGGTGTGCCGCGCAACCACCTGAACCAGGAAGTCGACGGACGCGCCATCGGCACCGAGCTCGACTGGGCCATCCGCTTTCAGCCTCTCGGCGAGGACGCGATGGAGGACTGGACCATCAAGCCGAGTCTCGAGGTGCAGGGCGGTCACGCGCTGATGAGCGAGGCGATGGGCGGCGGCACCGTCAGCCTGATTCAGAGCGCCATCCGCATCGGCTGGTAGGCCATGCGTCAGACGTGTGGTTTATGCACGTCTGACGCCAAAAAGCTCCCGCTTACAACTTGGATGAGCGGATCTATGTTGAGACCACAACGCTGCCACCCGCAGCGCGGAGGTCCCCATGAAGATTCTCGCCATCAACGGAAGCCCGAACGTGAACTCGGTCAACGGCACCCTGCTCGACGTTGCCGCCAAGCAGCTCGGCGACGCCGCAGTGGTCGACCGCGTGAATCTCGCGACCCTCGGCGCACCGCTCTACAGCACCGACATCGAGAAGGCCACCGGCGCGCCGGAGCCGATCCGGGCCCTCGCCGCCCGCATTGAAGCCGCTGATGCGGTGATCATCGGCTCGCCGGAGCACAACGGCCTGCCGACGGCCACGCTCAAGAACGCCATCGACTGGCTCAGCCGCGTCGAGCCTGGCAAGAAGTGGCTTGAGAAGCCCCTCGTGCTGCTGTCCACCTCGCCGGGAGCCGGCGGCGGTGCGACCCAGCTCGGCACCCTCGCGGGTCTCGCACCGTGGTGGGGCGCCGACCTCGTCGCGTCGGTGAGCATCGGCAGCTTCTTCGATGCGGTGGATGCGGACGAGCGGGTGCTCACGAAGAGTGAGGACGTCGATCGGCTGAGCGCTGCACTGGCGAGCCTGATCGAGCGCTCCAACGCGCGGCTCGCCAGCTAGCTCACTTCTTCGACGCGTTGTTCTCGATGCGCCGCGCCACCTGGCTGACGAAGCCCGGGAAGTGGCGTCCGAGGAACCAGCCAAAGCGCCCGTGTCCCGTGAACACGAACTCGCGCTTTCGCCGGTAGATCGCCTGCACCATGACCTTGGCCGCCGCATCGGTCTGCCAGATCAGCTGCTTCGGACGCCGATCGCGGCGCTCCTCGCGAAAGTGGCCGTGGTTGTCGATCTTGTAGATGTCGCTGTCGACGAAACCCGGATGAATGGTGGTGCAGGTGATGCCCTCACTGGCGTACTCGACAGACAGAGAGCCGCCGAGCGCGGCGACCGCCGCCTTGCTGGCCTGGTAGGGCGCGGCCTTTGCGAAGTGCACCATCGCCGCCACACTGCCGATCAGCGCGATGCGCCCCTGGGTCTTGCGCAGGTGGGGAATCGCCTTGGCGACGGTGACCGCCGCACCGCACACGTTCACGTCGAACTGGCGCCGCCAGTCGGCCATCGTGAGCTCTTCGAAGTTGCCGGCGACGCTCATGCCTGCGTTCGCCACCACCACGTCGAGCTTGCCAAAGGCAGAGATGACCTCGGCCAGAGCCTCGTCGATCGAGGAGGCGTCGGTGACGTCGCAGACCACGGCCCGCACCTGGCCACCGTGGACTTCGATCTCGGCGGCAGCGGCTTCGAGTCGGTCGGCGCGGCGCCCCGAGATGGCGATGTCCGCGCCGAGCTCGGCGAAGCGCAGGGCCATGTACTTGCCGAGTCCGGTGCCTCCGCCGGTGATCCACACCACCTTGCCGGTCCACTGTGCCATCACGCCTCCAGTCGGCAGAGGTAACCGGCCGGCCCGCGCGCGGAAGCACATCGACAGCGCAGAGGGTACAACCGGAGCATGACTCCCGAAGACTTCGAGCGCCTGCGCCAGTTCACCGAAACCGGCGAGCCCATCCCCGAGGCCGAGATCGCCGCCACCGAGGCGGCCATTGGCTGTGCGGTGCCGCCGGTGATTCGCCAGATCTGGTCGACGTGGGGCTGCGTGGAGATCTCCACCGGAGACACCCTGATCTCGATGTACGGACCCGCCGACATCGAGGCCTTTGTCGAGGACTACGCCGACAGCCTGCCGGGATTGGTTCCGTTCGCGAGCGACGGCGGCTCGGACGACTGGTGCTGGGTTCACCCCAACGCCACCGAGCCTGGTCTCGTCACCGACAGCATCCTGCTCGTGGGACGCGGCGACATGACCTGGAACGGCTCGACCCCCGTCGGTAAGGACGCGAGCGACTTCTTTAGGCGACGCATGCTCGGGCAAGACCCCTTCGAGCTGCCGAATCTCGGCCAGCACTGGTCGATGGCCCACCGCCACCTCGCGGCCCTGCCGCCTGGGGTGACCCACGACGACGTCGACGTGCAGAGCCTGCACTACCGGACGCTGTCTCCCCGAGAGCTCCGTCCCAAGCGAACCCTGGTGCTCAGCGGCGTGCCCTGCAAAGCGGGAAAGCGCGTGTTGATGACCGTGCTCGGCCAGCTCTCAGCGTTCACGCTGGCCCAGGATGCGCTTGTACTCGGGGTGATGTGCATGGCCGATCGCGAAGTGGTCGTTCGGGACGACCTGCATCGCTTCACGCCTGTGAACGACATCGAGCTCGACGGCATCGTCTGGGCCGGTGGACACAGCATCAGCCGACCCGACGCGCTGCTCCGCCAGAGTTCCGGTGTGCTCGCCCAGGCCCAGACCCTCGACGGGATTCCCCTCGCCGCCGACACCGTCCGGCTCAACCCCACACACCGCGTGCTGACCGGGACGACCTCAGAGGCCACCGCGGTCGATGGCATAGACCTCCCCGCCGGCACCCGCTTCGAGCGCATGTTCAGCGTGGCCGGCGAGCCCCGTCTGTTCTCGGCGAGAGCCACCACCGCCTGGTCGTGTCTCGGCAAGGAGCTGGAGCCCGGCGAGCGCTTCTATCCGCACGAACACCGTTAGGCCGAGCGAGATAGTCTTGGCGGCATGAAACTCATCGCAGACGTCGCCGCCGGCCTGGGCCTGTCCCAGGATGACCTCATCCCGTACGGACGCAGCAAGGCCAAGGTGCCGCTCGCGACCCTCGACGGCCCGGGCGAGCCCGGCAAGCTGGTGCTGGTGACGGCGATGACCCCCACCCCGGCGGGTGAGGGCAAGACCACCACCACCATCGGTCTGGTTCAGGCCCTCGACCGTCTCGGTGAGAAGGTCGCCGCCGCACTGCGCGAGCCGTCTCTTGGCCCCTGCTTCGGCATCAAGGGCGGCGGCACGGGTGGCGGCAAGAGCACGCTGGTCCCGACCACGGACATCAACCTGCACTTCACAGGCGACCTGCACGCGGTCACCGCGGCCCACAACCTGATTGCGGCGCTGCTCGACAACCACGTGCACTTCGGCCTGAGCCCGAAGATCGACCCGCGCCGCGTCGTCTGGAAGCGGGTCATGGACCAGAACGACCGCTCACTTCGTCAGGTCATCCTCGGCCTCGGCGGCGTGACCCAGGGCGTTCCTCGCGAGAGCGGCTTCGACATCACGGCGGCCAGTGAGGTCATGGCCATGCTCTGCCTGGCCCGCTCCGAAGAGGACCTGCGCGAACGCCTCGCACGGACCATCGTCGGCTTCACCGCCGACCGCGAGCCGGTCACCGTCGACGATCTGCAGGCTACGGGAGCCGCCCTCGCCCTGCTCAAGGACGCCCTGCTGCCCAACCTGGTGCAGACCGCCGAGGGCACCCCCGCCTTCGTGCACGGCGGTCCGTTCGCCAACATCGCCCACGGCTGCAACAGCGTGCTCGCCACTCGCATGGCGATGAAGCTCGCCGACTGGACCGTGACCGAGGCTGGCTTCGGCAGCGATCTCGGTGCCGAGAAGTTCTTCCACATCGCCTGTCCCGCGGGCGACTTCGACCCGTCGGTGGTCGTGATGGTCGCCACGGTCCGCGCGCTGAAGTACCACGGCGGCGTCGCTCTCAAGAGCCTCGAGAACGAGGACTGCGACGCCGTTCGCGCCGGATTCGCGAACCTCGAAGCCCACCTCGACAACATCCGCGCCTTCGGCAAGCCCGTGGTCGTGGCCATCAACCGCTTCACCAGCGACACCGACGCCGAAGTCGGGGTCGTCCTCGCCGAGTGCGCTGCTTTGGGCGTACGCGCCGCCGCGTCCTCTCACTTCGCGCACGGCGGAGCCGGTGCCGAGGACCTCGCCCGACTGGTCATGGACGCCGCCGATGCCCCGCTGACCCCGGCCATTACCGCCTACAGCGAAGCCGACAGCCTCGAACAGAAGCTGAAGAACATCGCCAAGCGCGTGTACGGCGCCGAGGACCTGATCCTCACCAAGGCCGCGCGCGCGGGAGTCCGCCGCTTCGAGCGACTCGGCATGGCTGACCTTCCGGTCTGCATGGCCAAGACCCAGTCGTCGCTATCTGGAAACCCCGCCCGCCGTGGACGCCCCACCGGATTCACCGTCGAAGTGCGCGCCCTGCGCTTGTCGGCGGGCGCCGGCTTCATCGTGGCACTCACCGGCGACATCGTGCGCATGCCCGGCCTTCCACGCAAGCCCTCAGCGGCAGCCGTGGACGTGGTGGACGGTCACATCGTCGGCGTGGGCTGACACGGTCGGCACGGACGCACTAGAAGGACCTCATGATTCACATCGGCGAATACAACGAGCTCGAGGTCGAGCAGCTCACCCCCTACGGTGCCCTTCTTCGCGGAGGCATCGACGAGGTGCTGCTGCCGACGAAGTGGGTTCCCGCCGGGCTGCAGGTCGGCGAGGTCATTCGGGTCTTCGTCTACAACGACTCTGAAGACGAGCCGATTGCCACACTCGCCGAGCCCAAGGCCACCGTCGGTCAGTTCGCGCTGCTCAAGGTGGTCGACTCGGCACCGCACGGCCTGTTCCTGGACTGGGGCCTCGAGAAGGACGTGTTCGTGCCGCCGCGCGAGATGCATCAGCGCCTCGAAGTCGGCGACGAGCGCGTGTTCTACCTGTCGCTCCACGAGCGCACCAACCGCGTCATCGCGTCGAGCCGACTCGGTCGCCACTTCGACTACAACATCGACGTCTTGAGCGTGAAGCAGCGGGTGCAGCTGCTCGTGTACGGCTTCAATGAGTTCGGCGCCCACGTCGTCGTCAACGGGCGTTTTCGCGGCATCGTCTACCACAACGAAGTCTTCCAGGCGCTGCGCATCGGCATGGAGCTCACCGGCTGGATCAAGGAGCTTCGCGAGGACAACCGCCTGGACATCGTGCTTCAGCGCCAGGGGCGCGCCGCCACCCTCGATGCCCGCGAGACGATCTTGCAGGAGCTCGAGGCCGAAGGCGGATTTCTGCCGCTGCACGACAAGAGCGACCCGAAAGCCATCTCGAAGCGCCTCGGCATGAGCAAGGGCGTGTTCAAGAAGGCCATCGGCGGTTTGTTTCGCGAGGAGCTGATCACGCTGCTCCCCACCGGCATTCAGCGCCGGGAGTAGGTCGCGGACACTGATCGGTCGCGTATGCCGAACACCCACACTAGGGTGTAGCGGGAGGCTCGATGTTTCGAGTGCCGTTGCTGCTCATGCTGTGTTCGTTGCCGACGTTCGCGTTCGGGGCCGACCTCGATGTGCCTTCGATCGCGCACCCGGACATCACTGCAGCCTTGGTGGCGGCCGGAACCGGCGACCGCATTCTCGTCGATGCCTCACGCTACAACGGTGAGATCGGCATCATCGACCACCTGATCGCCCTCAAGGGCGTCACCATCGAGGGCATCAACGGACGCCCACAGATCCCGGGCATTGCGGTGGGTGCAGATCTCGAGATTCAGCTGAAGAACCTGCAGCTCTCGAGCACCATTCTCGACATCGGACATGTCGCCGTGTACCGCCAGTCCGGCGGCACCCTGCTCGCCGAGGACGTGTGGCTACCGGAAGGCGTCGAGGCACCGGGCTTCTACTTGGTCGAGGGCATTCAGGCTGAGCTGCGCTCGATTCAAGGAAACGCGTTTCGCGGCGAACGCGCCGTCGAGGTTCGCGACGACAGCACCTTGCTGATTCGCTCCAGCAGCTTCGTCGACAACGACTTCGGAGCCGTGCTCGCGAGTGCAGGCGCGGCCCTCACCTTGGAGGAGAGCACGTTTCGCGGCAACTTCGCGGGCCGTGGCGCCGATGTCGAGGTGCTCAATCAATCGAGCGCCATCCTGCGGTCGAACAACACCTTCAGCCAGAGTCGCGCCCAGAACGGTGGCGGGTCGCTCTACGTCGAACGCAGCTCCATCGAAGTCTCGGATGCCGTGTTCACCGACGTGTCGTCGGACGGCCCGGGTGGGCTGTTGTTCGCGACGATGAGCGAAGCCGGATTTCTCGCGAGCGACGCGCGGTACTCGGTGGTCTTTCGCGACACCGAGATCGCACAGACCACCGGCGTCGACCAGGGCGGTGCCCTGCTGCTGAACAACATGGACACTCTCATCGAGGATGTGACCTTCCGCAGCACGACGGCGGCTGACGCAGACCTCACCGACACCAACCGCGCCGAGGGCGGGGCGATTGCCGCCGGCGCGGGACTTCTGACCGTCCGCCGCACCACATTCACCAGCTTTGCCTCACCCGAAGGAAACGGCGGCGCCATCGCCATGCTCGGCAGCGCGTTCAGCCTCGACAGTGGAGAGATGACCGTCGAATACAGCGACTTCTACGGCGACTCCCAGATCACCGAGACCGGCCGTGGCGGCGCCATCGACGTCGCCGATGCCTCTGCGACCCTCCACAGCCTCAAGATCCTCGACGTCTCGACCGATCGGCTCGGCGGCGGCATCTACGTCACCGACGGCAGCGTGCATGCCTCGAAGGTCGACATGGAGCGGGTCAGCACCGTGGGTCCAGGCGGGGCGTACCGTGCGATGCGCTCGGACCTGAACATCGCCGATGGCGTCGTGAAGACCGTGAGCGCGCCCACGGGCGCATTGGTCGCCTTCTCAGAGGGCGAAGCCAACACCCTGACCGTGACCGCGGGCTGGTTTGAAGAGTTCGCAACGGAGGGTGAGGGTGCGGGCATCTTGGTCGAGAGCGCACTCTGGGCTGACCTGCGCCAGAACCGCTTCTGCGGCGGCAACGCAACCCAGGCGACGAGTGGGCAGACCGATGGAGCCGTCGTGCAGATCCTCGGCGGCCTGGGCTCGAACTCGGAGTTCACCGCGAACCTCGCCGTCGGCATGGGCACCGGCATGGGAGCCATCCTAAGGCGCGGCAGCTCCGAGACGGCCGCCGCCGCCGAGGGTCACCTCGACGTGCTGCACAACACGCTGCTCGAGACCTCCCCCATCGACATCTGGGAGGGTGACGTCGCCATCCGCAGCAACATCTTTGGACACGCGGACCTCGGCGTGCACGTCGGGAGCTACGCGGGCGAAGTGAAGGGCGACTACAACCTCTGGTGGGAGATCGAGGCGCCGACCTCGCCTGTGCAGCCCTCCCTTCCCGGTGCCAACGCTGTCTACGGCGACCCCGAGCTCGTCGACTACAGCACCGGAAACTGTGCGATTCCCGGCTGGCTCTCCGAGGACTCACCGGCCCGTGACGCTGCCGATCCGAATGACCCCGACCCCGATGGCGGCACCCCCGACATTGGCGTCACTGGCGGAGCGTGGAGCATCCTCGATGACGCCGACTTTGACGGATTTGCCGAAGACATCGACTGCGATGACTTCGACGCAGACACCTACCCAGGCGCACCCGAGGACGGCCTCGACGGCATCGATCACGACTGCGACGGAGTGGTGACCGAGCCGGTGACCGATGCGGACGGCGACGGAACTCCAGCGGCCGAAGACTGCAACGACGACGACCCCGCCATTCACCCGCTCGCCACCGACATCCCCGGCGACGACATCGACCAAGACTGCAGCGGTGAAGACGCGAACAGCTTCGTCGGCTCGGGCTGCAGCCACGCTCCGCTCGGTGCGGGCTCGAGCCTGTTGCTCGTGGTGGCGGCGATGCGGCGACGCTCGCGGGACTGACGCTACTTGCGGTGCAGCTGGCCTTCGAGGGCGAGCACGTCGATGCCCGTCGACCGAAAGCAACGCAGCGCCTGCTCGGGCGTGGCGACAATCGGCTCACCACGCACATTGAAGCTGGTGTTCAGCAAGACCGGGCAGCCCGTGCGGGCATGAAAGGCGCTGAGGACCGCGTGAAACACCGGATGGCGCGCTGCTGAGACGGTCTGCACCCGGGCCGTGCCATCGACATGCGTCACCGCCGGGAGCGGCCTGAGCACGCGGCCCACGCGGGTCATGTACGGACTCGCCCCTGATAGGTCGAACCAGTCGGCGGCGTGCTCCTCAAGCACCGCGGGAGCAAAGGGTCGAAACGCCTCACGCTTCTTGACCATCGCGTTCACGCGGCCCTGCATGTCGGGAACCCGCGGGTCGGCGAGGATCGAGCGGAAGCCGAGCGCGCGCGGCCCGAACTCCATCGCGCCCTGAAACAGAGCGACGACCTCGCCGGCGGCGAGCGCGTCGACGACCCCCTGCACATCGACGTCTTCGCTCTGCTCCGGTCCCCAGTCGCCGCCGGCCATCTCGACCCGGCACCGCGCCACCGACAGCGCCGCGCCGATAGCGCCTCCCGCATCGCCCGAGGCGGGCTGGACCCAGAGGTCATCGACCACGCCGTCAGCGAGGAGCTTGCCATTCGCCACGCAGTTGAGGGCCACCCCGCCGGCCATGCAGAGACGGCGCGTTCCGGCGCGCTGCACCGCATCGGCGGCCATGCGGCTGACCACAAGCTCGGTGACCTGCTGAATCGACGCGGCTAGGTCGCGATGGCGCTTCGTCAGCGGCCCCTCGGCGACCCGTGGCGATCCATCGAACAGGGTGCAGAAGCGCTCGTTGAACATCTGCGACCCCGCCAGGAAGCCGAAGTAGTCGAGATTCAGCCGAAACGAGCCGTCGGCCTTCACGTCGATCAAGTGATCGAGAATGCGCTGGGCGTAGACCGGCTCACCCGAAGCGGCCAGGCCCATCAGCTTGTACTCACCATTGTTGATGCGAAAGCCGCAATACGCCGTGAACGCCGAGTAGAGCAGGCCCAGCGAGTGTGGAAAGCGAAGGCATTGCTCGAGCGTGAGCGTCGTGCCTCGGCCGACACCGACGGTCGCCGTCTCCCACTCGCCGACCCCGTCGAGGGTGAGCACCGCCGCCTCCTCGAACGGGGATGGGTAGAAGGCGCTCGCGGCATGACTGTGGTGGTGGCTTGCGAACCCGACCTCGGCCTCGATGCCGAGCTCCCCGAGCCGCCGGCGAAGATGGCGTCGCAGGAAGAGACGCTGCCGGGTCCACACGGGCAGAGCGGCGGCGAACGAGGAGAAGCCGCGCGGGGCGGTAGCGAGCCAGGTCTCGAGCAGGCGCTCGAACTTCGGCAACGGACGCTCGTAGTAGACGACGCGGTCGACCGACGTGAGTCCCGCCCGCTTCATGCAGGCGGCGATGGCCTGGCGCGGAAAGCCGGGGTCGTGCTTGATGCGCGAGAAACGCTCTTCCTGAGCGGCGGCGACGAGTGCGCCATCGACGACCAAGGCCGCCGCACTATCATGGTAAAACGCCGAGATTCCGAGAACGCGCATCAGAACAGCGGGTAGAGGAAGGTGAGGACCAGCGAGCCCTCGCTGATCACGAGCAGCAGCCCCACGGTCACCAGCACGACCACAATCGGCAGCAGCCACAGCTTGTCGCGGGCTCCAAAGAAGTCGAGCAGGCCCACATCCTCGTCGGGTCTACGCGCTTGCCAGTAGCTGTCGCGATCAGGCTCGAGACGACGCTGGAGGGGGTCGGACCGCAGCCACCGCAGGACCCATCCGACCGGCGTCAGAAAGCCGAAGAACACCAGTGCAAGGACGACCGTCGAGACGCCGCCGCGCACTCCCCGCCACAACCGAAGGAGGCCGCTCACAGGGTCTCCGCGAGCCGCTCGGCCCAGTCGGCATGCACGCGTGCATCGGGATGACCGTCTGCGAGGGACCACCGGTCGATCGCCTCGTGGCGGAGATCGAGCAGCTCAACTCCCTCTTCGCCCAGGCGGCGAAGGTAGAAGCTCTCGCGCTGGGGCGCGTGCAAGAGGGCGACCGCAAAGCGTCCCCCACGGGCCTCGACCTGGTCCCGGAACTTCATGACCAGGCGCACGGTCGTCTCGGACTTGGTCCTCAAGAAGCGGTCGTGCACGGCGATGACGCTTCGCTCGACCAACGCGACCAGCGCGACCGACTCGCTGAGCTCCCAGTGCCTATAGCCAGTGGGTTCGCCGTACTGGAGCGCTTCGCCGTCCCACCACGCGGCGGGGCTCTGCACCCACGCTTGGCCGCGCGACGCCCGCTCGAGACCAGCGAGCCATGACCAGGCCCCGGCGTTGCGCGCGTCGTGCAGGTCGATGAGGCCGTAGACCACCACCGCCTCTTGGCCGACCGAGGCTTCGAGGGCCTGCGACTGCAGCGTGCCGTAGCCGGGAACTCCGTGGTTTCGCACCGCCAGATCGGGGCGCCGATCCGCGAGCTGCACGCTCACCACCTGGTCCTCAG
>JAGSGY010000074.1 GCA_023954855.1 Pseudomonadota bacterium | reverse complement strand
GGGATGTACGCGCCGCCGGCGGTGCAGGAGCCGAAGACCAGGCTGATGGTCGGGAGCTTCGCCTCGCTGCGCTGGGTGATGTGTCGAAAGCCCGCGCCGCCCGGCACGAAGATGTCCGCCTGCTTGGGCAGGTCGGCTCCGGCGGACTCGATCAAGTGGATGGTCGGAAGGCGGTTCTCCCAGGCGATCTCACCGCTTCGGCCCGACTTCTTCACGCCCCACGGACCGATGGCGCCGCCTTGGACGGTGGCCTCGGACGCGGTGACCATGCACGGAACACCGTGCACCAGGCCAATGCCCGCGACCATCGAGCCGCCGGGAACGGTGCCGCCCTCGTGCATGCCGACGAGCGGACAGACCTCGAGGAACGGGGAGTCGCGGTCGAGCAAGAGGTCGATGCGCTCTCGAGGAAGCAGCTTGCCGCGAGCCAAGTGGCGGGTGTTGTACTTCTCACCGCCTCCAGCGCGTGCCTTGGCGAGGTGGCCGCGCAGGACCTCGACGGCGGCAAGGTTGGCGTCGTGATTGGCGCGGAACCCGTCTGAGCGGGTGTCGATGCGAGAGGAGAGCGGTGTCATGGCGCTACGCTACCTCGGATGGAAGGCGGGGGGTGCCGTACGGTAGCGTATGGTGAGTGTTTACGCTCGTCATGGGCGTGTGAGACCGGTTTTCGCTCGCCGATCTGGGGGGCGTGTGTAGCTTTCGGGGACACCACCCACACCCCGGAGGCCCCATGCGCACTGACCTCACCCAGGACTTCCCCGGCGTCCCGGCGTTGGTTCAGCGAGCGCGTGCGGTGACGCGAAGGGACCGCATTGTGAAGCTGCAGGGGACGGTCGTCGGCCTGCTGAGCTCGGTGCTGGCCGGAGCGATTCTCGCCGGCGCCCTCGGCGCGTCAGGCGCGGAAGACGTCTTTGTTGCGCAGATGTTCACCCTGATGTTCGTCTGGGGGCCCGTGGGTCTGCTCTACGTCGAGGCACGCAAGCTGGATGCAAGTCTGGTGGCCGATGCCGAGGCGGTGCTCGAGGCCTGGAAACAAGCCCGCGCCGCGTGGGCACTCACGGCGGTGTCCAGTGCCGATAGTGATGTGCAGGCCGAAGTGGCGGGCTGGACGCGCGTCGAGCGTGAGCGCGCCCGACTGCCGCAGCTGTCCTAGCGAACGCCCAAGATCTCGCGGGCCTGGGCCGGGGTGGCGACCTCGCGGCCTGCGTTGCGTACACAGGTGGCGAGTGCTTCGATCAGCGGACCGTTGCTCGACGCCCTGCTGCCATCGGGCAGGTAGAAGGTGTCTTCGAGGCCGGTGCGCACGTGCCCGCCGAGATCGGCGGTCGCCTGGTGAACATCCCAGACCTCGGTGCGGCCGATGGCGATGGCCTGCCAGTCCGCTCCCTCTGGAAGCTCTTCGAGAAGCAGCGGGAGCCACGACGCCTTGGCGGGCATGCCCGATGCCACGCCCATGACGAGGCTGACGTGGACGGGGTCCTTGAGAAGGCCCACCTTCTTGAACATCGCCAAGCTGCGCACGATGCCCGTGTCGAAGCATTCGCACTCCGGCACGATGTTCATGGCGTACATGGCCTCGAGGAAGGCCTGCACCTTGGAGACCGGGTTGTCGAACACCATCGGCGGCCAGGCCCACTGCGGAGTGCTGTTGCGCGCCTTCAGGTAGTTGAGCGTGCCCGCATTCATCGCGGCGAGCTCGGGTTTGATGCGCTCGAGACAGCCGAGAGGGCCGCTGATGTCGGGGCCCATGACGCCCGTCGAGCTGTTGATCAAGATCTCGGGGACCTCGGCGCGAATCGCGTCGGTGATCTCGCCACACGTGTCCGGGTCCCAGGTCGGCATGTGTCCCAGACCCGGAGTCTGGTTGCGAAAGTGCAGGTGCACGACGGTGGCGCCCGCATCGAAGGCGCGGCGAGCCTCGGCAGCCATCTCGGCGGCGGTGACCGGCACGGGGTGCTGGGCGGGATTGGTGAGCACGCCGGTGAGCGCACAGGTGACGACGGCGGGATGGGACATGCAATCACTCCGGACCGCGAGCGCGCGGCAGACCATACGGTAGCGTATGGGGCTCCGTCGCGCCCGTCAGACGCTCGTGAGCGACTGGGTCATTCCCAGAACCTGGTGCGGTATTTTTGTCCCTGCCATCGGCGGATGCCGCTGAACAGCGGGTTCTTAGGTCGGCATGACCTTTGCTTTACAAGAGGTGAGCCCGACTTTTCGGGGTCGTTTTTTCATCCCCTCTGGGAGTTCCTCATGCCCGTCTATGCACACCGTACGGATCAAGCCTCGCAACAGTCCTCGCAGGTTGACGCCTCGCAGGGCCTCGCCGACTTTGGAAGCAACGTCGAGCGCACCGACGAGGTCGAGAAGCAGAGCGTCCAGCCGACGTGGTTCGAAGAGGTCATGTCTCTGGTCTCGAAGACCACCGACGACGTGTATGCCGAGGCGGGACAGGAAGCGGCCGAGGCAGTCAACGCCGAGGTCGAGCAGCCCGGAGCTGCTGAGGCCCAGCCCGCTTGGGCCACCGAAGAGGATGACGCGACTTACGCTCCCAAAGGCAAGATGGGTCGCGTGCATGCCAAGCACACCGAGCGGCTTGCCGACGGCATCGAACTCGATCTCGGCATGCGCGAGAAGGACCTCGAGATCTTCGTCGCCCACTACGCCAAGCACCGCGCCCGCTACGAGGGCGTCTCGGCAAAGACGAACATCCCCGCAAAGCTGATCGCCGCGCTGCACTGGCGCGAGTCGACCGGCAACTTCAACACCTACCTGCATCAGGGCGACCCGATCGGAAAGCCGTCTCGCAACGTTCCCCGCGGCGTGCTGTTCTACGACTGGGAGACCGCGGCGATCGACGCCCTGTCGGCCAAGTCCGGTATTCGCGACAACGTGGGCATGACCGCCGAGACCACTGACACCGCCGCCATCGCCTCGTTCTCGGAGGCGTACAACGGCCTCGGCTACCACAACAAGGGACGGCCGAGCCCCTACGTGTACGCGGGAACCGCCGAGTACCAGAGCGGAAAGTACGTGCGCGACGGCGTCTACAGCTCCCGGGCCGTGGACCAGCAGCTCGGCGTGCTCCCGATGGTCGGTGCCCTCGGCGGCCTCGAGACGCCGATCACCGAAGCGGACCGCGAGACCGAGTGGGCCAAGGTGCTCGCCGGCAGCACTCTGTTGCGCAAGGGCTCGCGCGGACTGGCCGTCGAGGCGCTGCAGGAGCGCTTGGGCAAGGCCGGCTTCGACACTGCCATCGACGGTAGCTTCGGCCCCGCGACGCGGCGGATGGTCATGGAGTGGCAGCGCAGCGAGGGCCTCGTCGTCGACGGTGTGGTCGGCAAGAACACCTCGGCTGTGCTTGGCTAGGCGGGGTTGTCGGGTGCCCTCGGGTGCCTAGCCTCGACCCATGATTCAAGACGACTGGATCCTGCGGGTCATCGAGCAGTTCGCTCAGGCTATCGCCGCGCGACTGCGGGGTGGCGCGGCCGATGAAGCCCTGGTCGCCGAGGCCCGCTCTCGGACGGCGCTGAACTCGGAGCAGGTGGCCGGCATGCCTTGGGGTGGCCTGATGGGCTTGCTCGGCACGCCCCCTGACGCGAAGCAGGCGCTCACGCTGGGCCTGTTGCTTGTCGAGGACGGACTGAATCCTGTGCGTGCCAAGCGCCTGATCGAGCTTGCCGTGGCCCATGAGCCGAAGCTCGCAACCGAGGCGGTGGCGGAGATCTTGCGCGGCCTGTAGTTCCGGTGTGCCTACTCGCCCGTCTGCCCGTATGCGACGTGGTCTCGGCGTCTCGCGCTCGTGACTTCCTCGCTCGTGCCCTCGACGATCATCTCGTAGAGAATCGCCTGCTTGCCCTCTTGCGGACGAAGGATGCGCCCGAGGCGCTGCACGTGTTCACGGACCGTCCCCGTGCCAGAGAGCACGATGGCGACGTCGGCAGCGGGGATGTCGACGCCCTCGTTGAGGACGCGGCTCGTCACGAGCACCGGGAGCTCACCCGAGGCGAACGCGGCGAGAAGCGAGCGTCGCTCCTTGGCGTCGGTCTGGTGGGTGATGGCGGGCAGGAGCAGGCGTCGGGACAGCTCGTAGACCGTCGCGTTGTCGTTGGTGAACACGACGATTCGCCCGTCGGCGTGCTTGCGCAGCAGTTCTTCGAGCATGCGCAGCTTGGCGGGAGCGCCCTGAAGCAGGCGTCGACTCTCTCGCCAGGCCAACAAGGCGCGTCGACCGGCGCTCGACCGCGCGGCAGCACGCAGGAACTGCGCCCAGCCGCCACGGCTTCCGACGCGGATGCCCTGGCTCTCGACGAAGTTTCGGTAGGTGTACCGCTGTTCTTCGTAGCTGGCGCGGTCCGCGTCCGAGAGGTGAACGGTGATCAACTCGGTGCGGTAGGGGGCCAGGAAGTCGCCGGCGAGATCGGTGATCTCCTTGCGGTAGCAGACGGGACCCACGAGCTGCTCGATCCACTCGTGTGATCCGTCGGGGCGCTCGAGGGTGGCGGTGAGTCCCAGGCGGAACGGGGCGATGGAGCACTCCGCGGACTGCGCAAAGCTCGGGCCGGGCAGGTGGTGGACTTCGTCGTAGACGATCAGGCCGAAGCGAGCGCCGTACTTCTCGATGTGCATCCACGCCGAGTCGTAGGTCGCGACCGTGATCGGATGGACCTCGTGTAGACCGCCTCCGAGCACGCCGACGGGCTCGCCAAAGGCGCGGACCAGACCGTCGTACCACTGGCCCACGAGGTCGATGGTGGGGGCGACGACCAGGGCAGACCGGTTGGCGTTTGCGATGCACAGCTCGGCGACGAAGGACTTGCCAGCCCCGGTGGGCAGGACGATGGTGGCGCGTCGACTCGCCTGCCGCCAGGCTTCCACCGCTTCACGCTGGTAGTCGCGGGGTGTACGCACGCCATGGTGGGGGCGGTCGAGCACCTCGTAGGCCTTGGCCTCGTCCACGTACGGGATCTTGGCGCGGTGCATGCGCAAGACCGCTTCGGCGTAGTGAATCGCCTTTGCGCGCCAGTGTCCGATGCGAGCGTCGTAGACGAAGGCTTCGGGGCGCACGTGATCTGGCGCGTCCTCGAGGACCACCGAGCCGCCCTCGAATCGGATGCGTGCCGTCATGGGGCAGCGGTAACGCGGCGAGCCGAGGATGGGGTCGGTTACCCTCCAGCCGTGCTGTTCCTGCTGCCATGGCTCGCTCTCGCTTCTCCCGAGGACATCGCCTCCTTCGAGGTGTGGACCTCGCGCATTCCCGACCCGCCAGAGGTCGAGGTCAGCACCGGCTACCGCTTCCAGCACGACGTGTTCACCGAAGTGGCCGAGGTCCTGGGCGATGCGGACGTCGAGAAGCTCGGGCTGTCGGGGTCTGGGCGTCCGATCTGGGCGTTTCACGTGTCTGGGGAAGGGCCGATTGAGCGCAAGGTGCTCGTCTTCGGCGGCATTCACGCGCTGGAGTGGATCAGCACCGAGGTCGCGGTCGATCTGCTGGTCGAGTCCCTACGATCCCCACCACCAGGCGTACAGCTCACCGTCGTTCCGCTGCTGAACCCCGACGGACGGGCCAAGGTCGAGAAGGACTTGCGGGAGGGCAAGCGGCACTACCGGCGCGGCAACCAAGCCAATGTCGACCTGAACCGAGACTTTGCCGTCCATCGCGAAGCGCGTGCGCCCTGGCGCAAGATCATCCCCGGCTACTACTCGACGTCCCCCGAGGCCCTGTCGCAGCCTGAGTCCCAGGCTCTCGACGCACTCGCCGAGCGCGAGCAGTACGACCGCGCCGCAAGCCTGCACGCCTTCGGTGGATTCTTCTACTACCCCTGGTCAGGGCGCTGGAAGCGGGTCGACGACCACAAGGAATTCGTGCGCCTCGGACGGCTGATGGAGGACGCCCAGGGGGGCCACGCCTACAAGACGAGGCAGCTCGCACGTTGGGGCTTCTTCTTTCGGGCACAAGGGACCGAGCTCGACCATCTCTACGGCGAGTACGGCACCTACACCTTCCTGATCGAGCTCACCCGCAGCGGCATCAAGCCCTTCAAGCCTAAGACATGGAAGACCTACTTTCGTTGGTACAACCCTGAGGATGCGGAGCCGCATCGGGCCAGGGGACTTGCGGCGGTGAGGGCGCTGGTGCGCGAAGACTGATTCTTGGGGCGTTTAGGAGAATCCGCTGGCAACGCAGCCTTCTGCTCTTGTGCTTCATGGGCGTGCGGAGCTGTGCGAAGCTGCCCTAGTTCAGGAGAGATGGATGATCGTGTGGACCGAGCAGGCCTACGGAACTGGAGTTCCCGAGATCGACGCGCAGCACCGCGAACTGTTTGATCGCGTCAACGCCGTTGTAGGCATGTCCGAGAACGGTCACGACGTCCAAGAGCTCGAGAGGACCCTCGACTACCTCGCCCGCTACGTGGTCGAGCACTTCGTCTTCGAAGAGGCGTGGATGGCCGAGCACAACTGCCCCGGACAAGAGGCGAACACCGCAGGTCACACTCGCTTTGTGAGTCGGCTCACCTCGTTCCAGCACCGGTTCCCGCACGAAGGTGAGACCAGCGACTATCAAGGCGAGCTCTCCCGCTTTCTGACCCGCTGGCTCTCGAATCACGTCGAAGTCATCGACGTGCAGAACATGAAGCAGCCGGCGACCGCGTAGAGCCGTTGCAACGCTCGTGATCGCAAGATCGACGCCGAACAGGGCGCAAAGCCCTGACAAGGCCTGACCCTTCGCCCCTTGACGCGCTCCCCCAGCCGGATACCCGTTTCGCCGGCTTGGAGAACGACCTATGATCGGAGTGAAGAACCTCACTCGGTACTACGGGGACTTTCGGGCAGTTCACGACGTAAGTTTCGATGTCAGCGGTGGTGAGATTGTGGGAGTCCTGGGCCTCAATGGCGCAGGTAAGTCCACCATTCTCAAGGTCCTAGCGGGCCTGCTCTCTCCCTCTTCGGGGACGGTGACCATCGATGGCTTGGACGTCGCGACTGCTTCGGACGCCTTGAAGGCTCGAATTGGATACCTACCTGAGAACCCGCCCCAATACGGGGATATGACGGTCACGGAGTTCGTGACCTACATCGGGCGTCTCAAGGGCATGAGCGCGGCCGACGTCAAGCGTCGACTGCCCGAGGTGTTCGAGCAGTGTGCCCTCAAGGGGCGCGAGCATCAGGTCATCGGCACGCTGTCGCACGGCTACCGCAAGCGCGTCGGCTTGGCTCAGGCGGTCATCCACGACCCGAAGCTCGTCATCCTCGACGAGCCGATCAGTGGCCTCGACCCCGCCCAGATCAAGGACATGCGCCAGGTGATTCGCCGACTCGGCGAGGGCCGGGCCGTCATGATCTCCAGCCACATCCTCACCGAGATCAGCCAGACCTGTGACCGGGTTCTCGTCATTCACAATGGCGAGCTCAAGGCTCAGGGCACCGAGGAAGAGCTGACCCATCAGCTCGGCGATGCGCGCATCGTCCTCACCGTCCGCGGCGATCAAGAAGAGTTCGAGCACTGGCTCCAGGCCCATCCCAAGGTCGAGTCGATGGTTCCGCGTCCCGTGGGCGGTGCACTCGCATCGGCAATCGTCGACCTCGAGGGCGATATCCGCGAGACCTTCGTCGCCGAGATCATCCAGGCGGGCTTTGGCATTCGCCTGGTCGAGGTGCCTGACGACGAGCTCGAGGAAGCCTTCCTCGGTCTGACCCGCGCTCCGGTCGGAGGTGCCGAATGAATGTGTTCCTCGTCGCCCGTCGCGACCTCGCCGCGTACCTCAACAGCGCCAGTGGCTACATCATCGTGGCCGCGCTGACCTTCGTGCTCGGACTGCTGTTCAACGCGCTCTCGTACTTCGCGGGACCCGCCTACAGCCATGAGC
Organism: Pseudomonadota bacterium; assembly: GCA_023954855.1. GTDB lineage: Bacteria > Myxococcota_A > UBA796 > UBA796 > M1803. The sequence continues at coordinate 20,116 of JAGSGY010000074.1, read as the reverse complement.
TGCTCGAGGCCTTCTTCACCTACGCCTTCGGCACCACGCTGACGACCGCGGTGTTCCTGTCGATGCGCTCCTTCGCTGAAGAGGCGAGCCAAGGCACCGATGTACTGCTCGAGACCGCCCCGATCCGCCCTGGCGAGATTGTGCTCGGCAAGTACCTGGCCGGTCTCGGCATGATCAGCATCTTCCTGATGCTCACGCTGTACATGCCCTTCCTGATTCTCTGGAACGGCAAGATCGCCATCGGCCACCTCGTCGTCGGCTACTTCGGTCTGCTGCTCGTCGGCTCCGCAGGCACGGCGATTGGCAACTTCGGCTCCTCGCTCTCGAAGAGCCAGGTCGTGGCCGTCGTGCTCTCCGGAGTCATGGTCACGGTGATGATGATTCTCGGCGAGATCGGACAGTTCTCGGACGCTCCGCTCGACGCCATTCACTACCTCGACCTGTTCGACACCCACTTCCCGGCCTTCCAGTCGGGTCGTCTCGAGCTCTCGGGCGTGGTGTTCTACCTCTCGACCACGGCCGTCTTCCTCTGGATGACGACGCAGGTCCTCAAGGGGAGGCGCTGGCAATGAGCGGTCCCATTCTTAGTTGGCTGTTTGGCCTCGGTCTGTTCGCCATCGGTGAGCGGTACGCGAGTGGCTCCTCCGCCCATCTCTTCGTGTCTGTGGCGGGCCTGCTCCTCATCGGACTTGCGCTCGGTCTTCGGTTCCGCGAGTCCGCCTCCGAGACGCATGCGGTGCGCAAGACCGCACTTCGCGGCTCGATGATGTGGATGCTTCTCGGCACCTTCTCGATCGTGATCTACCTGGCGTCGACCGACAGCATCACTGGCATGCTCGGCATGGTCGAAGAGACCAAGGCCTGGTGGTACGTCGTCGCGACTGCGATGAGCGCGCTGTGCCTGGTGCTCGGCGTAGTGCCCACGCTGTTCATCGACCGTGCCCTCGTCAGCCACCCGGTTCAGCTGCCCGTCAACGCGCAGCGGCTCGCGGCGAACGCGGGCATCGTCACCGCGCTGGCGCTCGCCCTGTTCCCGCCGGTCAACTACCTGGCCTCCGAGCACAGCATCGATTGGGACTACGCCTACTTCCGCACCACCCGTGCCGGGCAGTCGACGATGGCGCTCGTGCGCACGCTCCCCGACCCGGTCGAGGTGGTGTTGTTCTACCCCCGCGGCAACGAGGTGCTCCGCGAGCTCGAGCCCTACTTCGAGCAGCTGGCCGATGCCTCGGACGGGCACCTCACGGTTCGCGTCGTGGACCAGGCTCTCGAGCGCAAGCTGTCCGAGAAGCTCCGCATCAACGACAACGGCTACATCGTGTTCACGCAGGGTGAGGCCTCCGAGAAGTGGAAGGTCGGCACCGAGCTCGACCGCGCCAAGCGGAACCTCAAGAAGCTCGACCTCGAGTCGCAGAAGCGTCTGCTCAAGCTCGCGAAGGGTGAGCGCACGGTCTACCTGCTCTCGGGTCACGGCGAGGCCAGCACCCGCGAGAAGGAGAACCCAGCACGCAAGCTGTCGCAGTTCAAGAAGAAGCTCCAGGAGCAGGGTCTGCTCGTCAAGGAGTACGGCGCGACCGAGGGCTCGACCGACTCGATTCCCGACGACACCGCGTTCCTCGTGATTGCCGCACCGAGCCTGCCGATCTCCGAGTACGAAGAGAAGGCCATCGCCAAGTTCATCGAGGGTGGCGGCTCGCTGATGGTGCTCGTCGAGCCCCGTCGCGATCCCTTGCCGGGTGTGCTCGGGCCGCTCGGACTCAAGGTCACGCCGCAGCCCCTCGCGAACGAGACCAAGTACTTCCGCCAGAGCGGAACCATCGCCGACCGCCAGCTGCTGGCGACCAACCGCTACGGCTCGCACGACGCCGTTCGTGAGCTGCAGCGCAACGCTCAGCGCTACCGCCTGCTCCTGCCCACCGTCGGTGGTCTCGAGAAGGAAGGCGAGGGTCTCGGCAAGCAGACCGCCATCGTGCGCAGCTTCCCCGATACCTGGCTCGAAGACGCACCCGTCGACTTCCAGCGCTCGCCCACCGAGCTCGCCAAGGTCTGGGACCTCGGTGTGGCGGTCGAGGGCGAGGGCGAGGATGCCTTCCGCGCCGTGGTCTTTGCCGACGAGAGCGTGTTCTCGGATGCGGCCCTCAAGTACTCCGAAGGCAACGAGCGTCTCGCCGAAGACGTGTCCCGTTGGCTGATGGGCGACGAGGACCTCGCGGGTGACACCGAGAGCGAAGAAGACGTGAAGGTCGCGCACACGCGGGATCAGGACATCGTTTGGTTCCTGGCGAGTGCCTTCGGCATTCCGCTGCTGTTCGTGTTTGCGGGTCTGTTCCGCATTCGCATGCGGAGGAAGTAATGCGACAGATTGCCGTTCTTTCTGGCCTGTTGGCCGTGGCGCTTGGCGCTTCCTACCTGACCTGGACCGCCGAAGAGACCGACGACGCCGTCGACAAGATCGTGCTGTTGCAGGCGACCGCTGAGGACCTCCAGAAGCTCGTCTGGAAGACCAGCACCGTCGATGCTTCGATCGAGACTCGCTCCGATGCGGGCGGCGACTTCCTCTGGGTTGGCGTGTCCAAGCAGGTTGAGGTCGAGCCCGAGCCGGAGCCGGCGAGCGAGGGTCCCGAGGGTCCTGCTATGGCTCCAGAAGAGCCGGAGCCCGAGGTCGAGGCCGAGCCGGTCTTCGAGACCGAGAAGGGGGCCTTCAAGGGCAACAAGTCCGCCGGTTCGCTCTGGGAGAAGTTCACGCCGCTGTACGCATTGCGCGAGCTCGACGTCGGCTCGACCGATGCCTCGGCCTTTGGCTTCAACGACCCCTACGGCACGCTCGAAGTGCATCGCCGCAGTGGACCGGTGACGCTGGTCGTCGGCGCCGAGACCTATGGCTCGAAGGACCGCTACGTGCAGTTCGATGGCAAGGTGTTCTTGGTCGACGACAAGGTCTTCTCGTCGCTCAACAAGCCCGAGTCGAGCCTGATCGACCGCCTCGTGCAGCCGAATCTCGAGCGCGAGATGGCGTCGGTGACGCTGCGGGCCGATGGCAAGACCGCCACCGCAACGCACGAGAACCGCGACGACACCTCCAAGGCCTACTGGTCTGCCGGCGGTGAAGAGAACGGCACGGCCACGACGCTGGTCGGCCACCTCACACGCATGCGGGTCTCGTTCTATCCCGAGGCCGCGGACGTCCCCGAGCTCGAGCCTCGCTTTGCCATCGACGTCGAAGGCGACAACGGCAAGTGGACCCTCGAGTTCTCGCAGGGCGGCGAGAAGTGGTTCGTGCAGAGCAGCTACAACCGCGCTCTGGTCGAGGTCGTCAGCGACCCCGCCAAGGATGCCGCGGCCGACGTCACGGCCCTGTTCGAAGAGCTGGGCTCCTAGCGCACCATGACCAAGACGTTGTCGATGGCGAAGCTCTCGTCGTCGGGCGTCTGGTCGAGTGCCGAGGACACGTAGACGGTCACATCACTTGCGGTGTGGCCGATCTGGAAGGCGAGCGGGTCGCTGCCGTACTCGTTCCAGGTGCCACCGCAGACGTTGGCGCCTTCGACTGCGGGCGGCGCGGTGCCGAGCTGCTCAGCACCGTCAATCTGCACGTAGCGGGCGTGGCCGTCCCAGCTGTCGATGGCGATGTAGTCCATCGCGACGTGCACCTCGGTGTGCGGGACCTCTTGGGTCGCGTAGGTACGCTGGGTCGCGGCGTTCTGCCCGAAGAGGTTGAAGCCGCCGAGGACGGGGGTGTAGTAGGCGCCGCAGTTGCCGGTATCGACACGGCTGTCGGTCCAACCCGCTGCTGTGCCGTCGTCGAAGTCTTGGAAGTCGAGCACCGTCCAGCCACCCCCGTCGGTGGTCATGTCGCAGTAGACCAACAGGCGCGAAGTGGTGGGCGCGTCCTGGGTGCCCGGCACCGCGATCTCGTACCAGCCGCTGGTCGTCTCGCCCTCGTTGAGGTGGCCGAGGCAACTGTCCGGGGGCGTCACGTCGATGTCGGCGAGTGCGGCACTAAGCGTCGAGATCGCGCTCGCATTCGCGGTGATGTCGGTGCTGTTGGCCCCAATGGCGGTCGCATTCGTGCCGATGTCGGTGGTGTTGGTGCCGATGGCGTTCGTGTTGGTGGTGATGTTGGTGCTGTTGGTACCGATCGCCGAGGTGTTCACCGCGATGCTCGTGGTGTGACCGCCGATCGCGGTGGTGTTCGTTGTGATCGCTGTGGTGTTCGTGCCGATCGCACTTCCGTTGGCGCTGATCGCCGCGCTGTTCACGCCGAGCGCGGTGGCGTTGTTCGAGATGGCGGTGGCGTTGTCGGCGATGGCGGTGGTGTTGGTGCCAATCGCCGTCGTGTTGGCGCCACTCGAGGCGGTGTTCGCCGCAATGGCCGTCGCGTTCGTGCCGATGGCGGTGGTGTTCGTACCGATGGCCGCGGCGTTGTCCGCAATCTCGGTGGTGTGGGTCGCGATGGCCGTGGTGTTCGCCGTGACTGCGGTCTGCAGGCCGCCGATGGCCGTGGCGTTCGCCGCGATGTCTGCCGCGTTGGTTGAGATGGCCGTGGTGTTCGCTTGCAGGCTCGCCGAGAGGGTCGCGATGTCGGCGGTGTTCGTCGCAACCGCCGTGGTGTTGGCCCCGATGTCCGTCGTATGCGTGGTGAGCGTAGCGTCGTGGGCGGCGATGTCGCCCTCGTTGGCCGTGATGCGGTCCTCGAGGTCGGTCAGGTCGATCGAGCCTGTAATGCCGGCGACCTCGTCGTCGAGCAGCCCGAGGGCGGTCTCGAGAGCATCGATCGAGCCGTCCTGTGTCGTCTGCGACGCGTTGGAGGCTTCGAGTTCGGCGCTCACCGCGTCGAGCTCGGCGGTCAGGCTGTCGATCTGAGCCTGAAGGTCCGAGTCGTCACCCCCACAACCAATGAGGGTGAGGGCGATCAGCGTAGGCGTGAGTCGAAACATGCAGGCTCCTGAGGAGCCTGATGCTACGGACTTCACATCCGCAAGACAAGCGGAAGGTCTAGCGTGCCTGGGCCACGATGACGGTCACGTTGTCTTCGCCGCCGGCCTTGAGCGCTTCGTCGACGAGCACGTCGGAGAGCTGGTCGATGGGGTGGCTACCCATGATCTGCGCGATGCGGTCGTCGTCGAGCGGGTCGGTGAGGCCGTCGCTGCACACTAGGAAGATGTCGTTCTCTTCGAGCACGCGGGTCGTCGTATCGGGCTCGACGGGGCCGTGGAAACCGACAGACTGCGTGAGGATGTGCTTGTGCGGCACGAGGCGCGCGAGCTCCTCGGTGAGGCGCCCGGCGTCGATCTCCTGCTGGACCACAGTGTGGTCGCGGGTCAGGCGCGTGAGGCGTCCCCGGCGGAACAGATAGGCGCGCGAGTCGCCGACATGGGCCAGATGCGCCTGGCCGTCTTCGATCACGAGGATGACGACCGTCGTGCCCATGTTGCGGGCGTCGGGGCGAATCTCGGACTCGCGACGAATGCGAACGGAAGCCTGATTCATGGCGTAACGAAGTCGTTCGCGCAACACGTCGGCCGGGTCAACCGGCTCGATGTCACGAACAAGGCGGGTCTCGTCGGGGTCTTCTTCGCCCATGAGGATCTCATGCACGGCGTCGACCGCCATCTGGCTTGCGACTTCGCCCTTCGCATGCCCCCCCATGCCGTCCGCGAGCACGTAGATTCCATGCTCGATATCAATGAGGAACATGTCCTCGTTGTTCTCCCGGACGGGGCCCGGGTCGGTACGGCCGTAGGCCTCGATATCCATGCGTGCCTCATACGTAGAAGAGAAAGCGATGCCGCCGCGTTTCGTGGCGGGACGGCCATGATGGCCTGTGACTATAGTGTGTCCTGCGCGACGGAAAAAGAGGACACGCTTGACGCCACCCCACTTGGGCGACGAAGACGCCCCAGAGGCACTATTCGGAATGGCTGAAGACCCGCGTACCGGCGAGGTCATCGGCCCATACGAAGTGCTGTCCGATGTCGCCCGCGGAGGCATGGCATCTGTATGGCGTGTGCGTGACACCCGGAGCGGTGACGTGTGCGCGCTCAAGCTCTTGCTGCCTTTGAAGGAGCGCGAAGAGGCCCGAAAACGTTTTCGGCGCGAGTTCCGAGCGCTCGGGCGGCTCGCCCACGAGAATGTGCTGCGCGTGTTCGAGACCGGCATGGTCGGAGACCGTCCCTGGTACACGATGGAGTACGTGCCCGGCCGCACGCTCCGCGAAGAAGCGAAGTCCTGGGAGGGCCTCGAGCCCGCTGACCGGTTTGCACGCGTGCAGGCGGTGCTGGTGCAGGTGGGACGCGCACTTGCCTACATCCATGACCGAGGCTTGGTACACCGCGACGTGACGCCTGCGAACATCCTCGTCCGTCCCGACGGCGTCGTGAAGTTGATGGACTTCGGCGTGGTCAAAGAGAGCCAGGGCGAGGGCGAGCTCACGCAGGTGGGCGAGGTCATCGGCACGGTGGCGTACATCTCGCCAGAGCAGATCGTCGGCGACTCGGTGGATTCCCGCGCGGACCTCTACTCGCTGGGTGCGGTGCTCTACCTGATGCTGACCGGGCGACGGCCGTTCACGGCGCGTACCCTCCAGGGCTTTCTCGACAAGCACCTGCACAAGGACCCCGTTCCGCCCGTTCAGGTCGACCCGCTCGTTCCGGCGCATCTCGACGAGATCTGCCTGCGCCTTCTTCGAAAGGACCCTGCCGATCGCTACGCGTCGGCTCACCACTTGCTTCATGTGCTCGGCGACGTCGCGGGTTCCGAGGTGCTCGAGGGCTGGTGGCCACCGCGTACGGTCGGACGGACCAGTCACAAGGCCGTACTCCGCGATGCGCTCGACCGTCTGGTGAATGGCGACGCCGGTGGAGCACTGCTGCTCACGGGCAAGGCGGGTGCCGGAAAGTCGCGCCTGCTCGCGGCAGCGGCCACCTATGCACGACGTCATGGTCTCGCGGTGGCTCGTGGGCACTGTCGCCCTCAAGATCGTCCCTTCGGAGCCTTCGTCGGTGTGTACCAGGCGCTGGCCGACGAGACGGCGCCGATCATCCTCCGCCAGGTGCTCGCCGGCGACGACGACGGGGTGATTCGCGAGCGCTATCCGGTGATCTCCGCGTTCAAGGATCTGGTCATCAGCCAGGCCCCGTGCGTGATCTTGCTCGACGACATGCATCGCGCCGACCCGGCGACCCGCGAGCTGCTCGAGTACCTGCTGCGCAACACGATTGGCCTGTCCAACGAGCGCGTTCTCTTCGTGCTCACGGCAGAAGAAGGCGAGGGCCGGTCGGTCATCGACGCACTCAAGCGCGCTGGTCCCGTGCAGCATCTCGATCTGCCTCCGCTGCGGGCCACCGAAGTGGAAGAGGTCGTGCTCTCGCTCGTGCCGTCCGATTCGGCCTCCCGTGCGCTCGCAAAGCGGGTTCACAAGGAGTCACACGGCAACCCTGCCTTCGTTTCCGACATGCTGCGCGCCTTGGTCGACGATGGGCTGATGGTCGAGGATGGGGCTCGGTTCCGCATCGCCCTCGATCCTGCCGAGATTACCCGGTCAAAGCTGCCGATTCCTGCGTCAATGCGGCAGGCCCTCAAGGACCGACTCGCCCCGCTCGACGAGGATGCGCTTCGGCTTGCCCAGAGCATCGCGCTGAGTCGCACTCCGCTCGACCTCGACGTCTTGCTCCGCGTATGCCCCTTCGATGAAGACCACGCGATGGAGGCGCTCGATGTGCTCGTCGAGAGCGGTGTGGTCTCGGAGCGACGCTCGGATGATCACGAGCAGGTCGAGCTCGTTCAGGCACGCCACCGCGACGTGTTGCTCGAGGACCTAGCCGAAGCCGAGCTCGCCATGCGGCATCGGATTCTCGGCGAGGTACTCGAGAAGCAGTTCCGCGACCGACCGGTGCTGGTGGTTGAAGAGCTCGCCTGGCACTTCGAGCAGGCCGGCGTGGCCGCCAAAGCCTACGCCTACCTGGTGCAGACGGCGAAGCGACACCTGCACCGCTCACTCTTCGAGGAGTCACTCTCCTTCCTGGACCGTGCTCTTCGCATGGAGCCCAGCGCCCGGCCGCAGATGCTGCTCGATGACGCCGATCGGCGCCTAGCCGAGGTGTACCTGGCGCGCGCGCAGGCGCTCTACCACCTGGGCCAGTGGGGCGAGGCCGTCGAGGACGCCAAGCGCGCGGGTGAGCTTGCGGCATTGGTCCGTGACGCACGTCTGCAGGCAGAGGTCAGCTCCGAGCTCGGAAGTCAGCTGCGCAACCAAGGGCCGATGGAGGAGGCGGAGCGTCACCTTCGTCTCGCCCTGGCCAAGGCCGAAGAGGTCGGAGACCCGCGCCTTCGCACCCTGCCGCTCTACCAACTCGGTGGCGTCGTCTGGGGACGCGGAGACCTCGAGCAGGCGGAGCGCCTCTGGAAGGACGCGGCACAGACCGCGCAGCGCACCGGCGACGAACGGGCGCTTGGCTACGCCTTCAACGGACTCGGCATTCTCGCAATCTGCCGGGGTGCATCGAGCGATGCGCGGAACCACCTCGAGCAGTCGGCCAAGACCTTCGAGCGGCTCGGCATGCTCGGTGCGCTGACGATCGCCCGAGTCAACCTGGTGGAGCTCTACCTCTCCACCGGCGTTCTGCGGAAGGCCCTTCAGCTTGCGGACCGCACGGTCTCGAAGGCTCGCGAGGTCAACCATCCCCACGGCATCGCTCTGGGCCTCGCCTACCGTGCACAGGTGCTGCTCGCCGTCGGACGCCTCGACAGCGCCGCGGCCAGCGCCAAGGAGTCGCTCCGGCTCGTTCGCGCACTCGGCACGCCTGAGGATGAACTCCTCGCTCTGTCCGTGTTGGCGCGGGTCGCTCTCGAGCAGGGCGACAGCAAGCTGGCACTCGAGCGCCTAGACAAGGTCGAGCTACTGCTCGAGCACGACTCCGAGGGCATTGGTCCGATGGTCGCGGCATGGCGCATTCGTGCGCTCTGCGAGCAGGACCGAGTCGACGAGGCCATGGCCGTCGAGACCTCTACGCCCTGGGATACGCGCGCGTGGCCGAATATCCAGGTGCGCTCTGATCTGGCGCGAGGCCGCTCGTCGCTCGCCCTTGGAGACCGCGCCAAGGCACTCGAGGTCGTGCAGCGAGCGCTGTCCGTTGCCGAGGCGAACGGCTACCGTTTCTACCAGCTCCACGCGCAGCATCAGCTGGTTCAGCTTGTCGAAGACGACGCCACCCGGGCGCGTCACCAACGGGTGGCCAAGGCACTTGCGAGGTCGCTCGCGTCGAACTTGCCGCGCAGCGAGGGAGGGGCGTTCCTGAGCACCTCCTTCGGTGAGGTCGAGTAGCCGCCCGGCATCCCTGTTACGATTCGCGCATGTCGGACTTCTCGCAGGACCTGGGGGCCTCGATCCGCCCTGGCCAGCGCGTCGGGGCGTATACCGTTGTGGGCGAGGTGGGCTCCGGAGGCATGGCGACCGTGTTTCGCGCCACCTCGGAGCGCGGCGAGACGGTGGCACTCAAGGTGTTGCACCCCGCCTCGGTCATGCCCGAGGAGGTCAAGCGCTTCACCCGCGAGTACGAGACCTTGTCCCGACTGGACCATCCGAACATCGTTCACGTGCTGGCCACGGGTATGGCGGGCCAGTTCCCGTACATCGCCATGGAATTCGTCGAGGGCACCGATCTCGACGCGGTGATGGAGACGTGGCAGACTAAGCCCCCGCAGGACCGGTTCGCCCTCGTCGAGGAGCTGTTCCGCGGCATGGCCGACGCGCTCGGCTACATCCATCGCAAGGGCTTGATTCACCGCGACATCAAGCCGAGCAACATCCTCGTTGCGGCAGATGGCGCGCCGAAGATCAGCGACTTTGGCGTGGTCAAGGACCCAGACGCCACCGGAACACAGCTGACCATCGCAGGGCGTCTCGTGGGCACGGTTGCGTTCATGGCCCCCGAGCTGATCAGCGGCGAATCCGTCGATCCGCGGGCGGACCTCTATGCGCTCGGCGCGGTGCTGTATGTGATGCTCACGGGTCGCCGCCCGATCGAGGCGACGAGTGTGGCGGGCTACCTCGCACGGCACCTCACCGAGGTCCCGAAGGCACCGTCAGAGCATGACCCCGCGGTGCCTCGCCACCTCGAGCGCGTGTGCCAGCGGCTTCTCTCCAAGGAGCCCTCGCACCGCTTTCAGACGGCCGAGGCGGCGATTGCGGCCCTCGAGTCGACCGATGAGGTCGGCCTTCGTCCGCTGCGTGGTCGTGACGAGTTGCTGGTGTCTTGGACCCATCGGGTGCAGCAGCTCCTCAACGGCGGTGGCGGCGAGATTGTGCTTCGGGGGCCGAAGGGCGCAGGGCGTTCGCACTTGCTTGCGGCTTTCGTTCACCAAGCGCGCACCCTGGGCGTGACGGTCGCCGAAGGCACTGGAGATCAGGGCCTGATTGCACAGCTGGTGAGTTCCCTTGGCGCGGAGGGCGAGGGCACCGCGGCACTCGCGCGAGCACTCGAGGGCAAGACGGCGCTCGTCGCGGTCGACGACTTCGTCAGTGAAGGGGAGGGCGCGGAGCTCCGTGCGCTCATCCAAGATCGAATCACTCGCGAGGGTGAGGCCTGGGCCTTCGTCTACCCAAGCGACGCGGGGCACGGCATGAGCCTGCTCTTCGACGCACCGATGGGCCTGCCTCACGAGGTCATCGAGATCGGGCCGCTGGACCGCCAAGCCGTCATCGCCATGCTGCGAGACCGGGACCTTGCGGGCGCGGCTGCGCCGGTGCTCGGCCGCCGACTGCACGCCGACTACGCCGGCAACCCCGGTGGCATCGCCGATCAGTTCGAGGCGCTTCGCAACGCTGGTTGGATTGAGCGGCGCGGCGACGAACTTCGCGCCACGGTGTCGTTGGACCGCTTCAAGAAGAGCGCGCTTCCCGTTCCCGACAGCGTGCGGAGAGCGTTGGCCGAGCGACTCGAGGCGCTGGATACCGTGGGGCTCGAGCTTTGCCGCGCTCTGTCGCTTCTTGGTCGACCCAGCGGCCCCTCGTTCTTGACCCGATGCTCCCAAGCCGAGCCCATGCAGGCGGGTGATGCCCTCGATCGGATGGTTCGTCAGGGACTGCTGATTCGTGAAGGCGAAGGGCCCGAAGAGGTGCTTCGTTTTGCACATCCGAGCGCGCCTGCGGTGGTCGCGGATGACATGTCCCCGGGCATCCGTGCGCGCATGCATGGCCGGATCGCCAAGGTGCTGATGCGGCGGCGTCGGCGAGAGGCGCTGCTCGAGGTCGCGGAACACCTGCTCGCCGCAGGCGAGAAGACGGCCGCGTACCCCATGCTCGTGCGTGCTGGGCGTCGTGAGGCACGTGCCGGTCGGTACAAGACCGTGCTTCGCATCTGTGAGCGCGCTGAGGCCGTCCGGCTCGAGGCCGAGCGGGACATGGAGGCCGACGAGATTCCTCGCACGCGCCGCTGGCTGCGCATGCTCATGGGCGAGGCACATCTGGCCCGTGGAAGCTGGGCTGCAGCGACCACGCATCTCGAAGAAGCGGTAGAAGCTGCCCGCGAGGAAGGGGACCAGGCGGTGGTTTCACGCTGTCTGGGCTCGCTGGGCCGTGCCCAGTTCCGCAAGGGCGACCTCGAAGCGGCCGAGGTCACCCTCGAAGAGTCGCTCGCGCTTGCGGAGCGCGGCGCTCCGGAGCGTGCTGCCACCAGCCGTGCGTTGGCCGACATCAAGCTGCGGGCAGGCGAGTTCCAGGCCTCTCGGGACCTCTGGGAAGACGCGCTCGAGGCCGGCATCAACAGCGGGTCGGCGGATGCCGAGGCGCGGGCACGGCGCGGACTCGCGCACACCAAGGCGCTGCTCGGTGACCTCGAGGGGGCGGCACAGCTTCTCGAAGAGGCCGAGGACTTGCTCGGCCATCGTGGCGATGCGCGCGTCCACGCGGGTGTGCTCGCGCGGATCATCGAGCTCGATATCGCCGCCGGTCGCCTCGGGAATGCGGTGCACCGGTCCGAGCAGCTGCTTCAGCTCTGCCGCCAGCACGAGCTTGCCGAGCGGCTTGCCGAGGTGCTCGGCCTGCGGGCCGAGGCCCTCTGCCGTATCGGCGATGGCGAGGCTGCGGCCGAAGCCGCTCGCGAAGCCGAGACCTACGCGACCGCCTTCGAAGCCCGTCGCTGGGATGCGCGCTTGCGCGCCGCAAGGGCCTACGCGGACACCGAGAACTGGGAGGCTCTGGCCAGGGTGCTCCCAGAGCCCGGAGATGTCCCGGTGTCGCTGATCTACGACCCGCCGGCCCAGCTCGCCGGCATCAGGGCGCGGCTACAGCTTCGCCAGGACCCGCTTGGTGCGCGCGACCTGGCGACCTGGGCCCTGGTGCGCCCCGACGCGAAGCTCGTGCTTAGCCGTGCGGTCATCGCTCGCGATGCATCGCTCGCACTCATGGGCACGGGAGCCACGGAGCTCGGTGCGAACGCGGCCCGCGCGGGGCTGGAGTCGATGCCGAAGCGGGGCGTAGACGGACTGCGTCTGGAGTTGCTCCTTGCCCTCTTCGCCGCCACTCAGGACTCGGACGTGGCCGCCAGTGCGCGCGCGATTGTCGAGGCCATCAGCTCGCGCCTCTCGCCCACAAACCGGCGCAAGTTCCTGGCCCGCACCGACATCCTGCGGATGTCTTAAGCTGACTCGTCGGCGGGCGGCTCGTCGAGCCATGTGAGCCAAGGCCGGCTGACAAAGGCCGCGACCATGTCCGGCGACAAGCTGGCGGTGAAGTCCTTGGCCAGCTCCTGGCCGACACTGCGATGGGTCGCGGCGTCCTCTTCGTCGCACACGTGCGCGAGGATGGCGCGGGCCTCGAGGGCGAGCAGACGGAAGCCACGGCTTCCCGCGATCTGAATCACCTGGCGGGCATGACGCTGGGCGCTCGCGCGGTCACCGACGGCTACACAGGCGCTTGCGAGCGCCAGCTGGACCTGGGTGCGTCGCGGAACAGGGAGCTCTGCGAGCGTGCGCTCGGCGCCGCGGATGACGGCGCGCGCATCGTCGGGTCGGGTGCTGACCAGAGCGCGGGCGAGGTGGGCTTGCAACAGCGGCGTGTAGCGCTCGGGGTCTCGGTCCCCCGACACCTCGAGGCCATTGGCGGCGTGGTGGCGGGCCCCGGTGAAGTCGCCCTGCTCAACGCACAGGTGGGTCAGCGCCGAGAGACAGGCGACCACTTCTTCGGGCAGGTCGATGGTCCGGGCAATGCGCAGGGCCGTGTTCAGGCCGTTCTGGGCTTCGGCGTAGAGGCCGAGGTCCAGGGCGGCGACAGCCATGGCGCGCGTCGCGGCCGTGAGGCCCAGCTTGTAGTCGAGCTCAGCGGCGATCTGCACGGCGATGTGGCCGCGCTGACGGGCCTGAACGGGCTCGCCCTGCCAAGTGAGCAGCTCGGCGATGTTCGACAGGGCGAGGCAACGCGGCCGCTTCTTGCGAAGCTCCCGGAAGATGCCCTCGGCCTCGCTCAGCCCAGAGGTGGCGGCGGCCAAGTGGCCTCGGGTGGCTTGGGCAGCGGTCAGTGCGAGCAGTAGATCGGCGCGGCGCCCAGCGAGGGGAGAGCCCTGCGCGACGAGCAGGCCCTCATTGGCCATGCGCTCGCAATCGTCGAGGTCGCCCTTGGACCAGGCCAGCGCTGCCAGGCAGTGCAGGGCATCGGCGACGCCCTCGCGGTGGTGCAGACGCCGCGATGCTGCCAACGCCTGGTCGGCGAAGCGGCGGGACTCTTCGGGGCGGCGGCGGCGGCGCAGCACGGTGGCGAGCGACAGGGCGGCCTCGGTGGCGCCACGTGGGTCGCCGTCCTCTTCCGCCATGGTCAGCACGACGCGCCAGGCCTTCTCGGCTTCGGCCCACTCGGCCCGGTTGTAGTGCACATTCGCGCGCACCGAGAGGTTGTCTCGCCGGTAGCTCCGAAAGTCCTGCGGGTCGAGGTCGCTGCGTGCGGAGTCCTCGAGGGTGCCGGCTTTCTCGGTCAGGTCCCAGGCTTCCTGCATCAGCGAGCGGTCAGCGAGTCGCTTCGCGGCGGCGACCAGGTAGCGGTACGCGCGTCCGGCGTCACCGGCGCGGCGGTAGTGCTCACCCACGACCTCGAGGGCCGAGGGGTTCTGGGCGTAGTGCAGCTCGAGTGCGGCGGCCATGCGGCGATGCAGCCAGGCCCGCCGGTCGGGATTGAGGTCGCGGTACACGACATCCGCGAACTTGCGGTGGGTGACGGCGTGCAGCACCAGCTCGCCCGCACGGCGCTCGCGCACGATGCCCTTGGCCAGCAGGCGGTCGAGGCTGTCGAGAACTTCGTCCTCGTCTTCGTCGAGCACGTCGAGCAACACGTCGAGGTCGACTTCGCGGCCGCCAACGGCGAGGACTTCGAGTACGCGACGGTCCTTCTGCGACACCTCTTCGAGGCGCGAGCGCATCATCTGCCGCACGCCGATTGGAATCTCGAGGTGGCCGGTCGCGATTTCGTCGGGCTGCAGGCGCAGTTCCCAGGTCTCGCCCTTCTTGGCGAGCAGGCTGTTGCCCTGTAGGCCGCGCAGGAACTCGGTCACGAAGTAGGCGTTGCCCTCGGTCTCGCGGTGTAGGCGCTGCGCGAGCATCCGGGCGCTACGTGAGTCGCCGCAGAGGCCGAGAACGATCGTCTGGAGGTCTTCGCGCGAAAGGGCGCCGACGGTGATTTCCTGGACTTCGACGCCAGTGCCTTCGCTCGAGGCGAGCGCGTCAGCCGCGGCGTTTGCCTTTGGACGCTGACTCGCGACAATGAGCAGCGGCTCCTCGCCCTGAGCGATCAGGGTCCGGGCCAGGTAGGCCATGAAGTCGATCTCACGGGCATTGGCCTCGTGGAGATCGTCGAGCAGCAGCGTGACCGGCCGGTCCTCGAGGATCAGCTTCAGGGCCTCGCGGATGCCGTCGTAGAGGGCGAAGCGCGTGTCGCCGCGGGCGGGCTCACCCTTCGAGAAGGCCTCGAGCGCGGCGCCGAGCTCGATGGGTGCGTTTGAGCCCAGCTCGTCCTTGAGGGCCTTGGCCAGCTTGAGGGCGTTGGCAAACACCGGCTCGTCGCTGTGGAACTCGTAGCGGTAGTGCGCCACGCCGAGGTCGCGGGCGCGGTCGGTGACGACGTCGAGTAGGCGCGACTTGCCCGAGCCATCGTCGCCTTCGAGGATGACCACGCCGCCGCGACGCATGGTCAGACCGGCGATGGCGTGGTTGATGGCCTCGACCTCGAGGTCGCGGCCGACGAGGGGGGCTTCCCAGGCGCCGTGTGCGGCGGCGTGTGGCTCGCGCTCTTCGGCTTCCATCCGGTAGAGGATTTCTTGGGCGGACTGGTAGCGGTCGCGGGGCTGCTTCTGCAGCAGACGACGGCAGATCTCGTCCATGTGCTCGGGAATGGCGCGGTTCACATCGCGAGGGGCGGGAGCCGGCCGGTCGCGGTGCAGCGACAGGTAGCCGGCCATGTCCGAGGCCACGAAGGGGCGCTTGCCCGTGAGCATCGCGAACAAGATGACGCCGAGCGAGTACAGATCCGAGCGGTGGTCGATGGCGTTGCCCGTGATCTGCTCGGGCGATGCGTAGGCCCAGGTGCCGACCAAGGTCGTGGACATGTGGGGGTCGCGGGACGGGTCGAGGTCCTTCACGATGCCGAAGTCGGTGAGCTTGCAGCTGCCGTCTCGGCTGATCAGCACGTTGCTGGGCTTGAGGTCGCGATGCACGAGTCCGCGGCGGTGGATGGCCGACAGTGCGCGGCAAAGGTCGACGAGAATCTCTTCGCAGCGCGCCCAGCGCTTGCGCTCGTCCCAGGTGCGGAAGCCGCGGATCTGCGTGTGCAGGTCTGGACCGTCCACGTACTCCATCGCGATGTACGGGTGTCCAAACAGGTCGCCGTAGGCCTCGACGCGAATCACGTTCGGGTGGTTGATCCGCGACAGCGCACGGAACTCACGCCGGAAGCGGGCCAGCCCGGTCTTGAACCGGTTCTTGCGCAGAACCTTCAGTGCGACCAGGTCACCGGCTGGGTCCTTGGCGAGCAGAACGCGGGCCATACCGCCACTTCCGATCTCGCGCAGGAACACGTAGTTGCCGATCCGGGATCCCGGGTGGAGTACCACCCCGCCCATCTCGAGGATGTCGTCGTTGTTGCCCTTGGCTGCCATGCGCCGAGGTTACCCGTTTGTGGGGCTTAGGCTCGCGCGAGGCCGCAAATTCCAGGCGAATCAGCGAGGATGGTCTGTGCGGCTTCGGGGCATTCGTCCGGACCCGCAACTTCAGTGGCGCGAAGGGGCGCGTCAGCGGCTAGAACCTGTCTCGGAGGTTCAATGTCCCGTGCTCTACTCGTGCTGCTCGCTCTGGCCGCTTGTGCCGAACCAGAGGACTCAGCTGAGGACACGGAGCCGATTGGCCTGATCGGCGAAGGCGTGCCTTGGCTCGACAAGACTTCGGAAGAGAAGCACTCGTGGATGACCTTCCGCGTGCTGCCGCAGATGCGCGAAAAGTTCGAGGCCTTCGACCCGAGCTACGTCGGCGAGTTCCGCTGTGAGAGCTGCCATGGCACCGAGATCGAGTCGACCGGCTTCACGACCATCCCGCACGCGACGGGGCCCGCCGAGCTCCATCTGTCCGACTGGCCCGGCCAGAGCACCGACACCGAAGTGCAGGCCTACGCGACCTTCATGGACGACGAAGTCGTGCCGCTGATGGCGACCCTTCTCGACACGGTCGTCGCTACCCAGACCCAGGACGGCATCAGCTGCCGCACTTGCCACGTCGTGAGCAATTAGCGTCTAGCAGTGGTCCGAGAAGCTTCCGATCACCCGGTCGGTGGTCAGGACCTCGGGCAGTGCCACCGGTGCGCCGCCGTCTGGCGGAATCATGAGGTAGAAGGGCACACCTGCGCGTCCGTAGCGCTTGAGCCACTCGGTGATCACCGGGTCGCGGCGGGTCCAGTCGGCCTTGAGCGGTACGACGCCACACTTGGACATGGCCTCGCGCACGGGCTCAGTGTTGATGAAGCCCTTCTCGTTCGCCTTGCAGGTCAGGCACCAATCGGCGGTGAAGTCGATGAACACGGGCTTGTCGGTGAGTGCGGCCAGGCGCTCCTCACTGAACTTCTGCCACGGCACTTCCTCCGCGAAGTCGAGTTCGGCGGCGACGCTTCCGTCATCGCACTCGGCGACCTCGGAGTATTCGAGCTCGAGAAAGCCCCATCCACCGAGGAGGATGACACCAAGGCCTGCAGCAGCCACGGTGGCCTGGCGCTGACCGCTCGCCGCGACACCTGCGAAGTGGCCGAACATCCAGGCGGCAAAGCCGACGAAGCAGAGGAAGGCGAGGTAGCCGATGGCGCCGTCACTTCCGACCTGGGCGGCGAGGATGTCGACGAGCCAGACGGTGGTTCCGAGCAGCGTGAAGCCCATGACCTGCTTGAACGTCTCCATCCATGCGCCGGGCTGGGGCATCATCTTGAACAGCGCGGGCACGAAGGCCACGGCCAAGAAGGGCAGGGCGAGACCGAAGCCAATCACCAGAAAGAACAGGACGACGACCGGGGCGGACTGCGCGAAGGCGAAGCCGACAGCGGGTCCTAGGAACGGGGCGGTGCACGGCGTCGCGAGCAGGGTCGCGAACACGCCGTTGAGGAAGTCACCCGCCAGGCCTTCTTTGGCCGAGGCGTTGGCGGCGCCATCCGCGCCGAGTGCGGGGACCTCGAACACGCCGAACATGGACAGCGCGAAGGCGAAGATCAGCGCGCCGAGCACGGCGACATAGGTCGGCGACTGGAACTGGAAGCCCCAGCCCACCGCTCCGGCCGAGGCCTTGAGCATGAGCACAGCGATGGCGAGGGCGCCGAACGACGCGAGGATGCCTCCGGTGTAGGCCATGCCGCTCTTCTTCTGCTGGGCGGGCGTGGCATCGGCGTGGCTGACCAGTCCGAAGAGTTTGAGGGTCAGGACCGGAAGCACGCAGGGCATCAGGTTGAGCAGCAAGCCGCCCAAGAAGGCCATGCCGAGCATGCCGAGCAGGGAGCCTTCGACGACCGGGGCTTCAGCGGTGGCCGAAGCGATGGTCTCGGCACCGCCGCCGGAGCCATCGACGAGCGACCAGATGGGGGACACGGACGGCTCGACTTCGGCGCCTT
Organism: Pseudomonadota bacterium; assembly: GCA_023954855.1. Classification (GTDB taxonomy): domain Bacteria; phylum Myxococcota_A; class UBA796; order UBA796; genus M1803. The sequence continues at coordinate 1,998 of JAGSGY010000074.1, read as the reverse complement.
CCTTGTCCCATGGCAGGGTGAAGGTAATCTCGGAGGCGACGGGCTCGCCGTTGACCACGAACTGGAACAGGCCGCCGATCTTCGCGTCTGTCGGCAAGGGTTCCGGCTCGTAGGCCTCGCCCTCGATGATCGCGATCAAGGCGCCCGACTCGGTGGTCTGCACCGTGGCGTCGAGCATCATCCAGTCGAAAGACGACGACGGCGTGAACACCGGCCAGCTCGCCACGTCGACGGGGAAGTCGATCTTCGCATCGCCAATCGGGGTGAGCATCACCGCGGCCTTGAAGGTGTCGTAGGGCCGCACAGCGCTGGCGCTCAGCGCGAACTCGACGGCCACTTCGGAGACGTCGGTGATCGGCGTGGGCAGCTGCTCCTCGTAGTGGTCGAAGAGCTCGGTAAAGCTGTTGCCGGCCGCAGGGCCGTCAGCGACGACGGTCAGCGGGAGGGAGAGGTCCTTGACCTCGCCAGGGATGCACTGCTCTTTGCAGACGAGCCAGTCGGCATCGAGTCCGATGCTGTGTTCGCCGGCGGCCATGCCCTCGGGGAGGGTGATCTCGGCCATGATCAGCGTCTGGTCTTCGTAGCCGTACGAGACGAGGTCGGACTGGTCGAAGCGCTGCGGCGTGGGGAAGGCGTACTCGGTGACCGTCGCACCTTCGGGGAGCGTCCAGTTCAAGCGCGTCGGGAGGCCAATCATGCCCCCCCACCACTTGTAGTAGGTGTGCCACTCCTCGTCTTGGGTCAGGTGTAGACCGACGCGGAAGGTGTCGCCGGGGTGCGCCGTGTCGTGGTCGGCGAGCAGCCGGGCCTGGACCTGGTGGGGCTTGCCGTCTTGGTTATCGGGCCGCTGATCGGCCGACGCGGGCAGCACGCCGAAATCCACCTCGGGGGGCGCGGGCGGCTTCGGCGAAGCGCTTCCACTGGCGAGAGCCGTGGAGGTGAGGAGCAAAGTGGCGAATAGGGCGGCGAAGCGCGTCATCGATCGATCCTTGCAGAGCGCGTGGTTTAGCAGGCGCGGAGCCTGCCTGCAGTCCAGGTTTGGTTTGTGTTTGTCAGCGCCGTGGCATTACAGCAGTTCGTTTTCTTGGCGCGGAGGGCCCGGAGGGTCGGCTCGAAGTGCTATACGTGAGGCTCGAACGGCCATCTGCCCAGGTGCTCTCTATGTTTGCGTTCACGCTCTTCTCGCTTCTCTCATCGGCTTCTGCGCAGGATCTGATTCCGCCAGGCACCGTCCTCAATGACGCAGCGGCGATCCAGCTGTCCGATGAGGGGCTGAACTCCCTCGGAGGTGCGCTCGACGTGCTGATTCCATCGCCGGTAGCGGTCGATGATATCAGCGAGTCCGGTGGCTTCAGCTGCGTGGGCTACTCGCTCGACCTCACGAATCTCTCGGTCGACGTCGAGGTGACTGGCGCGCGCCTGATTCCCGTGGCCTCGAACAGCCAGACCCAGGCGGACATTCAGCTCGAGCTCGACCTCGTCGTGGCCCTCAACGACATCAACAACAAGTTCGGCCTCGACTACGAGATCGTCTGCGTGGATGGCTCGTGTCCCGGCTACGTGATGCCCTTTCCGGTGACCGTGTCGGGCCCGGTGTCGATGTTGATTGTCGATGACGGAACCGGCTCTGGCGAGACCACCCTCGATGTGAGCATCGGAACGCTCAATGTCGACAATGGACTCGAGGGCCGCCACATCGAGCTCGACTGCGGCATCGACACCATCGAAGACCTGCTGAACCAGGTCGGATTGTCGTTCTTCGACATCATCATCGGCGCGCTCGACCCCGTGCTCCAGGGACTGATTCAGGACCAGGTCGCCGGCCTCGAAGACCAGCTGTCCGAGGCGCTCTCGGCTGCGAGCATCGACGAGGTCATCGACCTCCAGGGCATCGCGCTGCACATGCGCTTGTTCCCCGGCTCCGCCACGTCTACCGCGGACGGCATGCAGATCGGCCTGTCCGGCTTCATGGAGGCCGACGTCGCGAGCGAGTGTGTG
>JAGSGY010000062.1 GCA_023954855.1 Pseudomonadota bacterium | reverse complement strand
GGCCTGTGCGGCGATGCTCGAGACCGTCGATGAGTCCGGCTCTGAAGAACAGCGGGCCCGGCATCTCGCCGAGGCGGGTGAGCATGGACGAGCGGCGCCACTGCTGTTGCGGGCCGCAGTACTTCGCTACGCCCGTGGAGACCGCGAGCCGCTGCACGCCTTGGTCGCGTTGCGCGAGGCCTCGCTGCGGGTCCTAGGACTGCCCGAGGATGACCCCGGCTGGGGCGAGGGGTGGCTGCTTCGGGCGAGGGTCTACGCGGGTGACGGGCGGCTCGAAGAGGCCGATGCGATGCTCGACAAGATCGATGCGTACGAAGGGCGGGCAGGCTGGGAGTGGCTCAGCGGCCGCTCGATCACGACCCGGGCCTACTCTGCGCTTCGCACCGACATGGTCCGCTCCCGGACACTCTATGAGCGGGGCCTCGAGAGCTGTCGGGCCGTCGGGGACGCTGTCGGACAAGCTCGGGCCCACAACGGCTTGGCGTTCATTACCCGAGCGTCGGGCCAGTTTGCCGAGGCGCGGGCCCACGCGCTGCACACGCTCGAGTTCTACAAGCTGTCGGAACGTCCAAGCGGAGTTGCCGATGCGCTGCTGACCCTTGGGGACATCGCCCGTACCTCCGGAGATCTCGTCGAGGCCAAGCGTTGTTACCAGGCCAGTCTGGACGTGCCGGGTCTCGAGGCGAACCTCTCGGGTCGTGCCGAGTGCGTCGCCGGACTCGGCGAGGTCGCGCGCCTGTCCGGAGACCTGGATGCGGCTGAAGTCTCCTACGCCGAGGCCGAGCGACTGCTCGAGGTCTGCGGAGCCGATGCGTCGGCGATTCAGTGCAACCGGGCGATGATATTGCTCGCTCGGGGCCGGGTCGACGCCGTACGTCCCGTGCTCGACATGCTTCGCTCGCGCTGGGCCCCACATCCCCGCAGCCAGATCACCGCCATCGTCAGCCTGATGGCGCTCTGCTGCCACGCGAAGGATGGCGAGTGGGCCGCCTGGGACCGCGACCTCGCCAACTTCGAGTCCATCGCTGCCGAGACGGCCCTGGTAGACCCAGACTTCTTGCTCGTCGCGGAGCTGGCGTGCAAGGCGGCTGAAGATGTGCAGCGACCCGACAAGGGGGCGATGACTCAGCGGGTTGTCGACGCTCAGCGCGCCGCCTTGGGTGGCTCTGTCGGGGAGTGAGCGAGACGGGAGCGGCCGGCGAAGCCAACCGGTTGTCGACACGAGTGTTTAGAACTATCTGAATGTTCAGAACGGAGACGCGTTGTCGACCGAGGACCCAGCCGAGCGCGAGTCCGCACTTGTGGGGCAGATTGCCGCCGTGTTCGAGCACGCCGGTTTTGCGCCGATTGCGGGTCGGATCCTCGGGCACCTCATGCTCTGCGAGCCCGCGCACCAGTCGAGCACCCAGCTCGCAGAGTCGCTCGAGGCCTCGAAGGGGGCGATCAGCACCAGCACACGCATGCTGATGGCCGCGGGATTGGTCGAGCGGGTGCGCTTTCCCAAGGATCGCGCGTCCTACTTCCGCATGCACAAGGGCTGCTGGAACGAGATGATCCACGCCGAGGCCCTGCGCATTCAACGACTGCGGCGCATTGGCGATGAGGCCCTGGCCTATCTCGAGCAGATTGGAGCCGACGCGTCTCGCGCTGAGCGACTGCGTGAGTTCCGCGACATCAACGCCTTCTTCGAGAGCGAGTTTCCAGCGCTACTTGCGCGCTGGGACGCACGGAGTGAGACATGACCGGTGGGAGTTCTCGATGATCTGGTTCCAGATTGCCTGGCGCAATCTCCGACGGCAGTTTCGACGCTCGCTGATCACTGCCTCGGCCATGGCCGTGAGCGTCGGCCTGTGCATGTCGACCATCTGCCTGACCGATGGCATGTACGAGCGTCTGTTCGAGATCATGGTCGAGCAGCAGATTGGCCACGTTCAAGTGCACCACCCCGACTACCCGGGCAAGCGCTCGATGTACGACGGGATTGATGATGCGGATACCGTGCTCGCTGGGCTCGAGCAGACCCCCGGGGTTCGCGCTGTCGCGGGACGCCTCAACGGCTTTGGCCTTCTCGGAGGGCCCGAGCGCTCCTCGGGTGCGCAGCTCATCGGCATCGACCCCGAGCGCGAGGCCAAGGTCTCGCAGGTCTGGGACCGCATGGAGGAGGGCACTTACCTGCAGCCCGGAACTTCGGGCACGGTAATTCTCGGCATGAAGCTCGCCGAGGACCTCGGTGTGGGGCTCGAGGACGAAGTGGTGGCCGTCACTCAGGCCGCCGATGGCTCGATGGGCAACGCGCTCTACAAGGTCGTGGGCATCTTCAAGTCGGGCGATGCGGCGATGGACCGCGCCGGTGCCTATGTCTCGATGGCGGACCTGCAGGAGCTTCTCGTCTTGGAGGGCACGGTTCACCAGCTGACGGTGCTCGCGGACGACGCCGACAATCTTCCCCCACTCGCCGAGACTCTCGGCGAAGCAAATCCCACGCTTCTCGTGCGTACCTGGATGGATGTCTCGCCGCAGACTCATCAGCTGATGGGCATGCAGAGCGCGTCGTCGTTCATCATCCTCGGCATTGTCTTCTTGGTCGCGAGCTTCGGCATCATCAACACCATGCTGGTCTCGGTGTTCGAGCGCACCACCGAGCTTGGCGTCATGCGCGCTCTGGGGGTCTCGCGACCGCAGCTGGTGGGCATGGTGGTGGCTGAGGCCGTTCTGCTCGGCATGCTCTCGGCAGTAGGGGGCCTGCTACTCGGCGGTGCCCTCGATGCCTACCTGGTCTTCCACGGCCTCGACTTCTCCGAGAGTCTGAAGGATGGCTTCGACTTTCAGGGCGTGTCGCTCGACCCGGTCATGTACGGCACCGTCAACTGGGAGCCGATTGCCCTCACCATCGTCACCCTCATCTCCGTGAGCGCGCTCGCGTCGGTGTGGCCTGCAGCGCGTGCGGCGTGGATTCGTCCCGTCGACGCCATTCGGGCGGACTGAACCATGACTAAGCTCATCACGATTGCGTTTCGCAACCTGCTTCGGAACACGCGGCGCTCGCTGCTCACCGTCGCCGCCATCGCCTTCGGCCTCGGCATGATGGTGTTCTCGATCACCTTCGCGACGGGAAGCTACGACCAGATGACGCGCAAGGGCGTGTCCCAGATGGCCGGCCACGTCGTGGTCCAGGCGCCTGGCTACCAAGAAGACAAGGACCCGGCGCTTATGCTCGTCGGCTCCGAGTCGGCAGCCGCGACGCTGCGCTCCACCTTCCCCGAGGCCACGGTCACGCAGCGCATGCAGCTCGCCGGTCTGTTGACCTCTTCGGCGACCTCTGTGGGCGCGGGCATCGCCGGCTACGAGCCAAGCCAAGAGGCCAAGATCAGCGACTTCGACGACAAGATCGTCGACGGTGAGTGGCTGGCCGACGACGACCAGCGCGGCATCGTGATTGGCGCTCGCATGGCCGAGCAGCTCGACGTCGATCTAGGCGACAAGGTCGTCTACATGGGCCAGCAAGAAGGGCAGACCGAGGTTCAGTCGCGCCTGTTCCGCGTGCGTGGGGTGTTCAAGACCGGCTCCGCAGAGATGGACGGCTTTCTCGCTCTGGTCCACATCGGCGCCGCTCGCGAGTTGATGACCACCGAGGACTCCGCCCACCAGATTGCCGTGCACCTCCTGTCCGCGAACCAGTCGCTCGAGGCGTCTGGAATCGCCCGCGATGCCCTGGGACGCGACGACCTCGACGTGCTGAACTGGAAGCAGGCGCTTCCGGAGCTGTTCGCCATGATTCAGGTCGACAAGCAGTCCAACGACTTTCTCATGGCCATCATCGGCATCATCGTGGCCCTCGGTGTGCTGAACACGGTGCTGATGAGCGTGCTCGAGCGCACCCGCGAGTTCGGGGTGCTGATGGCCGTCGGCATGTCCAAGCGCGCCGTCGCGATCTTGGTCCTTCTCGAGGGGGCCGCCCTCGGCGTCGTCGGAACCCTGGCCGGCGTCGCCTTGGGCTTTCTGCCCTCCTGGTACGTCGTGAACGAGGGCATCGACATGAGCGGCTACCTCGGCGACACCATGGACCAGGGCGGCGTGGTGATGAGCACCATGATCTACGGAGCCTGGGATCCGCCACGCCTCCTGAACTACGCGATTGCCGCCCTCGTTCTCAGCATTCTCGCGGCCGCGTGGCCAGCGTGGCGCGTCACCCGACTGCAGCCCGTTGACGCCATGCGCCACCACTGATTGGAGCCTTCGATGACTACCATTGCTTCGGTTCGAGACGTCTCACGCGAGTACCAGCAGGGACCGCACACCATCCGCGCGCTCAATGGGGTCGACCTCGACGTCGAGCAGGGCGACTTCATGGCCCTCATGGGCCCATCCGGGTCCGGAAAGAGCACGCTCTTGAATCTGCTCGGCGGTCTGGACCTTCCGACCGGGGGCGAGGTCACGATCGAGGGGCATGGCCTGTCGACGCTCACCGAGAAGGCGCTCTCGGAGCTCCGCCGCGACCGGCTCGGCTTCATCTTTCAGTCCTACAACCTCATCCCGGTGCTCACGGCTTTCGAGAACGCCGAGTTTGTGCTGATGCTGCAGGGCAAGTCGCCCGCCGAGCGCAAGGCGACGGTGATGAAGACGCTGGCTGAGGTCGGCCTGGAGGGGCTGGAGAACCGTCGTCCGAACGAGCTCTCTGGTGGTCAGCAGCAGCGCGTCGCCGTGGCGCGGGCCATCGCCGGAAGGCCAGCGCTTGTGCTTGCCGATGAGCCGACGGCCAACCTCGACAGCAAGACGGGGAACGCGCTCATCGAGCTGATGCAGCAGCTGAACCGCGAGCACGGCATCACCTTCATCTTCGCGACGCACGACCCGAAGGTCATGGAAGCGGCCACGCGCGTGGTCGAGCTGGTCGATGGGGACATCGCCTCGGATCATCGCAAGGGTTGAGCGACCGAGCGTTATGAGGTGCGCGAGAGGCACGGCTTGCGACTGGTGACCGGCTACGGGTGGAGAGACGGCGAGCCAGTCCTGCGCATGCGGGCCAAGCAGGGCACGGGTGCATCGAGCGAGCGCAAGGTGATGGGGTCGTTTCGCCTGGGCATTGGACCGCGGCGCTGTACGGGATTTCGGCAGGGGCGCCAGCCGATGCCTTGTCCGCACGCAGCGACCCCCACCGGCCGGCAATGTCCCCGCTGCATGGCGAGCGACACGTTTCGCCCGTGCATGATCTGTGACGGCTTCGCATGCCCGCCCCTGGTGCCCTCCGCCCGGGAGTCGTGCGTGCAGACGCACCACCTGTACCTGGCGAGCTTCGGGGGGTCCGAAGTGAAGGTGGGCACGGCCTCGGACCGGCGTCGCGAGGCCCGTCTGATCGACCAAGGTCCGCTGTTCGCTATCCGCGTGGCCGCGGGCACGGGTCCTCGCATTAAGCAACTGGAGCACGTGGTCTCCCACCAGACTGCCGCGGTCGAGGGCATGCGACGGTCGCGAAAGCTGGCGCTGTTGCGGGGGGTGATGACCGCCGAGCAAGCCGAAGAGCGGGTGATGGCGGCCCACGCGGCACTGATCGAGGTTGCGAACCCCGACTACACGGACCTGCTCCACGACCCCGACCCTCTACGCCTGCCACGCCTGGCTCGAGAGACGCGGGCCGAGCTACGCGCCGAGACCGAGCTGCCCATCGAGCAGGGGTGTCGTCTCGAAGGCATGGTGGTCGGAGCCGTGGGCCATATTGCGGTGCTCGAGGACAGCGAAGGACGGTTCGTGCTCGATCTAGGCAAGCTCGTCGGCCATCTTGTCGACCTCGATCCGCCCGCGTCGTCCCGTCGGTCCCAGGTGCAGCTGGGGCTCTTCTAGACGCTTGGTACCTGCTTTTCGCGGTCGCCCGCACTTCGGTCATGAATCGGCTGAAGATTCGGCGGGCTCGTGCGTCGATGTGGCTCAACAGCCGATGTAGGCTGCACTGAACCGGGAGGAACCCTTGCGTATTGCACTTCTTGCGCTTTCGATTGTGACCCTCGTCGCCTGCGAAACGGCCGAGGACGACGAGACCATTGCCGATACCGACACCGGAACCGACTCGGACGGACCGACCGACTGCAGTCCCGAGAACGTGGCCGATCCCATCAACCCCGGCGGCGGGGCGCTGGCCGAACAGACGATCAACGGGGCGACTTGCGATGGCTGGACCGATGAATTCACGGTGAACGTCAGCACACTCTGCCAGATTCAGACCCAGGTGACCTTCGACGACGAGCAGGTCGACGGCGTTCTCGTGGCCGACGGCAGCCTGTCGCTCGAGTACTACGCGGGTGGCGACATCGGCACGACCGAGCGCACGACGGACGGCACTACGGTCACGCTGACCAACAATCCGACCGACGACAGCTTTGGCGCCGTCCGCATCTCGGTGACCCACACTGGGGGCGAGCAGCTCGACTACACCCTCGTCGTGTCGACGACCTGTCCGCAGTAACTACGCGGACTCGGCTTCGATCTTCGCCCGCATGCGGGCATCGCGCTTGCGACCGCGCTCGCGAGCGGCCTCGGCCATGGCCTCTCGGTCCCGGGGCTCGCCTCGACCGACGAGCTCTTCGAGCACGAGGCGTCGTGTAATGGCCGTGATCTCAGCGACCGCCCGGTCAAAGGCCTCGGTGTTGGCCTTGGATGGCTTGCGCATGCCACTGACCTTGCGCACGAACTGCAGCGCGGACGCGGCAATCTCCTCGTCAGTCGCCGGGGGCTCGAAGTGGTGCAGGGTCTTGATGTTTCGGCACATGGGGCCTCTTTAGGTCAGGAGCGCACTGCCGACGGCGTCAGCAGGCGGTGGGCGTAGTCGAAGGTTCCGAACGCTGCGGTGAACAGCTCCGAGACGACGGGAATGTAGGCGCAGTCGACGGCATCGAGACTTGCGAGCAGCTCGTCCGGCAGGCCGTGCGTGAGGGCTCCACTGCGCATGACGCCTAGGTAGCGCCGAGAGGGGCGCCGTCCTTGAATGGGGCGAAGGCACTGATAGGTTCGCGCCGGTCGGTGACCGTCAGGGCCGGAGACCGTGACGTCGAGCTCGCGGTAGTCCTCGCCTTCGAACTCGCCGAGTCGGTCGAGTGCCTCTTGACTCATCTCGTAGAGCACGCCGTGCACCACGCACTCGGCGTCGACCGCGACGCTGGCGAAGGCCGGCTCGATCCACCGCAGGCCAGGCGTGGTGAACTCGAGTCGAAAGCCGGCGAGACGCGCGGGGTAGGCGTGCTCCCATGCGATGGCCCTGCGCAGGAGCACATCGGGGCACATGTTCGCGCCATAGGCAAAGTAGGCCGGCATCTACTGGGTGACGGGCTCAACGCCATCGGCGAGAGTGGGGCCAGCATCGCCCGTGTCGAGCTCGCCTTCATCGGTCGCGATGCGGCGCTCGTCCTCGTTCGGGGTCACGCCTTCGAGCGGCAGGGGGTGCACGCCTGCGTAGGGCTTGGACAGCTCGCCGCGTAGGGCGTTCAGGGTGTCGACGGGCCAGGACTTCTGAATCACGTTGACCAGCCAGCTCGGCATCATGCCCTTGGGGTCGGTGATGATCTCGACCTCGACGCGGGTCTTGTTCCCGTCCTCGACGGGAGTGAGCAGGTAGCGACTGTTGAGCAGCTCGGCGCGCACGCCGACGGTCTCGGGGGCATCGGGGTGCTCGACCGACTGCATGGTCAGGGTCACGACGCCACTGGTGGGGTCTTCGGTCACGACGCCGTGGTAGACGTAGTCGCGGCTGGCGAACATCGCGGGCAGGTCGAAGGCCTGGTACAGCACGTAGTCGAAGGTCGTCTTTCGCTCGACGATGGAGTTCGTGTAGAGCCGATCGACCCACTCGACGCGGTGCTCATTGTCGAGAAGCACGTGCAAGACCTGGCCTCGGCTCGCATCCATGATGGTCTCGCCCTTGAAGGCAAAGAGCTTGGTGCCGTCCACCTCGGCCCGCGACACCGTGACTTCGGCCTCGGTGTAGATCTCTTCCCAGGGCAGATCGCCGGCGTGGGATGCAGTGGCGACGAGCATCGAGGCGGCGAGGAACAGGGCCTTGGCGGTACGGAAGGGCATGCATACTCCTGTGCTCCAAACCCAAGGTTGGGTCAGAACAGTCCGCGAAAGCTAGCACAACCTGTGGGCCGGTGGTCGAGAACTTCGGTCGACCTAGCCCAAGCCCGTATTCAGCCCGAGTCGAGCGCCGACGCGGACCAAGGTGTCGAGGTCGACCTTGGTGTCGCCGAGGGTGACGAGCGTGGCGTCGAAGGCGGTGTTCGACGTGTGCCGAAGGTCGGTGCGAACGAGGTTGGCGCGGTTGAAGTTTGCGTCGCGCAGGTCGCTTCCCGAGAAGTCGGCGCCCTCGAGCTGAGTGCCGGCGAAGTCCACGTCGTGAAGCCGGCAATCCGAGAAGCAGATGCCGGAGAGAGGCATGCCGGCGAAGCCGCTGTAGTCCAGCAAACACTCACTGAAGCCGAGGTCGAGGAACATCGGTCGCAGGGTGGCGAAGTTGACGCCCATCATGCGGCACCGCTCGAAGCGTACGCCGTTCATGGTGCTACCCGCGAGGGTGAGGTCGGTGAACTGGCAGTCGACGAAGGTGCAGGAAGTAAAGCGCGTATCGACGAAGCGCACGGCCTCGAACTGGCACCGCTCGAAGCGAACATCCTCGTATTCCGACTTGCGAATCACCTGGGCGCCGAAGCCCTGCTCGTGCACGGTGACCGCGTGCAGGCTCTGTTCATCCGTCAGGTGCATGTGGATTCGCCGCCTTGGCTTCGCTTTCGGGGGTAGGTGCCCGGGCTCGTCGCTATACTATAGGAACAGAGGCACCAAAAATGCGGTCCGCACTTCTACTCCTCATGGTGGTCGGTTCGTCTGCTCATGCCGCTCCCCAGTCCGACTGGTGGAATCCGGATTGGCAGCATCGGCAGAAGCTCACCATCGACAGCAACGGTCGCGGGCTCTCGGGCACCGTCACCGATTTCCCGGTCATGGTGCGCCTGGCCTACGTCTCCTCCGACGTCCAGTACCAGCGGGCCGACTTCGATCTGATGAACGACGACGGCTCGGACCTTCGCTTCGTCGACAGTAACGGCACGCTGTTGCCCCACGAGATCGAGCGCTTCAACACGTCCTTGGACCGCGCCTCGATTCACGTGAAGATCCCCTCGATTGCGCCCAACAGCACCGTCGACATCTGGATGTACTACGGCAATTCCAACGCGAGCACGCCGACCAATGGCTCGTCGGTCTGGGACTCGAGCTTCGAGGCGGTGTGGCATGTGGGTGAGACCTCGACGCTGACCGACAGCACCGGGCGAGGTCGCAGCAAGAACGCGTCTGGCAATACCTACGTCCAGGGCTGGACGCGCGGCTTCTACGGTGTGCTCGACGGCAATGGCGACTACTGGGGCGGCACGGGCGACGGCGCTTGGGACGCGAACACCGTCCTCGGCGAGTCTGAAGAGGCCACGGTCAGCTACTGGTTTGCCACCGACCAGTCCGGGCGCAGCAACTATTGGGACTGCCCAGGCATCCTCGGCATCGAGCGCAGTGGCTCGAACGACGTCTTCTACGGCTACGTGACCTCGAGCGGCAAGTGGGCGTTTCGCGTCAGTGGGCCCGGCACCGACGTCATCGAGAGCACCTCGGCGGTGAACAACTGGTACTGGCACCACGCGTTCATGACGCGCGACAAGTCCGAGGGCCGGCTTCGCATGTACATCGATGGCGTCCTGCAAGGTGATGTCACCGGCGCGGCGACCACGAACAAGACGACCTCAGTCTGGTACGTCGGCCGCATTCCCGGTGGCGACCGCGAGTACTTTGACGGCCTCATCGACGACGTGCGCATCTCGTCCACCGAGCGCAATGGGGACTGGGCCAAGCTCGAGTTCGCGAGCTGGATCGACAATAGCGCGGGCACCCACCTCATCACTTACTGCGACGGCGAGACCTACTACGCCGATGCAGACGGCGACGGGTACGGCGACGAGAACGACTCGGGCCTGCTCTGCGTCGAGAGCTACGGCGATGTGACCAACGCCACCGACTGCAACGACGGCGACGCGCTGGCCTCGCCGGCCGAGCAGGAGATCTGCGACGGCATCGACAACGACTGCGACGACGACATCGATGATGCCGACAGCGACGTGCTCAGTGACTTCTACGCCGACAACGATGAAGACGGCCTTGGCTTTGGCTCTGCGCAGGCGCTCGGCACCTGTACCGATCCCGGGCCGAAGTGGTCACCGGTCGACGGGGACTGCGACGACACCAACGCAAACATTCTCGGGCCGAGCACCTGGTGGCCCGACACTGACAATGACGGCACCGGCGTGCTTGCAGGTGCTGTCGAGGCCTGTACGCAGCCTCCAGGCTTTGTCGCGCCTACCGCCATCGCCGACTGTGCGCCCACCGACACCACGGTGCATCCGAACGCCACGGAGCTGTGTGATGCACTCGATGTGGACGAAGACTGCAACGGGGCCGCGGATGATGTCGATCCTGGCGCAATTGGGCAGACCCCGTGGTGGTTTGACAACGACGGTGACACCTATGGAGCCGGAAGCTCGACGCCCGCCTGTGACGCACCCGGGGCGGATTTCGTCCCACGGGATGGTGACTGCGACGACAACGACCCGCTGAAGTTTCCCGGGGCCTCCTGGTACGCGGACAACGACGGTGATGGTGCTGGCGCTGGGCTCGCGACCGCAAGCTGTGAAGCGCCGGGACGTGGCTGGTCGCTCAACAACGACGACTGCAACGACTCCGATCCGGACCTGAATCCTGAGACCCCTTGGTACCTAGACGCCGATGGTGATGGCTGGGGCGACTTTGGGACCGAAGAGCGCAGCTGTCTGATTCCCACCCTTCCGGGAACCTGGGTTCGCAACAGCCAGGACTGCGACGACACGGTGCAGAACATCGACCCGGGTGGCGACCCCTGGTATCCGGATGTCGATCTGGACGAATTCGGCGACCCGAACGGCATGCGTCGCGCGTGCGTGCAGCCGCCTGGCTTCGTGGCCGACAACACCGACTGCAACGACGCCGACGAAGAGATCTACCCGGGGCAGGTCGATCTTCCCTGCAACGGCGTTGATGACAACTGCAATCCCATTGACGACGGCCCGCTCGGCGACCTCGATGGCGACGGCGTCAACTGGATCGACGAGTTCAACCTGGGAACCGACGGCTGCAGCGACGACTCCGATGGTGACGGCATCGGCGATGTGATTGAGTTCACCCGCGGCGACAGCGACAACGACACCATTCCCGACGTGCTCGACGCCGACGACGACGGCGATGGCATCGCAACGGCCAACGAGGTCTACACCGGCGCCGGACCCGACGACGAGGACAGCGACCGCGACCAGATCCCCGACTACCTCGACCCCGATGACGACGGCGACGGCATTCCCACCGCCGACGAAGACCGCGACGGAGACGCACTCTTCGACGATGACACCGACAACGACAACACTCCGGACTACCTCGACCCCGACGACGACGGCGATGGCGTGCCGACCCTCTGGGAGTACCCGGTGGGCACGCAGTACACGACCGATGCGGACTTCGACTCGATTCCCGACGTCGTCGAGTGGGGCTTGAACCTGAACGGACCCCCACGCGACACCGACCTCGACCTCATTCCCGACCCACTCGACGAAGATGACGACGGCGACGGCATTCCGACCTTCACCGAGGGCGACTGGTTCGTGGAGTGCCAGGGCCCTGATGATGGTCGCCCGCCTTACGTCGATGTCGACACCGATGGCGATGGCCTTCTCGATCGTGACGAGGGGCTGACCGACAGCGACAACGACTTCCAGCCCGACTACGCCGACTGCGACACCCTCGACGGACCCGACGCGGACCGCGATGGGGATGGCATCCTCAACCGGCATGAGCGACCCTGTGCCGCCGAGTGGAACCCCATCTCAGGAGACCGCGTCGAGCTGGGCGCCGGCCTGGCCTGTCCCGGGTTCGAGTGCCTGGGTGAGGGCACGCCTGACAGCGACTTTGACGGCATCCACGACGGTGCGGAGTTCGGTCAGCTCGGTGCGCTCCGCGACAGCGACAACGACGGCATCATGGATGTCTGCGACACCGATGACGACAACGACACCGCGCTGACGATTGACGAGATCTCGGTCGCGGACGCGCAGAACCGCTGCGTGGGCGTCGGTTGCCCGCCGCTTCCGCCGCTCCCGGCCCCGCCCATGCTGCCGGACCAAGACGGGGACACGCGGCCGAACCACCACGACACCGACGACGATGGCGACGGCATTCACACCGCCGACGAGGACTACAACGGCGACGGAGACCCCCACACCGATGACACGGACTGGGACGGCCTCGTCGACTACCTCGACCCGCTTCACCACGATGGCCCGTGCGGTGACCCCGATGGCGATGGCCTGCCGACCGCCGTCGAAGAAGCCCTCGGCTCGGACCCGCAGCTTCGCGACAGCGACTTCGACCGCGTGCCCGACGGTGTCGAGTACGGACACGAGCTCGACTGGGATGCGTACACCGCGACGGTGCACTGCGACCAGGCGGAGCTCTTCGAGCCGGTGAACACCGACGGTGACGCGCTCGTCGACTTCTACGACGCCGACGACGACAACGATGGCATTCCCACCATCGTCGAGGGGTCGTTTGACATCGATGGGGACGGCGAGCCCAACCACCTCGACCTCGACGCAGACGGCGACGGCGTCGACGATGCATCCGAGCTCGACACCGACGTCGACTGCGATGGCCTGCCGGACTTCATCGATCCCGACAACGACGACAACTACTGCGGTAGCGACCTCGTCGACACGGCCGATACCGCAGACACCGGTCTAGACCCCGAAGACTGCGGCTGTCGAAGCGTTCAGGGAACGGCCGGGCTCGGTCTTGTGCTGCTGCCGCTGTTCGTGCGGCGGCGGCGCTACGGCGCGTAGACGGAGTTTGTTTTGGGTTCTGGGAGGTCGGTGAAGCGCATTTTGGCTGCAGGGGCGGGGCTGTTCGTGGCGCTCGCACTGGCCCTTTCGCTGTTCGTCGGGCTGAAGCGCCCCTCGAACGACCGCGAGTGGAACGCAGACCAGGCGGTGCTTCCCGTGGCGCACTTCGAGGGCGACTTCGTGTACGTCTCGGGCATTCGGAACTTCACGTACCGGGACGTCGACGACTTTGACGTGGCGTACGACCAGCGCAGCTACGACCTCAACGCCCTCGAGCGCGCCTGGTTCATCGTCGAGCCCTTCTCTGACTTTGGCGGAGCGGCACACACCTTCGTGAGCTTCACCTTCGAGGACGGGCGGGCCTTGGCCATCTCGGTCGAGATTCGAAAGGAAGTCGGGGAGGAGTTCGGGGTCCTCACCGGGATGCTGAACAACTTCGAGCTGATGTACGTGGTGGGGGACGAGCGCGACCTGATCGGGCTGCGGGCCAAGCACCGCGAGGACGACGTGTTTCTCTACCCGATGGTCGCGTCCCGGGACGATGCGCGCACCATGCTCGTGGACATGCTCGAGAGCGCCAACCGGCTGCGCGAAGAGCCCCGCTTCTACAATACGTTCAGCCGGAACTGCACGACGGTTCTGGTCGACCACGTCAACACCATCGCGCCAAAGACGGTTCCGTTCAGCCGCAAGGTGCTGTTTCCCGGCTACTCCGACGAGTTGGCCTGGGAACTCGGACTGCTCGACACCACGGTCGGGCTCGACGACCTGCGCGACAGCTACCGGGTGAACGACAGGGTCTTGGCGCATGACGGGGCCGAGGACTTCTCGGTGCAGATTCGCGCGGACCTTCCAGCTCCGGCTCGCCCCTAGGTCGTTCTGGTCTGCGGATCGAGGGGACTCAGAAAGAGACCAGAAAGTCTTTCAGGGCGGGGGATTCCTAGGTTGTGAACAGCCACCTGGAGGTCCTCATGGTCCGTTTCGTTTCAGCCGTTCTCGCCCTCTCACTCACTGCACCTGCTCTTGCCCAGGACGCGCCAGATCCGGAGGCTTCGGGTGCCGAAGTGCCCCCGGTCGAGGCCACCACGCCAGAGGAGCCCGAAGAGGATGGGGTCGCGCCGGCCCCCTCGCCGACCGAGGCCTCGCCGACGGAGGCCGTAGCGGAGCCCCCCGCCGAGCCCGCCCCAATCGAGCCAGCGGTGGAGCCCACTTCGGCCGCCACGCCAAGTGACGCCGGTGAGTCCGCAGCGCCGGGGAGGTTCAAGCGCAAGGACTGGGACATGCTCGGCCTGGCGCTGGACGTCACCAGCAGCCATACGCTTGCGGCCTTCGGGCCCCGCTACCAGCTCGTGGCCGCGTCGGGCCTCTACATCGACTCTGGAGCCGCGCTCGGGGTCACCCTCCGCGACAACGGCCCCCGCACCTTCGGCCAGCTCTACGGCAACGTGGGCTTCAGCCTGATCCGCGGGCACAAGCAGCGGGATGCGAAGTTCAATCTCTCGCAGAGCTCGAGCTCGGACATGCGCACGACCACGACCACCTACAAGTACATCGACACCACCGTTACCGCCCAGCGCAACCTGATCGTCTACGGCGGGCTGCGCAGTCTCGTGGGACGAGGTCCCGACCTCGCAGATGACAAGGTCGCGCCGGGATACTTGGCCTTCGCGGGTGGTGTTTCCTTCCTCACGACCTGGCGCGAGATTCAGGAACACCACGGTGAGCGCCGAATGATCCGGGGGCAGCATGGCCTCGAGCTCGTCGTCCTGTACACGCCGCAGAACTCGGAGTCCGAGAACTTCAGCAACTTCCGCCACTGGGGCGGTGAGCTGCGCCTGAACCGGTCGGCTGGGCTCGGCCGCATGGACACGCCGTTTCACCTCGGCCTTGGCATCGAGCCGGGTCTCGGGCCGATGGTCCGCATGGGCATGGAGTTCCCTGTGTTCTCGCCGCTCTCGAGCCGCTACGGCACCGCCAAGGTCGGCAGCCTGAAGTGATTGCCGGGCGCCACGCGGGGTCGCGGCCCTGCCAGGTGGCCCTGCGGGCTGCTCTGCCACGCGTGGCGTCTAGGCCTACTCCACCACAGCGCCGTCCAACCTGAGTCGCAGGTGGCGGCGCTTTTTCTCGATGAACCACGGGTCGAAGCCAGCCGCTTCGACTTCTTTGCGGAGACGGTGGACGAGCACGTGCAGGTTGTTCGGCTCGAGCTTGAACCGCTCGCGTCCCCACAGACCGCTGGCCACATCGTCGTCGTGTATCCAGCCTCGGACTTCGGCCGCAGCACCCTCGTCAACGTGCGCGGCAAGCGTCCGGGCGAGCACGTAGAGCAGGGTCACACGGACCTCGGAGCGGACGACGTGAACCGCACGGGTGCGGCGGTGGGTGAGCGTGGCCGACGGCCCACTCGCACCTTCGAGGCTCACCGCGAGGTCGTAGGGGTAGCGGGCCTCGTCCAGGGCCTCGGTCTTTGTTGCGGCCCCCGTGTCTGCCCGAAGCACGTAGACGCGGCCGCAGACGTCGAAGGGCTCTCCGATGACCAGCTCGCGCTCTCCCTCGTCGGTGCCGAGCCAGACTTCGTGGCTGTGAACGATGAGGGTGGCGGCCCGGGCCGGCCCTTCCTGTAGGCGAATGTCCGCATCGATGCCGGAGCCGAAGTGGGCGCGCTGCGCACGAACGGCGATCTGCACGCCGCTGGCGGTGTCTTCGACGAAGAGAGACGGGAGGGCATCGTCATGGGCTGGGGCGGTGCCCACCAAGTGGAGCTCGACGGCATCGCCGAGCACGAGCACTGCACCGGTGGTCGCCGCTTTTCGGCCGGTGAGCGTGTCCCCGTTGAGGGTCGTGCCGTTGCGGCTTCCCACGTCCTCGAACCACACCGTGTCGGCGTCTGTCCACACGATGAGGTGCTGGGAAGAGACCCGTGGGCTGGCGAGCACAAGGTCGTTGGTCCGAGCCCTGCCGATGTGACTCGGCTGTGGGCCAATGGAGTGGCGGTGGACGACAGCGCCGTCCTTGTGGATCTGCAGTTCGAACACGGGCGCTCCAGGGCCACGCTACCCCAGCGCTGCCGCCCAGTGCGCGGCCTGTGCGAGCGCCGCTTGTGTCCGCGCCTGATCGCCGTGCTTGTCCCAATGGTCCGCGGCGTCCTTGGCCAGCTGTGGCAGGTCTTCATCCACACTCGGTGAGGTGAGCGCCCTCGTTCGCTCGAGCGTGGCGTCGAAGCTGGCGCCATCGCCGAGCCCAGCGCTCGCGACCAGCTGAACCGCGTGGCTCGGAGCGACGATCCGCGTCAGTTGTACCTTGTTGGCCTGGGCCTCCACCCAGGCTGAGCCCTGGAGTGCTTCTGCAAAGCGCCCTGTGGCGGCCTGCACCATCGCGAGGTTGTTCTGCGCAATGAGTTGGTCTCGACCGCCGACTTCTTGCCAGAGCTCCATGGCACGGCGGTAGAACTGTTCGGCCTTGTCGAGGTCTCCGCGCACGTGCGCCACGACGCCCAGGTCGCCGACCGATACGGCCTGGCCCCAACGGTCGCCCGTGGCTTCGTAGATAGCGATGGCTTCGGTCAGGCGCGCTTCGAAGTCGGCGGGGTTGCCGCGTAGAAAGCCGATGCCCCCAAGGTGCCGCAGCGCCTCGGCCCTGAGGTAGGGAGCGAGCTCGCCAGATAGCGCCGTCTGCAAGTCAGCTTCGGCCCCGTCGAGCTGCCGGGCGAGGATGCGGATGCCGGCGCGCACGACGTGAGCCCTCTGGCGGCCGGGTCGACCCTCGAGATGCCCGATGGCCGCGTCGAGGCAGGTGAGGCCCTCGGCGAGCTTGCCGCTGTTGCCGAACGCCACGCCTTGCGTGATTAGGCCGTCTCCGATTAGCGACGGTTCGCCGATGCGCCTACCCAGGGCCTCGACGGCTCCTCCAAGCTCCACGCAGCGGTCGAAGTCGCCGAGCATGCGCCAGGTGATGGCCTCTTTGTTCCACCCATCGGCCCAACGAGGGTCGTCCTCGTCGATGCCGACGCTCTGCATCGCGTCGGTTCGCTCCTGGTACAAGTCGCGCGCGCGGCGAAACTGGCCGCGGAGATGCCGTTGGTGGGCGGCTCTCAGCAGCGGGGCGATGGCTTGTCGAGGCTGCTGGGCTGCGAGCCAGTGCCGGCCCTTGCTCTCGTCGTCGGTTGCGGTCGCGGCACAGCTTGCTTGGTGCGTGGCCCAGCGCTCTCCCGCGAGGTGTCGAAGGGCGTCGGTGATGCCGGGGTGTACGAACGCGAAGCCGGTGCCGGTCGGTCGGATGAGCCCTCGTGACGCCAGCCCGCCCTCGAGCCCCTCGGGAGTGCCACCGATCAGAGCATGCCAGCGCTCACGGTCGACCCGTACGCCCAGCGCCGCCGCAATCTCGAGAGCCTCCTGCTGGTCGGTAGGGTCCTGTAGCGCTGCCCGCACTCGATGGAGCCAGTAGTTGGACGGTTCTGCTGCGGCGCGCAGGGCAGTCTCGTCGAGCTCCAGTCCTCCGTCTCCGGAGCGCAGGCGCTGGTTCTCCACCCACGAGGAGACCCACCGTTCCGCGACGCCTGGGATCCCCTCGGAAAGCACTGCAAGCCGACCAGACAGCGCGTGGGAGACGCCAATCTGGGCGTCGGCAAGTGCGGTCCAGTCGCGTTCGTCGAGTGGGCCGACGGGGATGAACGAGGCGTGGGCAAGCGCCTCACGTCGCGCGGCATCCAGGTCGTTGTCGCGCGCGGTGAGGAGGAGGATGGCGCCGTGGCCCGTTGCGGCTCGCGCGAGCTCGATCGCATCGGGGCTGATGGGGTCGAGCGCGATGACGAGGGGGCGTTCCTCGGCCCAGGCGCGCAGTGCGGACCACATCTCTCCGACCTTCCGGGTGTCTTGCGTCAGCGTCGTGGCCAGTCCCGCCGAGCCTGTGCGCTCCTTGAGGTGTGCGCTGAGCGCATCGTCGCTGAGTCCATCACTGTGGAGTGCGGTGCGAAGGGCTTCAGCCACCGGGTCCACCCCGGATGCATCGACGAACAAGCCGACGCCACCACACGCGCGCACCTGTCGCACCAGCCATTGGGCCAGCCGGGTCTTTCCGATGTCTGGCGGCCCATGAAGTACGACCACCCTGGTGTCCTCGGCCTCGAGTGCCTCGGAAAGCCGTTCCCACAGCTTGGAGGTCTCGCGCTGGCGACCCACCAACGGCACTTCGCGCAGAGAGGCAACGCCTAGGCCCAGGCCTCGATGGGCGGTGACGGGAAGGGTGGGCGGAGCCTGCAAGGGCCATGGTGCGCGCTCGATGGCCATGGCTTCTGTCTCGGCGTCCGGCGTGCCGACGAGCGTCGTCCCGTCGAGTACGGCCGAGCCGTCGAAGTGGGTGAGCGTGGGCGCGTCGAGGGGCCATGAGGGCTGGGCGTGTCCGGCTTCAGCGTGCTCCAAGCGGCGGAGTGCCCACGCCGCATCGGCAGCGCATCGATAGCGCTCGGCGGGGGCCTTCATCAGGAGGCGCCTGAGCCACGGTTCGTATCCGGCAGGGACCGGAAAGTGGGGCCGGAGCCTCGGCACGGGTGCGCTCAGATGCGCGCGTCTCAGCTCGCCGCTCGTGCCTCGAAACGGTGCGGAGCCTGTTGCGAACTGAAAGCCCAGGCATCCGAGAGCGTAGAGATCCGTCCAGGGTCCCACCTGCCGCCAGGCTCCGAGAACCTGCTCGGGGGCCATGTACAGGGGCGTGCCGGAGTGCGCGAGCGCGTCCTCCGCACCCAGTGCCTGGGCGATACCGAAGTCGGCGAGCTTGAGCCCTGGGCGGGCATCCGTGTGGCCGCAGATCAGCAAGTTGCTCGGCTTGAGGTCGCGGTGAGTGAGGTCGTGGGCGTGGGCGTGAGCGAGTGCGTCCAGCGTGACGAGGAGCCGCTCGCGCAGCTCGGCGAAGCTCTCGGGCGGGTGCGCGGCCAGCGTTCCCTGGCTGGCCAACTCCATCGCCATCCATGGCACGCCCTCATCGATGCCGTAGTCGTAGACCGCGATCAGTGCCGGGTGGTGCAGGCGGGCCACTGCGCGCACTTCGTGAAGGAAGGCCTCGCGCCGCTCGGGTCTGCGTGAGAGCTCGGGGTGCAGTCGCTTCACCGCCACCGGGTGCCCGCCCAGAGCTCCCCGCCACACCTCGCCCATCGCGCCGCGGCCGAGTCGCTCGATCAAGTCGGGGACCTGTGTCTCCAGGCGACCTCCTACCGAGCGATGCTACCGCGACCGTTCTAGAACGACCATCGAAGCTGACCGAACAGCTGGTCGTGGGTGTCGAGTCCGATCAGCGGGCCGTTCTCGCGACCTGGCTGGTACGTGATTCCGCCCACCGTGGCCCAGAGGCCGTCGCGCAGGGCGTAAGAGGCGTCGAGGCGAGCGAGCGACCCGTAGCGGCCATCGGTTCCAAAGGCGAGGCCAGTGGCGCCTAGGCGCAGCCGTTCGCGCATGCCCGTCCAACCGACCCGAAGGCCCCAGTTGGTGGTGTCTGCAGGGGTGATGAGCTCGCCGGGGTTCTTGAGGAACACGCCCTGGCTGACCTCGAAGTCCACGGTGGTGTTCGGGATGTAGTTCATGCCCACACCCACCATGCCGGTGGCTAGGTCGCCGCGGCCTACGCTCAATTCAGGTGGTGCGACGTCCCAGTCGGCCGTGTTGTACGGCTTGTTCAAGTCGACCGCGAGCTCCCACCGCAACAGCAGCTTGTCGATGGGGGCGGCGCCGGAATGACCAAACGAGCTGTAGCGGTAGTGGTCGACCTTGAGCCGAATCACGTCTTCGTCGATGAAAGTCTGAAGCTCGGGAAAGCTGAACGCGCCTTGCTTGTCGATGAGCGTGCCGCCGTACAGCGCCACGTCGATGCCGTTTCCGCTGTACCGCCACCGTCCGAAGACTTGGGCCTGTGAGGCCTTCCAACGGGGCTGCTGGTGCTCGTAGGTGTAGGCCTTGTCGGTGAGCAGCGTCTCGACCTGCTCGTCGAACTCGTCGCCGAAGAAGTAGTCGATGAGGCCGCCGAGCAGTCCGCCGGTCGGGTCTTCGAAGAGGTCGCTCGGATTGATGTCGGGGGCCTGGTCCACCAGCGCGGTCATGCCGCCGTAGGGGCCCTGTGGCGGGCTGCGAAAGCCGATGTCGAACTCGGGGACGTAGTACAGCTCGAAGCGGTGCGAGCCCGGATACCAGCCGGCGCGGACCATGGTGACCGGAAGGCGCAGGTCCTCGAGGTCGGCGAGTCCCGGCTCGCGCATGTCGCGCGGCGAGATGACGTCCATCGGCGAGAGCAGCAGTCCCTCGCCCCAGGCCACCTTCTGGCGCCCGGCGCTGAACTCGAAGTCGCCGGGAGAGGCGGAGAGCCAGACTTCGCGCGGAAGGAGCTGGCGCCCGTAGGTGCGGAAGGTCGGCTTGTCCTCCATGATGCCGTCCCACCGGTCCTGGGGGAACCAGTAGGCCAGGTCGGCCTCGGCGTGCACGGCGGCTTTGCCCCGGAAGATGCCCTTCTTGAAGCGTGCCTCGAGGTCGACAGACTGCTTGGCCGAGGCCAGTGGGGTCTCGCCAAGGCGCTCCATCCACAGAGACTCGCGGGTCTCGAGGGCACCGCCGAAGGTGAACATCGGATTGCGACTCTTGGCGGGCGTCGTGGGCGGGGCGTCGCCAAAGCCAGCGGTGTCGCCGGCATCGCCCCAGCCGGCATCGTCGGCTTCGTCGCCCCAACCGGCTTCATCGGCTGCGTCGCCCCAGCCTGCTTCGTCAGCGGTATCGGCGGCTGGGCTGTCTCCCCAACCGGCTTCGTCAGCGCCGGCGGCCTGCTCCCAGCCGGGCTCGGGTGTGGGCGCCGAGCCGGTCCATGGGGTGACTTCGGCTGGCGCAGCAGTGCCGGCAGCCACTCCCCACGGGTTTGGCGGCTCGCGCAGCCACCAAGGTGCGATGTTGATCGGGCTGCGAAGTGGGGTGGGCGGGCCTTCGATGAGGGTCGGCACGTCCCAGGGGCCCGCGGTCTGCCAGGGTGAGTCCTCGACCGACGAAGAGGCCTCGCCGGCATCCTCCGTCCAGACGGGCGAGGCGGGTTCCTCCACGACCGGCGTCTCGGCCCACACGGGGGCCAAGCTCGCCAGTACGAGGAGGAGTGGACTCACAGGCCCTGCTCGAGGCGGCGTTCGGTGAAGTCGCTGGACACGACATCTTCCTGGTCGAAGGCGATCTCTGAGAACACGAGGGTCGAGGTCGACTGCACTTCAGTGCCCTTGACCGTGCGCACGACGATGCGGTGCGGAACCCAGATGCCGTTGATCTGCTGGATTTCGCCGAACTTCGTGTACTTCAGCTTCTTGCCTTCGAGGACCCATGCCTTGACTTGTACCGGAATCAGCTTGCTCTTGCTGATCCAGGTGTGTGACTTCACGTAGCCAGTCTCCGAGGCTTCATCGGCGTTCGGCCGCGACTCGATGACCCAGCAGTCGTCGCCGTCCACGGTCGCCGAGCCCTGAACCAAGGTGTAGTCGTAGTTCTCGGTGTCGCGGTCACCCATGTCTGCGTAGGTCAGGTCGGTGCCCATGAACGAGCCGGAGCGGTCTGCGCCGCTGATGCGCGAGGTCTTCGCCAAGCTCGGCAGGTAGAGCCACTGGTCATCGTTCTTCGAGGCATCGTCGTGGTTGATCGACAGCAGGCCAGCGTTGCGCACGTCGGCCGGGCCCTCGAAGAGCATCAGCTGCTTGCTGCCGCCATCGAAGTCCATGGCGCGGGTGACGATGGAGCGCGTGCGCTCGCGGCCGGCCTTGTCGATAATCGTGATGTGCACGCGCGACTTCTGCTTGTCGCCGGTGTCCTGCGCCGTGACTGCGTCCATGATGACGTTCGGGTCGGTCTCGGTCGGCTCGACAGCCGAGGCGAGGGTGCTCGCCCAGAGCAGGCTTGCGAGCAGGACCTTACTTGGCAGGCTGCGGAACGTGGGCATTTTCGGCTCCCGGGGACGAGGTGGCGTAGAGGGTGCGAAGCAGTGCGGGTGCGATGATCAGGTCGACGAACAGGGCCATCACGCAGGTGAATCCGACCAGAAGGCCGAAGCGCTGCATGCTGACCAGCGACGAGGCCATGTAGACGCCGAAGCCGAGCGTAAGCACGATGGAGGTGCTGACCATCGCGCGGCCTGCGTGCTCCATGGCGTGGTCGATGGCCTTCTCGACGTCGCCGAAGGCCTTGTGACCGGCCTGGAACTGGTACAGGAAGTGGATGGTGTCATCGACGGCGATGCCGATGACGATCGAGGCAATCAGCAGGTTCGTCAGGTCGATGGTGATGCCCATGTACCCCATGAAACCCATGATGAAGACGATGGGCATGAGGTTCGGCACCATGGCGACCAGACCGAGGCGCACGTCGCGGAGCAGGATGACCATCATCATCGTGATTGCGAGAAGGGCCATGCCAAAGCTCATCATCAGGTCGTGGAGAATGGTGTTCACGACGGTGATGACCGTGAGAATGGAGCCCGTCGAGCGAGAGGTCGCCTTGTCGCCGATGATGCGGTCAACGCCTTCCTCGAGGTGTTCCATGAACGGCAGGTAGCCAGACGCGTCTAGCCATACGACCCGCATGGTCAGGTGCGTCTTCCGCAGATCTGCGGTGGCAATGCGCTGGAGCTCCGTTGGGCTGGCTTGCTCGAATAACAGCAGGGCATCGGCGGCTGCGCGCTGGTCCTCGGGGACGACGTAGTAGGACTCATCACCGCCGTGAAGCGCCCGGTTCGTCTCTTTGACGAGGTCCGCGAGGCTGGTCGAAGAGGTGACGATGGGGGACCCATAATCGGGGTGGACCCACTCACTCGCGTGGGTCGTGAGCTCGTCGACGGCGGCCAGGAAGTCGCGGTCCTTGAGTCCGTTTTCGCCGTCCGCTTCGAGAAGCAATGTGACGGTGGTGGTGCCGCCGACCTCGGCGTCCATGGTGTTGACGCCGATGGTGGTCTCGCTCTCGGGGCCAAGCCAGACCAGCGGGTTGTGGTACACGCGCAGCTTCGACATGCCGACCACGGCGATGATGACCAGCAGGGCGGCGCCGACGAGGGTGCGGACCCTTCGCGCCGGGGTGTTCGACAGGCCGCCCGACCAGGCGAGCACGGTGTCGATGGTGTCGGGCTTGCGCTCGCCTTCTTCGACGACTCCGCCGCCGAGGTTTCCCTTCTCGAGGAAGGACAGCACCGCGGGCAAGAACACCAGGCTGTGGAGCATCGCCACGCTGACGCCAAAGGCGCCGAACAGGCCCATCTCCTGAATGGCGACGGTGCCGGCAAAGCGGAACGAGGCGAGACCGGCCATGGTCGTGATCGTTGTGAAGACCACGGGGGTGCCCGTGCTTCCGATGGCGGCCAGCACGGACTCTCGGGCTGAGAGCCCTTGATTGCGGGCCTCTCGAAACACGCTCTGGATGTGAATCGAGTCGCCGAGACCGACCGCGGCGAGGAAGGCCGGGAGGACGTTCGAGACCAGCGTGATCGGAGCGCCGTAGAGCGCCATCGCACCCAGGGTCCAGATCGAGGCCATGGCCACGACGAAGAACGGGCCGAAGACGCCGACGGGATGCCGGAACAGCGCGATGAGCAGCAAGGTCATCACGATGGCGGCCGCGACGACCAAGCGCTTCATGTCCGAGGTGACCATGCTGTTCAGCGACTGGTTCAGGTGCGGAGTGCCGGTGACGGTGACCTTGAATCCGGGACCCTCATGCTTCTCGGCCAGCTCTGCGATGGCGCCGTCCACGCGGCCGCTGTCGAGCTCGTTCATGAAGCCGGTGCGCACCATGATGACCGTGTGCGTTCCGTTCTCTCCGACGAGATTGCCGACGAGGGTTCGATCGGCCAGCACGCGCTTCTTGAGGGCTGGAAGATCCTCTTTCGCGGTGGGGTCTTCGAGCAATCCGCGCACGACGATGCCGTCCCCCGTGGGCACGGTCTGGCGGGCGTTCACGAGGCTGACGACCTGCTCGACCAGGCTTCCGCCGGCTTCATCTCCCCAGGCATCCTCTTCGCCGAAGCCGCCGAAGTCGGCAAAGTCGTCGGCAAAGGCGTCGACCTCGGGCTCGGGCGCCTTTGCGGTCACGGCAGGGTCGAAGTCGAGGCGGTCCTTGCGGCGCTCACCGAGGCTTGCGACCTCCATGTCGAAGTCTTCGAGCTCGGCGTGCAGCACCTCGAGTTTGTCGAGGAAGGGCACAGAGAAGACGTCACCTTCGATCATCACCGCGTACATCTCGTCGCGGCCAAAGTCGTCGCGGAACTCCTCGAGACGGTCAGAGACCTCGGCATTGCCGACGGCGAAGTACTCGGTGGTGTTGTTCACCTCGAGGTACTTGGCCGAGGCCCCAGCAAACAGGGCCGTGATCACCAGCGTCAGCGCGATCAGCGGAACGCGAGCGGCGATGACGAAGCGCCCGAAGGCGAGAAAGAGCGGATTGGCGGCGCTGCGCTCACTCATGGCGGTGGTTGCTCCGGAGGACGCGTGGATAACCGGTCACTGGCGAGGAAGAGTCCGGCTCGATGTGCGGGTGACTAGGCACGCCGCCGCCTCAAGCTCTTGGGCCCATTCTTCAGGGCGTAGAAGAACAGCGACTTCAGGGCGCCCTCACTCGGGATGGGACGCTTGCCGGCGCCCATGCGGTGAATCTGGCGTTCGTACCAGAGAAGCTCCATCATCGCGATCTTGTCGACGAAGGCGATGCCGGTGCGAAGGTCCTTGATGTCCAGGCGAATGTCGCCCTTGTCGACCAGCCGGTTCGGAAAGTCGGGGTCCATGGCCACCGTGCGCGCCAGGCCGACCATGTCGACGGCGCCGCTTCCGATGGCATCGGCCATAGCTGCGCCTGAGCGAAAGCCGCCGGTGACGATCAAGGGCACATCAAGGGTCTTCCGTAGAGTCTCTGCAAAGGTCAGGAAGTAGGCCTCACGTTCGCGAGTGCTCTTCTTGGCCGCCATCATCGCCGGGGCCTCGTAGGTGCCACCAGACACTTCGACGAAGTCTAGGCCCTCGGCGGCGAGCGCGACGATGGTCTGCATCGACTCTTCTTCGGTGATGCCGCCGCGCTGGAAGTCGGCCGAGTTGATCTTGATGCCGAGACCAAAGCCGGGCGAAGTGGCCGCGCGGATAGCCCGAATCAGGGCGATGGCGAAGGCCCGGCGAGCCTCTGGGCTTCCTCCCCACTGGTCGGTGCGCTGGTTGGTGTGGGGCGAGAGAAACTGGCTGACGAGGTAGCCGTGGGCACCGTGAATCTGGACGCCGTCGAAGCCCGCCTCCTCGGCGATGGCGGCCGCGGTGGCGAAGCGAGCGATCAAGCCCTCGATCTCGCCGTGGGTGAGGGCGCGCGCGGTGGCGAGCACGTTCTTGAGCTCGGCGCGGAAAGGGACGGCGCTGGGAGCGACCGCCTCCTTGTTGAGAAAGCGGGGGACCTGGCGTCCGGGATGGTTGAGCTGCATGTAGATGAGCCCGCCTCCCGACTTGCCGGCACTTGCCCACTCGGCGAGCTTCTCGATGTCGCGGCGGTCCTCGAGGACCACGTTGCCCGGCTCACCGAGGGCGTTCGAGTCGACCATCACGTTGCCGGTGACCGATAGGCCAATGCCTCCGTCCGCCCACTGCTTGTAGAGGGTGATCAAGCTGTCGGTGACGCGGTTGTCGCCGGTGCCCAGGGTCTCGCTCATCGCCGACTTGAGCAGTCGGTTCTTCACGACCTGGCCGTTCGCCAGGGTGAACGGCGCGGAGAGGGTGTCTCGAATGGACGCTGCGGTGGACATGGGGCTTCCTCGGCCTGGCGCAAAAAGCGGGCCGCATGGCTTCGCTCATCGTTAAGCTATGCGCTCGGCGGCACGTTGCCGATTCGCGTCTCCACAGGAAAACGATGCCCGGCGATAACCTCCGAAGAAACCCGCGTCAGCAGCGTTCCCGTGAGACGATTCGCACGATCTTGGCCGGGACCATTCAGGTTTTGCGGGCAAATGGGGGTCAGGAGCCGTCAATGGCCCTGATCGCGAAGAATGCCGGCGTCTCGGTGGGCTCGATCTACCAGTATTTCGCGACGAAAGACGACATCTTCGACGCCGTCGGCGCGAGCATCTTCGCCGATCTGCAGCGCAGTGCGTCGGCGGTGCTCGAGCACCCCGAGCCTGGAGCGGACCAGATGCAGGCCATGTTCGTGGACGTGGTCGGCAGGCTCCGGCGCGACCTGCCGGTGTTTCGGTTCATGGAGCTACGGGCGTCGGCTCGCGGGGTCGAGCGAAAGCAGGAGTTCGAGCTCTGGGCGGTCGAGAGCTTCGCCTCGGCGGCGGTTCGGGCCGGTCGGGCCGCCGACGTCGCGCATGGCAAGGCCGTCGCGCGAACCGCTGTGCGCGCCATGGTCGGCTTGTTTCGCGCAAGCTCGCTCTATGACGTCGATGGGGTCGACGAGGAGCGGCTCGTCCAGAGCCTGATGACGATCACCGATGCGCTCGCGCCGGTGCTGGACTGACCTAGAGCGCGTCGAGCAGGGCCTGGGCGCTGGCGGCGATCTCGGGGTTCTTGTGTCGGATCAGCCCCCGCACGGCCTCGACGGTGACGGCGTCGTTGCGCCCACGCAGCAGCTCGAGGGCCGCGGCCACTTTATGCGTCGGCGGCGGCTTCTTCCACAGCTGCCAAGCGGGAGCGCTCGCCTCGCGAAGCAGCGTCACCAGTGGCGTGGGGTCCCAGCGTGGATGACCGGCGAGCAGGCGACGCATCGCGGGCACCTGCGAGGGCCACTCGGGCGTCGATAAGGCGACCCGAAGGCGGGCGTCGACATCGCCTGAGGTCGTGGTCGCTGCTGCTCCAACCTGGGGTTCGTGGTCGGCGGGAAGCCCGGCTTCGAGAAAGGCGACGTCGGGCCAGGCGGGGTGCTCGGTCGGAGGGACCCATCCGCGGGTGTGGTACAGCGGCGCGACGGTCTCAGCCGCGAAGGCGCGAAGGTCGCAGTCCAGTCCAAAGCGCGTCTGCATGTCCTCGATGCGCTCGACGACCTCACGGTGGCTGGGCCGCTCGGTGGGGTCATAGGCGCACATCTGCTGGAGCAGGTCGGGCAGAAGTAGCCGCGCCGCGCCGCGCACACCGTCGAGGGCCAGAGCCGCGCTCGCTTCTTCGAGGCGAGGGCTGTGGCGGTTCGGGTTCATCGAGATGAAGGCTTCGGTGCCGCCGAGCAAGCGGTACAGCGTGCAGCCGAGGCTGTAGACGTCGAGAGAGGGCTGGTCTTCGTCGCCGTCGAGCCTCTCTGGCGCGTTGTAGTCGCGGGCTCCCAGAACCACCGAGACGGTCACGGCTTCCTTGTGCTGGAAGTTGCCCTTGGCGATGCCGAAGTCCACCACCTTCACATCGCCGTCGACGCTGATCAGGATGTTGCCGGGCTTGATGTCGCGGTGCACGAGGTGAAGCGGCTCGCCTTCGGGACCTGCGGGGGTGGTGTACGCCGCATCGAGGGCGAGCGAGCACTGGCGAATGATCTCGGCTGAGACCGCAGCCGGCGGCACCGGACGCTCCGGATCGCACAGGTCCGAGAGGGGAATACCCTGCACCCACTCCATCGCGACGATGGGGTGACCGCCCATCACGAAGAAGCCCTCCGTGTTCAGCAGGTTCGGGTGGTCGAGCACGCTGAGCAACCGCGCCTCATCACGCGTGCGCGCCATCACCTTCTGATTGCGCAGAAACTCCTTCTTGAGCACCTTGACCGCGAGCGGCCGGCCGTCGGCGACGTCCTGGACGATGCAGACCTGGCCGAAGGTTCCGGCGGCCACGATCTCGAGCACTTGATAGGGATGGTTGTGTTCGGCAGTCATGCGCAGCGCCATAGAGCGACGGGCGTAGCCGTGCAAGCCATTGTGCACTTCAGACGCGCGGTGTGACCGCCGCCTGGCCGGAACTCTCGCCCCGTGGTTCGCGTCGGTTGGGGTCGCTCTCCCAGTCGCGCTTCCAGCCCGGCGGCCCCATCAGCTGTCGCCAGGTCAGGTTCAGGCGCGGCTCGGTGACTGCGGCTTGCTTGGGCAGCTGGTGACGCCACGTGTGTTGGCAGCTTCCGCCCATGACCAGCAGGGATCCATGGGTGAGCTGGAGTTTCACCAGGCGTCTGCCCTTCTTGCGAAGCAGGTCGAAGCGACGCGTCGCGCCGAGGGACACCGCAGCGATCAGCGGGCGGTAGCCGAGCTCGCGTTCATTGTCGGCGTGTTTGGCAATCCAGTCTCGGCCGTTCCGATAGTGATTCACTACCACGTGGTTGAACGGATGCGGCACCTCGGCGAGCACGCGCTCCGAGAGTGCGGCAAGCGTCGGCGTTGGGGCCCGCGCTTCGAGCGTTTGTCCCGAGAACTTGTACGGGATGGCCCCGGCCCAAGCGCAGAGGCGGGGCTGGAGCACTTCTTTTCCGAACACGACGTTCGACCGCTGTTCCCACGCGAGTTCGGCCAGGAGCGCATCGAGGGCATCGTCGGCCTCGCTGGGTGGCAAGAAGTCCTCGATGACCCGAATCCAGGCGCCGTGGCCAATCGACCTCTTCTCAGACATAGAGCTGTTCGATGAGGTCGGCGTAGCGCTCGGCGATCACTCGACGCTTGAGCTTCAAGGTCGGCGTGAGCTCGCCGCCTTCGGGCGTGAACTCGATCGGCACCGCACGCCAGGTCTTGATCTGCTCCCAGCGGGGGAGGGTCTCGTTGGCCGTGGCGACGGCTTGCTCGAAGGCCGCGACGATCTCGGGATGCTGAACCCGCTCCTCGGCGGTGAGGGTGCCATGACCGCCGGCGGCGGCCCAGGCATCGAGGGCCTCGGCATCTGGGCTGATTAGGGCTGCGATGTAGCGCCGCTCGCTGCCGACCGCGACGGCCTGCGAGATCAGCGGTGAGCGCATGATTCGGGCCTCGATCGGGACGGGAGCGATGTTCTTGCCTCCTGCGGTGACCAAGATTTCCTTCTTTCGGTCGGTGATCTTCAGAAAGCCATCGGCGTCGAAGCTTCCGAGGTCGCCGGTCTTGAACCAGCCGTCTTCGAAGGCGTCGGCAGTGGCGGCTTCGTCCTTGTAGTAGCCGCGGAACAGGCCGGGGCCGCGGACCAGGATCTCGCCGTCATCAGCGAGGCGCACATCGACACCGGGAAGGGGCTTGCCGACGGTGCCAAACCGGAAGTGGTGGGTGCGGTTCACGGTCGCTGGAGCCGCGGTCTCGGTCAGGCCCCAGCCCTCGATGACCGACAGGCCCATGGCGCCAAAGAACCGGGCGACCTCGGGGTCGAGAGCAGCTCCGCCGACGGCCAGGGTGTGTAGCGAGCCTCCGAGGCGCTCCTTGATCTTCGCGAACACGAGGCGGTCCATCAGCCGCCAGCGCAGCTCCAGCACCCGAGGCACGCGCTCACCGCGCTCCAGGTAGCCAAGCCGCTTCACACCGATCGCGAGGGCACGCTGTACGGCCCGGTCGGCACGAGGACCCCGCTCGGCCACGCCCGCCAGGATGCGCCCGCGGATCTTCTCGAGCATGCGCGGCACCGATGCGAGAATGTGCGGACGTCCAAAGGCGATGACCTCGGGCAAGTCCTCGACGGAGGGGGACCAGTAGCCAACCGTGTCGATGAGGAAGCTGGTGTACAGGGTCTGGCGCTGCAGGGCGTGCGCGAGCGGCAGCCAGGCGATCGAGCGCTCCCCGTCCACGACGTCGACGGCCTCGAGCACCGCCTTGCACACAAAGGCGAAGTTGCCGTGGGTGAGGACCGCGCCCTTGGGTTCCCCGGTGGTTCCGGAGGTGTAGATGAGGGTGGCAATGTCTTCGGGTCGACGCTCGGCGCCTCTGGCGCGGAGGAAGGCGACATCGGGGGTGGTCGCGAGGTCGAGGATGCTGTCCATGCCTTCAACGGGGTCGATGCTGATCACCCGCTCCAGGTCGGGCAGCTGGTCGCGAATCGCCGCGATCTTGGACGCCTGCTCGGCATTCTCGACGATGGCAATGCGCGAGCCGGAGTGGGCGAGCGGGTAGGCGAGGTGGTCCGCGGGGAGGTTCGGGTACAGACCGACAGTGATGGCGCCGAGGGCGGTCGTGGCCAGATCAACGGCTGCCCATTCGGGACGTGTCGTGCTGACGATGGCCACCCGGTCTCCGGGGCCGATGCCGAGGTCGTGAAGCGCTCTCGCCCCGGCGGCGCACTGCTCCAGGCTGAAGCGGCGGCTGTACGGGCGCCACAGTCCCTGCTCCTGGACAAAGTAGGCGGTCGCCTCTGGATCGCGGTCTACGCCCCAGAGAAACAGCGCTGTGATGGTGTCTTCTGGGGGATGTGCACGGCGCATTTGGCCTCCGGGTCACGACTATCCATTGGGCGGCGGGTTCGCCCGCTACACTGTGCGCCTCGGAGTCTCTATGCGTCTCTCGCACCTCGCCCTGTTTCTGCTGCTGCCCGGCCAAGCCCTTGCAGCCGACATCTTCGTGTCGAACTCGATTGAGCTCGAGGACGCTTTCGAGTGGGCCAACTCGGGCGATGTGATCTGGGTGGCTGCTGGGCTGTACAACAACATCGATGCCACTAATGTCGCCGACTCGGTGACGATCGAGCGCGAGACCGTCGGCGATGTGGTGCAGATGGAGCTCGGCAAGGTGAATGCTGACGGCCTCACCTTCCGCGGCATCGACTTCATCGACAATGACATCGAGGTCCAACGAGGGAACTTCACCTATCCAGACACGAACGACTCGCCGGTGACCTTCGACGACTGCACGTTCGACAACATTCGCAGCGGCAATACGGTCGGCGGCGCGATGGATGTGCGCGACGGCGGCTGGGTGGTCATTCGCAACAGCACCTTCACGAGCAACTTCGCGAATGAAGGCGGTGCGATTGGCACCTGGCGGAACACGCGCATCGAGGTCTACGACAGCGTGTTCACCGGTAACACCAGCAACAACGGCGGCGGGGCGATTCACGGTCGTGATCGCTATGACCTGGTGGTCGAAGGCTCGGTGTTCAGCAACAACCAGAGCGACGACTCTGGGGGCGCCATCCAGTTCGAGTTCGGCCCAGCATCTATCCGGAGCAGCGTGTTCGACCACAACTGGTCGCGCGATAACGGCGGAGCCATCTCGGTTCGCAACGCTGAGAGCTTTGTCCTCGAAGACTGCACCTTCGAGGACAACTACGTCGATAGTGGGTTGAGCACCTATGGGGCCGCGGTCGACATCCAGTCGACGCCCGCGGCTGAGGTGCGCCGCAACCAGTTCTGTAACAACGGCCTCACTCGCGAGCCCGACAAGGGTGGAGCGCTCGCACTTCGCTCTGGAGACGGTGAAGTCACCAACAACATCTTCGTCGGCAACCGCTCGGAACGTTCCGGCGCGGGTGTTTACGTCGAGAACGGCTCAGCGAACATCCACAACAACACCTTTGTGGCCAACGAAGAGACCCAGCCCCAATGGGGCGTCGCCGCCAATTTCTGGAGCGGGAACGGCGACTTCCGCAACAACATCGTCGCGCATCACCTTCAGGTCCCCGCCTTCGACGGGAGCGGCTCGACGGTCGCCTACAACCTCTGGTGGCAGAACCTTGGGGGGGACTCGACCAACTCCCTCGACGCGACCAACGTCTTCGCCGACCCCGACTTCGTGGGGTGGTCCAATGACAACCTCTGCGGTGATGACCTGCATCTGATGTGGGGAAGTGCGGCCATCGGGACAGGGGACCCCGCGATTCTCAACCCCGACGGATCACGTTCGGACATCGGCGCCTTTGGTGGGCCCGCTGCGGACCCGACGGACTGGGTGGATGGCGACACGGACGGCTCGCCGGTGCAGTACGACTGCGATGACGCCGACCCGCTGAATGCCCCGGGCTTCCCTGAAGAGTGCGACAACCAAGACAACGACTGCGACGGCTTGGTCGACGACAACGACCCCGACGCGGTCCTCGTGGCCTGGTACCCCGACACCGACTTCGACGGCTATGGCGATGATCTCGGCACGGCGCGTATGGCCTGCTTTGCGAATAGCGCCGAGTCCGACATCCTCGGCGACTGCGACGACAGCACAGCGGCCGTCAGTCCCGACGCCACCGAAGTCTGCGATGGCATCGACAACAACTGCGACGGCAGCGAAGACGAGGGCTTCGCCGACACCGATGGCGACACCATCGTCGATTGCCTCGACACCGAAGACTGCGATGGGGTCGACAACGACGGAAACGGCCTTGTCGATGAAGGCTACGACGACACCGACGACGACAACATCGCCGACTGCGTCGACACCGAGACCTGCGACGGTATCGACAACGACGGCGACGGCGACATCGACGAGCTCTGGACCGACACGACCGGCGACGGCGTCATCGACTGCCCCACCACCGAGATCTGCGACGGCATCGACAACGACCAGAACGGCACCATCGACGACAACTTCCCCGACTCCGACACGGATGGCGTGGCCGACTGCGTCGACACCGAAGAGTGCGACGGCATCGACAACGACGGCGACGGCGTGCCCGACAACGGCTTTGCCGACAACGACGGCGACGGTATCGGCAACTGCGTCGACACCGAGGACTGCGACGGCATCGACAACGATCGCAACGGCAGCATCGACGAGAACTTCCCAGACAACGACACCGATGGCATCGCGAACTGCGTCGACGTCGAAGAGTGCGATGGCGTCGACAACAACGGCGACGGCACCGTCGACGAGGGCTTCGACAACGACAACGACGGCATCGCCAACTGCTTCGACACTGAGACCTGTGACAACATCGACAACGACGGCGACGGCGACGTCGACGAGGGGCTCGACTCCGATGGCGACGGGCTGAAGGACTGCGACCCGGCCGAGCGCGAGGAATGCGACGGGGTCGACAACGATGGCGACGGGCTGGTCGACGACGACGATAGCTCCCTGTTCCTTGGCTCGGCGTCAGACTGGTATGTGGACGAT
>JAGSGY010000103.1 GCA_023954855.1 Pseudomonadota bacterium | reverse complement strand
GGCGGCTACGGTGGCGGACGCCCCGGAGGCGGCGGACGCGGCGGTGGCTACGGTGGCGGACGCCCCGGTGGCGGCGGCTACGGCGGTGGCGGTGGACGTCCCGGTGGTTTCTCTCCTCCGAACGAGGAAGAGTCCTGGGGCGAGGATCGCGTGCGCAAGCGCGAGCCCGCAGCCAAGAAGAAGAGGGGCCGCGACGAAGACAGCGACCCTCGCGTTCGCGATACCCGCGGCCGTAAGCCAAAGGGCGGCGGCGGCAGCAAGCGCGTTCGCACCTGGGACGAGGACGACTGGTAGCGTGCAGTCGGTCCGCGTGTGAGCGCGGACCACTGACGCCCATAGTGCGCGGTCATCGGTTCATCCGGTGGCCGCGCACACGTGTTTGCGGCCTCCGGCTCCTGGTGGCGGCCAGGACTCACGGAGATGCCACAAGGGTTGACGCAGGCTCCGGGATAGGTGACACGCCCTTCCGGAGGTGCCCTTGGCCCGTGGTCAGTTCTTCAGTGAGTTCTCAGTCGACGACACCTTTGTATCGGGAGGCCGCACGGTCACCGAAGCAGATGTCGTGCACTTCGCCGGTATCTCCGGTGACTTCAATCCCCTGCACGTCGACGCGTCCTTTGCCGAGAAGACTCCCTTCGGTCAGCGCATCGCCCATGGCATGCTCGCTGCGTCGATCTCGACCGGGCTCGGACAGACCCTCGGGATCTTCGAGGGCACAACGCTCGCGCTCATGAGCCAGACCTTCGACTACAAGGCCCCCGTCTTCTTCGGCGACACGATTCGCCTCCGCCTGACGGTTCGCGAGGTCACGCCCTCCAGCAAGGGCGGAAAGGGCGTGGTCTTGTTCCAGAGTGACGTGGTGAAGCAAGATGACACCGTGGCCGTCGCAGGAAGCTGGACCGTGCTGTTCCGGGACAAGAAGCCTGCCTAGGGCACTTTGTCGGTTCAAACCCGAACTCTCCACGGGTTCGCCGGCAACCCGCATGTTTTTCCCGCTCCGTGCTCGAATTCAGACGCCACGGGCCCTTGCGGCACTCACCCACGACGGTTAAACGGCGAGGGCTTATCGGGGCGTAGCGCAGTCTGGTAGCGCACCTGACTGGGGGTCAGGTGGTCGTAGGTTCAAATCCTGCCGTCCCGACCATTTCAAGAAATAGGCCCGAGTGGTGCACACCACTCGGGCCTTCTTGCGTTCGCAGATCTACATCCGCCGTTCAGCCGATCGCTGTCCAGCCCGCCGCGCGCAGGACCCCAGCACAGCCTCCAACCCTGTATCGGCGAAGCCAGGGACGTCCTCAGCAAAGAGCCGCCGAGGCCGTTCCAGAGCGCTGCTAGCTGTCTAGGGGCTTACGAAGCTCGGCGATCATGGCCGCGAGCTTGGTCCGCACCTGCGCAATCTGAAGCGAGGCCTCCCGAGCCGCAGCCGAGTCAATCTCGGCTCCGTCCCCCTCACCCTCGCCGCTCAGCGCCTTGCGAGCGCCGGCAATCGTAAAGCCCTGCTCGTGCAACAAACGCCGCACGCGAAGCAGGGTCTCGACGTCTTCCTTGCGGTAGCGACGTTGTCCGGAGGGCGTGCGCGTCGGCTTCAGGCCAAACTCGCTCTCCCAGTAACGAAGTACATGGGCCTCGACGCCGACGAGGCTCGAAGCCTCACCGATGCGGAAGTAGACCTTGTCCGGAATCGCCTCGATGGGCGTGGGCGGGCTGACCTTTGTGGGTCGGCGGCTCACTGCGAGGCGGCGGTGTCGATCGGCTCGGGGACAAGCTGCTCTTGAAAGAGCCGAACCGTCAGCTGATCGGTGCGCGCTTCACCTTCGACGCCAGACGACGTCAACGTCAGCACCCACACGCCGTGATCGGCCGAGTCTTGGCGAAGCTCGAAGAGCTCAACGCCACGGTCGCCCGAGTCTGCAGACACTGCTACCCGACCGACGTCTTCTTGCCACGCGTCACCCACGTCGACAATCAGACTGTGCTCCGTTCCGACCGGCCCCGAGCCAGGGTCCAACACGGCGGAACCGATGAGAACGGCTCCGGTCGTGCTGTGTAGGTCAATCGTGACGGCCTCACCCGCTTCCGAGGAGTCCGTCACTTCGACGTCGATCACGTCAGTCTCACTGTTGAACAGAAACCAATCGGAATCTGATCCACCTGCGCATGCGCAGAGTGTCGCGAGGCCAAGAGCGAGACCGAACAGACGCATGCTCTAGGCCGCCAGGGCCTTCTGAGCGGCCTCGACGAGCGCCTGGAAGGCCTGCGGCTCGCGCACGGCGAGGTCGGCAAGCATCTTGCGGTTGACCTCGATGCCGGCCTTCTTGAGGCCATTGATGAAGCGCGAGTACTGGAGGCCGTGCGCACGGGACGCAGCGTTGATGCGCTGGGTCCAGAGGCGACGGAAGTCGCGCTTGCGGAGCTTGCGGCCAATGTACTGGCGCGCCTCCGACTTCATGACGGCCTGGTTCGCCTGGCGCAGGTTGCTGCGGCCAAGGAAGAAGCCCTTGGAGCGCGCGCGCAGGTTCTTGCGACGGCGCGTACGGTTCATTGCGTTCTTGACGCGTGCCATGGATGACTCCTCTAAACCGGTTCCCAACCCTCTCGGGCAGTAGCGGTGGGTCTATGGACGGGACCCTCGGGCCCCTGTGAATGATGCGGACGGCTCAGCCGCCGCGGAGAAGAAGGCGGACGCGACGAGCGTCGCACTCCTTCATGATGCCGGTCTTCATCAAGCCCTTCTTCGCACTCTTCGGCTTGTGCTCCAAGCAGTGACGGAGGAAAGCGTGCTTGAACTTGACCTTGCCCTTCCCGGTCAGGGAGAAGCGCTTCTTGGCCCCACGGTGGGACTTCATCTTGGGCATGGGAAACTCCTGGATACGCCACGTCGGGCGTACAACGCCACCGCGGATAACGCGATGGTCGAACTCGGGCCAACCGGAGCTAGCCCTGCGTGCGTTGGCGGTGAGAG
The DNA here is from genome assembly GCA_023954855.1 of Pseudomonadota bacterium. Taxonomy (GTDB): domain Bacteria; phylum Myxococcota_A; class UBA796; order UBA796; genus M1803. Next base: position 13,076 of record JAGSGY010000103.1, on the reverse strand, counting down.
CTACTCGCTCTCGGACGCGGCCTCGGCAGCTTCGTCGAGCTGATCCAGCTCGTCGTCGTTGATGTCGTCATCGGGATCGTGCTCGAGTCCCTCGACCTCTTCGGGATCGGTCGGAGCCTGACCCTTCCGCTGCTTCTCTTCGCGGCGGCGTGGTTGCGGCTTCTTGGTCGGCGCCAAGATCATGAACATCTGGCGACCATCCATGCGCGGATGCGACTCGATGGTGCAGAGATCGCCGCAGGCATCCGCGATGCGAAGGCACTGCTGGGCGCCAATGTCGCGGTGAGCCATCTCGCGGCCACGGAACCGGACCGTGATCTTGACTTTGTGGCCGGCGTTGAGGAAGCGCATGGTGTTGCGCACCTTGACGGCCATGTCGTGATCGTCGGTCTTGGGCCGAAGCTTGACCTCTTTGTTCTGCACGTGCACCTGGTTGCGGCGCGCGGCAGCCTCTTTCTTCTTTCGGTCGTACTTCATCCGACCGTAGTCGGCGATCCGGCAGACGGGAGGACGACCATCGGGAGCAACCTCGACCAAGTCGAGACCACGCTCCTGCGCAAGACGCACGGCGTCTTCGGTAAGGAACTCACCGAGGCGGTTGCCCTCGTTGTCGATGACCAGCACGCGGGGCACGCGGATGCGACCGTTGACGCGGAGTTCATCGTTTTCTGGGCGGAGTGGGCGTCTCGGGCGACGGGGTCTACGCAAGGGGCTTGGCCTGGGTTCGAGGGATCCATCGATGAACAGCACTGTTCACCGAGCGGGAAAATCACCCGCTACGGCGAGCACGTCAAGCGGGGAACCGTGAAAAGAAAACGGGCAGGCTCCGAAGAACCTGCCCGTTTCAGTAGATGGTAGGCATGGGCAGGATTGAACTGCCGACCCTCGCCGTGTCAGGACGATGCTCTCCCACTGAGCTACATGCCTGCACCCGGATAGTCACCGGGAACGCCACGCCTTGTATCCGCGGACCCCAGAGGTGTCAACGCATCCGTTCGCATGGCCTTCTCGACAACCCAGAAGACGTCATCGGCAAGGTCGGTACATGGCACCGGGAATGCCGAAGATCACGCACCTTAGGCGTGACGGGCGGACTTCAACGAGGCGCAGATACTGTCCCCCACCCCGATCCACGCCTCCACTGGAGGCACGATCACGCCGATCTCGGCTTCTAGTGATGTCATGCGCACGCCTTCGATCCCACAGGGTGTGAAGCGCTCGAAGTCGGCGAGATCGGGGCAGAGATTCAGCGCAAACCCGTGCAGACTCACGCCTCGGCGGAAGTGCAGCCCGACCGACGCAATCTTGCCGGTCTGAGTCCACACGCCGGGGAAGCCCGACTCCGCAAAAGCCGCGACCCCATGCTGGCCCAGCCAGTCGACCAGGCCCTGCTCAAGCGCCTCCACCGTTGACTTGACCCCATGTCCGAGCCGGCCCACGTCCGCGATCAGGTAGCCGACGAGCTGACCTGGGCCGTGCCAGGTGGCGAGTCCCCCTCGCTCGGTGTGAACGACCTCAAGGCCGCCAAGTCGCCCCAGGTCGAGGTCGGCAGTGCGCCTGCCCGTAGTGATGACCGGCGGGTGTTCCAGCAGCCAGAGAGTGTCGGGCGCCGAGTGCGCAATGACGCCCTCTCGCCGGGCTCGTTGAAGCCGCAGTGCCTCACGGTACGGGACCTTGCCCAGCCAGGCGACGTCCACCGTCACGGGTCGACGACCACCACGACCGTGCCATCCCCAAGGGTACGGGCCTCCGAGAATGCGGTGCGTACCCTGACCGCATCGTCGTCGGCCAGCTCGAGCACACTCGGCTCAGCGCTTGCCGCTCGCACGAACATGGGGTTGTTGCCCGCGCGCATCGCCGCCGGATGGGCTGCATCAGACACATACACCACCGGCGCCCGCTCGTAGGCGACGTCTTCCCAGAGCGTGCCCGTCCACAGCGTCGCCCCAACCCCGCGCACGGAAGGCGCCCAGACGGGCTCGAAGTCGAGCCCTCGGGCGTCGACGATCAACCCAGTGTAAGAGGGCTGCTCACCGCGTGCGGGAGCCTCTTCCGCGCCAGACAAGGTCCACGGCTTGAGCAACTCGCGAAGGTCGAGTTCGCCCACCAGCTCCACGCGCCCCGAGCTGTAGTAGCGGGCCTCGCTGACGTACCAGCGGGCCATTCGCGTTGCCACGGAGGCTCCGAGTGCAGGCCCCTCCTCGAGGTCTCCCAGCGTGATGTCGGTGGTCACGCCCACTAGCCGAGCTGCGCCGGCGAGACGCGGCCCGAGGACCTTGCGAGCCTCGGCCTCAGCTGACTTCCGTGTCGCCGCACCGCCTGCGTGCGAGCGCGTCTCCACCTCAACGGAGAGCTCGGACCAGTTTATGACCGCGTCACGTCCGGCATCTCGCCGGACATCGACCGGCTCACCCTCTTGCGCGAGTGCTGCCATGCCCAGCCACAAGATCATTGGTACCCCACCACGTCACGCCGCCCGAATAGCTCGTGCATCGCCATCTCGAGACGTGTTCCGGGGTACACCCGACGCTCCTTGAGCATGATCTCGGCCTCGAAACGACCGGGTGCCCTCACCACGACGCAGCAGCGAATGGGACCCGACTGTTCGTCGAGGGCATGGACCAGGCGAGGGAGCTTCCGGCCCGCCAACTCGTCCAGGTCGACGCGAATGCGCACCTCACGCGTCTCACGAAGGCGAATGTCAGAGAGCGGCTCAGCGGCTGAGGCACGTATCTGGAGCTCTTCACCGCGAAACTCGACCTTGCCGACGATCATCAGAGGCTCGAAGACGTCGGCGTCGGTGGCACTACGCTTCGCGGTCACCGTCGTCACCGCGCGTGTGGAACGCATCCACGGTTCGGGGAAGAAGGTGCACTCCACTCCACCAGTGTCGTCCTCGAGGCGGATGAAAGCCATCTTGTCGCCCCGCTTTGTGCGACGGATGTTGACGTTCGCCACCAGCCCGATGAGGCGCACGACCTGGTCGCCGGGAATGTCGGCAAGCTCGTGGATGCTCGCGGTCGCAAAGCGCTGCACGTCCTTGTAGTAGGCCTCCATCGGATGGCCGGTGAGGTACAGCCCGAGCGTCTCGTGCTCGAAGCGCAGCTTCAAGGGTAGGGACCACTCCTCGACATTGGGCCAACGCATCTTCGGCGCGGCACTGCTCGCTTGCATGGCGCCGAACAGCGACACCTGGCCCACCGCCTCGTCCTGTTGCTTGCGCGACCCTGACGACATGGCCGCCTCGAGGCCAGCAAGCAGGGCTGCACGAGGGATTCCGGCAAAGTCCATCGCCCCGGACTTCACCAAGCCCTCAACCGCCTTCTTGTTCACGGAGCGGTAGTCGATGCGGTCGAAGAAGTCCGAGAGCTGCTCGAAACGCCCGCCCGCCTTTGAGCGCGCTTCGAGGATGGCGTCCACCGCTCCGCCGCCCAAGCCCTTGACCGCCGTCAGGCCATAGCGAATGTGGCGCTTACCCTTCGGTACGTCAAAGCCCTTCATCGACTCGTTGACGCACACGGGCTGCACATCGATCCCCGCCTTGCGACAGTCTTCGAGGTACGGAAGCAACTTGTCGGTGTTGCTCGCCTCGATGGTCATCAGCGCGGCCATGTACTCAGGCCGGTAGTGCGCCTTTAGAAACGCCGTCTGGTAGCTGATGTAGCCGTAGGCAGCCGAGTGCGACTTGTTGAAGCCGTAGGCGGCGAACTTGGCGAGCAGGTCGAAGATGTCTTCGGCCTTCTGCCGGTCGACCCCGTTGTTGACCGAGCCCTCGACAAAGATGCCGCGCTGCCGGTCCATCTCGGCCGCATCCTTCTTGCCCATCGCCCGACGGAGGATGTCGGCGCCGCCGAGGCTGTAGCCCGCCATGACCTGGGCGATCTGCATGACCTGCTCCTGGTACACGATGGTGCCGTACGTGTTCTTCAGGATCGGCTCGAGCATCGGGACCAGGTACTCGACCTTCTGACGTCCATGCTTTCGGTCCACGAAGTCGTCGGTCATGCCCGAACTGAGCGGACCCGGACGGTACAACGCAACCAGCGCGACCAGATCGTCGAGCACGTTGGGCTTGAGGCGGGTGAGCAGGTCACGCATGCCTGACGACTCGAGCTGGAAGATGCCCAGAGCGTCCCCCTGCTGAAGCAGCTCGTAGGTCGCCTGGTCCGCGACATCGATCAGGGCCATGTCGATGGCCACGCCGTGGTTTCGGTCAATCATCTCGACCGCATCGCGGATCTGGTCGAGCGTCTTCAAGCCAAGGAAGTCGAACTTGATGAGCCCGATGCCCTCGGCGGACTTCATGTCGTACTGGACGACCGGACCACCGTCCGCATCGAGGCGGTAGAGAGGCGCGTACTCCACAAGAGGCTTGTCAGCGATGACCACGCCTGCCGCATGCACGCCCGTCTGCCGAAGGTTCCCCTCGACCGACAGCGCGAGGGTCAGCAAGCGCCGAACCTTGGGGTCCCCGTCGCGGAGCTTGCGCAGGTCCTCGGTCTGTTTGATCGCCTCGGAGAGGGTAATTCCGAGGGTGTCGGGAATCAGCTTCGCAACGCGGTCCGCCTCGTTGAAGGACATGTCGAGCACGCGCGCGACATCGCGAATGGCGGCCTTGGCCTTGAGCTTGCCGTAGGTGATGATCTGCGAGACGAGCGGTGAGCCGTACTTCTCGCGGACGTGCTCGATCGCCTCTTCACGCCGGTCTTGGCAGAAGTCGACGTCAATATCGGGCATCGACACCCGCTCGGGGTTGAGAAACCGCTCGAAGAGGAGGTCGAAGCGAATCGGGTCGATGTCGGTGATCCGCATCGCGTAGGCCACGAGCGAGCCCGCAGCGGAACCACGCCCCGGCCCGACGGGAATCGCGTTGTCCTTCGACCAGTTGATGAACTCCGCGACGATCAGCAGATAGGCCGGAAACTTCATGCCCTTGATGATGTCGAGCTCGACCTTCAGACGCTCGCGGTAGGTCTCGTGAATCGACGCGTCGGGGACGTGTTCCAGGCGAAGGTCGAGCCCGCGTTCGGAGTACCAGTCGAAGTAGCCGTTGATGCTACCGGCGCCCTCGGGACGCGGCGGAATCGCCTCCTCGGGGTCCGGCAGGCCGTAGTCCTTCGGCGGCGGGAACGCGCGGTAGAAGTACTCCCAGTTCGCGTCGGTGTCGGGCTGCTTGTTTTGGTCGGTTGGGTCGTCGGGGTCGACGTCAGGCGGTGTGGTCGCGGGGAAGTGGTAGGTATCGAAGTCGAAGTGGTACTCGCACCGCTCGGCAATCTCGACGGTCCGTTCAATGGCCGCGCCATCCTCGGGAAACAGCGCGCGGACTTCGGCCTCGGTCTTGAAGTAGGCCTGGTCGGTGGGCGACTGAATGCGCTCGACGTGCGTGAGCGAGCAGCCCTGGTTGATGGCGTGAAGGACCTCGAGCGCAGCCGCATCTTCGGGCTCGGCGTAGTGCACTGCGTTGGTGACGACCGTGTCGTAGCCGGTGTCCTTGGCGAGAACGCGGCAGGCGTCGTTGATGGCTTCCTGCCCTTCGAGTCCGAGGTCACACAGCTCGATGTAGAGGTGCTCCTTGTCGAAGATGTCCGCGAGTTCTTGAAAGCGCTCTTGGACCGCAGTGGCGCCACCGTCAGACAGGGAGCGGCCAACCAAGCCTTTGCGCCCTCCCGTTAGCGCAATCAGACCCTCAGAGTGCGTCCGAAGCTGGGCCAGGTCGATACGCGGCTTGTAGTGGATGCCGTCGAAGATCGCGGTCGTCACCAGCTTCGAGAGCGACTTGTAGCCGGCGTCGTTCTTGACCAGGAGGATGACCTGGTAGCCCCCCTCCTCTCGCGCCGGATGCGCGAAGCCGAGGCCACGAGGCTCAATGGTCACTTCCGAGCCGAGGATTCCGTTGAGACCCGCACCCTTGCACGCCTTGTAGAAGGCGACAGCACCGTACAAATTGCAGCTGTCCGTCAGCGCGACCGCCGGCATCTCCTGCTTCGAGGCGAGCTTGGCGATCTGCTTCGGGTCCAGCGTCCCGTCGAGCAACGAGTACTGGGAGTGGACATGGAGGTGGACGAAGCCCAACGCGCATCCTGGGTGGGGTCAGACCGTAACGCAGACAGCGTGTGAGGACGGCCGGTTCATCGAGCCCAAAGCGCAAAGCGCCCGCTCACCGCAAGGCGAACAGGCGCTGTGCCGAGAACCGAGGCGCGATCAGCGGCGCGACAGCAGGTTCCGCGAGATGATCAGGCGCTGGATCTGGCTCGTGCCCTCGTAGATCTGGAAGATCTTCGAGTCGCGGAGCAGCTTCTCGACGGGGTACTCGGTGTTGAAGCCGTAGCCGCCGAAGATCTGCACGGCATCGGAGGCGATCCGGTGCGCGGCGTCTGCATTGAAGGCCTTGGCCATCGACGCAAGGGTCGTGTTCGGCCGTCCCTGGTCTGCGGACCACGCCGCCTTCCAGACGAGCAGTCGCCCGGCCTCGATGTCCTTGGCCATGTCCGCGATCATGAACGCGATCGCCTGATGCTGAGCGATCGGACGGCCCATGGTCTTGCGCTCGAGGGCGTACTCGATGGCGTACTCCATCGCCGCCTTCGCTAGGCCCACTGCCGCAGAAGCCACGAGCGGACGGGTGTGGTCGAAGGCCCCCATCGCGAGCAAGAACCCCTTGCCCTCGATGCCGACGATGTTCTCAGCCGGAACCTCGACATCGGTGAAGGTCACAGCGCGGGTGTCGCTGCAGCGCTGGCCCATGTTGATCTCTTTCTTGCCGACTTCCACGCCGTCCCAGCCGGCCTCGACGATGAACGCGGTCATGCCCTTGTGCTTGGCGCCCTTGTCCGTGTACGCGACGACGAACATCCAATCGCAGACCCCTGCGTTGGTGATCCACATCTTGCTGCCGTTGAGGATGTACTTGTCGCCCTTGCGCACGGCGGTGGTGCTCATGGCGGCCACGTCCGAGCCAGCGCCGGGCTCGGTCACGGCGTAGGCGGCCATCTTCAGCTCGTCCATCATCGGAGCGACGTACTTCTTCTTCAGCTCGTGCGAACCCCCGATCAGCACCGGTGCGAGGGCCAGGCCGTTGGCTTCCATCGCGGTACCAATGCCGGTGCAGCCCCACGCGAGCTCTTCGCTGATCAGCGCACCGGGAAACGCTCCGAGGCCCATGCCGCCGTACTCTTCGGGCACGTGCGTGTTCATCAGTCCGAGCTCGTGGGCCTTCTTGAGCACTTCCCACGGGTACTTCATCGTCTGGTCGTGGTGCGCAGCAACCGGGCGCATCTCGTTTTCCGCGAAGTCGTGGGCAAGCTCGCGAAACGCTTGGTGATCGTCGGAAAGATCAAAGCCGAACATGGGGTCTCCTGTCAGTGAAAGGCAGGCAACCTATCCGGCCGCACCCGGGTCCGGGAGTCGCGCACAGATTTCGACGGCAAACTCTCACGACCGAGCGCCCATACGCCCCGATCTAGGACAGGCCAAGGACCTGACGGGCGCGCTCGCGGTCTTCGGGCGCCACATAGAGTCGAGCAATTCTGCGCGCATCCTTGTACCGATCGAAGATGCGTGACGCGTCGGTCAGCGGCCGCGTGTGGGATCCGCCGCCGCGCTCCAGTACCTGAATGGCGGGCGCAGAGGCCCGCTTGGTGCGGTGCTGGGTGTAGCGGGACAGCCGTCCGGTCGACGTGGAGTGGATCACGTCGATGCCGGCATCGAGCAGCGTGTCCTCGGCCGAGGACAAGTCCACCTCTTCGGGCAGCCCGTGCCGCTCCACGACGCGCTTGTAGGGACGCTGCTCGACGATGCGGCGGGCGAACTCCCCTTCCGCTTGGCGAAGCACGACAGAGAGCGCCACGTCGTCGACCTGCAGGTAGGCGTCGAGCTTCGAGGGCAAGGCCCAGTCGTTGTCGGAGCTCGTGACCCAGCGCCGCAGCATCTCTTCGTAGATCACGCTGTTGTGATGGAAGTACACCATCAGGAACATGTGGTGCCTGGCCACGAGGAAGTCGTCAAAGGCGTAGATCGCGCTCTCGTCCAGGCCGACCCCCACCTCCGCGCCGATCGGGTGCGCGATGAGGTTCGAGATCAGCCAGTCAGTATCGATCGCGCCGTAGCGAGCCCCTGAGTAGTACGAGTCGCGGACCAGGTAGTCCATGCGATCGCAGTCGAGCTCCGAAGAGACGATCTGCGACAGGGCTCTGCGGTGATCCAGGCCTCGGTCAATGAAGAAGTCGTCGTCTACAGTCACGTCGTGGTGGATGAGGGCGGCGATGTGCCGCGTCGTGAAGGCGAACTCCTCGGCGACCCACTCGGCCAGCGAGCTCTTCTCGAGGATCGCGATCGTGTAGTCCTCGTGGGTCGCGAAGCGATCGGGGATGCTCGCGCCATAGAACTGCATGCCGAGATCGGTCAGCTTTGGCATCGCGAACTCGGTGCAGTGCGAAAACGGAGCGTGCCCGAGGTCGTGACACAGAGCGGCCATCCGCACTGCGGATCGCAACTCGGCACGGCGGTCCGGGCTGCTAAAGCCCCACTCCGCGAAGGCGGAATCAAAGGCGCGACCGGCAAGCTCCATCACGCCGATGCAGTGGCTGTACCGCGAGTGGGTGGCCCCGGGAAACGGGAGGTAGGAGAAGCCCGTCTGCCGAATATTGCGTAGGCGCTGGATGAACGGGTGATCGACAACACGGGTCTCGCCAGGCGAGAGGCGGATCGCACCGTGGATTGGGTCACGGACCTCCACGATTTCAACTCCTGAATAGGTGAGCACGAGGTATAACCACGACCCTCCATGCGACCCATCCGGGACATCGATGAACTCGCGACCGGCGCCGTGCTCCACCACTCGGCGTTTGGCTTCGCACGCGTGCGCGATGTGAACGCCGACGACGTCGGGGTGAACTGGGAGAGCGACGACGCCAACCTCCCGGGTCAAATCTCCGCCGAGAGCCTGCGAAAGGCCTACTCGCTCTGCGATGCCGGCGGCTTCTTCTCGCGGGCCCTCGCCGACCGCAACGGTCTCACCGAGGAGCTGACCGTCGACCCCCCGAGCGCCCTGCGAGCCCTACTCGGCGAGCTTGGGGGCACGCAGAACATCACTGACCTCCGTGACTGGGTCACAGGGCGCAAGCTGCTCTCCGTCGACGCCTTCGACCGCTGGTGGAAGACCGCCCTGCCGCTCATCGAGCGCGATGCGGGGCTGACTCTGACCGGCGAGACGCTGAGCCTCTCGTCTGCAAAGCCCAACGACATTGGGGCGCGGCTCCAGAGTCCGTCGATTACCGCCTCCTCCCGGTGGGCGCTGGCCCAGGAACACCGCCAAGGCCTCCCAGAGGCCCAGTTCGACGCCGCAGCGGCATGGGCTTGGCGGGATGGTTCGCGTCTGCTTCGCGACGAGGTGCTTCAAGCGATGTCAGAGCACAGCGCAGAGCGGGTCTTCTCCGCGCTCCTAGAGGGTCCCTCCGACCCCGTCGAGGCGCTTATTCACGCCATCCGCCAGGGTCACTGGACTGCGGCAGCGACGCCAGAGTCTGTGCAGGAAGCCATCTTCGACCGGGTGTTGCGGGGCATTCGCCAAGGGGCCCCACTCGACGCAGAAGGTCGACTTGCAGCGGCCCTGGCCCGCTGGCCGTCTCCGTACGCGCTGGACTCGCTTTCCGCGGCGTCCGGCAGCCCCGATGGCCACCGACTGCTTCGCTCGACCATGGCAGCTCTACCCCACTCACGCTCCACCGAGCTGAGTCTAGAGCTGCTTCAGCGCGCCATCGGACGCTCGGATGGCGAGGCCGCCACCTGGCTCGCGGCCGAGCTTCTCGAGCGCCTCGAACCCGATGAGACCGTCCTCCGCGAGCTCCTCGACAAGCGCTACCCCCACGTCGCCACGTGGCTCGCCGAGAACTACCAGCCATCGGCTACACTGGTCGAGGAGGGTGCCACGGCAGAACTCGACCTGGGCTCGCTGCTCACCGAAGCGGTTCCAATTGCGCGTCTCCCGCCGCAGTCAGGCAGGGGTTTCGTCGCAGTGGCGCTCGCCGTCGCGCGTGCACTCGCAGCAGCGCACGACGAAGGCAGGGTCGTGAACCCGACCAGGCAGACCCTGTGGTTCTCCCCGGACGGAGCCGTCGAGTTTCGGGCGTCGACTCCCGACCAGGCGCTACGCACCGCGGACGAAGGACCCACGACCCAATCCGACGTCTACGCTAGCGCGGTCCTTCTCCTCGAGTTCGCTCTCGGCAAGCCCTGGCCCGAGGCCATCAGTCCATCTCTGGCCATCCCCTACCTACGCGGTGCCGTCCACGGACTGCCTCCCGCCGCAATCGCTCCCCTCGACGCGGCGCTGCACCCGAGCCCAGCCTGCCGTCCTCAAGACGGCCACGCGTGGATGCTGGCGTGGCAAGCCACGGCACAAGCCGAGGACGAACGCGCAGCTCTCGAGCTGGACCTCGATGCCCGCCTAGACGTCGGCTACGACAGTCACGTCGGTCGCATGAAGATCCTCTACACGCAGACCAACCAAGATGCGCTGTTCGCCGCCGAGCGCAGCGGTGTCACCTTGTTGGCCGTGTGCGACGGCATCTCGACAGCGACTGCGGGGAGCGGCGATGTGGCTGCAGGGATCACCGCGCACGTCGTGTCGTCTCTCTGGGAGCAGGCCCTCTCACGGTTGCGCACCGCGTCAGTCCCCGAGACCGAGGACTTCTTGGCCCGCGCATTCCGCATGGCGAACCAGGCCGTCTGTGAGGCGGCCCTTCGCTTTGCCGGTGGACGCTTGCACGGCCGGGTTCCGATGGGAACGACGGCGGTCGTCGGCATAAGCCGAGGCAACCGAATCACCCTCGCGTGGCTCGGCGACTCGCGCGCCTACATTGTCGGTCCCTACGGCGCGAGCCTGCTGACCGCAGACATGAATCAAGCGGGCGACCGCATGGTCGGCTGGGCTCGTGGCGACCTGTCCCATTGGGACCCGAATGGCTACGCGCTCGTAGGCTACGTCGGACACTTCGACGAGTCCTACACCGCGATCCCGCTGCAGCCGGCCATCATCGACATCAAGCTGCTCCCCAACGAGCGGCTGGTGATCTGCTCGGACGGCGTGACCGACTACGCCTCGCCCAATCATCCCGAGACAGCCAATCGCATCGCACGAGCTGTGCTCGCTCGTCCGTGCGACGAAGCCGCCCGGGCACTCGTCGAGCTGGCGAACCGCGGCGGAGGCGGAGACAACGCCACCGCGGTGGTCACGACCCTGCGCCGCACCTAGCCGCACCGAACCGCCCCGGCTGGGGACCTTGGGTTATGGGGCGCGCCAGATAACGGAGACTCGTGTGAAGGACTTTCGAACCGCCCTCGCTGAAGGCGTGATTCTCTTTGACGGTGCCATGGGTACGGAGCTGTACGCCCAGGGCATCTTCATCAACCGCGCGTTCGAGCAACTCAACGTGACCGCGCCGCAGATGATCGCCAAGGTCCACTCCGCCTACGTGGGCGCCGGCGCGCAGGTCATCACGACCAACACCTTCGGCGCAAACCCGATTCGGATGAAGGAATTCGGCCTCGAAGACCAGTTCGTCGCCATCAATGCCGAGGGCGTGAAGCTGGCACGGCAAGCGGCTGGCGACGCCGCTTGGGTCTTCGCCTCGATCGGGCCCATCGGCCAAGGGCTCGCCCCACTCGGCATGCTCGAGCCCGGACAAGCTTTTGCCGCCTTCCGCGAGCAGATCGCCGCCCTCCTCACCGAGGAACCCGACGGATTCGTGCTCGAGACCTTCTTCGATGTGCGTGAGCTCTGGCAGGCCGTGCGCGCCGTCCGCTCGCTCACCGACCTTCCGCTGGTCGCCTGCATGAGCTTTGCCCCGAGCCACGGCGGCAAGCCCGAAGACGCTGCCCGCGTGCTGGCACAGGTCGATGCGTGGGACCTCGACGCCGTCGGCGTCAACTGCGGTTCGGGGCCCCGTGCGCTCCTCGACATCGTCGAAGCCGCCTCCTCGAAGCTCAAGCACCCGATGCTCGTCATGGCCAACGCCGGCCACCCGCAGAGCGTCGACGGTCGCCTCATCTACATGGCGGCTCCCGAGTACATGGCCGAATACGGACGCCGCTTCGTTCAGAAGGGCGCGCGCATGGTGGGAGGTTGCTGCGGCACCACCCCTCCGATGATCAAGGAGATGCGCTCCTTCGTGCGCTCCGTGGCGCCAATGGTCGCTGCTCCCCGCTCGGTGACCATGCCCGTGAACGAGGACGGTGAGCAGGTCGTCGCGCTCGACCCCACCCCGATCAGCGAGCGCACCGAGTTCGCGCGCAAGCTCTACGCCGACAAGTTCTGCATCTCCGTGGAGCTCGACCCACCGCGAGGGCTCGACCCAGAGCGCTCACTCAAGGGCGCCGCCTTCCTCGAGAAGAACGGCATCGACGTCATCAACATTGCCGATGGCCCCCGAGCCGTCGCCCGTATGGGTCCGACAGCGATGGCCCTGCTCGCCCGCGAGCGCTGCGGCATCGAGAGCGTCATCCACTACTGTTGCCGCGACCGAAACCTGCTCGGCATGCAGATGGACCTCATCGGCGCCAACGCCATGGGCCTTCGCAACGTGCTCGCCGTGACCGGTGACCCGCCGAAGATGGGGACCTACCCCGATGCCACGCCCGTGTTCGACGTCGACTCCATCGGCCTGATCACCTTCATCCAAATGATGAACCGTGGCCTCGACTTCTCGGGACGCCCGCTTGGCAAGGGCGGCAAGACCGACATCTTCGTCGGTGCCGGCTGCAACCCTGGACACGTTGACCTCGACCTCGAGATCAACCGCTTTGGCCGCAAGGTCGAAGCTGGAGCCGAGTTCTTCTTCTCGCAGCCCCTCTACGACGACCAGATGCTCTACGACTTTCTCGATCGCACCGAGGATGTTCCGAAGGTGCCGTTCCTGGTCGGCATCTTGCCCCTCGCCTCGTACAAGAACGCGGAGTTCCTGCACAACGAAGTCCCCGGCATGCAGATCCCCGCCGAAGTTCGTGAGCGTCTTCGCAAGGCACCCACCCGCGAAGCCCAACGCGAGATCGGCATCGAGGTGGCACAGCGCACCTTGAAG
>JAGSGY010000026.1 GCA_023954855.1 Pseudomonadota bacterium | reverse complement strand
GCAGCAGCGCGTTCAGGTCGATGCCCGAAGCCGCCGGAGCCGCCGCAGGGGCGGGGGCAGCCGCGAGTCCGGGCGACTGCGCACCCATGGACTCGACGATCTGCGCCAGGGTCTGCAGCTCGGCCATCTCGGAGGCATCCACCTCGGGGAGGCTCGGCGCCTTCTCACGCATGCCGGAGAGGATCTCGACCCGCTTGATCGAGTCGATGCCCAGGTCGGACTCGAGCTCCATCTCGAGGGAGAGCATCTCGGACGGGTAGCCGGTCTTCTCAGCGACCACTTCGAGGAGCAGAGCGGTCAGATCGATGCCGGACGCAGCCGGAGCGGCAGCCGCTACGGGAGCCGCGGCGAGACCGGGCGACTGAGCGCCCATGTACTCGACGATCTGCGCCAGAGTCTGCAGCTCGGCCATCTCGGAGGCATCCACCTCGGGGAGGCTCGGCGCCTTCTCGCGCATGCCGGAGAGGATCTCGACCCGCTTGATCGAGTCGATGCCCAAGTCAGACTCGAGCTCCATCTCGAGGGAGAGCATCTCGGAGGGGTAGCCGGTCTTCTCGGCGACCACTTCGAGCAGCAGCGCGGTCAGGTCGATGCCGGCCGGCTTCGGCGCGGCAACCGGCTTTGCGGCCTTCGCCGCCGCCTTCGGCGCAGCCATCTCACCGGACATGATCGGAAGACCCGCCAGCGAGCTGGTCGACACAGGCACGATGGGCTTCGGCATCAGCACGGGAGCGGCGGCCTTCGGCACGGCCTTCGGCGAGGCCTTCGGCGCGGCCACAGGCACCGGCGCGGCGACGGGAATCGGCATCGGCGTGGGAGCTGCCACGGGACGTGCGGCGACCGGAGCGGGCGCGGGCGACGCCGTCATGGCCGGCAGTGCGGGGGCCGGCAGTGCGCCGGGCTGAAGCATCGCGGTCATGCCGAAGAAGGAGGTCTCGACCGACTGTAGGTAGGCCATGTGCACATCGGCCATGGCGTTCTGGTAGGCGGAGTGGGCCTCAGCGGTCTGGCGCTGCGCTTCGGTGTAGGCGGTGAGCCAGGCCGGAGAGGCCGGCGTCGGTGCGGCGACGACCGTGGGCACGACAGGGGCCGCAACCGGCGCGGGTGCAGGCTGGGCCACAACCGGACGCGGTGCCGGCTTCGCGGCAACCGGAGCAGCGACGGGGACGGGCCTCGGAGTGGGCTTCGCCGCAGGCGTCGCGATGGCCTTCACAGGCGCAGCAGCGACCGGCGCAACCTTCGGACGCTCGGGGTTCGGTCCCGGCAGCTTCGACAGATCGGCCGGCGGGTAGGGCTTGCCGTAGTTGGAGCCGTTGATGTCCACGGGCATCTTCATCTTCGCGATGGTGCGCGGGTCGACCGGCTCGGCGAAGCGCTCCCAGAGTGCAGCGAGGTTCACCGGAACACCGGCGACCGCGAGGCGACCGAGGCCCTCGAACAGCGCAGCGACGCCGTTCTTGCGCTTGTGGTCGAGGTTCACCGCGGTGTGCGCCCTGCCGTCGAGAATCTGACCGACGAGGTTCGAGAGTACGCGACCAGAGCCGACCTCGATGAAGGTGCGTGCGCCAGCGGCGTACATGGCCTCGACCTGCTCGACGAAGCGAACGGGCTTGGCGATCTGGCCAGCCAGCACCTTGCGCATCGCCTTGGCCGTCTTCGGGTACGGAGCCGCCTCGGAGTTGGCGTAGACCGGCAGTCCGGCCTTCTTGAACTTCACGCCGTCGAGGAAGGTGCCGAAGGGCTTGGTCGACGGGGACACGACCGAGCTGTGGAACGCGGTCGCGACGTTGAGGCGCTTGGCCGTGACGCCGACACCTTCAAAGCGCTTCTCGACATCGGCGATGGCCTCGGTCGTACCCGAGAGCACAACCTGCGTCGGGGCGTTGTGGTTGGCGACGACGACGTCGACTCCCCACTCTTCGAGGCGGGCGCGGACGGCCTCGACCTCGAGCGGAACGGCGCACATCGAGCCCGGGACCTTTGCGGCCTCGCGCATCAGCTCGCCGCGCTTGCGGGCGACCTTGACCATGTCCTCGTAGGAGATGACACCAGCAGCGTGCAGAGCGGTGACTTCGCCGTAGCTGTGACCACCGACCATGGCGGGGTTGATGCCGGCCTTGGTAAGCAGCGAGAGCATGGCGACGGAGCTGACGCCGAGGGCGGGCTGGGCCCACTCGGTGGCGGTCAGCAATGCGGTCTGAGCCTTGGCGGCGCCCGCTTCGAAAGACGGCTTCGGGAAGACCACGCCGTGCAGCGGCATGTCCGTGCCGAGGTCGACGTCCGCGGCGGCATCCCACGCGGCAATCGCCTCGTCGAAGAAGCGTGCGGTGGCCGAGCCCATGTCGACGTACTGGCTGCCCTGACCGGGGAACAAGAACGCGACCTCGCCGGCATCGTTACCGAAGGCGTAGTGAATGCCGGTGGGCGTCGAGATGGCGGTTTCGCCCTGCTTGGCGACGAGGGTGGCGACCTGCGAGAGCTTGGAGGCCAGGTCCGCATCATCCTTGGCGAGGATGGCGACGCGCGCGGGCTTGCTCACGTCGAGCTTGCTGGCGCTGTCGTGAGCGAGCCAGGCGAGGAAGGACGGCAGGTGCTCGTTTCCGCCGTGGGTGGCGGCCTGCTTGCCGAGCTCGGCGGCCTGCGAAGCGAGTGCGGCGGGGCTGTCGGCGGTGAGCACGACGACCTCGGCGGGAGCGGTGCGCAGACGGGCTGCGGCGTTCGGTCCCTTGTACTCCTCGACGGCGACGTGGAAGTTGCTGCCGCCGAAGCCGAAGCTGCTGACACCTGCGCGGCGGGGATGCGACGAGTCACGGACCCACGGGCGCGTCTTCGTCGAGATGTAGAACGGCCCGTCGAGGTCGATCTTCGGGTTCGGCGCGTCGACCTTGATGGTCGGCGGAATCGCCTTGTGGTGCAGCGCCATCACGGCCTTGAACAGGCCCGCGGAACCGGCTGCCGCCTTGGTGTGGCCAATCTGCGACTTGACCGAGCCGAGGGCACACCAGCCGCTCTCCTCGGTGTCGGACTCACCAAACGCAATCTCGAGGCCACCGAACTCGGCGGCGTCACCGGCGACGGTGCCGGTGCCGTGAGCTTCGACGAGCTCGACGGTGGACGTGTCGTAGCCAGCGCGCTCGTAGGCGCGAAGAATCGACTTGCTCTGTCCCTTCGGAACCGGTGCGTACACGCTCTTGGAGCGGCCGTCAGAGGACGAACCCACACCCTGGATGACACCGTAGATCCGGTCGCCATCGCGCTCGGCGTCGGCGAGACGCTTGAGGGCCACCATGCCGATGCCCTCACCGAGCATGGTGCCGTCACCGGCGGCCGAGAACGGACGGCAGTCGCCCGACTTCGACAGCGCCGGAGTCTTGCTGAAGCACATGTACATGAAGATGTCGTTCATGGTGTCGACACCGCCGCACACCACCATGTCCGAGTCGCCGAGGTACAGCTCGTTCACGGCCATCGAGACGGCGGAGAACGCGCTCGCGCAGGCGGCGTCGGTCACGCAGTTGGTGCCGCCGAGGTCCAGGCGGTTGGCGATACGGCCGGCGACCACGTTGCCGAGCAGACCGGGGAAGGTCGACTCCTGCCAGGTCGCGTAGTGGCTCGAGATGCGCTCGACGATGTCGTTGACCTCGCTCTCGGGCAGACCCGCCTCGCGCATGGACTTGCGCCAGATCGGATGCTGCAGACGGCTGACCATCGAGCCGAGGAGCTCCTGGGAGCTGGTGACGCCGAGAATGACGGAGGTGCGGCTCTTGTCCGCGTTCGCGAACTGGCCCTGGTGCGCATCTTCGAGCACGCGAAGCGCGATGACGAGGGCGAGCAGCTGCGAGGTGTCGGTGGCCGAGAGGATGCTCGGCGGAACGCCCCAGGACAGTGCATCGAACGGGATGTCCTTGAGGAACCCACCGCGGCTCGCGTAGGTGTGGTCGGGCTTCTTGAGGTCGTCGTCGAAGTAGTCGTCGATCAGCCAGTGCGTCTTGGGCACGTCGCTGATCAGGTCGCTACCGGCGAGAATGTCGTTCCAGAAACCGGTCTTGTCGACGGATCCGGGGAACAGGGCGCTGGCGCCGACAATAGCGATGGGGCAGCGGGCGTTCGGACGCTGTGACATGTGGGGAAACCTCGGAAAAATGCGAATAAAGGGGGGGGATTAGCCAGCGAGGGGACGCGGGCGATAGTCGAAGGCGGCAGGCGGCACGGCCACTCCGTAGGTACGGAGCTGCTGTGCGCGGGTGATGGCCGCGGCACCTTCGAGCATGTTGAAAGCAATCTGCACAACGGTGCGGTTCTCAGGCGCTTCGAGGAAGCTGTCCTTTGCCCACGCGTTGAACGCGCCCATCGCTGGGCCACACCAGATCTGGTAGTCCATGCGGCGCTCGGGGACGCCGGCGATGGCCCAGCGGCTCGCCTGTCCTAGGTAGGACCGGAAGATCAACGCCATCTGGTGATGGGGGTCGCGGTTGGCCTTCTCGAGCTCGCGCGGGTCGCGCATCTTCCAGAAGGCGGCGGTGCTGGCCCACTCTTCTTCGAGCGTGCGCTTGAAGATCTCCTTCTCGATGCGCTGCTTGGTCGCAGCGGGAATCTCGGAGATGGAGCGGTAGGACTTGTAGACCTCGTAGAGGCGGTGTCCGCGGTTGGCGAACATGGTGCCGCGCTGCAGCACCTGGACCTTCACGCCGAGCTCGAACATGTCGGCGGCGGGGGCCATCACGACATCGGCGAGACCGGCCTGGGCAAGGGCGAGACGCCCGTCTTCGCACAGACCCGACTCCACCGCACCCTGGTTGACCGAGCCGGTGAGTGCGAAGGCCGCACCCAAGGCGAAGGCCGCAGCGACAGCCGACGGCGAGCCGAGGCCACCAGCAGCTCCGAGGCGAATCGGGCGGTCGTATTTGTAGGTGCGAAGGCACTCGTCACGGACCGCCACAATCGTCGGGAACAGGGCGGGAAGCGCCTGATTGTCGGTGTGACCGCCGGAGTCGGCCTCGACGATGATGTCTTCGGCGACGGGAAGCTGGCTTGCGAGTTCGGCCTCGGCGGCGGTGAGGCGACCGTTGGCGACCAGCGCGTTCAGCATCTCGGCAGGCGGCGGCGAGAGGAAGCGCTTCGCGACTTCGGGACGCGAGTTCTTTGCGAACAGGTAGTTGTCGCGGTGGATGGTGCCGTCTGCAAGACGACGCACACCGGTGAACGCGTACTGCACGACCATCGGGGTCAGCGCCATGTACGCCGAGGCCGACACGCGACGGACGCCGCGGCGCAGGTAGAGGTCGACGACCGCCTGCTCGAGGTCGGGCTCGTGGGGGCTGTGAATCAGGTTCGAGCCCCAGATCGCGTTCATGCCGAGCGCGGCCTCGATCTCATCAAGGGCCTTCTCGACGACGTGGGCCTGCAGGCCCGCAGCACCGAAGAAGCCGAGCATGCCGGCTTGGGCCATCGCAATGACCATGCGGGCGGTCGCGATGCCATTGGCCATCGCGCCCTGCACGTAGGGGTAGCGGACCTGGTGCACTTCGAGGAAGGACCGGTCACCGAGCCACTCGGGGTACAGCGCCGGCAGCGAAGCGAGGAGTGGGTACGTCGGCACGCCATTGATCTCGCTCTCGCGGATCAGATCGCCGCCGATCGCGACGCCAACCGCTCCCTGATCGTGCTGAACAATGTGGGCTGGCTCGCGAAAACGCTGAGTCGCAGCGACGATGTCATCGTCCGCAAACGCAGGTGCATAGGGGCCAGAGGACCAAATTCCGATCGAGGCGAGCGCCAAAGACTTCTCCAGGTAGTCATGGAACACCGCATTTATTGGGCGCATATCTTCGTTTTGTCACGGGACCGGAAAAGGCCTGGAATGCGGTTCCACGGGCCAAAACCGCGCGTCTGAGCATGAGGAGTGATTCAGTGCGATGACAATGGCGGGGCCTCCATGAGCTCTGCCCCTGCCGGCCGGCAAGAACGCAGGGTTGCGCCCGACTTTCCCCAGCACCGACGAGGCCCCTCCTCAGAGCCGTTTCGGCCTCACTTTCGGCCCGAGCTCTAGGACTTTTGTCACCGCGGCGATCTCAGCGGCCGCTGAAGGCCCATGAGCACGGCCTGTCTTCGAGGCGGACAGTCGCCATCGATCGTGGACAGCAGAGACTCAAGACATCGCCGTCGATCCGCCTGTTTCAACCACCCCGCCATTGGCACGAGGGTCGCAACTGGGCAGCCGGAGGTGCTGCGATGCCCCGTTCTTTCCCGAGTCTCATTGCGCTGGTCTGTCTTTCCACTGCCTGTTCCCCGGACCCATACGCAGGGACCTGGGAAGGCGAGTGCATCCTCGATGACGTGGAAGAGCCACTGCTTGTCGACCTCATCCTTGCCGAATCCACAGGCCGTTCCGGCACCAGCGCGCGGACCTACACGGGCAGCGCCCAGCTCGTCCTCGGCGACATGGCCAATGAGCACGCCGTCGCGGGGTCCTTGAGTCGCAACACGATGGAGCTTCAGGCCGGACCTGCGCGCTTCGTCGTCAACGCAACCGAAGAGGGCGGGCTGACGGGCACCTGCGAAACCGGCGAAAGCATGGGCATGATCGGCGGCCTCATCGCGATCGCCGGCGCCTACGCCTGCTATGCCAGCAACAGCTGCACGCTCGAGGACTTCGCAGACCTCGGTGACTTTCTCGAGTCGGACTACCGCTCGGGCACGGCCTCATTCATCCACATCGCAGAAGAGTGAGGCCCGCTAGCCCTACCAGACCTCGCAGATCTCGTCTTCGGGCGGACGCATCGGGCTTCCGACTTCGCAGCCGAAGGCCTCACCGAACTCGGGCGTGTTCACGAGCGAGCCGTTGACCCGGTAGCGACCGGGGCTGTGCGAGTCGACGGCGGCAAGCATGGCGGCGTATTCGGGCGTGGCCTCCGAGCACCAGCCCTGCGCAAATCCGATGAACACCAGCTGGTCCGACGTGAAGCCGGCCTTGCCTTCTTCGGCGCCGTTCTCTTCGGCCCAGGCCTTGTAGGCCCGGTAGGTCTGCTTGATGCCGCCCAGGTCGGCGATGTTCTCGCCGAGGGTGAGCTCACCGTTCAGCTGCACGCCCGGCACCGCCTCGTACTTGGCGTACTGCTCGGTCACGCAGGCTGCGCGCTCCTCGAAGCGCTCGGCGACCTCGGGGGCCCACCACTCGTGCATGCGCCCGGTGCCATCGAACTTGCGACCGTCGTCGTCGAAGCCGTGGGTGAGCTCGTGACCGACGACCATGCCGATGGCGCCAAAGTTCAGCGCCCGCGGGAAACCGGCGTCGAAGAACGGAGCCTGGAGGATGCCGGCCGGGAACACAATCTCGTTCGCGGACGGGTTGTAGTAGGCGTTCACCGTCGGCGGGGTCATGTACCACTCGCTCTTGTCGACAGGCCCGCCCACCTTGGTGGCGACGTGGTCCACGGCCCACTGCTGGGTGACCATGGCGTTGGTGAAGTGGTCGCCGGCCTTGAACTCGACGCCCTCGTAGGTCTTCCAGGTGTCGGGGTAGCCGATCTTGTTCGTGACCATGCGGGCCTTCTCGGCCGCCTTCTCACGGGTCTCGTCGTCCATCCACTCGAGCTCGGCGAGGCCGGCCTCAAACGCGGTCTCGATGGCCTGAATCATTTCGAGGGCCACGGTCTTGCTCTCGCCAGCGAAGGCGCTCTCGACGTAGGCCTTTCCGAGCAGCTCACCGACGGCGTTGTCGGTCTGGGCCACACAGCGCTTCCAGCGGGGACGCTGCTCCTTCTGGCCCGACAGCGTGGTGCCGTAGAAGGCAAAGCGCTGGTCGATGAAGGACTTGGAGAGGTAGGGCGTGACCGCGTGCACGGTGTGGAAGCGGGAGTAGGCCTTGAGGGTGTCGAGCTCGGTCTCGTCGACGATGGCGCCCATCGCTTCGAAGAACTCGGGCGTCATGATGTTGAGGTCCTTGAAGTCGTGCCCCTCGGCCGTGAACATCGCCTCCATGTCGAAGGCGCCGCTGAGCTTCGCGAGCTCCTCGCGGGTCATCGGATGGTGGCTCTTGTCCGGGTCCCAGACCTCGGCGCGCGGACGCGAGGCTTCAGCGAGCTTGGCCTCGAAGGCCACGATCTTCGGCGCATCGGCGGCGGCCTGCTCGGCATCGACGCCGGCCAGCACGAGCGTGGCGATGACGTGCGCCTGGTAGGCCTCGACCAAGCCCTTGTCCTCGGCCAGGTAGTACTCGCGGTCCGGAAGTCCGAGCCCACCCTGGGCGAAGTGCAGCACCATCTTGTCGGGGTCGACGAAGTCGGGCATCGCGTAGCCGTCGAACAGCAGCGAGATCTGCTTGAGCGAGAAGGACCCGACGATCGAGGCAAAGCCCTTCTTGTCGGCGATAGCGTCGATCTCGGCGAGCAGCGGTGCAAGCGGCTCGGCTCCGGCGGCTTCGATGGACTCTTCGTCCATGCACGAGGCGTAGAACTGGCCCTCACGGGTCTCGGGGTTCGACTCGAGCAGCGAGCGCAGGGTTTCCTGGTTGGTCTTCGCAATCTCGTGGAAGCTACGGCCCCAGGACACCTGGTCACCGGGAATTTCATTCGCCTCGATCCAGCCGCCACAGGCGAACTGGTAGAAGTCGTCACACGCGTCCGTGCTGCGATCGAGCGCCGCTTCGATGCTCGCCGAGACCGGGTCATCGGGCATCGCCGGGGTGTCGGGAGTCGACGCCGTCGGCGGGGCTTTGTCTCCGCAGGAGAGCAGGGTGAACGCGAGGACTGAGACGAGGGTAGTGGTACGCATGGGCGGCGTTCTACCCGATCCCGAGGTTGCAGCACGTCAAGAAATGCCATGCACCCGGGCAAGCCCCTGAGCGAGAACGGCTCGGCCCCGAGGAGGAAGGACCGAGCCGCTGCGCGTCATAGATAGACGGGAGAGAGCCAGAATGAAATGCGTGACGCAGAGACGTCTTCGATACTCTGCATAGAAGCAAGGGCCGTGCCAACTTCGACCCGCCCATTGCAGGCCATTCTCCACGGTGCGGGACAAAATGATCGCACCAAGATGGGACAACTGGGATCCACGTGCCCCAGTTTAGGAGCGCTTGCCTCGAAGCTTGCTCCAGTCGACCAAACCGCCACCGCCCCCGGACGGCTGACAGCTCGGGCAGAAGAAGCTGTCGTATCCACGGACGCCGGCCACGCGAATCGACGTCTCACACACGGGGCAAGGCTCCCCCTTTCGGTTCCGGACCTTCAGGAAGTCGCGCAGCTTGATGTCCAGCGCGGGCTGGCGCTCCTCAAGAGTCTGAAGAGCGGAGGTCAATACATCGCGCACCGCAGCGTGAAGGCTCGCAATCTGCGCCGTCGTGAGCTTGTTGCAGCGTAGCTTCGGGTGCAGCTTTGCCGCGAACAACACCTCGTCTGCGTAGGCGTTTCCGAGCGCGTCGATCTGGCTCTTGTCCATCAGGAACAGCCGAACCTGGTTCCGATGCTTGCGAATCCGCTTGGTGAAAGCCTCGAGCGTGTAGGTCGCGGGATCGAGCGGGTCTAGGCCGAGCTGCTGAAGCCCGGGGATGGTGGACCACGCGTCCGTCTGGCAGACGTAGACCTTCCCCATGCGCACATCGTCTCGGTAGCGAAGCTCCACGCCATCGTCGAGCGTCACCACGACTACGGTGTCTTTGCGCCGCCGCTTGCCCTTCTGCCCGAGCGCGAAGCGGCCTGCCAACATGGGCGCCACCAGGATCGAGCGCCCCCCACTCAGAAGGAACTGCGCAAACTGCGCCCGCCGCTCCACGCCCTCGATGGTGTGGCCCTCTACCAGACTCTCGAGCGTGCCTCTTTCCATGAGTCGCAGCACGACCGGATCGAGAACCGCCGCCGTCTCGACGACGCGTCCGCACACCGCCTCCCGCAGGCGAGGAATCGCGTAGTCGAGGTCGGGACGCTCGGCCATGGGGTCTCCGAAATGGCGAAGGCAAGGGCGTTCTGTCTCGAAATCTCGACGAACGTCGACGACGGCGAAAGCACCGCTTACCCTCCCACTGTACCGTGCGGTGCCCCGAGGTCGAGCCATCGCGGGGCACACCCTGGAGGACTTCTGATGATTGTGGCCCTGCTCCTCGCGCTCGCACCTGCCGCAAGCGCACAGGACACCGGCGACACCGCCGTTGCGCCTCCGATCGTCAGCGGGGCCCAGGTGGGTGCTGACCGCTACGACGACGCCGTCGCCATTCTCTCAGGCGGCGTCTACAAGTGCACGGGCACCTTGGTAGGCCCAAAGACGGTCGTCACGACCGCGCTCTGCGCCCCGGATGCCTCGCACGTGATTATCGGCTCCAAGGACTGGGCGTCGAGCCAAGGCGAGCTGCTTCCGGTCGCCGCCTACCAAATGCACCCGCTGTACTTCAACGAAGGCCTCGACATCGCGGTCCTGCAGCTGACCCGACCCTCCCAGTTCGAGCCACGCCCCATCGCCGACGGCTGCGCCATCGAGGCTATCGCCGTCGATGCCCCCCTCACCTTTGCCGGCTTTGGTGCCCTTCGGGTCGACGAGGTGGACCCCAACACTCGCCTCAACGCGGTGACCGGAGCCATCACCAGCCTCGCGTGCGATGCCTCGGACGGCTGCGACGAAGAAGCCCCGCAGGGCACCGAGTTTCTCGCGGGCGGCGAAGGCGTGGGTCCGTGTACCGGTGACGAAGGATCGCCCGCCTATCTCTCCACAGCGAGCGGCGACGTGCTGCTGGGCATCGCATCGCGAAGTGCGGCCTCGGCTAGCCAGGCCTGCGGCGACTCGTTCATCTTCACCCGCGCCGATGCCTACAAGAACTGGATTGAAGAAGCTGCTCAAGACGAGCTGGCCTTTCCCATCTGCGACGGCACCCCGATCATCGAAGTCCAGCCCTTTGACCCGGTCGCATCGGGCGGAAGCGGCCGCACCTCCTACGTCGTGACCGACAGCGACCACCCCGATGGACCGTTCACCTTCCTGTTCCCCGAACAGCCCGAGCACGGCTTCGTGGACATCCTCACGACGAGCCAGCTCCGCTTTCGCGCGGACCGCGACTACACCGGCCCCGACAGCTTCACACTGAAGGTCCAAGATCCCGACGGCAATGAGTCGGTGGTGGGTGTCGATCTCGATGTGGTCCGAAAGGGCTTTCTCGGATGCGGTTGTAACAACGGCACACACACCGGCGGATCGACTCTGTTTATAGTCGTTGGATCCCTGCTGTTGGCGGGTCGACGGAGGCGCGTCAATACCGTGTGAGAGCCAATCGTAAGGCGGATGTGAGCAAGTGCCGAGTATGTTGGCAGTGGCAGATCGCGAAGGTACTGTGCCACCCAACTCCGAGAGATAGAATTATGACTATTTCAGCGTTTCTCGCCCTGACCCTCGCGACCGCCTCCGCCCAGGACACTGGCTTCGAGGACACTGGCTACGCGCCCCCTCCGGTCGTCGGCGGTAGCGTCGTGCAGCCCGGCAACTGGCTGGACACCGTCTTGGTCTCCACCCGGGACTCGGTGTGCACCGGTACGCTGATCGGCCCACAGACCGTGCTGACCGCCGCGCACTGCAATGAGAACAACGGCGTCCAGGGCGTCGTGGTCGGAACCACGAACTACTACGATCAGAGCCAGGGCGACTGGTACCCGGCGTCGAGCACGGTGAACCATCCGAGCTACGGCAACGACCAGGTCGGCGGCTTCGACATCGCCGTCATTCGGCTCCAGCAGCCGGTCCAGGGCGTGCAGCCCCGCGCCTTCGCCGTCGACTGCAGCACCCCGCTGATTCAGGATGGCGCCGCCGTACACATCGTTGGCTTCGGCTCGGACCGCGCTGACGGTGGCGGCCAGAACTCGCAGCTCAAGGAAGCGTCGACGGTCATCACCGACCACGACTGCAGCGAGGACTGGTACTGCTCCGAGATCATGCCGCCCCTGGGCGAGATGACGGCGGGTGCAAACGGCGTCGACTCCTGCTTTGGCGACTCCGGCGGCCCGCTCTACCTGCAGACGCCGCAAGGCTACACGCTGCTCGGCGTCGTCAGTCGGGCCAGCTACGCAGCCCAGCAGACCGGCTACGCCTGCGGAGGCAACGGCATCTACACCCGCGCCGACACCTTCATCGACTGGATTCAGCAGCAGACCACGGACCCTCTGCTGCGGCCCCAGTGCAACGCCTCCCCCATCGTCGAGGTGGAGTCGTTCGGCGCCGTCGGAAACAAGGGCAACTCCACGACGAGCTTCACGATCACCGACCCCGACTCGACCTCGTGGACCTTTGAGCTGCCTGTTCCGCCCGCGAACGGCCTGATCGAGATCCCGAACGACTCGACGCTCCGCTACGTCGGAGACGGCGTCTACGAGGGCCGTGACCAATTCACCTTCAGGGTGGTCGACGATTACGGCAACGCCACCGATGTGGTCGTGCCTCTCGTCGTTGTCGACGGAAACACCTGTGGTTGCGCAACGGGAGCGGAGCCCATGGGACTGTGGTCTCTCGGCTTGGCGGGTCTCGTCCTCCTTCGCCGCCGCCGGGAGTAGGGCCGCATGCTTGCACTCCTTCTCGCACTCGCGCCCCTCGCTGTGGCGCAAGACACCGGCTTCGACACCGGCTTCGTGGCGCCCCCGATTGTGGGCGGCAACGCCGCGCCGGCGGGCAAGTGGGATGACACCGCGGGCATCGTGATCGGCGGATACGTCGGCTGCACCGGCACCTTGGTCGGCCCGCAGACCGTGCTCACCGCCGCGCATTGTCTCGACGGAGGCGTGTCGCACGTCGTGCTCGGCTCGATCAACTCGTGGGACCAGGGACAGGGCGAGTGGATTGCCGTCACCTCGGCCATCCCGCACCCGGACTACCGCCGCTTCGGCCACGACATTGCCGTACTTCGCCTTGCCTCCGCTTCTTCGTTCACGCCGCGTCCCATCTCGCAAGACTGCACCGACGGACTCGCCGTCAACGGCGCCACAGCGCAGGCCGTGGGCTTCGGCAGCACCCAGAGCGATGGTGGCGGGCAGAACTCGGCCCTTATGGAAGTCACCGTCTCGGTGACCGACGCGAACTGCACCGAGACCTACGGCTGCGACCAGAACGCGCCCGTTGGCTCAGAGATCGTCGCAGGCGGAAACGGCTTCGACTCGTGCAACGGCGACTCCGGCGGTCCGCTCTACCTGCAGACTGAGTACGGCTACGTGCTCATCGGCGTCACCTCGCGCCCCCACTACGAGGGCACGGTGAGGTGCGGAGACGGCGGTGTCTACACGCGCCCCGACGCGTTCCTGGACTGGATTCAGAGCACCTCTGGCGGCGACGTG
This sequence comes from Pseudomonadota bacterium, assembly GCA_023954855.1. Taxonomy (GTDB): domain Bacteria; phylum Myxococcota_A; class UBA796; order UBA796; genus M1803. The sequence goes on along the minus strand of JAGSGY010000026.1, from coordinate 49,883 downwards.
ACCGCCGTTCCCGAGTGCAATGCGCTGCCCGTCGTGACGGTCGAACCCTTCGACGTCGTCAACAAGAACGGCCGTGACTCGACCACCTTCACGGTCACCGACAGTGATTCAACGGCATTCACGACCGGACTCGCAGCTGCACCCGCCCACGGCACCGTGCAGATCAAGAACGACCGCAAGCTCATCTACAAGGCCGAGAAGGGCTACATCGGCCCCGACAGCTTTGTACTCTCTGTCGCTGACGACCACGTGCCGCCCGGGGTCACCGAAGTGTTCATCGACGTGACCGTGGCCGAGACCGGCTGCGGCTGCACCACGAGCCCGAGTCCTGTGGCTGGGTGGAGCCTCGGACTTCTCGGACTGCTCGGCATCAGGCGCCGACGGAGCTAGCCCTCGACGAAGCGACCGTCGTGGGAATGCAGGTTCAGCCATCCCCGGTCGGGACGCAGACCGTCCGCGGCTCTGACCTTGGCCAGCCCCAGCGCCACACCCTCGCGAATACTTACGAGGGGCAGTGCGCTATCGGCCGCCGCTTCGAGCTCGCGGAGCATCTCGTCACGTCCCAGCCACTCGGACGCATCGACCTCGCCAGGGATGCCTGGACTTGGCTGCGGGCTGGAGTGGCTCACCATCACCACGACCGCACCGAGGTTTTGAACCGCGGCGCGGGCCTCGGCAATCGCACGGAGCACGCGCTGCCGCCGTTCGAGTGCGGGGGTGTTGCCCGGCGCGGCGAGCAGCTGCACACCGTCGAGCACGAACAGGAACGGACGCGCCTCGTGGGCTACCGCAAAGGTCTCGGCGTAGTCGTAGATGTAGTCGGCTCCCCAGCCCGAGCGCGTCGCCGTCTGAAGCGAAAGCGGCAGGCCGGCGAGCTCGTTCGCCTGCGCGCGCGCCAACTTCAGTGTCTCGGGGTCCGCACCATTCCACAGCACCGACCACGGAACGCCCGCGGCAATCGCTAGCGCTCGAGCGATCAGCTGCTGTGGGCCCACCGACAGGCCTACAAACATCGTGGGCACGTACGATTGCGCCGCGTGCATCGCGATCTCCAGCGCCACCTGGGTACGCCCCGAGCCGGGAACGCCGGTGATCAAGTGGATACCGGGGCGAAGCCCTCCCCCGAGCGCCTGGGCAAGCGTCGGCCACGGCACAGGAATGGGCGGCTCCAGTCCCGAGGAGCGAGCCTCGATGCCCTTGAGCGCACCGGCGAGCAGATCGGCAATCGGCATGGCCCCGCGCTCGCGAAGGCGAGACAGCTGCTCGGCACGTCCCTCCTGGGCTCGCACGCGCGCCAGCTCGCGCAGACACTGATCAGGATCGAGCCAGGATCCGCTGTTCACCGCGCTCTTGTACCCGGTGCGCTCACTCGTCGCCGACCGGTCGACAGGCATGATGAACCACTGTCCAGCGTCGACATCGCCGACGGTCTTCGAGCGGTTCTGTGCCCACTGCAGCAGATCACCGCACTCGGCCACCGACACTGCTCTCGCGAGCGGGATGATTACTCGCCACCGAGGAAGAGGCGGAGCCCCATGCTTGGGCCGGAAGTTCGAGAACGTCGTGTGGGCCGCGTAGGCCACCTCGCCCCAGAGCTCAGCGATGCGCTCAGCACTGATCTCGGGGTCCGCGTCGTAGTCGAGCACGAGCGCTCGGATGTTCTGTGCGGCGGCGGCCTTGTAGGCGTTGCCTGGGTACACGCCGAAGGACCACAGCGAATACGCCGTCTTGGGCTTGCCGGCGTCCGGCAGCGGCTTTCCGACAAACGCCGCAACTTCTTCCCAGGTCTTCGGCATCTGCGAGCCGCGAGTCTGGAGCACCCCCTCTCGGAAGACCGTCAGCACCAGCTTCTCGTCCATCACGCTCTCCCAGGCAGACGCCTAGGATACCGAAGGTCAGAAAGACGAGCCCGGCTGTTGCAGGAACTCCACCTCTTCTGGCGTCGACGACCGCCCGAGGATCGCGTTGCGATGCGGAAAGCGGCCAAAGCGCTCCACAATGTCTCGATGACGGATCGCGTAGGTCACCATGTTGGCGTAGACGTCGCGCTTGGCCGAAACCGAGGCGGCCAACGCCTCACACAACTCCACGCAGCGCTGTTGATGCGCGAGCTGTTCCGAGTGCTCGAGCGGAAGGTAGAAGAACACCCGCTGCATCGGATCGAGGCGCACATCGGCGCCTTGTTCCAGGCCCTCGAGGACCAGCGCACGCGCGACCGGGTCGGCGCCGTACATCTCGGCGGTGTCGCGAAAGGCATTGCGACGCATCTGGTCGATGAGGAGCACCAATGCGAGCCGGCCCCTCGGATCCGCGGCCCAGTCGAGCTCTCCCGCCGAGGCTTGGTCAATCCGCTTGCCAAATCGCTCCCGAATCGCCGCATCGACGTCGGGGTCCTTGCCCCACCAAAGCGCGTTCCGCGACTCGGTGAAGCCACCTTCGGCATCGGTATTGCCGAACCAGAAGGAGAGGATGTCGGACCAGGGTTCAGTTGGGGTCACAGCTTCCCTCGCAGGCGTAGACGTAGCTGCCATCCTCGAGGAAGGGCCCCACGTGGTCGATGTACGACTGGAGCTTTCGCACGCCGTCGTGGGTTCCGTTCTCTTCCGCGGGAGCCACGTTGTCGAGGGGCAGCGGGTCGTGGCCCTCGTCGTACACGTACAGCGCCGTGTTCATGTCGGTGCGGGGCGCGTCGATGATGACTTCTTCAAGGCCCCAGATCTCGCGCGGAGAAGGGCCCACAAGCGGCATGTCGATGGTGCGAGCGAGGATCTCGGAGACGAAGTTGCTCACCTGGGTGTCGCCCACCGCCTCGTGCAGCTGAATCTTCACGTCGGTGCGCCCGTCGACCCGGTTCTCGACCAGCGCGTCCATGTAGTTCATGGAGTCGACCGAATCGAAGAGCTGCTGAGACAGCGCTAGGGCGAGCTGCATCTCATGCTCATTCGGGTACTTGTCCCGCATGATTCCGCCGAGGGTGTTCCACTGCACCGCACGCTGCATCATGTGCGACCAGCCGCCGCCCGGAACGACAGCGCAGCCCCGATCGAACTGGCTCGACGTCGCCATGATCACCAAGCCCTGAGTGCCGCCGTTGCTCGCGCCGGCGTACGGCATGTTCGACGCGTCGAGAGGGAGGAAGCTGCCATCGCCCTTGTCGACAGTCAGCGTCGACGCGAGCTGCTCGCGAACCACGCGCGCCATAGCGGTGAAGTTGGCCTGGGATTGCCGCTGCTGATCCACGATCTCGGGCAGACGAGCGAAGTCCCCGGCAAGCACGCCTGCCGAAGAGAGCTGGGAAGCCTCATTGAAGCCCAAGAAGTCGGTCGCGACCGCTGACATGGCCCAGGGCTGCAAGCCCGCCTGCGCGGCGCTCCAGGTCGGCTCCTCGATGGACGAGAAGAAGCCGTGGCCAAAGGCAATCACCGGGCGCGTCTCGGTAACGCTGTCGGGAACCGTGACCGCGAAGGCCACCTCGGCCGTGCCCTGCTGAATCGGTTCGCCGTCGGCATCGACCTGAATGCGCGAGTCGTCATCAAGGAAGTTCGGAGCGGTGAAGCTACCGATGATCAGGTCGTTGGGCCCGGAGCGAACCGGCGCTTCGAGGGTCGCGGTGCCGAGCTCGGCCTCATCCATGATCGCCGCGAGACGATGGCTTGGCCCCGTCACGTGCTCGCGGCTGGCAGTCGTGAACATCCACGCGCTGTAGACGTCCTCGGGATCCAGTCCTTCGCCCGCAATGGCCTCGTTCACAATCTCGTAGTCCTCGCGCTGGGCCTCGACTTCATCGGTGTCGGTTCGGATACCGTCTCGAAGGGCGCGAAAGGCCTCGGTGGGCGTGTGTGCACTGCCATCTGCCCGCAGGAGCGCACTCCTCAGCAGGACGACGTGCGGCGTCGAGGGCTCGAGCACACGGAGTGGGCGAATGATTAGCGTGGCTTCCTCGGGCGCATCGGCGTAGCCATCGAGCTCGGCAAGGTGCGGCACCCGCTCACCGGTGAGCGCGTCGATGAGCCAGATCGGAGCGCCATCGGCGATGGTGGCCCCGCCATCGGTGGGATCTGGAAGGCTGTCCTTGTCGAAGCCGCCATCGAGCCACGTGAGGATCGGCGTGATGCGCGAGAAACCATCACCATCCGCAAACAGCTCAGGCGTCATCTCGTCCGGAAGACCGTCTGGCTCGAAGGCGACGCGGCCATCGCTCACATACAGATCCGCCGGGTACGGAAACAGCGCGATGTCAGGCGCGACCGGGTTTCCACCAGGCCGGTTCGGCAGCTGGCCAAGATTCTCACCACAGGCAGTGAGCAGGAGCAGAGAAATAAGATGACGCATGTCGGCCATGGTAGCCCGATCCTCACGCAGCCTCGAACTTCGCCTTCTTTCCGCGACTGACCCGACGTCGGGTCACCCGCCTTCCGCGCGGAACGGCGGTGAGTGCAAGATGGGCCGCTCGAACGCGCACTTGGTCTTCGGTCACGACTTCGCCGAGTGCCGTCGCATTGACCCGCACCACCAACAGCACCGCGTCCCCGTCGATCAAATCCGCGAGATCTCGCGGCGTCAGGTCCAGCTCCGGCAGGTACCGACGAAGCAGTCCGGTCGCCTCACGACCGCGGCCCGACCACCATGTGCCGAGCGCCACGTCCCCCTGTTCGAGCTGCAGCTGAATTGACCCTGTGCGCATTCGCCCCCCCCTGTTCTCCACAAAGGGATACCGGGCGAGCAAGCCAGAAAATGTCCGGGGACAAGACTTGACCGGGAATGCCAGGACCTGTCCGCCCTTAGTCGCGGCGGCGACCCCCGATCAGACCGGCGCGGTAGGCCCAATAAATCAGCTGGAGCACCGCGGTCGCAGCAGCGGCCAGGTAGGTCCCGGCGGCGGCGGTGAGCATGCGGGTCACACCCGAGAGTTCCTCGCCATCGAGCAGGTGGTGCTCTTCGAGCGTTCGCCGGGCCCTCCAGCTCGCGTCGAGCTCGACGGGAAGCGTGATGATCGTGAATGCGACGAAGCCGGCAAACAGCAACACGCCGAACTTGGCGAGACCCGTAAAGCCGATGAAGCCGCCGATAATCACCATCCAGATACCGAACTGCGTTCCGATGTTCGCGACGGGAACCAGAGCCTGGCGAAAGCGCATCGGCAGGTAGCCTTGTGCGTCCTGCAGGGCGTGGCCCACCTCATGCGCCGCAATGCCAGCCGACGCAACAGAGCGTCCCCCGTACACATCCGGCGAGAGCCGAAGGGTCTTACTGCGGGGATCGTAGTGGTCCGAGAGCATGCCCGGCACGGGCTCGATGCTCACATTCGTGATGCCCTCGGCGCGCAAGATCGCCTTTGCGACGTCGGCCCCAGTCTTGCCGCCGCCGGTTGGAACCTGGCTCCAGCGGGCAAACGACGCCTTGACCCACGCCTGCGCTCCGAACGAGAGCACGGCGCCGATACCCATGACGACGAGGTAGAGCGGATCGAGAAACAAGCGGGCCTCCGTGATTCACGAGACCTAAGCGCGGTCCGCCGAGCGGAAACCCCAGAGCGAGCCCGAAGACAGGCGGGCCCTGCTGCGTTAGACCACGGCCCTTCCCGCAGGAGGCCCTCATGGATCCCCGACTCCGCCAAAAGCCCAGCTGGCTCAAGGTGAAGATGCCAGGCTCACCGCGCTACGCCAAGATCAAGGAGCGGGCTCGCGAGCTGTCGCTGTCTACGGTCTGCGAAGAGGCGCGCTGCCCGAACATCGGCGAGTGCTGGGGCGGGGGTACTGCGACCTTCATGGTCATGGGCGATACCTGCACCCGCGGCTGCCGCTTCTGCGCAGTCAAGACCATGAAGCGCCCGCCACCGCTCGATCCGTCCGAGCCGCTCAACGTCGCCACTGCGATTCACGAGATGGGCCTCGACTATGTCGTCGTCACCTCGGTCGACCGCGACGACGTCGAAGATGGCGGTGCCGAGCACTTCGCCACCTGCATCACCGAGATTCGGCGCCTGAACCCGAAGACCCGCGTCGAAGTCCTGATCCCGGACTTCGCCGGCAACGTCGGCCACCTGCTCAAGGTTATCGCCGCCCAGCCCGATGTGCTCGCCCACAACATCGAGACCGTCGAGCGCCTCACGCACCCCGTTCGCGACCGGAAGGCCGGCTACAAGACCTCGCTCGATGTGCTCGCACACACCAAGCAGATCGACCCCAGCCGCATGACCAAGTCCTCGATCATGGTCGGACTCGGCGAGACCGCCGAAGAGGTCGAGAAGACCATGCGCGAGCTTCGCGCCGTCGACTGCGACTTTCTCACCATCGGCCAGTACCTGCAGCCGAGCAAGAAGCACATCGACATCGAAGAGTTCGTGCACCCCGACCAGTTCGCGGCGTGGGAGGCCATCGGCCTCGAGATGGGCTTCAAGTACGTCGCTTCCGGCGCCCTGGTGCGCAGCAGCTACAAGGCCGGCGAGTACTTCATTCGCGACTACCTCGAGCGCTCGCAGACCGCCTAGGGGGCGGTACTGCCGCCTACCCCCCGGTATCGCTCGGGCACGCGTGCACACTCGAGCAAGCCGCAGGGAGCATGAAGGGGTCAGGGCAGCCTTCAATGGCCTGCAGGCCTGACACGCAAGCTCGGGCTGCCCCAGAGTCGTACGTGCAATCCGTGAAGTCGGGATCCTCCGCGTTCGCATGGCAGCTCGCGACGTCCGCGTAGAGCTCGCAGGCTACGAGAATACGACAGACCTCACCTTGAGCCTGCTCCACAAACTGCTCCTGGGAGAGGCCCCCGTTTCCCCCCGAGTCCGGGAAAGGCTGGCACGCGGCTGCACCGAAGCAGTCGGGATCGTTGCAGTCGAAGAGCCCATCGGCGTCGTTGTCGGCGTCGTCTGTGCACTCACCCGGCAAGGTGCCTTCCGTCGCCGGGTACGGCGAGGTCGTTGGACAGCCGAACAAACACAGGCACAGGAACAATCGGTTCATTCCGGACTCCGCACCCAGACTACCACCCTGAAAAGCTTCGTGAGAAGGTCCTCCGGGTCCGCGGTAGGGGCGAGGAACTCCGCGTAGGGCCGTGGCTGCCGCCTCCCCTTCCCTTCGACAGGCCGGGCCTCTCGTTCGCTTCGGGGATATCCAGGAGCCCTCACACAGGAGCCGCATGCTCGACACCGCCGATCGGATTGCCGTCGCGCTGCAGGTGCTGATCAAGCGCAGACGGGTCGACCTCGACGCACTCGGTGCAGTGCTCGCCGAGGTCCATCCTCCGGACATCGTGGAGAGAGCGATGGTCCGTGGCGTCGGTGTTGTCTGCAGCTCCGAGGTCTGTGCAGCATGGCCCCTCGTCCCTGCGTCCCGTCGAGACGAAGTGCGTGCGCTAATCGACGAAGAGGGCATGCTGGACCTTCTCGGGACCTGAGCCCCGCCCTCAGCCCGTCGGAGACCGACGTCGGCGGCTGCCCATGGCCGTACGTACAATTTCATGACCCTCGCCACACCCGCGGGCGATGTAGGTACGGAGGATGGAGGTCCGCATGAAGGGATTTTGGCAATTGGCGGCATTGGGCTTGGCACATGAAGGCGAAGGCCCAGTCATCGCACCCGTCGAGCAAGCGCTGCGGGCGCTCTCGGCCGAACAGCGGCGGGCCTTCTACAGCTGGGCCACCGAGGTCGATCAGAGCCTGCGTACCCGAGCCCACCACGAGGTCGCCGCCCTGTGTTTCGGCACCCGCTCAACCCGTGACTTCGACCTGCTGCGGACGTGGTGGATCATGCACGGCGAGAGCTTCGTTCAGACCCTCACCCGAAACCCGCAGACCGCCGCGGACCTCGAGAAGGCGGAAATGACCGCCGACGTGGGCGAGAGCCTCACACGGGCCGTAGCGGTCGCAGCCGCCGCGGAAGGCGACTCGCTCAAGGCGCCTGCCGAACAGCCGTGGCCGGCGGTCACCATCCCCTTGGCGACCTTGGCCGCGCGCTATCCCCGCGCAGCATCGGCGCTCACCCGTAGCCAAGGCCCGCTTTGGTCGGCCGTCGATCTTCTGCGTCACACTGCCCGGCCCGTGGAGGCCGTCAGCGACCTCACCGCGGCATTCCGCTCCGTCGCGGACGGCGGAGATCCTGTGCAGCTTGGCGCATGGGGCAGCATCGAGAGCCGAATTCGTCCGTCCCGTCAGGCCGTGGACCGCTTCGGCCAGCCGGCAAACATTCCCGCTTCGCTGTACGTGTTCTTCCGGCCGAGCAAGGCCTTCGCCGCTGCGCTCGCAGGCATCGGCGAAGCTCCGGAGGCCGTGACGCTTCAGGAGCAGCTCTTCGCCGCCATGGTGGACTTGCAAGAGCCGGCGCTACGCGTCGAGGTCCCGCACTGCCTGCTGCTGCGCGTGTACCGTCCCGAGCCCGAGGGCCCCTGTCAGATCCGCAGTCGACCGGCGCCACAGCTCTTTGAGCGCGCGAACAAGACGGCCGTGGCCACCGACCCCGGCGCGGGCCGGCGCCTATTTGCTCCGACCCCCGCGGGCGCGCCTCAGCGGACGGTCGACGAGTCTAGCGGCGTCATCGACCGTGTGCTGAACCTCTTCGGCCTCTAGGGGCACGGCTCCTAGCTGTTGCCACCCGATGCGAAGGTCACCGAGCCGTCTGCGAGGCTGTAGAAGGCCGAGACGATCTGCAGCCCCTTGCCGGCGACGGCGTCGCGGATGATGGCGGAGCGCGCGGACAGCTCACCGATCTGGCGGGCGGCGTTGTCGCGCACCACCACGTCGACGGCAGCACCTTCGTTCGCGGCGCGAGCCGGCTCGAGGTGGGCGAGCAAGTGATTGAGGTTGTGTCCGTTGTCTCCACCGGCGATGGCCGCACCGACCGCACCACAGGACTGGTGCCCGAGCACGACGATCAGCGGGGTGCCAATGTGCGCGACGGCGTATTCAATGCTGGCAATCGAGGACGTGTTGGCGACGTTGCCAGCCACGCGGATGACGAACAGCTCGCCGAGGCCGGTGTCGAAGGCGATCTCGGGTGCCACGCGGGAGTCGGCACACGATAGAACGATGGCCCAAGGCTGCTGACCGCCTACGAGCTCTGCGCGACGGGACTGATCGCGTCCCTCGGCGAGGGTCTGGTCGGACACGAAGCGGGCGTTGCCGGCGGTTAGGCGGGAGAGGGCGACATCGGCAGTGGGCATAGACAAGGTGAAGCTCACGGTCGGAAGGGTGAAGGAGGCCACGCCAGATTGCGGTGGCGAGGGCACGCTATCGCAGCGGAACGGACCTGGGCGTCAGGAAACGTCTCGGGCATCCGGAACCTTTGATTAGCGCTCCACAGGCCGCATGCCGTCGACGTACCAGCTGCCAAAGCCCTTCTCGACATCGGGCAGTCGCTGGATGAGCGCAGCGAGTGCTTCTAGCGCCTCTGACCTGCTGCCCGTGCGGTATTGCGCCAAGCAGCGGCGAAGCTCTGCAACCCCGCGCCCGTTGTGGGCGTTCGCTGTGTCGAGCAGGGCAATGGCCTCGTCGAAGCGCTCTTGCTGCTCATCTACGCCGCCTTCGAGCGCATCGACCATGGCGAGGCCCGCCAAGGACATGCCGGCCAGCTCGGCCCAGTCCAGATCCACGCCCGCGAAGTAGGCGGTTTCCCAGATCTGGCGCGCCTCGTGCACCGCACCCTCTCGAAAGGAGAGCTCCCCTCGCCCAGCCTGGAGAAAGTGCCACGGGCCGGTGGCACCCACGCGTGCAAAGCAGTCCCCGGCCCGCTCGAAGCTCTCGCGCGACCGTTCGAAGTCGCCTTCCATCATCAGAGCGACCGCGGCCGTGTTCTCGGCGTAGGCCTCGCCGAGCGTGTTGCCGTGCTCCCGCTGTAGACGAGCGGCCTCGAGAGCGAATCGGATCGCTGCGCCCGTCCGCGCCCGGCTCGACTCGAGCACCGCCCGAGAGGCAAGCACCACCGCGACATCAATCGGGTGGCCCACCTTTTCAAACAGGTGCTGCGCCCTCGCATAGCTTCGATCCGCGGCAGGCCAGCGACGGTTGCGGCTGTGCCAGATGCCGAAGCTGGAGTGCGCCGACGCCTGAACCCACGGAACTCCGGAGGCCACCGCCGAGGCCAACGCCTCGTCGAGAAGCCCCTCCTCATTGGCCGCAGTTCCACGCACGGCGCTCAGCGCGAGCAATCCGTTCAGAAGCGCAAGCACCGCACTCTCGCCACAAGAAGTCGATGCAGCCACCCCTCGAGCAATCGTGCGGCCGGGGTCCCTTCGCTCAAGCAGATGGGCGACCGCGCCGCAGTAGTGCAACCAGGCCGAGAGCCGCTCCGACGGTTCGAGCTGGAGCACCCGTTCGACAAGGGCGACTTCGACAGCCCGACCCACACTGCGACTCGCAAAGTGTAGGCCGATCACGCAACGGGCCGAGAGCTCTGGCCGCTGTTGGTCGAGGGCCCATTCGGATGCGCGGACCAGCTCACGCAGACGGGCTTGCAGCCGCTCACGACTGCGAATGGCCTGGTCCGGACTCAGCTGAACCGCCATGCCTTCATCGCCGAAGCTCGCCATCTGCTCCGCAAAGCTCGTGGAGCCTGGAAGCCGGGTGCGCGCCCGCCGTCGAACCAGCGCCGGCAGCACGAGGTGGTCGGGCCCAGCCTGCCGCAGAAGGCTGGTGGCGATCAGCTTCTCGAGGATGGGAAGTGGCCCTCCGACCGCTTCCGCCTCCGCGACCGTGAACTCGCCCGAGAACTGCGCGAGCCGCTCGAGCGCGTCGCAGGTCTGGGCCTCGAGCAGTGACCACGACGTGGCGAGAACGGCCTCCATCGAGCCACCCGGACCCTCGGAGAGCACAGAGAGGTCGCCCAGTCGGTTCGACAACCCGGCCACACTCAGCAACGCGCAGCGGCCAGCAGCGAGCTCAATGGCGAGGCAGTTGTGGTCGAGGGCACGCAACAGCTCCGGCAGGTCTTCACGCTCCTGCTCGGTCAGTGAGCCTTGGCGGATCCGCTCGGCGTGATGGGTGAACAACCGCGCCGCACTCTCGGCGTCAAGCGGCGGCACCGAGACCCTCTCAAGACCCTCGATGACATGCCTTGAGGTCACCCAGATGCGAAGGTCTGGATGCGCTTCAATCAGCGCCCGCACGTCTGCGAGCTGCGCCTCGGCGCCGTCGAGCACGATCAGCGCTGGCTGGTGTTCGAGCGAGAGAGCCAGGGCCGCATCGTCCCCAGACTGCAGACCGAGAGCGAGCGCCAGTGCCGGGCGCAGCCCCTGCCCCTCGTCGAGCTTCACCCAGGCGGCCGCCTCTCCCACCACTCGCCGAACCAGACTGGACTTGCCGACACCTCCGGGTCCGACGAGCATGAGTGACCGGTCGGTGCGCGCTGACAGCTCACCGAGCAAGCTCTCGCGCCCCACCCAGAACCCCTGGATCCCTCCGGTCTCGGGCGGATCGTAGCGGTAGCCCTCTCCACGAATCGTGTGGAAGAACCGTGGCTTGCTCGGCTCCGGCTCGAGCTTGCGACGCAGGCGAGTGAGGGCGACATCCGCCGCTCGTGACCGCACGCTTCGCGCATAGCCCCACACTCGCTCGTAGAGTTCATCCCGGCTCACCAGCTGTCCTGGACGCTCGTGCAGGTACACGAGCAGCGCGAGCTCCATCGAGGTCAAGCTGACGCCAGCCTCGGGACCCTGCACCTCACCCGTTCGCGGGTCGACTCTGCGCTCGCCGATCTTCAGCATGGCGCAGCATACAACTGGGCCGCCGGAAAGCACGTCGACACGCACACCTCAGCAAGCCGAAACACTCCGAAACACGCAGAAGCACACGCCCCGGCCTACCAGTTCGAAGCTTTTTTTTCTTCTGTTCTGGAGTTCTGATGCGCGCTCTCCTCGCTGCGCCCTATGCCGCAATCATCCTCGCCCTCATGGCGTGTACACCCGACAACCCCTACATCGAACCCTCCGAGCCGCCCGCTGTCGCCGAGGCGGACACCGATGCCGATGCCGACGCCGACGCCGACACGGACGCGGATGCCGACACGGACGCGGACGCAGACACCGATGCCGACGCGGACACCGATGCCGACGCGGACACCGATGCCGACGCGGACACCGACGCCGACGCCGACGCGGACACCGACACCGACACCGACACCGACACCGATACCGATACCGACCCGCTACAGGTCCTCGCTCCAGAGCGCGCCTTCGACCAGGTCGTGGCCGGAGTGAGCAGCTCCACCTACAGCGCTGCGTGGGCCTTCGGGCGTGACCACGGCTACCACCCGGCCGGGCTCTCCGCCGTCCGCGGAAGCACCACGGCGTACACCGGCTTCTGGCGCAAGGACCGGGACATCCTCGACTGGGTTTCGTTCCGGGGCATGGACAGCGCGACCTTCTCGCAGCGCTGGCAGGACTATGCGGCCGACGGATTCCGCGTCCTCGACCTGGATGCCCACCAAGCCTCCGATGGAAGCACGAAGTACCACGCCATCTGGGTCGTGGACGACCAGCCCAAGTCCTGGGCCAGCCTGCGCGACATCACCGAGTCTGAGCTCGCCGCCGCCATCACCAGCCAGGCCGCCCAGGGCCTTCGCCCGACGCGAATCAACGGCTACACGACCACCGCAGGCGTGCGCTTCACCGCTGTCTTCGTAGACGACGGACTCACCGACTTCGCCGCGCACACCGGTCTCAGCTCGTCCGAATACTCGTCGCTGTGGAGCAGCTACAAGGACCAGGGCTACGTGCCCGCAGACATCGCCTCATACGACGATGACGGCCGTACCTTCTCGGGCATCTGGGTTCGCAACCCCGACGTGAAGGTCTGGACCTCGCTTCGGAACCAGAGCGAAGCCAGCTTCAAGGCGAGCTTCGACAGGATGAAGGCCGAGGGCTGGCTTCTCGTCGACGTCGACGCCTACTTCTCGGACGGAGACAGCGGCTCGATGCAGTTCTCGAGCATCTACATCCGCGAGCGGTCCCGGAACGTCCTTCAGTCGGACTTGGCCACGAACACCGTAGACCTCGACGCCATGCGGACCCGTATTGCCGGCTACGACGGCGTGCTCGGCTTCCACGTCCAGGACCTGCGAACCGGGCACTACCTGACGCTGAACCCGCATGAGCCCTTCTACCTAGCGTCCACGGCCAAGGTCTTCATCGCAACCGCTGTCATGGCCGAGGTCGACGCCGGCCGCGCCTCACTCTCGGACACCCTTGTGTACCGCGCCGAGGACTACCTACAGGTGGGTCACCGCCCGAACGGCGACGAAGTCGGCCAGTCCTTCACGCTCGACCAGTACCTGGGGTGGATGATCAACCTCTCCTCCACGAACAGCACCGACCGCCTGGCGACCTACCTCGGCGAACAGGGCGTGAACGACTACCTCTTCGGGCCCGGACAGCGAGAGAACCTCGGAGAAATCACCAGCATCTGCACCGTCGACAAGCGGGTCGCCGCCTCGTACGACGACTGCCTGATGGACGTGCCCTGCGAGGTCTTTGAGCCCTGGTACCGCAACGGCGTGGGCAACACGACCTGGCAGTCCTGCCTGGACCAGACCCGCGGAAACAGCACCGCCGACGTTGATGCCGCCTACGACGCCTACTACGCGACGCTCGCGAACAGTGCGACGCCCGCAGAATACGGCACCTTCTGGGTCGACCTGGTCGAGGGCCGCTTGCTCAAGGACCCCACCCGCGACCGTCTGGTGCAGATCCTCGACGGCACCGGCAACAGCTACGTCGACGACCTGATCTTGAACCAGGGATTCTTCGACGGCATGGGAGGCAAGCACGGCGGCAAGCGTAAGTCGCAGTCCTGGGTCGGCCTGAACTGGAGCCGAAACGGCAGCACGAATCCGGAAGAGTGGACCTACGAGTACAGCGTCGCCATCTTCGCCGAGGACTGGGCGAGCTCGAGCCAGGACGAGGAGGCCAAGGCCGCGATCAAGGAGTCGCTCTACGACGCGATGCGCTTCCTCGAGGACCGGCGCTAGGCCAGTTCGCGTCCGCCATTGTCGACCTCGGGTTAGGAGCCGCTCCGGGGAAGACGATGGCCGACGACGAAGAGACAGAGCCAACTGAGAGTGGGTCGACGGCCAAAACGGCCTTCATGATCTTCGCCATCGTGTTGATGATGGTTCCGGTGGTGATGCTCGCCCTCACCTGCTGAGTCTTCGCGCTCCCCTCTGCAACTTCGGATGACGCTGGTCAATCCGCCAAAATGGACCATTCAGAACAGATCTCCAGAGTTCCACGCACGGAGATGTTCTACTGCCCCATGCTTGGGTCTTGTCCATGAAAACCCGGTGGAGCACGCCACCAAAGCTCCTGGTTGCTACGGCAATCTGGGCGGCAGCCTGCAGCCCTGAGAGCCTCGACACGGGCGATACTGGCGGTTCACGTTCGATGCAGATGGATCTCGAGCCGCGCTGCAACTTCCAAGAGCTGGCAGGTCGCTGGGAAGGCGAGCCTCCGAGTCCGCCGAGCATCACGGCATGGCAGGTCCTGGTGCTCGACGAACGCGCCCGTGACGGCGGAGTGATTGGCTACACCGAGCTGTGGGACGACGGAGAACTCGTCTGCACGCTCGACATTGAGTGCATCGCCGGGGAACCCGGGCACGCTGCGACACGAAAGCAAGACGCCTACGCTCCGTGCCGCGAAGGCTACTACCGGCTCATGGTCGAGCACCACACGCTGTGGGTCGACTTCAACGGCGTCAACGAGCCATCTGGCGACCCCTACGCTCTGGGTTGCGAATCGGCTCACCTCGACCACTAGGGGTCGCTCGTCAGGTCGTCATCGATTGTCGATCAGCCGATCTGTGGCGGCGCGGCAGAGTATCTGGCCCTTCGGAGAAGCCATGACGACGAACAGAACCCCCGCAGAGCGTGACGCCGGCGCACTGCTCCTACGCCTCACCGTGGGCGGTCTGATGCTGTTTCACGGCGTCGATAAGCTCATGGGAGGCATCGACTGGCTCCCCGGCGCCCTCGCCAAGAATGGCCTCCCAGGATTTCTGGCCCCCGGGGTCTACGTCGGCGAAGTGGTGGGGCCGGTGCTCCTGATGCTCGGAGTGGCCACGCGAAGCGCCGCTGCGGCGATCATCTTCACCATGCTCGTGGCCGTCTACATGCTGCACTCCGGTGACCTGTTCTCGCTCGGAAGCCACGGCGAGTACGCCCTCGAGCTGCACGTGTTCTACGCAGCGGGTGCGCTGGCCTCGGCGTTGATGGGGCCGGGCCGCTATGCCGTCCCGACCAAGGGTTGGCTCGCAAAGCTGTAGGACGCTGTGCTAGGCGGCGGGCTTGGTTCCCGTCGCCAGCCACATCGTTCCACCGTGGGCGGGCAGCGACGGCAGATCACGCCGCTCGAATTGCTCTGCCACGGCCTCGAGGGGCTCCCAGCCGCGACGTCGGATGTCGGCTTGGGCCACGAGATTCACCATGTGCCCCTGAACGCCCAGCGTCTCGGCGTAGACATCGACCACCACGCAGCGGCCCCCGGGTGCAAGAAGAGCCCACAGCTGTCCAAAGGTGGTCTGCCAGCTCGGGAACGCGCTCATGCCGAGGAAGACGTGAAGCCGATCGACCTCGCGCCTACCCGCTGTCGCCTCGAGCCAGTCCGCATCCACGGCTGTCGCATCACCGACCGCGGTTCGGATCTCGGCATCGAGAGCATCTGCACGCTGTTGGGCCCGCCGGAGCATGCCTGCTGACAGGTCCGCGCCGACAAGCACACCCCCATCCATGCGGTCCGCGAGGGCGGGAAAGCTCTGCCCCGTGCCACACGGAAGGTCGAGGATGGAGTGGCCAGGCCTCACAGCGAGCGCATCGGCGGCCAGGACCCGCTGCTCTCGGTACAGTGGCTCGAGGGACTGGTCGTAGAAGTTCGAGAACAGGTCGGACCAGGCCACACAGCCCTCCTCGGCCGCCCATATATGCCGAAACGCAGCTCGTGAGGTGACTCCATCGCGCATCACGGGCTACCTGCCTTGAACACCGGCTCGTCTCGCCCCGGAGTCTCTATGCGTTCCCTCGCTCCTGCCCTCGCGCTGCTCACCGTCGCCTGCAGCGGAAACGCCGAAGTCACCGGCACCGTCTCGGATCTACTCTCCGGCAACGGCGTCGACGCCCAGGTCTGCGCGACCTCTGATGTGTGTACCGAGACCGAGTCGGACGGTAGCTACAGCCTGAAGGTCCCCAGTCCCAGCATCCTGTCGCTGCGGGTCACCTCGAACAGCTACGCCCCCGTGGCCGTGCCCTTCGAGCTCGATGGCATCGACGTGGACCTCGGCGATGTGCCGATGCTGAGCACCCTCGCCTCCAACGCCCAATACACGCTCCTCGGCATCGAGGCCGAGCCCGAGACGGGCGAGATGCAGTTCCTGGTGTCGAACGGCGTGCCCGAAGATGGCGTCGATCTGTCGGGCGTCACCGTGTCCCTGGACCCCGACGAGGGCGATGGGCCGCTGTACCTGACGACCCTGGGTCTGCCGAGCACCGACGAGGATGCGACGACCGAGAACGGTGGCGGCACCTGGCTCAACCTGCCCGCCGGCGACTACAGCACCGACTTCGATGGCCTGCCTGCCGGCTGCTCCTTGGTCACCGGATGGGGCAGCTCGCGCGCGCCGGACTTCGAGATCATCCGCGCCTACACGACCTACCTACACATCGACTGCGCCGAGGAAGAGTAGACACCCCCGTGGCCGACTGGGACGCAGACGTCGCCATCGATCTAGACCGCGTCCGCCAGCTCATCGCCACCCACGTGCCCGAGCTTGCCGGAAAGAGCGTGGTCGTCGCCGGTGAGGGTTGGGACAACGCCGCCTTCCTCGTGGACGGCGCCTGGCTGTTTCGCTTTCCACGCCGCGCCATTGCCGGGCAGTTCATGACCGCCGAGCTGGCCACACTCACCGCCCTCCCAGACTTGGGACTGCCGATTCCCCGGCCCGTCTTCCAGGTCATCGACCCGCCCGACTACCCGCACAGCTTTGCTGGCTACCGCCGCCTCAACGGTGTGGACGGCGACCAGTGCGTACCGGGCACGGTCACCGCAGCGGGGCAAGTCGGTACGTTCTTGGCGCGGCTACACGCAACGCCCATTCCCGACGCGGTGCCCGGCGACACTCTGGGCTACGCCGACCTCGTTCGACGCACCGGCCACGTAAGAGAGCGCCTGCCGACCGTGCGAGCACTCGCCCCAGACCTTCCTTGGGACGGCATCGAGGCGGTGCTCGCCGGCGCCCAGGCCCCGGCTCCAGAACGCATCTGCCTTGTGCATGGGGACCTCTACCCTCGCCACGTCCTGATCGACGAAGATGGCGGCGCCACCGGCATCATCGACTGGGGCGACGTCCACCGCGGCGACCCGAGCGTCGACCTCCCGCTGGCCTTCACGTGGTTCACCAGCCCGGCTCGCGAACGCTTCTTCGCCGCCTACCAACGCGCCGGAGGGCTGCTCGAGAAAGGACAGCGCGAGCGAGCCCGCTACCGCGCCCTACAGTACGCGGTGTACCTGCTGCCCTACGCCCACGAGCGTGGAGAACTCGGCCTTCGCCACGTCGCTGAGCACGCCGTTCGCGAGACCGTCGCCGACGCGAACTAGTCGCGCATCAGCTGGGCCAACGCCCAGCGGATGAACCGGAAGGGTCGCTCGGACTCATCGGGCAAGAAGCGCACCGTGAGCCGCCGGACGCCCTCTTTCTCGGCCAGCGAGAAGCGCTTGGGGTGTACGCGAAGCACACGCTCGAGCCGTTCCTGGCGAATGTCCGCGGCGCTGTGGAGCTCGAAGACCACGCGCACCTTGAGCCAGCTGCACCGCACAATGCCGAGGTCGCGGCAGAGGATCTTGGTCTGGGAGAGCCCCGCGAGGTTGCGCATCTCGACGGGCAAGTTGCCGTGGTCAAGCTCGAGTTCATCGACCAACCCATCGATCTCGGATGCCGACTGAGCATGGGAGAACCGGCGGTACAGCTCGAGGCGCTCGTGCAGCTCGGGTACCATCTGCTGCGGAATGAACGCCGGCACCGGGACCTCGATCTCGGGGTCGATCTGCTCGCGCTCGATCTCGCCCTTCGCCTCGCGAACGGCTCCGGCCAATAGCTCGAGCCACATCTCGTAGCCGACGGCGTCGATGTTTCCGCTCTGGGCGTCGCCGAGCAGGTTGCCAGCACCGCGAAGCTCGAGGTCCGCCGTGGCGATCTGGAAGCCACTGCCGAGCCGCGTGTGGTCGACCAACACGCGAATGCGCTTCCGAGCGTCGGGGGTGAGCTCTTCGGGGACGAGCAGCAGACAGGTCGCGCGTAAATCACCGCGTCCCACCCGGCCTCTCAGCTGGTAGAGCTGCGCAAGTCCGAAGCGGTCGGCTCGGTTGACCAGCATCGTGTTCACGTTCGGCAGGTCGATGCCGCTCTCGATGATCGCCGTCGACAGCAGCACGTCGTGCTCGCCGCGAATGAACTCGACCAGCTTCTTCTCGAGCTCGGCGTCATCCATCTTGCCGTGGGCTGCGACGAACTTGAGCTCGGGCACCCACTCCTGCAGCCGCGCGAGGAGATCCGGTAGATCCTCGATGCGGTTGTGGACGAAGAAGCTCTGTCCCCCGCGACGATGCTCGAGCATCAACGCATCGCGGACCCGGGTCTTGGTCAGACGGGCCACCGAGGTGCGTACCTCGAGGCGGGTCGACGGCGGCGTCGACATCATCGACATCTCGCGCATACCGATCAGGCCCATCTCGAGAGTGCGTGGAATCGGGGTCGCCGACATCGAAAGCATGTCGACGCTGGCCCGCATCTTCTTGAGACGGTCCTTCTGCCGCACGCCGAAGCGGTGCTCTTCATCGATGATGACCAGCCCAAGGCTGTCGAAGTTCACTCCGCGACCGAGCAGCCCCGTCGTGCCCACGACGATGTCGACGGTGTGGTCCTTGAGGCCCTTCTTGATGGCGTTCTGGTCCTTGGTCGACACAAAGCGCGACAGCATCGCCACCTTGGCGCCGAACGACTCGAAGCGTTCCTGAAAGGTGCGGTAGTGCTGGAACGCGAGCACGGTCGTCGGACAGAGCACCATGATCTGCTTGCCGTGCTCGAGCACCCGCATGGCGGCGCGCATTGCCACCTCGGTCTTGCCGAAGCCGACGTCACCGCAGAGCAGCCGGTCCATCGGATTCTTCTTGGAGAGGTCGGCGTGTACCGCATCGATCGCCGCGGCCTGGTCCGGCGTCTCCTCGTAGGGAAAGTCCGCCTCGAAGCGCTGCGACCACTCACCGGCAGGCGGATAGGCCTCTCGAGACGCAATCTCGCGCCGCGCGTAGATGGCGAGCAGTTCCTGAGCCATCTGCAGGATCGAGTCGCGCACCCGACCCTTTCGTGCCGTCCAAGTCGTGCCACCGAGTCGGTCTAGGCGGACCTTCGCACCCGACCGAGCCGGGGCATGCCGCGACAGCTGGTCGATGTGGGTCACCGGCAGGTACATGCGGTCGCCGCCGCGGTACTCGAGCACCACGAAGTCCTGCTCGCCGCCACCCGCATCGACCCGCGCCATGCCGCAGTACAGGCCAATTCCGTGAAAGCGGTGCACCACGAAGTCGCCCTCCCGAAGCTGTGACAGGGACGAGACCGACGCCCGGAAGGCCGCGTGTTCCGTCTTGCGGCGACCCGGACGCTCACCAAACAGGACCCCCGTCGGCACGAAGGCCCAGCCTGAGTCCTCGGCGATGAAGCCTCGCGGCAGGTGGCCCTTCACCAGGGCGATCTGGCTTGGCGCGATGTCGAGGGGGTGCTCAACAGGCACGCTCTCGACCTCGCGGGAGTCGAGCATCTCTTTGACTCGCTCGAGGCGGTCCTGGCCGGCCACCAGGCCCAGACGCACGCCTGACCCGGCAAGGTCGGTAATGCGACCGATCAATGCGTCGAGGTCCGTGCCGCGCACAATCAGGCCATCCGCCGTCTTCGCGCCAAGGTCGACCGCCTTCTGCGTCGACACCATGTCGTAGACCTTGTGGGCCTGTTCCACGAAGGTTTCGATCGTCGCGACGGGCTCGAAGCGCTCGGAAGGCGGGACCAACGGCCGCTCGTTCTCCTCGAGGGACTCCCAGCGCGAGTGCAGCGTACCGGTCAGGTCGCGGGCTGAAGCGAGCACATCGTCAGGATGCACGACGATGGCCCGCATGCCCTCGAAGAGCTTGAGCGGAGCCACGGTCGACACCAGAGCGGGCAGGTAGTCTTCGACAGCCGAGAAGCGGATGCCCGAGCGCAGCTCGTCGATGACGCGCCGACGCAGCTTTAGGCCGCGATGCTGCTCGTTGTAGAGCCGGTGCAGATTGCCTTCGAGCAGCGCCATGGCGCGCCGGTCGAGGCGCTCTTCACGGACGGGGAGCAGGACCAGCCGGGGCAGTGGACGATGCGAGCGCTGAGTCTCGGGATCCATCCGGCGAATCGACTCGATCTCATCGTCGAAGAAGTCGACCCGCGCCGCCGTGCGGAGTCCTGGTGGCCAGACGTCGATGACGTCGCCGCGAATCGCGAAGGTGCCCGGCTCCTGCACGCGTCCAGTCGCGAGGTATCCGGCGTCCTGAAGCCAGCGGGACAGAGCATCGCGCTCGACGATGTCATTCGCTCGAAGGGTGCGGGTCCCACGGCGACGGGTCGCCGCGTCAGGCAGGCGCTGGATCAGCGAGCGGACCGGCGCAATCAGCACGCCATCGCGCTTGCGGTCGAGCCGGTGGAGGGTCAGCAGACGCTGGCGAAGCACCGCCGGGGAGGGTGAGAAGCCGTCGTAAGGCCGGCAGTCGTCCGCTGGAAGCAGCTGGACCAAGCCTGGCTCGCGCATGAAGAAGCGAAGGCTCTCAGCGAGCCGCTCCGCGGCATCCTGTTCGTCGACGACAACGAGCCAGCGGCCCTGAGTGCCAATCTGCGAGAGCACGAAAGCGAGGGCGTCGCCGCGCAGACCCGCCCATCCCTGCCCTGCCTCGAGGACGTCGGTCGCGCGCTGGAGAAAGCTCATGCGCCTGGGGGTGCGAAGACGTCTTCGGCAATGGCCGGAGTCACCTCAGCGACAACCTTGGCCCCCACTACCTCCATGCGCTCGAAGTACATATGGGTCGCAGCAACCTCGAAGATGGCGAAGCCGAGGGCGTACAACGCTCCCCCCGCCAGAGCGGCGCCGGTCGACAGTGCGAAGGGGTTGAGTGCGACCTCGGTGAGCGAGCCCACGTCCCCCATATCGACCACACCGACGGCCATCTGAAGCAGGCCAATCGGCACCCCAACCACCAGAAGCAGGCGGAATGCGCGCGCCCGATGACCCCGCGAGAGATCGCTCGATGCGCGAAGAGCCCGGCTCTCGGGCTGTTCGAAGGCGACCTGGTCCACAAGCGCGTACTGGGTGGCGTACATCAGCCCGGGGAGAATCATCACCTGGAGACCAATCGAGATCAGGTAGCGAACCGCGGCGTGAGGGGCCGCGAGCTCACGAAGACGGCTGCCGGCCTGACCCCAAGCCTCGAAGCCCACCCTCTCGCCCCGGATGGCACCGCGGGTGGCAATGTGGGCCACAGCCGCAGCCCAGGCCCCACCTACGGCGAAGAACGGAATCATCGCAAAGCCAAGGAAGATGACCGCAATCAGCATCATCTGCTGTGGATCGGCGCTGCCGCGCGCCGAACCGAGGGCCAGGAATCCGATGCCGCCCCCGAGGGTGCTCGGCAGAAGCAGGGACGGGAACCAAGAGCTTCGCGCGACCGTGGCGGCTTTGGTCCCCTGCATCAGCGTGTAGAGGAAGAGCAGCGCCGAAACACCCCAGAGGACTTGCCCCACGAGTGCCAGGCGCTCTGCCTCCCACTCGGCAATGGCGGGAACCTGGGCCACCGCCCACTCGGTGAGCGCTGCATCCGCAAGACCCACGCCGATGGCGGCGGGCAAGACGACGGGTGCCGTCGAGGCAAGGGTCTTGAGTCCGTTGGCCACCAACCCGTAGGCCGTGGACTCACCCGCGTGAATGGCCTGACGTGCGGCGCGAACCTCATCCGAGGGTGTGCGCGCCAGCAAGCGCCAGAACAAGGTGAGGTTGCCAATCGGCAGCATGGCCTGAACCGCCTCGTCCCCGTCGAAGCCGAGATCCCGCGCACGAGCCGCCGCTACGGGCAGCTTCAGCAGCTGCAGGAGCAGCAAGGCCCCGACAATGGCATTCGAGCCATCGAGCGTTGTCGCGGCCGCGTACTGCCCTCCAACGAGGAGCAAGATCAGGGCGAGGTAAGGGAACAGACCGAGTCGCACGGGCGCGTACCTGGGACGAGGGTGACCCCGGCCGAGTATGCCGTCCGCACTCCCCTGTCAGCCGCGACCCCGTCGCCAGTTGTCAGTAGTGCGCCTACTTGGCGCAGCGCGCGCCCATGAAGCCGTTGCTCTGCTTCAGATCGACGCTGGTCGAGGTCGTACCATCACTTGTGCGCCAAGCGCCGCGTCCGCCCGAAGAGCGAAGCTCCAGGCTTGGGCCGCTACCCCAGGTCTCAGGCGCCGACGCGACGTCCGCGAGGCCACCGTGCCCCATGCAGTAGGCCGATGCCGCGTACCAGCTGATGTTCACCATCGGCGCACGCGACTTGCCGGCGGGCGGCTCGCTTCCAGACCAGTCCGCCAGGTAGTTGCCATCGCCGCGGCCGGTCCCGCGCACCTTGTCCGGTGCCCAATCCGGGTTGTTCGCCAGCCAGCGTGCGAAGCCGCCGTAGGTGATCTGCCCGCCTCCACCCGATGCCTTGGGACGCGGGCCCACCGGTCCCGGTGACGGTGCCGTCTTCTTCGGCTTGAGCGGGTGCTTGAGGTCCACGACCTCCCCCTTCCAGGGCACGACCAGATCAGCCACCTCGACGGTGCAGCCCTCGCAGGGCTCCTCGACGCAGGTCCAGGGGTCTTCAGGACACTTGCCCATCGACCCGAGCACTTCGTAGCGGGCGGGCATCAGCTTGCCCGCGCTGAGATCGGCCTCGGGCCTTGTGACCAGGGACACACCGCGCGCTGCAGAGACGCTCACCGAACGCGCCTCGGGAGGGGCGACCTCGACCGAGACCGACTGCTCACCGTCCCCTTCGTGAATCTCGACCGACTCTTCGTGGGTCGCACACCAGGTTGGGCAGGCGCTGCCCGGACAGGTGAGCTCTGGGCAATCGGCGCCCACCACGACCGAGACCGTGCCCGGCCCGAGGGGCCCGGTGCCAAAGCGAAACACCCAGCCCTCACGCGACTCGGGCGGAATGCCCCGAAAGCGCACCGACACATCGCTCTTGGGGGGAAGGCCCGAGACGGTCACTGCCGCCGGGCGTTCGAGCACCTTGGTCTCGACCTGGCCCTGCGAGGCCGTATACACGAAGGCGCCCACGCCGAGCACCAGCACCACCATCGTGGCAGCCAGGGCGAGGAGCAGGAAGGTTCCACCCGCCTTGGGTGCCGACGGGGCCGTGCGCTCGAAGACCGGGTTCTCTTGACTCGCCGAGGCGAAGCTATCGAGTGGGCCCTCGCCATCGAACCAGGTCTGCCCGTCGCGAGGCTGCGGCGCGACCGGCGTCGGCGCGGGGGGGATCAGCTCGCTGACTGGCTCGTCAGGCATCGGCGCCAAGGTCTGGCCCACCCGACGCGTCCGGGTGCGGTCGACTTCGCGCAGCAGACGCATGGCTTCGGGCAGATCGACGAGACGCTTGCTCGCATCCGAATCGGTGAGGCGGCCCACCAGGTTGCGAAGATCATTCGAGAACGTGGGCCCCGGGTCGAGGGGCGGATGTCCCTGCTTCGCGAGGATCACCTGCATCGCCTGTTGGCGAGCACTGCCACCACCACCCACGGGGAAGGCGACGTCGCCGGTGAGCACCTCGTAGGCGAGCACGCCACACGCGTAGGCATCCCAGGCCATGGGGTCGAGCGTATCGGGCTTCACCCACTCGGGAGGCGCGTAGCTCACTGTCCCGAAGGCCATCGTGCCCTGGGTGATTCGCGAGGTATCCGCCTCCATCGCGAGGCCAAAGTCCACGAGCTTCAGCGTGCCGTCGTCCTGCACGAGCACGTTCGCCGGCTTGATGTCGCGGTGCCGCACGCCCTGAGAGTGCAGATAGGACACAGCTCCGAGCAGCTGCTCGATCAGCGAGAGCGACCGCTCGAACGGAGGCGCGCCCTTCCGAAGCACATCCTCGAGACTCGTGCCCGCGATGAATTCCATCTCGAGGTACGGCGGATCGCTGTCGGTGCGAATGTTGCGCACTTTGACGATGTTCGGATGGTCGAGGGCGAAGAGGATCTCAGCTTCGCGAACGAAGCGTTCCTCGGCGCCCGGCACTCGCCGAATCGAAGATTCAAGCACCTTTACCGCGGCCAGAATCCGGCGCGCATTGCGGTTGTGACAGCGATAAACGCTGCCCATTCCACCTGCTCCGAGGGCCTTCTCGACGACCCAGATGTCGATAGTTTCGCCAGGCTTGAGCACGCCACGCTCCGCGCGCCACCATAGCCAAAGACAGCCATCTTTGCTCGCCCGAACCCGAGCAGTTCACTCCCTCGATGACAACGGCCATCCGAGCGTTCACTGTAGGCAACAACCCTGAAGCGCTTTCCGTAGGAACGCCCTCGTGTGTCAATGAAGCGATGATCATCCTCTCTCTCGCCACTGCCCTCGCGGGCACCCTGACCGTTCCCGACGACGGAGCCCTCGACGTGGTGATCGGCGCGGCGCCTCCTGGGTCGGTCATCCGGATAGACGGGTCGGTCGACCACACCACCTCGCCCATCGCCTTCGCCAAGGATCTGACTCTGGTCGGCTTCAACGGCACGCCCGAGCTCCCAACCTTGGTGATCACGGACGCCGAGGTGCGGCTGGAGCAACTATCGCTCGCGGGGAGCAGCGTGGTCGAGGGCCTGTCGCGAAGTCTCGTGGCATCCAACGCCGCCGTCCAGCTGGACACGGTGAGCATGCCTTCCATCCACTCGATCGGCCTAAGCGCCACCGAGAGTCTGGTCGACATCAGCGAGCTACACGTGCCCACCCACGGCCTGGGCCGCAGCATCCAACTGGTGCGAAGCCAGGCGATCATCCGCAACAGCAGCTTCAGCGACCACAGCAACGGCGCGATCTTGAGTGAGGGCTCGGTCTTGGACCTGGCCAACGTCAGCTTCAGCGGAAACAGCGGTGAGAACGGTGGTGACGTGCTCGCCCACGCCGGAGGAACCTTCACTGCGCAGGACGTCACGAGCGATGATGCGACGGCCTCGGCGAATGGCGGAAGCATCGCCCTACTCAACGTCAACGCCCAGCTCATCCGCACCACGCTGCGGACACCGACGGCGGGCCAGAGCGGAGGCGCCATCCACATCCGCGACGACGGGCTCCTCCAGACGCCGATTGCGCTGAACGTCAGCCTGGACCAGACCTATATTCAGGGCGCGACGGCCTCTTCCGGAGGCGCCATCTCTTCCGCGGGCCAGGTGGCGCTGCTCTTCCGCGACAGCCTGTTTCAGAACAACTGGGCCGACAACGGCGGAGCCGCGACGACCGGCGGCGTCATCTACCAATCCAACGGCTGGCTCACCCTCGAGAACACGACCATGGAGTCGTTCTGGGCCAACAGCGGTGGCGCCATCTTCACGGTGGGAACCTCGGTGTCCATGTTCGACAGCACCCTCGATGGTCGCTTCGAGGTCAGCAGTGAGAGCGGCTCTCTTGGCGGCGCAATCGCCCTCAATGGCGGCGATCTCGACGTGGTCAACACCGAATTCATCAACCTGCAGGTCTTCTCGGGCGGGGCGGCGATCTCCGCACAAGGCGCTGATCTTACGATCGCCGACAGCCGCTTCGCGCACCTTTTCGCCACCTCATCCGCCGGGGCCATCACGCAGAGCGGCGGCACCACCGAGATCTACCGCACACACTTCGAAGACGTGAGCGCGGGCTCTGCGGGGGTTCTCTACAGCACCAATGCCCAGACCCGACTGCACGACGTGGTCATGAGCGGCAGTGGTGTGTCGGGGCGCACCGGTGCCATCTCTGTCGCCGATCCGGTCGCCTTCGAGATGCTCCGTGCACGCGTGTGCGGCTTCACCGCCGGAGTCGACAGCATCATCGGCTTCCGCGGAAGCTTAGGACCGACCCTCATCGCAGCCTCGACACTGACGGCAAACCAGGCCGGAGATGGCGGCGTCATTGGCCACAACGGGACGATGACAGACACCGGCGTGCTGAACATCGACCACGTCACGCTGGTCGACAACACCGGGCTGGGCTTGCGAGCCTCGGGGCCGCTCAAGCTCACGAACAGTCTCGTTGTGGGCCACGATGTGGCGATGGCCGGACCCGGATTTGCCGCCGACCGAAACCTCTTCTTCGACAACGACCTGCTGACGACGGACGCCGCCGACGTGGGCTCGAACGCCATCGAAGAGGACCCGCTGTTCACGGACCGTAGCGGTGCGTGTGGCGCAGACCTCACGCTCCAGCCTGGCTCCCCGGCCATCGGCATCCCCTCCCTCGGGGCCACCGGCGGGCCAAACGCCTCTGCCATCGACCGCGACCAGGACGGATGGCCCGAAGGCCAGGACTGCGACGACTACGACCCCACCGTCTTTCCTGGCGCGTTCGAGATCGTCGGCGACGGGCGCGACACCGACTGCGACGGACTCGACGGAGATGAGGACGGGGACGGCTTCTCGCCCCCCTTTGACTGCGATGACAGCGACCCCGAAATCCACCCTCTCGCCAGCGACACGCCCAACGACGGGCGAGACCAAGACTGCTCCGGTCACGCCACCACATCGACCATCGGCGGACGAGGCTGCACGCATGCGGTACGCTCGCCGTCCACCTGGACATGGCTGCTCGTCATGACCCTGTTCGTCCGGAGGAGAAGCTGATTTCTCGACCGCTGTCCGTGCTGATCGGCTTGGCGCTCAGCCTCCCTGCAGCCGCCCAGAATGTGCTGACCGGCGACTTCGACGGGCACGGCCTCACGCCTCCCGCCACGGATGGCCGCGCCACGGATCCGCTGACCCTCAGCCGCCCCGGGCTTCAATCGCTTGGAAGTTACTCATTCGGCGCAATCTTCGAGTACGGCAATGAGCCCCTTGCGCGCTACCTGATCGACGGCGATCAGGAACAGAAGATCCTGCTGCTCCAGCACGTCCCGGCGATCAATCTCTCGGGCCAGGTCGGCCTGTCGAAGCGCGTCGCTGTCGGCCTAAGCCTGCCGTTCTTCCCCGCCACAACGTCGCAGGACACGACCCCGATCGGCGCCGACCCGACCTTCAGCGTCAACGGCCCCGCTCTCGGCGATCTGCAGCTGCGCGTGCCGATTGGCCTGGTGCTCCCCAAGTCCGACGGCAGCGGCGCGTCCCTAGCTGTGGCGCCCTACACGGAGCTGCCGACCGGTAGCAATGGGCGCTTCGTCGCGGACGCGGGCGTCACCGCCGGTGTGGTCGGCCTCTTCGGCGTCGACCTCGGCCCGATCGGCCTCACGGCGAACCTCGGTGGCGGGTACCGCGGCACCGAGACGTCTGAGAACATCAGCTCCGGCGTCGAGCTTCTCGGTGGTGTCGGCGGCTCGTACGGACTCTCCGAGGCCCTCGCGTTGCATGCCGAAATCCGCGGCGCGGCCCTCCCCGGAACCTCCCCCGTGGAAGGCCTTCTCGGCATTCGCGGACGGGCAGATTCTGGCCTGTGGTGGGGTGCTGGCCTCGGAACCGGACTGACCGGCGGCGCCGGCGCCTCCAAGGTCCGGGCCTTCGCCGGCATCGGGTACAGCAAGCTCCCCGAAGACGACCCGAGCTCGCTTCCCGCCGAGGCGATGCCGACCGAGCTGGTCATCCTCGATGCGAACGGCCAGCCCGTCGCAAATGCAGCCGTGTTCGTCGGCAGCGAAGAAGTCGGTATGACCGACGCCGACGGCCGCATCGTGCTGCCCGCGAACACCAAGTGGCGCCAGGGCGTCGAGGTTCGCTCCGAGGGCTTCGAAGCCCAGAGCGTTGCGCAGCCGGACGGCCCCGCCGCCACCGTGGCCCTCACGCCGCTTCCCGTTGGCGTTCCCGTCGCGGTCCGAAACCAGGACGGAAGTGCCGTCAGCGGCACAGTCACGCCCGTTGGGGCCACCACCCTCGACCCCGTCGCCATCGACGCCAACGGTGTTGCGCTCGTCGAGCTCCCGCCCGGAGACTGGGACCTGCAGATCGACGCCGAAGGCTACGGCGGCCAGTCCCGCAGCGTGGTCGTCGAGGCTCTCGAGCGTAGCGAACCGGTACAAGTCCTACTTCTCGCCGAGAGTGGCGACGCAGAGCTGGTCCTCGACGTCACCGACCGCGATGGCCGCCCCCTCACGGGTGTCGCCGTCCGCATCGACGGCGCTCCCGTCGGCGAGACCGGAGATGGCGGCCGCATCGCCGTACGAAGCCTGGCTGCGGGCGAGCACGACATCGAAGTGCTCTCGGATGCCTACCAGTCGCTGGAGCAGAGCGACCTGATGCTGTCCGCGGGCGAGAACAGCGTCGGCTTCCCCCTTCGCCGCCTCCCAGGCTCGGTCTTGGTCATGGCCCACAGCGAGTCGGGACCCGTCCCCGACGTCTCGGTGCGCTTCGAGGGACCCTCGCGCTTGCCCGCAGCGCCACTCGGCACCGACGGCGAGCGCATCTTCCCCGCCATGCGGCCGGGCACCTGGGAAGTCTGGGCCGTGTCGCCCGACTACGGCTTGCAGCGCCGTGAGCTCGTCGTCGACGAGCATGACACGCGACTGCTCACGGTCGACTTCCAGATGCAAAAGCCCGAGGGCGGCTCCGCCGACCTGCGCATCGCCGTCGTCGACCCGGATGGACAGCCTCTCGAGGGAGTGGACGTCCAGATCGATGGCCAGTCCTACGGCTCGACCTCCTCTGGTGGAGCCGTCGAGATCGCGGGCCTCGCTCCCGGCCCCCGCTCGGTCAGCGCCGGCGGCGAGCACTTCGTCGCGCGCGACCCAGAGAGCGTCTTCCTCATCGAAGGCGTACAAGAAAAGGCCCTCACCCTTGACTGGCGACCCGGCACCGTCCGCGTCTCGGCCGTCGGACCCGAAGCCCCCGTCGAAGATGGCAAGGTGCGCTTCGCAGGCGCGAGCCCCGTCGATCCTGGCGTGCTCGACGCGGACGGACTCGGATGGTTCGAGGTGGGCAGCGGTGATTGGGCGATGCTCGTCACCTCCGAGACCCACGGCATTCAGCAGCGCATGCTCGCCATTCCGGGCGACTCGCGCCGCCTGACCCGCGCCGACATTGTCTTCGGACCTCCCGAAAACGGCAACTCCGAGCTCTCGGTCACGGCCGTTGCGCCCGACGGAACGCCGGTGGTCGGGGCCGCGATTGCCCTCGACGGCATCGCACTCGGCAGCACGAGCTCCGGCGGCACCGCCACCCTCCAGGGCCTTGCCGGCGGACGCCGGGCGCTGACCATCGACGCCCCACTCTTCAAGCCGTACAAGGCCTCTTCGCTGTCTCTGCGCGATGGGTCGAACGACCACAAGGCCACGCTGAAGTGGAGCCCAGGTGCCGTGCAAATTCAGGTGAGCAGCGCTGGCTCGCCGGTCACCGACGCGACCGTTCGCTTCGCCGGTCCCGAGATGAAGAACCCCCTCTCGGTCGACGACGAGGGCGAGGCCTGGTCCGACCTCCAGGCCGGAACGTGGCAGGCGCTCGTGACCTCGCCCACTTTCGGCTTGCAAGCCAAGTCGATCACCCTCGACGGCAGCAAGAGCGGCCCCCACAAGCTCAGCTTCGACCTTCAGCCCGCTGGAGACGCCGCAGAGCTCGTCGTTCGCGTCGTCGGCCCCGACGGCTCGCCCGTCTCTGGAGCCTCGGTTCAGGTCGCCGGCGAGACCTCCACGACCCCCGATGGCGGCGTGGTCCTACTGACCGGCCTGAAGCCCGGTTCCGTCGACATCGAGGTCACGGCCGAACACTTCAAGACCGCCACCATGAGCGGCACGATCCTACAGGTTGGACCCCAGGAACGCATCCTCCAGCTCGCCTACGTGCCCGTCCAGGTCAGCGCGACCGTCCAGGACGGCGACGGGAACCCGCTGGCCGCCACCCTCGCCTTCGACGGACCCGCGGCCCTCGATCCCGTGCCCGTCACCAACGGCAAGGCAAGCTTCGTGTTGCCCCCGGGCGACTGGCAGATCCTGGCCTCCGCCGACGGCCTCGGCGTGAAGAGCGAAGCGGTGGAACTCGCTCCCGGAACGAAGAAGCAAGACGTCGCCTTCACGCTCGGAAAGGCCCAGGTCGAGACGACCGCGAGCGAGGTCAAGATCCTCGGCAAGGTCCAGTTCGACCTCGGCAAGGCCACGCTCCGCGCCGAGTCGTCCGAGATCCTCGAAGAAGTCGCTGCGACGCTTCTCGCGAACAACAGAGTCGCCCGCGTCGAGGTTCAGGGACACACCGACCCCACCGGCGGCAATGTCGTGAACCTCAAGCTGTCCCAGCAGCGTGCTGAGGCCGTCGTCGCCGCACTCGTCGCTCGCGGCGTCGCGCCGGAACGTCTGGTCGCCCGAGGCTTCGGCTCCACCCTCGCGATCGCCGATAACGACAGTGAAGACGGCCGAGCCCTCAACCGACGCGTGCAGTTCGAGATCCTCGAGATGGCCGACGGCGAATAGCCGGTCCGACCTCGCTCCTCTGCTACCCTCCCCGTCACTTCGGAGGGCTGCATGGCCAAGGACCTCGTACTCGCAATCGACCAGGGCACCACGGGAAGCACCGCGCTGCTGATTGACAGCCAGATCCGCGTTGTCGCGTCCCACAACGTCGAGTTCCCGAACCACTATCCGCAGCCTGGCCACGTCGAGCACGACGTCGCCGAGATCTGGACCTCCATCGCCCAGGCGGTCTCCGGTGCCCTCGCCAAGGCCGACGTCTCGGCGAACCGCATCGCCGCCATCGGCGTCACCAACCAGCGCGAGACCTCCCTGTTCTGGGACCGCAAAACCGGCCAGCCCATCCATCGGGCCCTCGTCTGGCAGGACCGCCGCACCGCTGACTACTGCCAGTCCCTCAAGGACGCCGGCCACGAGGCACTCTTCAAGAAGAAGACAGGCCTGGTGCTCGACCCCTACTTCAGCGGCACCAAGGCCAAGTGGATGCTCGACAATGTCGACGGCGCCCGCACCAAGGCCAAGAACGGCGACCTCGCCTTCGGCACCATCGACTCCTGGGTGACCTGGCGCCTGTGCGGTGCGCACATCACCGACCCCTCGAACGCCTCGCGCACGCTGCTCTTCGACCTGAACAAGCTCGAGTGGGACGAGGAGCTCTGCGACATCCTCGATGTGCCCACCGCCTCGCTGCCAAGGGTCGGCGACTCGTCCGAGATCTACGGCCACACCAAGGGCCTGTCCTTCCTTCCCGACGGCATCCCCGTCGCCGGCGTGATTGGCGACCAGCAGGGCGCGCTGTTCGGCCAGGCCTGCTTCAAGGAGGGCATGGCCAAGTGCACCTACGGCACCGGGGCGTTCATTCTGCTCAACACCGGCGAAGCCCCCCGCGTCTCGGACCACGGCATGCTGACCACCGTCGGCTGGCGGGTCGGGGGCAAGACCACCTACGCGCTCGAGGGCTCCGCCTTCATCGCTGGAGCCGCGGTGCAGTGGCTCCGGGACGGCCTGCAGATCATCGGCTCCGCCCCTGAGGTCGAGGCACTCGCCATGTCGGTTCCCGACTCTGGCGGCGTGGTCTTCGTCCCTGCCCTCGCGGGTCTTGGCGCACCCCACTGGCGCCCCCATGCGCGCGGCATCATCACCGGCATCACCGGCGGTACGACAAAGGCTCACATCGCCCGCGCGACCCTCGACGGCGTAGCGATGCAGCTCGTCGACATCCTCGGCGCAATGGCCGCTGACCTCGGAGCTCCTCTCGCCGAGCTCCGCGTGGACGGCGGAGCGGCCAAGAACAACCTGCTGATGCAGCGGCAGGCCGACCTTCTCGGCACCCGCTGCGTTCGGCCCCAGGTCCTCGAGACCACCGGCCTCGGCAGTGCTCTACTCGCGGGCGTCGCCACCGGCGTGTGGTCGTCCACCGACGAAGTCTCCACGGCCTGGGCCGAAGAGCGCACCTTCGCACCCGCGGGAGATGCCGAAGAGCTGGCTGCCTCCAAGGCCGCATGGACGCGCGCCGTCGAGAGGGCGTAGCCATGCGCCTTGTACTCGTCCTCGCACTCGCCATCACAGGGTGCAAGAAGCCTACTGAGCGCACGCCAGGTCCGAATATCCTGGTGATCATCAGCGACGATATCGGCGAGGACAAGACTGGCGCTTATGGCCCCGAGGGCGAGACCTTTACGCCCACCCTCGACGCGTTGGCGGCCGAGGGCATGGTGTTCCGAAACGCCTACTCGAACCCGACCTGCTCTGCCTCACGCGGCAGCCTGCAGACTGGGCGTCACGCGTCGCGACACGGCATCGGCCGATGGATCTACCCAGACACCGAGACCTGGGACCTGTCGCTGGACGAGATGACGATTCCAGAGATGCTCACCCATGCCGAGGGCGACTACACGAGCGCGGCAGTCGGCAAGTGGCACATGGTGCGCTTCACCCGTGACCAGCCCACAGAGCACCCTCTCGACCAGGGTTTCAACCACCACCGCGGCTCCCTTGCGAACCCCCTCGACGCGGTCCAGTCCGGCAACACACCCCGCAGCTACATCAACTGGGAGAAGAACGTCGACGGCGAAGTCGAGTGGTCCGAGGACTACATGACCACCGACACCGTGAACGAGGCCATCGAGATGCTCGAGGACATGCCCGAGCCCTGGTTCCTGTGGGTCGCCCTAAACGCCGCACACAAGCCCTGGCACGTGCCGCCAGACGATCTGAACCCGATGGGCGTCACCGAGTCCGACTCGGCCTACGCGCTGTACGACGCCGACACGAAGGCCGCGGACATGGAGCTCGCCCGGCTGCTCGACTCCATTGACCCCGAGGTCCGCGAGGACCTCACGATCATCTACCTGGCCGACAACGGCACCCCCGGCGACGCCATCGAAGAGCCCTACGACCGCGGACGCGGCAAGGGAACCGTCTACGAAGGCGGCGTGCGGGTGCCGATGATTGTCACCGGGCCTCACGTTCCCGAGCCCGGCACGACCGATGCCCTCGTACACTTCGTGGATGTGTTCCCGACCCTCGCCGACATCGTCGGAGTCGACGCCTCGGCGCTCACGGTCGAGAGCGGTGACTCGCGCGGCCAGCCCCTGCAGCTCGACGGCTACTCGCTGCTCGACGTGCTCGAGGACCCCAGCCAGAACCCGCGTGAGCTGCTGTTTACCGAGGAGTTCTACCCGAACGGGCCCGGGGTGCACACCTACCACAACCGCACCGTGCGCAGCATGACCCACAAGCTGATCCGCAACGAAGATCAGACCGGGGTCTACACCGACCGCTTCTACGACCTGGCGAGCAGCGAGTACCACGAGGGCTCGCCCCTCGATACGACCACGCTGACGACGGCCGAAGCCGAAGAGCTCGCCCGTCTGACGGCCGAGATGGACCGCCTCAAAGAAGAGCTCACGCTCGGCTGGTAATCAGCCCTCGAGCCAGGCTTTGACATCGGCGAGCGTGGACCCAATCCGGGTCGGTGCGTTCGCATAGGTCGACGTGAAGCCCTCGAGCGTGCTCTTGTGGTACCCGACCACGATGTCGGGGTCCTTGAGCAGGTTGCCCGTGAGGATGCCGACCACATGGGCATCGGGGGCAATCACACCCTCGGCGACCAGGCGCTTGATTCCAGCCACGGTGGCGCAGGACGCGGGCTCGGCTCCGATGCCCTGGCCATCGACCTGGGCCTTGGCATCGAGGATTTCCTGGTCGGTGACCTCGGTCACGACGCCATCGAGGGCGAGCAAGCCGCGAATCGACTTCTTCCACGACACGGGGTTTCCGATCTGAATCGCGGTCGCCAGGGTCTTGGCCGACACCCGCTCGAGCTCGACGGTCTCGGCCGCGAACGCCTTGTACAACGGGTTTGCGCCCGCCGCCTGGACGACAGCCATGCGTGGCAGCTTGTCGATCAAGCCCAGTGCGTAGAGCTCGGCCATGCCCTTCGACAGCGCCGAGTTGTTCCCAAGGTTGCCGCCGGGAAGCACAATCCAGTCTGGGACCTGCCAGCCGAGGTCTTGCAAGATCTCGAAGCCAATCGCCTTCTGGCCCTCGATGCGGAAGGGATTCACGCTGTTGAGCAGGTAGATGCCCTCGTCGTTGCAGAGGTCCTGCACGAGCTCCATGGCCTTGTCGAAGTCGCCGGAGATTTGGGCTGTACGCGCACCGTAGGCGAGGGCCTGCGAGAGCTTGCCGTACGCAATCTCGCCGTCGGGGATGAAGACCAGCGCCTCCATGCCCGCTTGGGCCGCGTAGGAGGCCATCGAGGCCGAAGTGTTGCCGGTCGACGCACACGCCACTCGGGTCGCGCCAAGCCGCTTGGCAGCGGTGACACCGCCGGTCATGCCACGGTCCTTGAACGAACCGGTGGGGTTCTCGCCCTCGTGCTTGAGGGCCAGCGCGTCGAGGCCCACCCAGCTGGCGACGCGAGGCGCATCGTAGAGGTTGGTGTTGCCCTCGGGCTTGGTCACCACGTGCTCGGGGGCCACATCGAGAATCAGCTCGCGGAAGCGCCAGACGCCGGACTTGTCGAGGCGGTCGCGCGAGATGCGACGCGCGTCGAAGGTCGCCGTGCTGAGGGTGCCCTTGAGGCGCTCGAGATCATGGATGACGTCGAGGGTCTCTCCGCAGTCGCAGCGGTAGCGCAGCTTGAGTCCATCGTAGGTGGTGCCACAGCCGACACAGGCGAGATGAAAGCTCACAGGGACTCCAGAGCGACGCGACGCGCGCCGGGGGCAGTCGCGGGAGACAGGTGAAGGACGGACTCGAGCCCGGCAGCTGCATATGCAGCCTGCATGGCCTGACCCACCTCTCGGGCAGAGCGCGGTGACCGGCAGATCGCGAAGACGGCGGGGCCTGCACCCGAGATGCTGGCACCGAGGGCTCCGGCCTCGAGCGCAGAGGCAATGACGTCCGCGCACCCGGGAATCAACGCGGCACGCGCCGGCGTGACGACCTCGTCCGTGATCGAGCGGCCGAGCAGGGACAGGTCCCCAGAGAAGCAGGCGGCGACCAGCGAGCCCAGGTTGGCGCTGTTGCGAATCATCGCGGAGAGCGGAACCTCGGAGGGCAGGACCTCACGAGCCTTGCGGGTCTCGAGCACGAAGTCCGGAGAGACGACGGCGAGCACGAGGTCCTCGGGAATCGGCAGGCGAACGAAGTCCATCGGGTCGACGCTGCGCACGAGCACCAGGCCGCCGAGTAGTGCTGGAGCGAGGTTGTCGGCGTGCCGCCCAGACACGTGCTCCTCGGCCTCGAGGCAGGGCTCGATGAGCTCCGTCTTGCGCAGGGGAGAGCCGACGAGAAGGTTCACCGCCATCGCCGCAGCCGCAGCGCTCGCCGCGCTGGACCCGAGGCCCGAACCGATGGGCAGACCTTTTTTGAGCTCCAGCTCAACGCCCATCTCGACGCCAGCACGGCGCAGGGTCGCGATGGCGGCGATGCCTGCGGTGTTGCGCGAGGCCTCGGTGGGCAGCACTCCGCCATCCCCGTCGATGCGGGTGATGTGCACTCCTGGACGGTCGCAACTGCGGGCGATCACGGTATCGCCGACGCCGGAGAGCGCGAGCCCGAGTACATCGAAGCCCGCCGCCAGGTTGGCGACGGTCGCGGGGGCAAATGCGGCTACAGAAGGCATCAGGTCCTCCGCTCGGCGGCAATCCGGAACAGGTCGCCGAGCACGCCCATGGCGGTCACATCGATTCCTGCGCCCGGTCCAGTGATGACCAGCGGTCGCGAGGCATAGCGCTCGGACTGCAGGACGAGGATGTTGTCGGTGCCCTGTAGGCGGCCCACTGGCGAGTCCGCGGACACTGCCGTCGGCCCCACCTCGATGCCGTCGGCGGTGACCTGAGCGACGTAGCGAAGCACTTCGCCGCGCTCGCGAAGAGCGCCCACGCGGGCTTCCATCGCATCATCGAGGGTCTCGAGCCGGGCGAAGAGCTCATCGAGAGGCAAGCCCTCCCAGTCTGCGGGAACCAGCCCTTCGAGCGACACCTCGGCGGAGGGCGCGAGCCCCGTCCAGCGCGCGAGAATCGTGGCCTTGCGGCCGACGTCGGCGCCAGACAGGTCGGCCACCGGGTCGGGCTCGGTGTAGCCGTTCGCGTGGGCCTCGCGGACCACCTCGGACAGCTTCTGTCCCGCTTCGAGGCCACTCATCACGTATCCGAGAGTGCCAGACAAGCAGCCCTCGGCCGACGAGAGTGCATCGCCGGTCGCGAGCAGCATCTCGAGGGTGTCGACAATCGGCAGGCCCGCGCCCACGGTCGCCTCGGCGCGAAGCAAGCGCCCTCCTTCCCGGACAGCGGTCTCGAGAGCCGTGTAGTCCTCGAGTGAGCCGGCGAGCGGCACCTTGTTCGCGGTCACCACGTCCATGCCCGAGGCAAGGGCGGCTCGGAAGGCCGGCAGGGTGCTGGGCGAGGCGGTGCAGTCGACGAGAACCGGTCGCACAAGTCGCCAGTTCGCCGCTTCGTTCACGAAGTCGACGGCATCGGAGGTCGCGACAGCTCCGGGCAGGGTGGCCACGCGCGTTCCGCTGCTCTTGGCCGCGAGAATCGCACCGACATCGTCGAGGCCACTCGGCGCGAACAGGAACCCGCTCGAGTCGGCCAGGCCGACCACGCGAATGTCCATGCCGAAGCGCTGAAGTGCATGGGCTCGACGCTCTTCCACGAGCTCGATGACGCGTCGGCCAACGTTGCCACAGCCGACGAGCAGCACGTCCATGCGCTCGCGCACGTCCGAGCCGGTGTCCTTGCGATCGAGGCCGAACATGCCGTGAATGGCCCCCACCGCCGCGGCGATGTCCCGACTCTCGACGGCCACCGTGATGTTCAGCTCCGAGCTGCCCTGCGCGATGGCGAGCACGTTGACCTCGGCGTCGGCGACCGCCTCGAAGACCCGGACCGCAATGCGCGGATGCTGGGCCATGCCGAGCCCGACGGCGGCAACGAGAGCCACGCTCGGGCGCACGGCCACTTCTTCGACGAGTCCTGCCGAGAGGTCACGACGGAAGGCGCGCCGTAGCACCGACTCCGCGGCGCTCGCCTGGCTGCTGGGCACCGCGATGCAGATCGACGACTCCGAAGAGGACTGCGAGATCATGGTCACGCTGATGTCCCGCTCGGCGAGGGCGCCGAACATGCGGGCCGCGATGCCGGGAACGCCTGCCATGCCCTTGCCCTCGAGGGACACCAGCGCCTGGTCCTTGACCGCGCTGATGCCCTTGACCGGGTGGGATCCGGGCGAGAAGCGGCCATCCACCATGGTGCCCGGGAGCTCCGGACGCAGCGAGCTGCGCGTGAGCACAGGAATGCCCTGGGCGACGACCGGAATCATCGTGCGCTGATGCAGGACCTTGGCACCGTAGAACGAGAGTTCGGCCGCCTCGCGGTAGTTGAGGTGGGCGATGGGGCGTGCGCCCGAGACCATGCGGGGATCTGCTGAGTAGACGCCGTCCACATCGGTCCAAATCGTGACTTCATCGGCATCGAGAGCGGCTGCGAGCACGGTGGCGGTGAGGTCGCTGCCGCCGCGGCCGAGCGTCGTCGTCGCACCGTCGGGGGCTCGGCCGGTGAAGCCGGTGACGACCGCAATTGTGCCCTGCTCGAGCAACGGGCGAAGCGCAGCCCGCGTCGTGCGGTCGGCGACGCCATCAAGGGGCGAGGCCGAGCCGAAGTTGCCGTCGGTCTCGAGGAAGGTGTCGGCATCGACGGCCACCGCCTTGCCACCCTGCGCCCGAATCGCTGCGGCGACCAGACGAATGGCGAGCTTCTCGCCGGTGCAGAGCACCCGGTCTTCGGCACGTGGCGGAAGGTCACCGAGCTGGACGACAGCCGCGAGCAACGCCTCGATGCCATCGAGAAGACCTTCGAGCTCGGCCTGAAGGGCCTCGCGCTCTTCCGGAAGCGCTAGCGCCTCTGCGGTCTCGCGATGGCGCACACGCATGGCTGCGAAGTCGGCCGTAGCCTCCTCGAGCTGCCCGGCAGCCGCACGCCGTGCCGCGCCGACGAGGGCGTCAGTGACCCCACTCATCGCAGAACTGACCACCACCAGCGCACACCGCGACGCCGCATCTCGTGAGAGACGCGCAGCGTTGGCGATGCGTTCGGCCGAGCCGACGCTGGTGCCTCCAAACTTGTGAACCTCGATCCGCATGCCCACGCGACTAGCCTGCCAGCGGCCCTGTGTCCTGCGCCTACGCGCGCACACACGCGAGACCGAGCCGAGCGCCCTTGCAAAACCCGACTGCACCAGGCATCACATGGGCATTGAGCCGCTCTATCCGAGCCGGGAGACCTCCATGCTGATTCGCCTCACGATTCCCGCCATCGCCTTGCTGTACGCCACGGGCTGCTGCTGTTGCGGCGGAGGCGGTGGAGGCTCTTCGTCATCCTCATCCTCGTCTTGGACGGATGCGCTCGAAGAGCGGGCTGCCGAGGCCATCACCGAGAAGGTCATCGAGGCCGCCACCGACATCGACGACCTCGAGATCGACCAGAAGACCGGTACGATCAGCATGAAGACCGAAGAAGGCACGATGGTGCTCAACGGCGACGACGACGGCGCCACCCTCGACTTCACCGGCGCGGACGGAACCAAGGTCGAGTTCACTGCTGGCACCGACGGCGAGGTGCCGGCGGGCTTCCCACTCGCGGTGCCCAAGGGCGCCGAGATCGCCTTCGCAAACAGCAGCAAGGACGGCAACGGCACCACCTACATGCTGATGATGCAGCACGCGGGCGGGTCGCAAGACGCTATCGAGGCACACTGGCAGGCCGAGCTCGGCAAACGCGGCGCCGTGACTCGACACGAGATCACCGAGGGCAAGAACAAGATCGTCTCGCTCGTCGTTCCCTCCGAACAGGGCACCATCGCCGCGATTAGCCTGACCGACGGCGAGCTCGCGAGCACGATCACCGTGAAGGTCCCGAACTAGCGCCTACATCCGCGCGAGCAGCAACCCGACGGCCACGCCAGCAATGACCACGGCGAGGGCGAGCAGAACGAAGCTGCACCCGACCGCGCCGTAGACCCACACCGGAATCGCCCCGTCGTCGACCTGCGGAGGAGGCCGCACTGGCGTGCGTGGCGGTGGCGGAGCGCGAACCTCGACCTCTGGCAGCACCACGGTGCGCTCATTGTGGCCATCGGTCTCGGAGAGACTGCTCTCTTCGGGCAGCTCGATGCTCGCGACCGTGTGCTCATCGCCGCCAATGCCCAGAAGGCTGAGCTCGTGAGCCAGCTCGTCCATGCTCTTGAGGACCGTGTCCTCTTCGTCGTCGTGCATCGGAATGGGGGCGGTGACCGACCCATCCTCGAGTGCTGCTAAGTCCCGTGCGAGGTCGGAAGAATAGCCTTTGTGGGTCACCGAGCGCTCGGTCGCGGGGTCGTCGAGAAACCCTCGCCGAAGCGGAACGGTGTCGCCCTTGTCTCGGTCCGCCAGCAGGGCCGAGACTGGGGGAATCGACACGTCGAGGTCCAGGCTCGGTAGGTCCAAGGTGTCCGCAGCCAGGCGTATATCGTCGGTCCCGGTTGGATATTCGGCGAAACCACCGAGGTCCGGCAGCCGCGAGAGAGACGGGCCGCCCGCATCCTGGATTTCAACCGGAACCGCCTCGAGCAGTTTCGGAAGGTAGGTCTGCACCCCCGAACCCGACAGGCGGAGGGCCCGCAGTGCATCCGCAGCGACGCGGTGGTTGGTGTACCGGTGGTTTCGGTCCTTGGCCAGCAAGGTCGTCAGGATCTTGCGCACGCGAATCGGCCCGTTGAAGGCATCGAGACGCGGACCGACGTCCGCTTCGAGTGCCTCGAGCAAGGTCGCCGCGAGGTCGCCTCCTCGGTAGAGCGGCTCGCCCATCATCAGCTGGTACATCACCGCACCGAGAGAGAACTGGTCGGCGCGCGCATCGACCTTGGCTTCCGAAAGAATCTCGGGCGCCATGTACCGGGGGGAGCCCTTGACCGTTCCCGCATGGGTCGTCTGAAAGCCCAGCTCGGCTTCGGCCCGCGCAATCCCAAAGTCGGTGATGCGAAGGCGGCCATCGGTGTCGAGCAGTAAGTTCGCAGGCTTGATGTCCCGATGCACAAAGGATGAGGGCTGCGTGGGCGCGACGCGACTACCCGCCCAGTCGAGCGCGCTCAGCACCTGAATGGCCCAAGGCACCACCACAGAGGGCGGAAGCGGAGGCTGCCCCTTCTCGGCTCGCCAAGCGAGTACGTCTGCGAGCGAAGGGCCGCGAACCCACTCCATCTCGAGATGCAGCGCCCCCTGCACCTGCTCGACCCGGTCCACCGCGACAATGTTCGGGTGACCCGCGAGAATCGGGCCCAGCCGCATCTCACGACGAAGAGCCTCACCGTGCGCGGAGCCAGGGCGGCTTCGGAGGACCTTGACCGCGATCTCCTTTCCGGAGCGCACCGCGGCCCACACTTCGCCCGAAGAGCCGGTGCCAAGTCGCGAGATCCAGTGGTAGGGCGAGGTCTGCAATGCGGCCAGAGCCTAGCCTGAGATCCGCCTGTTGACGCGCTCCGTCCGCGGTGCAGGCCGTCGATGGCCCCATGCAAGCCCCGTGATGGACCAAACGCGCAAAAGCCGGCAGCGGTGATCTTTCCGGCACATCCAGGGCAATCGCCCGTCCCTAGGGGCCAAAGGACGCCACCAGCACCGCCCTCTTCTCGAGATCGAGCGCAGCCAGCAAGTGAAGCTTCGAAAACCGTGACCCGGTCACGGGAGCGAGGACTGCACCTGGCTCACCCAGTGCTCAAGCGCCTCATCGAGCATGGCGTACACGTCATCAAAGCCGCTCGGTCCGCCGTAGTACGGGTCCGGCACATCCACCCGGTCGATCGGGGCCAGAGTGAGATGCAGTTTGTCCACGTGTTCGGCCGGACAGCGGCGGGTCATGTCGCGAAGGTTGGCGCGATCCATCGCTAACAACAGATCGAAGCGTTCGAAGTCGTCGTCCCGGAGCTGGCGAGCGCGATGGTCGAGCCCCACATTGTGCTTGGCGAGTACCGCGCGTGTACGCGGATCCGCGAGCTCTCCCGCATGCCAAGCACCAGTGCCACACGAGTCGACCGCGACTCCAGCCACACCCGCTCGGCGCAGCTTCTCTTCCATCAGGCCGTGGGCCATAGGGCTTCGACAGATGTTGCCCAAGCACACAAACAGCACCCGCATCAGCGCCGGCCCCTGCCGCGCTTGAGCCGCCTCGAGACTTCCTCGTACTGGCGGTCTTTGTAGAGTGAATGTGCACTCTCGCCTTCTTCGTTCAGCCGAGCCGTCTCTTCGTCGACCAGCTGAAACTCCACCATCAGAAAGACGATGCGACCGAGCTCGAACGAGAAGGAGTCCGCGGGCGTCTCGGGCAAGATGACGGGATAGTCCGCAATGAAGTTGATCATCCGGTAGTTCGAGCCGCTGAACTCGTTCTTTCCACTCTCGGCGGTGAGCGGCATGCTCCGGTCGACGCGCTGGGCCGACGCATCAGGCGGAAGGGCCTGCCAGAGCGTGTCGGGGTCGAGCAGGTTGTTGTGGCTCTGCCCGGGAATCGTGTAGTTGAACGGAAGCACCTGAGTGGTGAGGAACTTGAGGACGGGCAGCAGGTCCTCGTGCTTCTCGACGATGATGCGGTATCGAAGCTTGTCGAAAATGGTGGCCGCGAGGTTCTCGCGCTTGGCGATCAGCTTGGTGATGACGCTGCTGCGCGACTTGCGGCTGCCATACAGCGCCACGATCGGCAATCCTCGGTCCTGCATGTCGCGGGCCTGGTTGAGGATGCGGTCCTCGGCAAGGTCGAAGAGGGCAGCCTCTGAGATCGCCGTCTGAAAGCGTAGATCTGCGGCTTCCATGTGCTGGATGACGTGCATCAGCTTGAGGATCACGCACGACAGGATCTGCCGGCGCCGGAAACCACCGCGGGAGGAAGCCCAGATGAACAGGTCGCGCACATCGGCGGGATCGCGGATGTCCTTCGGAAAACGCAGCTGAATCTGCTCTTCGAGGTAGGCAACCGACTCGTTGAAGACGTAGCGAACGCGCTCGCGGTCCTCGCCACGGTTCATGTCGAGAAGCAAGGTCGCCAGGTAGCGGTCGACCTCGGAGTAGTCCGTGAATGCGAGGCGCTGCCAATCGACCACGCTGCTGCCCGACAGCAACAGTCGAATCGCCTCGACGTCGTGGAGTGACAGCTCGCGGTCCGTGACCTGGCGATTCAGAGAGGTATCGAGTTCGAGGATGTCGCGACGCACGTGGGCCTCAGCGCCTACGCCGCTTTCGCGGCTCGGGCTCGGTGTCGAGGTCTTCGATGACGAAGTCGTTCATGACTTCGTCCAGGGACTCCGCCTCATCTTCGGGGAGTTCTTCGAGTGGATCGGGCTCAGGCTCGGGCTCGGGCGCCGGTGCCACGGGCGTCGGAGCGGGAGCAGGGCGAGGCGCGGCCTTCCGGGGCGTGGGCCTCGGAGAGGGCGAGGGCGAGGGGCGAGCGGCAACAGGCGCTGGCTTGGGTGCTTCGGCCGCGGGTTCCGGTTCTTCAGGCGTAGGTGCCACCTCGGCCACCTCGGCCACCTCGTCGCCGCGTCCAAGAACGGCTTCGAGACCGGGTTCTTCCGCAGTGAACTCCGGCTCGCTGCCGACCATCAGGTAGGTTCCGCCAGCCACGAGTACGCCGAGCAACAACAGCCCGACGCCCATCACTCCGAGAACCAGCACTGCACCGATGAGTTTCTTCACCTGACCTCCGCAAAGGCATCATAGCGGTCTCGTCGCCATCGTGGGACAGCCGAGCTAAGCGCACCCGTGGCAAGAAAGCGCTCCCCACGTACCAAAGAGATTCCTACAGACGCCCGCACTGGCCGGGTTGTCGAGACGGTGGGACGTCGTGTACGGGTCCGCGATGACGAGGGTGAGCGCGTCTGCTTTCTTTCCGGACACCGCGCGGTCATCGGCGATCGCGTGCGTTGGGTACCTGCCCAGGGCGAGGGCGGAAAGATTGTGGCCGTGGAGCCTCGTGAGCGCGCGCTCGTGCGCATGGACCACCGCGGCCGTGAACAAGTGCTCGCCTCGAATCTCGGTGGTCTGCTGATCGCCGTCAGCGCCCGGGAGCCCGGATTTCGCGCTGCCCTACTCGACCGCTACATGGTCGCGGCAGACGTCTTTGGCCTCGATGCGGCACTCGTCGTTACCAAGACCGACCTCGGCGTCGACGACGAGACCGAGCTGCAGATTGCACGCC
This sequence comes from Pseudomonadota bacterium, assembly GCA_023954855.1. Taxonomy (GTDB): domain Bacteria; phylum Myxococcota_A; class UBA796; order UBA796; genus M1803. The sequence continues at coordinate 6,546 of JAGSGY010000026.1, read as the reverse complement.
GCACAGAGCACGCTGACCTCCCTGTGTTTCGCACGTCGATCGACCCCAAGGCGGGAATCGAAGAGCTCGAGGCCTTCCTCGCCGAGCACGCCACAGGCCGGCCGTGGGCACTCGTGGGATCGTCCGGCGTTGGCAAGACCTCGCTGGTACAGGTGCTGCTCCCCGACCTGGACGTCGGCCCCGTCGCTGAGATCAGCGAGTTCTGGGGCACCGGAAAGCACACCACCACGCACTCGCGGCTGTTCGCGTTGCCCGGAGGGGGAGAGATCGCTGACTCCCCAGGTATTCGCAACTTTACGCCCGCTGGGCTCACCGCACAGGACATCGGCCGCCACTTCCCGCGGGTGCGCGACCTCGTCTGCAAGTACCGCGACTGCCTGCATCGTCCCGGCGAAGAGGGCTGCGTGGCCGAGGAAGAGCTCTCCGAGCCGCTGATGGACTCGTACCGGACCCTGCTTGGCCAGGTCACCGAGGTCCAGGACCGCCGCTACTGACAGCGGGGTGAGCGCCATGCTATGCGCCGCTCATGCTCTGGCTCCTCCTCACATCAGCCCTCGCGCAGTCTCCCCCAGAGACCGTCGACGAGCCGGTACCCCACCGCGCACCCGCCCTTTCAGCGGGCATCGGGTTGGCCCAGTCCACGCGGCTCCCGATCGCGGGTATCGATCTCTCGTGGATGGCCTCACCGACCAAGCCCTCCCTGCATGGGCGCATCGCCCCGGCTTGGGGCTTTTCGTGGGCGTACAAGACCCTGCCGTCGGGCCGCGAACAGCTCAACGGCATCAGCGCTCAGGGGCCGCTCATCGTGCGAAACACGGTCGGCGGCACGTTGATCGCACCGCTCGAGCAGCAGGCGATGGACATGCGTTTCGGCCTCGAAGTCGGCGGCGAGATGCTGTTCGGCGCTGGGTTTGGCGCCGTCGAGGTGGGACCGATTGGCTACGCGCCACGGGCCATCGCGATCGCCGAGTTCGTCCGAGACGGAAAGTCCGAGAGCGCCGTCGGATTGAGAATGGGCGTGGGCTCCATTCCAGACGTCGTCTGCGACCCCAGCCTCTCTACCGAATGCATCGAGTGGCGCCCCGGCTTTGTCGGCGGTGTCTACCTCTACTACTGGGCCAGCCACAAGGTGCACATCGAGGCCGAGATCGGGGCCACGACCTGGGTCACGGTGGGCTATCGGTTCTGACCTGGAGCGTCCCTTGAAGGAAAAGCACCTGCGCATCCGCATCGAGCAGTGCCTGGCCCTCGCAAAAGCCAGCAACTGCCCGCGTCGCAAGTTTGGAGCGCTGCTCGTCGACCCCGAGCGCAACGTCATCCTGATGGATGGCTACAACGGCGGCCCGCGCAGCGGCGGGGCCCTCTGCGGAGGCGACACCTGCCTGCGCGATACCATGGAAGTGCAGTCTGGCACCCGCATGGAGATCGGCTGCCACCACGCCGAGATGAATGTCGTGTGCAACGCCGCCGCAAATGGCGTGCGATGCCGCGATGCGTGGCTGATCGTGACCGGCGAGCCGTGCATTCTCTGCGCGAAGCTGATTCACCATGCCGGCATCAAGCGGGTCTACGTGATCGATGGCGGGTACGCCGGGGCAAATGGCGTCGAGTACCTGTCGCGCCACGGCGTCCTGGTCACGCCGGTCGAGGGCCCCAAGGATCCCCGGCTCAACGCCTGATCTCGCGGCTGGGACACAGCGTTCGCCCACCTCGAGCCAGAACATCGCCGCAACATAGTGCACACCTCGTCTCCAGTCGTTAGGCGAGTGGCCTTTGCCATCGGCTGCAACCCGCCGTGATCCTGGAGACCCTATGCCCTACGAGCTCCCGCCCCTTCCGTACGCCTACGACGCTCTCGAGCCGCACTACGACGAGCAGACCGTCCGCCTGCACCACGACAAGCACCACGCTGGATACGTGAAGGGCCTCAACGCCGCCGAAGAAAAGCTCGCAGCTGCCCGCGCGAGTGGCGACATGAGCTCCGTCAAGGCGCTCTCGCAGCTCCTCGCCTTCCACGGCTCGGGCCACGTGCTTCACACCATCTTCTGGACCAACATGAAGGCCGGTGGCGGTGGCACCCCGTCGGGCGCTCTCGCCGCGCAGATCGACGCCGACTTCGGCTCGTTCGACGCCTTCCTGGCTCAGTTCAAGGCCGCCACGACCTCGGTCGAGGGCTCCGGCTGGGGACTGCTCGTCTGGAACCGCCTCACTGGCAAGCTCGAGATCCTCCAGACTCTGAACCACCAGCACTCGTCCCAGTGGGGCTCCGTGCCGCTGATGGCCGTCGATGTCTGGGAGCACGCTTACTACCTGAAGTACCAGAACCGCCGCGCCGAATGGGTCAACACCTTCTTCGCCAGCCTGGTGAACTGGGATGACGTCGGCGCTCGTTTCGGCGGCGCAAAGTAGGGTCGCACGACACCGATGTCGGATCGCCCGGAGTGCTTCACGGCCTCCGGGCGTTGTTCTTTTCGACTGTGAATGCTGTGTTCACGGAGCACGAGGCGCAAAGCACGATGACAGGCGTAAGAGAATTTTCACAATCCAATGCGGTCCCCGGTAGAATGCAAGGGTCCAGATTGCCGGCGCCCGGCGATACGGACTCGAGGTTGTTTCGTATGCGGCTACTCGCGCTCCTCATCGTCACGCTCTTCTGCCTCACGGGCGAAGCTCGAGCGGAAGAGGTGGCAGGCTGTGGTGAATTCGAGGGGCTCGAGTCGACGGCCTTCAAGTCGAAGCTCACCGACGAACAGCGCACCTGTCTCGAAGACTTCGTGAACAGCGCAGAGCCTCACGCGGCCACCCGCGCCTCGTTTGTGCTGATTACCAACGCCTTCATGGCTGGCGAGCAGGACACCTACGCCGCCCTGCTGCGTCGTCACCTCACCCTGGTGAACACGACCGACGCCGACGTCGCCTACATGTACGCCATCCTCCTCGAGCAGAAGAGTGCGAGCCCCTTCGAGCGCCTGCGCTGGGTTCGCGTCGCCATCGAGAACCGCGTGCAGTGGGCCAAACAGGCCCGCGTCTACCGCGAGCGGATGAAGCGCCTCTACCAGATGCGTATCGAAGCCGGTCTCGAGACGCTGATCATCGCCGAAAAGCGGAACAACGAGAACCCGACCACGCTCAACTCCGAGCGAGTTGCCTCGTACCGCGAGCGCGCCCAGTACTGGACGCAGGTCGCAGCACCCTGCCTCGTCTACGATGACTGTGGCCCGTACTGGGACGTGGAAGTCATCGAGGACGACGTCTGCGAAGACCTCGAGACCTTCGACACGCCGGCCAAGGTGGGCAAGCTCACCGAGCAAGAGGTCTCCTGCCTCAAGGGCCGGTGGATCCGCATGCCGCTCGGCCGCAGCCGCGTGATGGGCCTCCTCGTCTCCAACGCCGATGGCTCCGAAGACCCCGCCGTCTGGGACCACCTGCTGACCTGGTACCACAACGAGACCGGCCAGCACGAAGCCGGTCTGGCGCTCCGCCATGGCCGCTACCTCGGAAAGCGCGGTGAGGTCTACGCAAGCGAAGTCATCCGCTGGAGCCAGATCGTCGTCGATCAGGGCCCAGAGCTCACCGGCAAACGTCACAAGGGCATGCTCGGCGAGGCACTCGTGATCCGCGTCAAGGCGCAGAAGCAGCTCGTTGGCGTGGCCAAGCGCACGCATGATGGCGCCGGCTCGGTCGAGACCGAACTGCAGTACTCGACGGCCAGAGAGCGGCACACGTCCTTCGTCGCCGAGCTCAAGGACTACTGCGGCGGAATCGCGTCGGACTGTCCGGACGACTGGCGGTCGGAGCTCCCCTAATGCGCCCTTGGCTGCCAGCCATCGTGCCCTTCCTGCTGTTCTCGCTCGCGTGCGGCGGCATGTTCTACGACCAGTCGCAATACGAAGGCGACCGGACCACCGACGTCTACGGCGCGCCGCTACCACAGGTCTTCAAGGACCTGAACCTACCGCCTCCTGGCGTCAACGTCGGGATGCTCAGCGGCGACACGTCGATGACGACGTACCACCAGATGAGCACCAACGCCGAGATGTTCGAGCTGTACGGTGACCACCTGCGCTCGGAGGGCTGGGTCGAGGACTCCAACGTCGCCGTGTACGCGTACGGTCGTCGCTTCTCGAAAGGCGATGTAGAGCTACAGCTCGATGCCTCACAGTCCTACAGCGGTGGCTACGGTGGCTACGGTGGCGGCTATGGCATGCCCTCCCCCAGCCAAATGACCGTCACTCGCTACAACCGTGTGCTGGTCGCACCCTGGGACACCCTCGCCTTCGACTTCAAGGGCGGCAAGATCCGAAGCTCCTCGACGATGGTCGAGGTCACCTGGGACGGATTTGGGGGGCCGAGCGGCGGCGAGATGCTCAACGACATCCTGCGCGCCTTCGTTCTGAGCGGGTGGGATGTCGAGACCGTGGCGCCCTCCGACACGTACGGAAGTGCGTCGGTGACCCGCGGGTCGTCGCGCGTCGACATCACGATTGGCTCGCCAGGTCCTGGCGGCATCACGATGTGGTACTCGGGCTACTAGCCTAGGGCTGCAGCCAGCCACCCACCCAGCCATTGCCGTCGCGGGTCAGCGCCCAGCGCTCGTGCAGACGGCTCTCGTGCCCCTGCCAGAACTCCCAGCGGTCGGGTACGACCCGGTAGCCACCCCAGTGCGGCGGACGCGGGACCTCTTGTCCCTCGAAGCGCGCCTCGACCTCGGCGACGCTCTCAAGCAGCGCGGCACGCCCCTCGGTCTCTGCACTCTGGTGGCTGGCCCACGCGCCAATCTGGCTGCCGCGGGGCCGGCTCTCGAAGTAGGCATCGCTCTCAGAGGCATCGACGCGCTCGACCCGCCCCTCGACGATGACCTGCCGCTCGAGTCCCTTGAAGTGGAACAGCAGCGCCGCATGGGGATTGGCGTTGAGTTCCTGTGCCTTCCGGCTCAGGAAGTTGGTGAAGAACACTACGCCTGCCGCATCGTGGCTCTTCAGCAGCACGGTGCGAATCGACGGACGTCCATCGGCGGTGCTGGTCGCAAGCTGCATCGCCTCGGAGACGCGAAGCTCCGTCGGGTGCGCCTCGGCAAGCCAAAGGTCGAGGAGAGCGGTTGGATCGGTGCCCCAGCCCATCAGACTCGAAGCTCCGAACCGCCCGAGAGCTGGTCCTTCCAGGGTTCGAGCGCCTCACGGACCTCACCATCGAGGAAGGCGTAGGTCTGGGCCGGAGCCCGTCCGACGAAGGTGGAGGGGTCGAGCAGCGCGTCGATGTCGCCGTGGATGGGCGAGAAGAAGGCGTCGGCACGCACGCGGTCGAGTAGGTCGTTGTCCTTGCCCTCGGCCTTGACGCGGTAGCTGGCATCCATGGCGTGGGTGCGAATGGCCTCGTGGACCTCTTGGCGGTCGGCACCGCGACGAACCATCGCCATGATCAGGTTCTCGGTCGCCATGAACGGCAGCTCGCTCTCGACGCGGCGGCCGATGACAGCCGGGTAGACGACCAAGCCTCCCGCCACGTTCATCAGCGTCTCGAGGATGCCGTCGACGGCCAAGAAGGCCTCGGGCAGCGAGAGACGACGGTTGGCGGAGTCATCGAGCGTGCGCTCCATCCACTGCACGGCCACGGTCTGCGCCGTGTCGAGCTGCAGCGTGATCACGTGACGAGCGAGCGCACACACGCGCTCCGAACGCATGGGGTTGCGCTTGTAGGCCATCGCCGACGAGCCGATCTGCTTCTTGCCAAAGGGCTCCTCGACTTCCTTGAGGTGCGCGAGCAGCCGGATGTCGGTCGCAATTTTGTGCGCGGACGCCGCGAAGGACCCAAGGGCGCAGAGCACGTCGTGGTCGACCTTGCGGGTGTAGGTCTGGCCGGTCACGGCGTACGAGGACTCGAAGCCCATCGCCGTCGCGACCTTCGTGTCGAGCGCCTCGACCTTGGCATCGTCGCCGTCGAAGAGCGTCAGGTAGCTGGCCTGCGTGCCGGTCGTGCCCTTCACGCCGCGAAAGCGCAGGTCATCACGCGCTCGGGTCAGGTTGCGCAGGTCCATGACCAGGTCCTGGATCCAGAGCGTGGCGCGCTTGCCGACCGTGGTGAGCTGCGCCGGTTGGAAGTGCGTGAACCCCAGGGTCGGCAGGTCTGCGTACTTGCGAGCGAAGTCGGAGAGCCGGGCGATGGTGGTCGCGATCTTCGGCAGGGTCAGGTCCAACGCCGTCCGCAGCACGATCAGGTCGGTGTTGTCGCCGACGTAGCAGCTCGTCGCGCCCAGATGCACGATGGGACGGGCGTTCGGAGCCACGTCGCCGAGGGCGTGCACGTGCGCCATTACATCGTGACGCAGCTCCTTCTCGTAGGCGGCGGCCACGTCGTAGTCGATGTCGTCGAGGTGCGCGCGAAGCTCAGCGAGCTGGTCATCGCGAATCTCGAGTCCCAGCTCCTGCTCCGCCGTCGCCAGGGCGAGCCAGAGGCGGCGCCAGGTGCGGAACTTCTTCTCGTCCGAGAAGGCGTGAGACATCTCTGGACTGGCATACCGAGCGACAAGGGGGCTCTGGTACCGGGTGC
>JAGSGY010000050.1 GCA_023954855.1 Pseudomonadota bacterium | reverse complement strand
GCGTTCATGTGCCGCTTGATGACTTCGTCGATGAGGGACCGGTCGAGGGCACCGAGGATGATCGGGTCGCCACCGACGCGGCCGATGCCGCCTTCGCCCTTGGCGCCGAAGTTGCCGCCGCCGGAGCCGTAGCCGCTGGCGCCAGAGCCGATGCCCTTGGTGCCGAGGCCGCCGAGGCCTTCAGCCGTACCGCCGCCACCGAGGCCGCCGCCACGCGAGCCGAGGCCACCAGAACCAATCTGGGTGCCCTTGGCGCCGATGAGGCCACCAATGCCGCCCGTCAGGCTGGAGTCGAGTGAGGAGGAGCCGAAGACGCCTTCGAGAGCGCCATCGTCAGAGAGCGCGCCGAGAAGACCGGCGTTCTCTGCGATCTGCTTGTCGAGCTCGCGCTTCTGGATTTCGACCTTGTTGCCCTTGGCCTTCTCCATCTTCGCGTCTTTCTTGCCGGTCTTGCCCTCTTCGCGCTTGGCCTTGGCGCCTTCGCCCGCGTCGGGGTTGCCGGACGGCTTCTTCTTCTCTTCCTGAACTTCGGGCTTCTGAATCAGAAGCTCGACGAAGCGGTCCGGAATCTCGACCATCTCGTTCGAGGGGCGCGACTCGCCGGTGTACAGGAAGACACCGAAGACCAGGCCGATGAAGGCGATGACCGAGAAGATGGCCAGGAAGGGGTAATCCACGTCTTCGGTGAGACGCGCGATGATGCGGCGGCCACGGTGCACGTTGTGCGCGAAGAATACGACGCCGTCGACGTCGACGATGAGGCGCGTGTCCTCATCCATGGCGATTTCGTAGCCAGCGCCCGACTTCTTGGCCTTGCCAGCGGCAACGGCCTCGTCAAAGGAGTGGCGGGTGTCGCCAACGTCGACAAAGCCATCCCAGCTCGAGGCGACTTCAGCGACGTACTTCTCGCCATCCCACTTGAACAGGTCGTGGTCGTTGCTGCCCGGCAGGTGCTCGTCGGGAGCGTAGAAGTCGTTCTTCCACTCGGAGACGACCTCGGACCAGAACGGGGGCGTGTACTTGAGGACCTGGTGTGCGCCCGTGGGCACCCAGCCCATGTTCACGCCGAGCACATTCCAGCGCCAGCCCACAGAGGAGCCCACCGTGACCGGCTTGCCCTCAGGGAGGAAGTGCTTGGTGTCGAGCAGGAGGTCTTCCCAGATCTGGTTGACCTCGAGGACCTTGGCGCGCTTCTTGTCGACGCCAAGACCGGACTGCGCCGTGCCAGAGCGCATGATCCAGGCCATCACGTCTTCGACGTCGTTGATGCTGTCGGGATCGGCATCGGTGTCGTCGTCTTCTTCTGCGATGTCGGCGATGACGCCGCCTGCAGCGAGGGGAGCGACCTCGTCCTCTTCGTCGAGAGCGGCGCCGTCGTCTTCAAACGAAGCGGCCTCGATCTCGCGAGCGAGCTCGGCGGGGTCCATGGCCACCATGGTGGCCTCTTCCTCGTCAAAGGCCTCGGGCTCGTGGATGGCGACAACCACGCGAAGCTCACCAATCTGGAGAGAGTCGCCGGAGGTGACCGAGCTGTTCGTGACGGTCTCGCCGTTCAGCTTGGTTCCGCCGTCAGCGCCGAGGTCGGCGATCGTCAGACCGCCATCGGCGGACACGTTGAGTACGGCATGGAGGTCGGCAACGCCGTCGCCTTCGATACGAAGCGCAGCGGCCTCGCCCTTGCCGATGGTGATGCTGGGCTGCGAAAATTCCGCAGTCTTAATGAGCGATTCACCGCGGTAGACCTCAAAGGTCAGCACCTGGTTCTCGTTGGCCATGAGAACTCCGAGAGTCGAGAGTAAAAAGTGGGGTGTTCGGCCGGAGGGGCCGAGGAGGAGTCAGGGACCTTGCGGCCCTACTTGACCTCGTCGATGGACTGCTTCATCTCGTCGTTCCAGTGCTCGCGCAGGCGGATCAACGGGTTGAAGTTCGCCTGCTTACGCGAGAGGAGCAGTGAGCCCTCGGGCTTCACGAGCTCGCCGGTGACGTCGACGGACTCGAAGTCAATCTCAGTCCGCTCCTTGTACTTGACGGCAGCTTCTTCATCCTGCGCGAGGGCAGGGGAGGCGAAGGCGCCAAATGCGATCAGAAGGGAGAGAGTTCGAGTCATGGATTCCTCCAGAAGGGAGCCTCACCAGATTGCCGGCGTGTGAGGTCCTGCACGTACGAATGCAGCGGCATTCTTAGGTGTCAGGCCCGTCGGCACAAGGCGAGGGGGGTCATTTTCGGGTCAAGCAGGTCTGACAGGGGTTGGGCCGGGGAAGTTCCCGACCATTCGTCAAGGAGACGCAAAGCACTGATCATGGGGGTGAACAGTGCATTTGCGGGCGTCACCTCATCCGGGAGCGAACAGAAACGGGTACGAAACGACCACGATTCCGCCTTTTGGCTTCGGGAACTGCATCTTGAGAAAACGGCCGACCACGCAGTCGTCCACCGCGGATCCTTGGATCGTGCTCATCTTCGCGCCGGCCTGAGACACCGAGCCATCTCGAGCGATGGTGAACTTGACCACCAGCTTTCCGCCGAGACCGGGGTCCTGCTGGAGCTGCCGCTGGTAGCAGTAGCGAATCGATGCCATGTGCCGCTTGATGACGTCGTCGATCTGGGCTCGATCGAGGCCGCCGATGATCAGGGCATCACGCACCTGCGGAACCGCAGAGACCGGCTTCTCCATCTCGGGGAGAGTGCCTGTGCCGCACTTCTCGAGGTCGCCGGTACAGGTCCCGCCGATGTAGGTGCCTTCGGCAGTCCCTCCACCGCCGGGGCCGTTGCCGATACGACCCATGCCGCCGTTCCCGATCCGAGTACCCTTTGGACCGGCGAGGCCACTGATCGAGTCGGCGAGGCCCGTGGAGAGCCCGCCGTCCGTGAACATGTCGCCGAAATCGCTGCTTGCGAAGGCGTCGATCAGTCCGCTCCTCTGCACGACCGACTCGTTCTCACTCTTTCGCGCGGCGGCCTCGGGCTGGTCGCCATCGGGCTCTCCGACGCTGCCTTCGTCGCCTTTGCTCTTGGGCTTCGCCGGCTCGGGTGGCTTCTCGACCGGCGGCGGTGGCTCGGGTGCCTGGTACACGAGGCTCATGACCTGCTCGGGGATCTCGACCACCTCGTTTGTGGGTGTGGGCGGCTGCGAGGCGATCGCGATGCCGAACAGCAGGCCCGCGGCGGCGACGGCTGAGAACACGCCTGCGAAACGCCGGTCGGGGCCGAGGTCTGGCCGCGCGATCATGCCGAGCGGGGCGCGCACACGTCCGAGGATCAGACTCAGGTCCCCACGACGCAGGCGAATCACGTCGTCAGCGGGAACCGGTGTGGAGCGGGTGTCGACGAAGGACCAAGCGCGCCCGTGTCCGCCAGTTTCGACGGTCCAGCCCTCGGGTACATCGAGAACGGCGTGGTCGTCCTCCCAGCGGACGATCTCGACCCGCTCATCGCCATCGAGGAACTCAGACGGCGTGAAGAAGTCGCAGCGAGCGGTGTGCTCTACCTCCGCCCATAGCGGCAAGGCGATGGTGGGGAGGTGCCGAAATGATGGGCGCATCCAGCCCATGTCGATGCCGAGACAGCGCCACTTCCATCCCATGGCCTCGCCGATAGTGATGGCCTCGGAGCCAGGGGCGTAGTGACGGGTGTCGATGACGAGATCTTCCCAGATCAGGTGGACCTCGAGGACCCGCGGTGCGTTTGCGCGAAGCGCTAGGCCACTCTTTCCCGTGTCGGTGCGTTGGACGAAATCGGGCGTCTGCATGGTGCCTCCCTGGGCGCGCACGACCCCCCGCCAGCTCGGGTTGAGCCGGACATAGAGCGCCGCGTCGCGGAGGGCCGATACATCTCGAACCCTCCGTCAGTAAGCTCAGACAGTGGGTTTCGGAATCGGGTCGTCAACGGTCCGCAAGGTGGAGGTCAACGCGAAGTCAGGGGCCCAAAACACAAACGGCGCCCCCGAAGGGACGCCGTGAGCGTTGCGATGGAGAGCCTACTCGGGAGCGGGCTCACCCTCGGCACCTTCAGCGCCCTCGGCACCTTCAGCGCCCTCGGCACCTTCCTCGGGCAGCTCGCCGCCCTCGCCCTCGGCGGGCAACTCTTCGGCGCCGCCGGCGCCGCAGGCAGCGATGCCTTCCTCGACGACGGGCACGTAGTAGTCGTCGAACATCGACTTCATGTCAGGCGCCATCGAGGCATCACCGGACTCGACCACCATGCGGCCTTGCTCGATGACCATTCCAACCTCTTCGACAACCTCAGGTCCGAGGCAGTCTGCGTTGGCCGCGATCTTGGCTTCGAAGCCGTCGATCTGGGTTCCGAGCTCGACGAGCAGAGCCTTGTTGCGCTTCTCGCGCTCCTCGGCTTCCTTCTTCAGGCGATCTTCCTCGGCCTTGCGCTCGTCTTCCGCAACCTTGGCGGCGCGGACTTCGTCCATGCGCTCGAAGACGGGGTCGTTCGGACCGATGGTTCCCGCTGCGGCGTCGACGAAGGCTTCAAGGTACTTGAGTGCCTTGTTGAAGTCCTTGGTGTAGACGTAGTGCAGGGTCGCCGCGTTGTAGTACGCGACGCGGCTGCTCGGGTCGATCTTCATGACCTCGTTGTAGACGCTGTCGGACTTGTTGAACTCGCCGGTTCCGCGAAGCGCAACGGCGTATCCAAGCTTGGCTTCGACGCTTCCGGGCTCGGCCTTGACGGCGCGCTCGAAGCTGGCGAGTGCCAAGGTGTAGTCACCCGAGTTCAGCGCGATGAAGCCGAGGTTGGTGTTGGCCTCGAAGCCATCGGGGTCGAGCTTGACCGCGGTCTTGAACTGCTCGATGGCCTTCGCCTCGTCACCCTGCTCGAGGTAGGTCACCCCGAGGTTGTTGTAGGTGCCGAAGTCGCCCTCGTTGAGGGCCAGGGCCTTCTCGCTGCAGAGCTGCGCCATGCCGTAGTTGCCTTGGGCGTGGTACATCGCGGCGAGGTTCCGGTAGACCTGGGCGTTCTTGGGGTCGAGGAGCAGGATCTGCTGGGCCTCGGCCTGTGCGCCGTCATACGAACCCGAGGTCGCGAGCGACTTCACGAGGTCGTTGCGCACGGCCAGGTTGTCCGGGTCGTTCTCGAGGTAGCTGCGGTACAGCGCCTCGGCCTCGGCGCCCATGCCCTGGCTGGCCAGAACCCGAGCGTACGAGAACATCGCACCCTCATGGGCGGCGTCCGCGTCGTAGGCGGCCTTGTAGTGAAGCATCGCCGCGTCACCGTTTCCGAGAACCTCGGCAACCCAGCCGGCGTTGAAGTGCGCCTTGGGGTTGTTGCCGAGCTCCGCGGCCCGAGCGAAGCGCTCGTAGGCGGTGGTGTAGTCGATGGCTCCGTTCTTGTCGGGGCTCTGCAGCAGCTGAACGCCGTTGCGGAACAGGGGACCAGGCTTGGAGAGATCCTCTTCGGAGAGAGCATCCACCTTGGTCTTGTCACCGCAGCCCTGGAGGGAACCCACCGTGCCCATGAGGGCGACGGCCAGTGCGAGTCGAGTAAGAATACGCATGATGACCTCTAGAGGCTGGTCTCGAAGCTGTAGTCACGGCCGCCAGCGGAACTGGTCAAGCGCACCTCGACGAGCTCTTCCCGGAGTCCCGGGAAGTCGTTCGGGCGCAGCTCGCCAAGACGGCGGGTCGCGAATGCAGTGTTTTCGTTGTAGAGCGTGAGCTCGTAGGACTTGCCAAGCGATGCCTGGTATGCCGCGACCGACTTCTCGACCTGCGGGTACACCTTGTCTTCGATGGCCATGGTGTAGAGCTCGACCTGGTCCGGAGTCAGGTAGGACGGAACGTGCGAGTTCTTGAGCGATTCGCCCATGTTCTCGTAGGCCTGTCCGAGCTTGACGAGTGCGGCGAGGCCCCACTCACCGGCACCGGTGTCGATGATTTCCTTGTAGGTCTGCTCGACCTCGGCAAGGCCCTTCGCCTTCGCCTTCAGCGCGTCGCCGAGGCCCTTGTCCTCAAGCTTGCGCGAGCGGGTCGACGCCGGCTTGATCTCGCTGGCGAGGTACGACTCCATGGTCGGCTCAGCGAGCTTGAACATCATCTGGGCGACGAACTCGGTGTGCGCACCCACCTGGCCACCGCCCTCGATGTACTTCTTGTACATCGCGACGGTCTCGGTGTAGAGCTTCAGTCCATCGCGGTCCTTGTTCTGCGCGAACAGGGCGTCTGCGTGGTGCAGGCGAGCGAAGTAGACCATCTCGACGGGCTTGTCGTCGGGCGTTTTGTAGAAGTTGTAGAACACGCCAGCCGCGTCGGCCCACTGCTCGTGGTCCTCGTAGATGCGGCCAATGGTGAGCTGCGTGTCGTTCAGGCGTTCGTCCGCGGGGAACGCGGCCATGAACTTCTGGTAGTCGCCAATCGACGCTTCCCACTGGCCCAGCGCGTTGCGGAACACGGCGGCGGAGTAGATGGCGTCGGCGGCCGAGGTGTCGAGCTTCGCGAGGGCAGCCTCGTCAGCTTCTTCCTTGACCCGCTTCTTCCGCTCGTCTTCCCACTCGCCGAACAGGCGCTCGTAGTAGCCGGCGGCCTCGTCGAAGGCGGCGATGGTCTCGTAGTCGTAGCCAAGCGCCGACATCTGGTCGTAGTAGTACTTGGTCTTGTCGCCGTAATCGGCGCCGTCGACCAGCGTCTTGCGAACTTCCATGGCGTCTCCGCGGCGGTCAGCCGTGGAGTAGTAGATGGCCATGTTGTTCAGGACACGCGCCTTCTCGGGGTAGGTCGGGAACTCGACGAGGAAGGTCTTGTACGCATCGGCGGTCTTGCCGTGGTCGCTGTTCGCGGCGAAGTCGACTTCGATGAGCTTCGCCGAGGCGTTCATGTAGATGTCGTACACCTCGCCCTTGAACTTGCGAGAGCCGAGGCCCTCCTGCTCGTAGTAGACCTTGGCGTTGTCGCGCAGCGACTGCCAGTTCTCGTTGATGACGAACGAGTCGAGGATGAGGTTGGCAGCCTGCTCGGCCTCGCGAGCACCGGGGTCCATCGCGATGACGAGGTTGAACTGCTCGGCGGCCTTGTCGAACTGGTACTTGTTGTAAAGCAGGTACGCCGACTTGTAGATGATGTTGCGGACCTTCTTCTCTTCTGGGTAGAGCGTCGCAAACTGGTTGCACGCATCGACCATCCGCTGTTCCCAGTCGGTGAGGGGAATCGGGTCGCGAGCCTCGCCGGCCTTGGCCGTGATGCTCTGGTTTCCGCCTTCCTTCTTCACCATCTCGTCAGCCGAGAAGATGGCGGACTCGGCACAGAACTTACTGTGCTTGCCCTGCGGGTCCATCTTGACGACGGCCATGTACTGGTCGAAGGCCGCGTCGTACTTCTTGAGCTTGTAGAGGAGCTCGGCGTAGGAGTAGCGAACTTCGTAGGCGTGCTGCGACTCTGGGAAGTTGTCCAGGTACATGTTGTACGCGCGGTACGCCAAGTCGTAGCTGGCCTTGGACTCCGAACCCGAGAGCTTGCGTGCGCGCTCGTGGTGGAAGTAGGCCATGCTGCGAATGTTCTTCTCGATGGACTCTTCGGCTTCGGCGATGGCGTCGGGGTTGGAGGCGTTTGCACGCGCCCAGGCCGAGTCCTTGCCGTAGGTCTTGAGCATCCGGTCGATCTCGGAGAACTGCTGCTCGCGGTCGCCCATTTTGAGGTACGCCTGGACGATCTCGTTCTGGTAGTCGACGTTGCGCGGGTTCTGCGGGTCTTCGGCGATGAGACGGCGGTAGGTCTGAACCGCCTGCTCGAACTTGCCCTGCTCGAAGTACATCGTCGCGAGACGCTTGAGCATCTTGCGGATGAGGTCGTTCTTGCCGAGCTTGCTGAAGTACTCGTACGCCTGGTCAAGCTCGCCGGCGTCGGCGAAGAAGCGGACGAGGTCCTTGAGGGCCTCTTCCTGAAGCTGCAGGCGGTTGCCGGCACCCTCCGATTCCTGACTCATCGAGTAGGAGACGACGGACTTCATCGTCGCGATGCCCTTGTCGTACTCGCCGACGTTGTAGTAGCACCAGCCCAGCTTGTAGAGCGCGAAGCTGTACTTCTCGGAGTCGCGGTAGGCGGTGGCCTTCTTGTACGCGAGCAGCGCCTTGTAGGCGTTGTTCTTGTCGAAGTAGTACTCGCCGATCTGCACGTGGCTGTCGGGGACGTACTTGCTGTCCGGGTAGAGCTTCACGAGCTTCGTGTAGTTCTCGACGGCGCTGTCGCGGTCGCCGGTATCGGACTGGGCCGAGGCCAGGTAGTAGATGGCCTCGTCTGCGCGAGCGTACCGGGGGTAGCTGCGAAGAATCTGCTGGTACAGACGGATCGACTTCTGCTGCCAGTCGGCGGATCCGCTGTTGTCGGCCCGCAGGCTCTCGGTGTCGCAGCCCTCGGTGTTGAAGCACCGGTCGAACTCGACATCGTAAGCCTCCATCTCTTGGAGGTAGAGCGCGCGGCCCTGCTCGAAGTAGAGGTCGGAAAGACGAAGCATCATCTCAGCCTTCCGGTCGCCTTCGGCCTCTCCTCGGGAGAGGAGCTCCTTCAGGAACTGGATGGACTCGAGGCGCTTCTGCTGGGCCAGGCGAGCGTACTCTTCGGAGATCGCCGCTTGCTCGTCGACATCACGTGCCTTGAGCACGCGGCGCCCGCTGTCGTCATCGTCGTCCTGAGCGAGGGCAACGCCCTCGAGGGCGACGCTGCCGGACAGCGCGAGAACGAGGCCGATGAGGCCGGAATAGGTGCTGACTCTACGCATGGAGAATTCTCCTGGGTCTCCCGGTGAAGGGAACCCGCTCTACTTGCAGGAACCGTGCTCGGCATAGCGGTAGTAGCCGAGCTCGTCTCGCCAGAACTCGCCGTTGAACGGCCAGTAGATGATTTCCTTAGACACGGCGAAGTCGACAGCTTGCTGGTCGAACGCGCTTACGTCAGGCGCGGCGGCCTTGTAGGCGTAGTCGAGGCGCTGGGCGTCGACGACTTCGAATCGAATGATCTCGGACTGCGAGAGCAGGTCACCCAGGTAGGTGTACTGCTTCGCCATCTCGCGAAGGAGGGCCTGTCCGGCCTTCTTCTTGTAGCGCTGACGGTCCTTCTCGATGACTTCCTTGAGCTTTGCGCCCACGGAATCACGCCAGATGGCCTTTTCGCTGTCGATCATCTCGATCTCTCCGTCCATCATGTCCATGTGACGGACAAGACCTGAGAGGTCGCGGTTCCGAAGAACCTTCGAGAAGAACGCCTTTGTGAGGCGAGTATCGCGCGCTGTGGGTCCGAAGTAGGCGTCGTAGGCCTGATCGGTGAGGTCCGCTGCGGACTCTCCCTCGAACTCAGTGAGGAAGGCCTTGATCTCCTGCCGCATGGGCCGGTGGCTCTCCTCGAAGCCGATGAGAATGCGCTCGACCTCGGTGTACTCACAGAGCTGGAAGAAGGTCAGGCCGCGGAGGATGGTGGCCTCGGGCACGAACTCTTCGTCGTTGAAGTACGGGCTGTCGACGGTGAGCAGCAGGCCGAGCGTGAGGTTCAGGTCGGAACGCATGAAGTTCGACCAACCGCGCTCGAACAGGCTCTCGGGCCAGTACACGGAGTTGCGATCGACGAGGTCGTAGTAGTTCTCGGCCTGATCGAAGCGCTCGAGTCCGTAGTAGATACGAGCGATGTTCATCAGCGAGAGGTCCTTGAGGTCCTCGATCTCGCGGGCGTCCATGCCACCGGCCTCGGACGGGTCTGCCTGGTAGACATCCCGGAAGGACTTCACGGCACTCTTGAGCTTGCCGCGCTCGTTGTGGATGACGCCTTCGTAGTACTTGGCCCGCATGTAGAGGTCGGACTTGGCCGAGATCTGCTGGAAGTACTCTGCCGCGGCCGAGAGCTCACCCTTCTCGTAGAGCTTGCGGCCCATGAGGTAGTAGAGGTGGTTCTTGGCCTGGCGCGGGAACGCCTCGGGCGGAATCTTGTGAACGACGCGGAGCAGCTCGACGTCGTTGCCGTTGAGCTGGGAGACGGCGACGAGCTTGGGCAGCGCGTACTTGAAGTACGGGTTGCGCGGTCCCTTGCGAACCACTTCCATGAAGTAGTGCTGGGCGCCGTGGTACATCTCGAGGTCGAAGAGGCTCTTCGCCAGGTAGTACTGGATCTTGGCTTCTTCGGCGGGGAAGGCATCTTCGTCAAGAAGGTCGAAGAGGGCCTTGCTCGCGGAGAGGTACTTCTTCTGCCGGTAGGCTTCGACGGCTTGCTCGATGATCTGAGGGCCTCCGGACTCGAGGGGATCGTCGTTACTCGAGAGGGAGACGTCGCCGCCCAGGCTCTCGGTGGTGTCGAAACCCGGCTCGTTCGGATCCTCTTCCCGCGTCATGGGGGTACGGGTGGGCGCCGGACCGGTGCTCATGCCGCGAGCTTTCTCGACGATCTCGGCCGGGGCGTCGCCATCGACGAGACAGCGGATGTCGTCGTCGTTGAACGCGCTTCCGGAGCCTTCCATCGTCTGAACGATGATCTCGGAGGGAACGCTCACCTTCGCCATGTCGAGGATCTCCTGACAGGAGAGCGCCATGGCATCGGCGGAAGCGAAGAGTGCGAGGGTAGCGACCAGGGTGCTGAAGTTGCGCTTCATCAGATCACTTCATGTTGGGGAAGAAGAAGGATGCGCCGCCAAGCACGAGGAAGTTGTTCTTCATCTCGAGCGTGTGGCCGCTGACGGTCTCGATGTACGAGAGCGTGCGAATATCTAGGCGTGCTGCGAAGTTTTCGGCGAACACAACCCGAACGCCGCCACCGAGGTTGGTGGTGGGATGGTTCTGTGAAGCGGTCAGCCATGCCGGGTGCGTGGGGTCGGTGTCTGCCTGAAGGGCCTCGAGGTCCTCTTTGGTGTTCACGACTCCGGCGCCGACGGCCATGAAGAGGTCGAAGCTGACGATGCCGCGGTTGGTCACCGCGATCTTGCCGTAGATGGGCGAGAACACCAGGCTGGCACCGGCGAAGTACTGAATCTTCGAGATGTCAGGCGACACGCGGTTCTTGGTGACGAGCTGCTCGGTGATGGCCTTCCAGTCGCCCTGACCGAAGTCGGGAGAGAAGGAGCCAGAGAGCTCGACGCCGAAGATTTCGGTCGCGTGGTAGGTGAAGCTCGCACCCAGCAGGTAGCGGTTGATGAAGGCGTCGTTGGTGACGGCGCCAATCGCCGGGGCGACTTCGTAGCGGCCGATCTTCAGGAAGTCCTTGCGCTGCAAGGTCTTGATGATGCGGCGCTTACGGCCCTGGTCCTCGGGAAGAACGATGTCTTCGGACTTCACGCCGATGGTGTCGTTGAGGTCACCCTCTTCGACGGCGCGGCGCTCTTCGGCGATGTCGGAGCCAGAGCTCTCTTCGACCGGTGGGTCTTCGCCGAGGATGTCGCCGAGGACATCATCGATGTCTCCTTCGTCAGACTGGGCAGCAGCAAGCGTCGGGGCGAAGAGCGCGGCCGACAGCAGAACGGAAGCAAGCGTTTTGCGGATCATGATGCGACCTCAGCTAGAAGTTGTACAGGCGGGTCTTCATCTTCGGGAAGTAGAAGCCCAGACCAGCGGAGATGACGAAGTTGTTGTACAGACGCTGCTCAGTGATGACCTCGGTGGGGTCGTACTGAGGCTTGTTGTCGATGTACAGCGACATGCGAGCGTCGAGCTTGAGCGCCATCCCCTGCGTGAGGAAGAAGTTCATGCCCGTGCCGAGGACGGGAGCAATCTCGACCTCGTTCGGCGGTGCGCCATCCTCGAGGGTGACGATGCTGTTCGGGTCGTAGACCGCGAAGTAGTTCTGCTTCGCGAGCATGCCGATGCCGCCGACGAAGTAGAGGTCGAAGTTGAGGACCGTCTCACCGACAAGGTTGATCTTGCCGTAGAGCGGCGACCACCGTGCAGCGAAGGCCGCCGACAACGTGACCTTGTCCAGCGGCTGCTGGAAGTCACCCGAGTTGCCCTGGGCGATGATGACCAGCGCCGAAGTCAGACCCTTGAGGTCGCTCGTTCCGAGGTCTGGCGAATAGGAAATCAGCCCCTCGAACCCGAACTCTTCGGAAAGGTGGTACGCGAGGTCGATTCCACCGACGTAGCGCTTTGAGAACGGGTTGTTCGGCACCAGCCCGCCGAGAACGGCAAGCTCAAACCGGCTTTCTTTTAGGAAAAACCGGTTTGTAATCGCGGGTCGTTTGACCTCGCGGGTGCGGAAATCCTCTAGGGCCTCTTGGCCGGGGTCGGCGGCAATCGCTGGGGCGGCTGCGCCGAGCGTCGCTACGGTCAGAAGGGCCGGAGCGAGATTCTTCAGGGAGGGCATCCGTCGAACTCTCGGAAAGTTTGCGGGGAGTCGCACTGGTTGAGCAGCAACCCGTTCAGCGCGAAAAGCGGACTCATCGACTGCGCTTCCTACACTTTCCGCGCCTTTAGTGTCAACCGACCATTGGCGGTGGCTGGCTTCACTTCCGGGTTTGTCGCGGGGGCTGGGTGGTATGAGGCGACGTTTAGAATCCGTCAAGAAGGTCTGACGTCCATTTACGGCTGTCAGTGAGGCCCTTTGGTCGGCGCGTGATCGCCCCGAGAACGGCCGGTTTTGCGGGTGGTGTGGTCGTGGGTGCATGACACCTCCACGCCTCTCTTGTGGCGTCGCGTGTCGCGCTTCCGGGTCGGCGTCGGTTTTCCTATTGGACGCGGAAGTCTTGGATGAGCCAGGACTGTCCGCCGCGTCGGTCGCGCACGACGACATACCAGCGACCTTCTTGAGCTTCATCGGGTGCCGTCCAGGTCGACTCGAGCGGGGCATCGTAGCCATTTAGCGGGACGGTGTACTCGTCTCCGACTGTGCCGCTGGTGGCGTACCAGGCCAGGTAGGGCTGCTCGGTACGATTCTCGAGCACACCCGAGCTGTTGATGAACTCGTAGTCCTCGACGGAACCCTCAGCGAGAAGAACCGAGAGCTCGTAGCTCTGGCCTGCATCGACCACGACCACACTCCCTGCTGGCGTGAGAGCGCCGTCCACGCGCCAGTCGCGCAGGGTGGGGTTGTGGTTCGGGGTGTTCGCCTCGCTGACGACCAGACGCTTGTACGCGACCTCGACGTCGTTGAAGTCAATCTCGGCGCCCGTATCGTCCGAGGTGGGGAAGGCGGCCACTTGGATCGTGTAGCCGAGGCCCTCTTGCTTCTCGTCTTCGGTGAGCGCGTCGAGCACGTCGGTCGGGACTTGGAGCACGGGGTCATTGAATGGCTGCAGACCGATGACTCCCGCAGCCGCGAGCTCCTCGGGTGTGGCGTCATCGAGGCCAGAGAGGTCGGTGTCGCACCCGAAGCCGTCGGCCTCGGCGCAGGCAAGCCAGACGGTCAAGTCGATCACGCCGTCAGGATCGGCGAGCAGAACGTCGAAGGTGACGACCTGGCCGGGCACCGCTTCGGGGGGCTCGGCTTGAATCGCCATCACGCGCGTGCGGTCCACCAGGGTGGACGGCGCGAGGTCGCGGGGTCTTGGATACTTGTCGGCGCCGAGAACACACCCTGACAGGAGGGTGGCGCTGAGGACGACGGTGAGCGGTAGGGCGAGAGGTCTCATAGGAAGAACTTCGCCTCCAGGCCGATGTTGGGGATGAACGGTAGCCCGCGAACGTAGGCGTACTCGCTGTAGTCGTAGTTGTAGATCGTGAACTCGGGGTTCACGCCGCGTACGACGTTGAGGGCGTCGACGTAGGTCTCGAGCTGCCAGCGCTTGAAGGTCCACAGCTTGTCGAAGCGGAGCGAGCTCTGGAAGAACGGGGGCAGGCGGGTGCGCTCTCCGGTCGAGAAGCCGTTGTAGAAGTCGCCGTCCGCATCGTAGACACCCGCGTTTGACGGGGAGTCCGGGTTGCCAGTCACGTACTGGACCTGTGCCGAGATGCCGAAGTCGCGGGGCAGATCGTAGCCGGCCTGGGCCGAGAAGATGTGCGTCTGGTCGTAGTCGAAGGGGTACCAGCCGTTGTCGAGGTTCTCTTTGTTGAACGGCTTCCACTCGGGCTCGGGTCCGTCGTGACGGATCGAGCGGGACAGGGTGTAGCTGATCCAGCCGAACAGGTTGTTCACCGGCTCGTGGCGCAGGATGACTTCGGCGCCGTACGCGCGTCCGGCGCCGGCGTTGATGAAGTTCTCGTCCCCGAAGCCAACCCACTGCTCGTTGAAGACGACCAGGTCATCCATCTGCTTGTAGAAGACCTCGAAGTCCCACTTCAGCGCCTGGCTGATCTGGTGTTCGACACCGACAGAGCTTGCCCAGGCGTGCTCGTAGCCGAGGTTGATCTCGGTGCCCACGCCAATGCTCTCGAAGGGCTGGGGTGGCTGGCTGTACAGGCCGGTGGCGCCTTTGAGCGTGACGCTTTCACTGAGCTCGAAGCGCGCGAGAATGCGCGGGTCGAAGTAGGTCGCCGACCACGGGACGTTGCCCTCCTCGCCCGTGACGCTGCCCTGGTACGAGTAGTAGACGGTGTTGGCGCGAAATCCGGGGGTGATGAGGAGCTTCTCTCGGTCCTCGAACGGGCGGATGTTGAGCTTCACGAACGGGTCCGTGCTCCAGGCCGTTCCCTTGCCGTCGAAGCCCACGGGCTCGCGCTCGGCGAGCGGGTCGTCGAGGTCGGTGAAGCTGAAGGGAGCGCGGAAGTCGAAGCCCCAGGGGCCGCCGATGAAGTCGATGCCGGGAATGAGCTCGAGTCCTTCGGTCAGCTCGATGGGCGCCTGGCCGCGAAGCTCGATGAGCCAGTTGTTGGTGTCGATGTTGAAGGCATCGCCGAGCCCGAGCGAGCTGGCGTCGTAGCCGATCGAGGGGGTGAGCTCGATGCGCGTCCGGTCAGTGATTTGGTCCTTGTACTGGAACACCGCACGATGGGAGAGGTACTCGGTGCGTAGCCCTCCCTGCGTGTCCTGGTCGCTGCCCTGAGCCACGTCATCGGGGGTCGAGATTTCGAGAAGGTCATTGAAGCCGTACACGAAGAGGTTGGCCTCGCGGTTGCCTTCGAGATGGGGGACCCACTTGACCTGGTAGTCCCAGTAGCGGGGCTTGATCGTGAAGCCGGTGCCGCCGGTGAACAGGGGGATGAACGCATCGATGTACGAGCGGCGAGCGCCGAGGGCCAGGCCGTGCTTCTTGCCCTCTTTGCCGATCTGCCCCTCGTAGTAGAGCTGCGAGTCGAGGATGTCGGTGCCCCAGACGATTTTGCCCTGCTCTTCGAACTCGGACTTGGTCTTCACGTCGATGACGCCGCCCATACCGCGTCCGTACTGCACACCGTAGCCACCGGGCAGGTAGTCGACGCTCTCGATGAGGTCGGGCGACAGGACCGAGGTCGTGCCGGTCAGGTGGTAGATGATCGGGATACGGATGCCGTCGACGTAGACGCCAGAGTCTTCGGGGTTTGAGCCACGAATGACGAGCAGGCCGGTGCCGAACGGCGCGCGTGCGGCGCCGGGTAGGGTCTGTACCACCTTGAGCGGGTCGCCGAAGGTGCCGGGCACGCGCCGAATCTCTTCGATCGAGATGGTGCGCTTGGTCACCTCGGTCTGTTCGCGGTGGTAGACGGCGACGGCCTCGTTGTCCCGGTAGGCCTCTGCCCGAATCCAGTAGGTGGCGCTGGTGACCAGGCCGTCCTCGACGTCGACCTTGGTGTCCATCGGCAGGTAGCCGGGCTTCACCGTGCGAAGCACCTGACGACCGAGCGGCACGCCCCGAAGCTCGAAGCGGCCTTCTTCGTCGGTCTGGGTCTCGATCTCGGTGCCTTCGATCATCACGAAAGCGCCGCCGACGGGGTTTCGGGTGCCCATCTCGCGCAGCATGCCGTCGACGTTGACGGGCAGTGGGGGAGGCTCCGGTGCGACCTCTTCACCGTCCTCGCCTTCGGTGGCTTCCGGGACCTCGGGTTCGAGCGAGAAGCCGTAGTTGAACTCGAACGCGACAGGGACGGGGCCAGCGACCGTCATCGCGGGCGTGAAGGTCATCTGCTCGACGGCGGCCTTTGCGGCCTCGTCGAAACCATCGCCGATGGGCTGCAAGACCTCGACGTAGGTGACGGCGCCGGACTCATCGATCTCGATGAGCAATAGGACGGTTCCCTCGACTCCGGCTGCCTCGGCCTCGGCCGGGTAGGGGGCCTCGACGTACTCGACGATCTGGGGACCCTCGAGAATCGGGAGTTCTTCGATAGGGATGTCGCCCGTGTAGGGCTCGACTGGAGGTGCTCCATCAGCCGGGACTTCGTCGCTGGAGGGGGCCTCGTCGCTCGCCGGGACCTCGGGTTCTGCCGTGGGAGCCACCTCTTCGGGCTCTTTCGAGACCTCCGGCGTCATGGGTTCATCCTCGGCCGGGCTCTCGGCCGCGGGCTCCTCTTGTGCGTCGTCTGGTGTTCCGTCGGGCGCGTCTTCCTCGACAGCTGGTGCCTCGGGGGTCTCGGCAGGTGCCGGCTCGTCCTGGCCAAACGCGGGCAGGGAGAGGGCGAGCAAGAAGGGCAGGGGAGCGAGTCGCATCAGTCGACAGCCATTTCGTAGCGGCAGGAGTAGGTGAAGCCGGTGACGATGACGGACTTTCCGTCTTTCGAACCTGACTTGCAGGACATCGTTTGCAGGTCTTTTAGGCACGCCGCGTCTGCGATGGGATGCATGCGCTTGGTCAGCGTGACCCCCGAGACCTTACCGTCTGCGCCGATGGTCATCACCGCAGTGACCCGCCCCTCGAGCTCGAGGTCGATGATCTCTTCGGGAATGGTGAGCGTGGGACGGCGGCATTTGGGCGCGGTCGTGACGGACTTGAAGGGGATCGTCGCGAACTCGGTCGCGTCGTCGATCTCCATGGTCTCTTGGGTCGCCTTGGTCGCGGTGGTCGTTCCGGCGCGGGCGTCGAAGCCGGCGCCTGTGCCTTCTGCGAAGGAGTCCGCAGACAGGCCCTGCACCATGCGGCGCACTGGGCGGCGTGTGGGCTCGGGCTGAGGCGGCTGCGGCTCGGGGGTGGTCTCTTCCATTTCGACCACTTCTGGCTCTGGTTCCGGCTCGGGTTCGGGGAGCTCCGGCTCGGGTTCCTGCTCAGGCTCAGGCTCAGGCTCAGGCTCGGGCTCGGGGGCAGGCTCGGGCTCCTGGACCTGCACGATCATCTCCACCCACTCGGGCTCGGGCTCCTCGACGATCTCGATGCGGTTGACGCCGGCCGCGAGGGTTCCATGCGCAATCACAGACAGGAGGAAGCAGGCGACCAGTAGGCCGTACTCCCAGCGATTGCGTTCCTCGAGGACAGCTGCCTGCACGTCATTCCCCCGTGCTGGAGGGCTTGGCCGTGCCTTCGCCGACCGATGCGGGATCGGGCGGCACCATCTCGGCCTTGTTGATGTTCAGCGCGAACTTCGTGATGCCCTTGGACTTCACCAGATCCATGAGCCAGATGACGCGGCCGTGGGCGACCAGGCGGTCTGCAGCGATGAGGCAGACCACTTCTTCGCTCTCGGCCTTGGCTTTTTCGAGTGCGTCGCCGAGCTCTTCGGAGCTGAGCCGCACGCCGTCGAGCATGAGTCCACCATCTTCGAGCAGGGTCAGGCCGAGCGACGTCGACTCGGTGGCTTCACCGGTCGCGGCGTCGGGCAGGTTCACCTTGATTGAGGTCTCGACGATGGTCGAAGCGGTCACCATGAAGATGATCAGCACGACGAGGATGATGTCGACGAACGGCGTGATGTTGATGTCGGCGATGACGTCGTTGTCGTCAGAGAACTTCGCGCCCATGCATCACCCTAGTGAAGTCGTGCGAGCACGAGGTCCGCGAGGCTCTCGGCGCGGCCGAGGCGGCCCTTCACCCAACGGCTGAATGCGTTGTAGAGAACGACAGCGGGGATGGCGACCATCAGTCCGATGGCGGTCGCGACCAGGGCTTCGGAAATGCCGGCCATGACAGCTTCGCTGGCGTCAGCGGTGTTCTCGGCGAGGTCGTGGAAGGCCTGGATGATGCCGAGAACCGTACCGAACAACCCGAGGAACGGGGCGTTCGAGCCGACGGTGGCCAGCACCGCCAGTCCGCGCTCCATCTTCATCTTCTCGGCGGTCGCCGTGCTGGTCATGGCCTTCTCGGAAGCCTCAACGCCGTGCTCAGCGAGTTCCAGGCCGTTGGCGAGAATGCGGGCTTCGAAACCGCCGGCCTTGTCGAGGCTGGACTTCAGCGCTGGAGCGTCTCCGCTCTTTAGAAAAGCGTCGATCGCGGCCGACAACAGGCCGTGGTTGGTGCCGTCGCGCATCAAGTACACCGAGCGCTCGATGGCGACTCCGATGCAGAGAATCGAGAGAAATACGAGCAAATAGAGCACCCAGCCTGCGCCGAGGAGCGCAAATGAGAGCATGCCTTCTTCGAGCACGGTGCCTCCGGTTCCGTTTGGCTGTACTCCCGCTCAGCGCGGTCGGCCACCGAGTGCGGCAGTTGCGACGTTCTCTGACGAGCGAACCCAGAACGCAGAAAAGCCCCGTCCGGTTGGACGAGGCTTTAATGAGATGGAGGCACCAGGCGGATTCGAACCGCCGCATATGGGTTTTGCAAACCCGTCCCTTAACCACTTGGGTATGGTGCCAGCATTGCGAGGCTCGTCTATCCGGCCGGCGCTGGCTGTCAAGGCATTCGGATGGGGTCGAGCGTTCTTGCTTGTAGGTCCGTGGCCGGTTGTCCCCGGCCGGTCTACGTTCTGCAGACCTGATGCAATGATCTGCGGATTCGATGCGGGCCTCCACCGGGGCTCTCTGGCGTCAGGTACGCATGAACAGGTGCTCAGCGGTGTTCTCGTTGGAGCCACCCGCTGGCATGCTCCTCGCAGAGGAGTGTCGAGAGGAGAGAGCCCGCATGTCCGACAAGCCCACCCGACTTTCCAGGATCGGTCATCTACTCAAGCGCTTCATGGTGCTGGGTGGAGGTCTTGGCGTGGTTGCGTCTCTAGTCGGCGCCGTTGCGGGCGGCGTGCTCTACAAGCGGCATGTCCTCGACGAGCCCGGTGCCCATCTCGACCGGCAGCACATCCGCTCGATCATCGCCCAGGAGTCGCCGGTCTACTACCGCGATGGCGAGACCCGAATCGGCGTGTTCTTCTCGGATGAGCACCGTCAATACGTGCCCTTCGACGAGCTGCCCGCCGAGTACGTGGTCGCCATCGTGGCGGCCGAGGATGGTGCGTTCTGGTCGCATCAGGGCGTGAACCCAAAGGGCATCGCCCGGGCGATGGTCGATAACGTCAAGGCCGGCGGCTTGGTGGCCGGCGGCTCGACGCTGACTCAGCAGACGGCGAAGAACCTCTACTACCGTCCCGACCGTACGCTGCGCTCGAAGGGTATCGAACTCGTCAATGCGCTTCGTCTCGAGGCCCACTTCGACAAGTCCGAGATTCTGACCTTCTACGCGAACCAGTTCCATGTCTCAGGAAATGGGCGTGGGTTGGGTATCGCCGCCCGCTACTTCTTCGACGCCGACGTCAGTGAACTCTCTCTGGCCCAGTCGGCCTACTTGGCCGGCCTCGTCAAGGGCCCGAGCAACTACGACCCCTTCCTCGGGGACGAGGACCGCAGGACCCGCGCCCATCAGCGGGCCCATGATCGCACGCGCTACGTGCTCCGGCGCATCGTGGAGGAACCCGCCGAGAACCTCGCCGGTGAGCGGCCCGGGCGTGGCGACAGCGAGGCGATGGCGGCCTACGAGGCGCGGCTAGCCGAAGTACAGAAGACCCAGATGGAGGCGTTGAAGCTCCTCGAGGGCGACATCGAGCTGCCGTTCAGGCGCGGCACCTTCCGCTACGACTCCAATGCCGTCCTCGACGAGGTCGGGCGTCGTCTCGGTGAGGCGCCTTTCGACCAGGTGCTCACCAAGGCCGGCATCGACGACCCGGCGACCGCCGGCCTCAAGATCGTGACTACGCTCGATCCGGGCGCCCAGCAAGAGGCGACCTACGCCTTGTGGCATCACCTCACCGAAGTCGGCACGATGCTCGAGGTGCACGGTCCATCCGACTTCATCCGGACCGACGTCTCCGGGCCCAGGCACGACCCGGACCGGCTGCCCGTCGCGCACGAGTTCCGGATTGCCGAGGTCACCAAGCTGCGCACAGAAGGCGGCAAGAAGCACTTGATGCTCGACCTCGGCGGGCATGAGTGTGTGGCCGACCGCGATGCGATGGTTCGCGCGGCGGTCGCGGTGTGGCGGGGTGAGAAGGGCAGCCGCTCAGCGCGCGCTCCCGGCAGCTTTGTCGATGGCTTCGTCGATCAGATCCCGGTGGGCAGCGCGGTGTGGGTGAGCGTTCGCGAAGTGCCCGAGTCCGGGGCAGCACGCTGTGATCTGGAGCTTCGTCCAGAGCTTCAGGGCGCATCGATGGCCCTTCAAGATGGGCGCATCCGCGCGATGGTTGGCGGCAACGACAACCGGAACTTCAACCGCTCGACGGCGTTGCGTCAGATGGGCTCGACCTGGAAGCCGCTGATCTTCCACGCAGCCCTGCAGCTCGGCTGGGAGCCAACCGATGAGCTCGACAACAGTCGCAACGTGTTCCCGTACTCGACGACCTTCTACTACCCGCGTCCCGACCACACGCCGGCGGACGTCGTGTCGATGTCTTGGGCGGGCGTCAACTCCGAGAACCTGGCGTCGATCTGGCTGCTCTACCATCTGACCGAGAAGCTCAATCTCGAGCAGGTTCGAGGCCTGGCTGCCGACCTCGACCTCGCCAAGCGGGAGGGCGAGTCCGACAAGGCCTACGCAACGCGTATTCAAGAGGCCGGCGTGCTTCCCACTCGCTCTCGCGTGGACGAGGGGCTGTTCTTGCAGGCCAAGGCCGAGGCGTTGTCGGGACTAGCGCTCGATGGCCACCCCGAGGACGCGTTGGCGCTGACCTCGCTGCTCTACGGCTGGAACTACGATGATGAGCTGGTGCGGGTCGATAGGGCCGGGGGGCGCGGTGCCGACGTGAAGCGCGCGGCGCTCGCCTGGAACTACCGCGATGTGCAGAGTCGTGTCGATAGTTGCAAGGCGCAGCACATCTTGCTCTCGAAGGCCGTCCAGCGGGGCAAGGCCCCCGATCCTGTGTTTGTCGCGGACCTCTCGGCCAAGGTCACCGGTGACCAAACCCTGCTCGCCTGTGGTGCGGTGCCCGAGGGCTACCTCCCCATTGGTGAAGTGTTCACCGCTGAGGACGAGGTACTGACCACCCGCACGATTGGGACGGTGAGCAAGCCCGTTCGCGTGCCGCTCGGTCCTCCGCGCCGTGGGGTCGGCGGGACCAAGGGCATCGACGTGCAGGTTCCAGATGTGGGTGACGTGCTCATCGACGGGCGCATCCACCTATCCACGCTCGAAGCGGTCGACTCCGGTCTTCGACGCCGCCGTCTGGCTCGCCGTGCGGCCGGGTCCGCGGCACCCGGACTCTATGCACCTGAGGTGCTCTACTGGCATCAAGACTTCCGCATCTTGCTCGCGCTGCGGTACGTCGAGGAGCTGGCGCGGCAGTACGGCGTTCGGACCGAGCTTCAGCCCGTCTTGTCTCTGCCGCTTGGCGCTTCCGAGATCACCCTCGAAGAGGCGACGAGCGTCTACCAGGGCCTGATTACCGGTCATGCCTGGGACCTCAAGGGTCGCGCCGGAACGGGCCCGCTCGCTCGGGATGTGGCAGAGGCGCCAGCCCCGGGATTACTGATCGAGCGCATTCTCGATGTCGACGGAAACGTACTCTACGAGGCGGCACCAGAGGCCCGGCAGGTGGCCGTCCCCGAGGTTGGCGCGATGACGGCCGACATTCTCGAGAACGTGGTGATCTACGGAACAGGTCGCCGGGCCAAGGGTGCTGTGAAGATTGACGGCCAGACCGTCCCCGTCGGTGGCAAGACTGGAACGACCAACGAGTTTCGAAACTCGGCCTTTCTTGGGTTCGTACCCAACGGCGGCTCCACCGGATTCAGCACGACGGGGGGCTATACCCTCGGCGTTTACGTCGGCTACGACGACAACCGTCCCATGGAGCAGGGCCGTATTCGCATCGCAGGTTCCAGCGGCGCACTTCCGGCCTGGATTGGCCTGGCACGCGGTCTCGCTTCACGCGGATTGCTTGACGAGCCTGCCTGGGATGCCGGTGAGAAGGGCTTCGCCGTCGAGTACCCCGCTGGCCTCGTGGAGGTTGCCGTGGACCCAGACCAGGGTCTGGCGCTCGCCGGAGAGGGACCGGCTGACGGCTCGACCGTTCTCGCGCGCAAGTCCTCGGCCCCGGCTGCTCCAGTTCATCTCGATGCGCGCCCTCGTCCGATTCGGATTGCGCCGCGAACCGAAGAGATTGTCGAGGCGCTCAAAGAGCGTCGCCGCCTACGTCGCGAAGCTGCGGGCAAGCGTCCGTCAATCTGGGATGGTGGAAGATGAGTCGAGTGCTGATCGGGTGTCTGTTGCTGTGGTCCTCCTCTGCACTCGCCGTCGATCAGCGATGGATGCAGGTGGCGGATGGAGCCGAGAGCGCCGAGGTGCGGGAGCTCGCCCTCGCCCTCGCGATTGGTGGCGCCGATCCGAGTGTGGAGCGTGCCGCAGCGAAGCTGATCCTCTCGCTTCGCTCGGATCTCGATCCCGAGCTCCCGACTGGGCTCGTTGAAGCGGACGAAGTGACCGCTGAGCTCCGGGTGGCCCGGGCACGGAAGTCCTGGCGTTCCGGGGACCCAGAACGGGCGATTTCACTGCTCGAGCCGGTGCGCAAGGACCCACTCGCGGCCGTCTTGTATGCGGAGGTCGTGGACGCTTGGGTGGCCTCGGAGCGCGAGCGACTCGGTGGGCGCTACTTCGAAGGCCGAAGTGGACCTCGCAGCGAGCGGACCGCCGTTCTCCGAGAGGTCCAGGCGGGTCTTTCCGACTTGCTGGACCGGTACCCCGGTTCGATCTACGCAGAACCACTCGCCGACAACCTCGAGCGCGTCGAGCGAGAGCTCGACCTGCTCTGGTGAGCTGGCGTCGCTGGCTTGCCGGAGCGGCATCGACCTCCGCGCTCGTGGGACCCTGCGCCCTCGGCCTCCTCGCCTCCTCTCTACGCATGCCGGGAACGGCGTCGCGCAACCTCGATGACCTTCACCCCGCGTTTCGGGCTGACGTCGACCTTGTGCTCGAGAGTCTACGTACGCAGGGGTTCGAGCCCGTGGTGCGTGAGACCTGGAGGGACCTCGACCGCCAGGAGTATTACCGGGATCAGGGCTGGTCGACGGTCTCGTTCGGCTTCCACAACGCCATAGACCCAGAAGGTGAGCCCGATGGCCTGGCCGTGGACCTCGGTCACGCGGGTCTCGATGCGCGTCGTGTCGGCGACCACGATGCGCTCGGCGCGTTCTACCAGGCCCTGCGGCGGGTCGCCCTCGCACACGGGTTGACGACCGGAGGAACCTGGTCAAGGCGCGATGCGCGCTGGGCGGCCTATGATCTTGGATGGGACCCAGGGCATGTTCAGCCCGTCAAGCTCTCTCTCGCGGAGGTCCGACGCGGGCAGCGCCCCTGAGCAAAAGAGGGGACCCGAAGGCCCCCTCTCGGGATGCGAAGCGGAGGTTCTACTCCTCGCTTTCCTCGCTCTCCTCGCTCTCTTCGTCGTCGGACTCGCCCTTCTTGGCCTTCTTCTTCTCGGCCTTGGCTTCGTCCTTCTTCTTCTTCTTGTACGCCTTCGGGTCGGCGGCCTCGAGCCACTCATCGGCCAGCGCCTCGTGGTCGTAGACCTCGTATGCGATGCCAGCTTCGTCGAGGGCGGGCTTCATGACGTCGACCGGACCGACCGCCGTGATGAGCACGTGGTCCGAGCAGGAGCCGAACAGCGCCTTGATCTGGTCGGTGTCCACGGCAGCGAGCCGCTCGGGGTACTTCGAGATGTGATCCCATTCGCGACGGTCCTCGATGACGGCACCGATGCGGCCGGCCATCTGTGCGGACGACTGCTGACGGATGACGTACTTGCGAGCCTGGTTGAGCTTCACGAGCTGCATGGCGTCGGCGTCGAAGTCACCGCTCTCGTAGCGAACCAGGGCGTCCTGGAAGGCCTTGACACTGACGGCGACGGCGTCGTTCTGGAACAGGCCGCCCATCGTGATCTCGCTGGTTCCACCGGGGCCCGTGCGGATGCCGCCGTAGGCACCGTAGGTGACACCGAGGTCAGCGCGCAGGTACTGGAACAGGTCGTCAGAGAGCAGCGTGCCGAACACGCCGCGTGCCGCCGTGTTCTCGCTGGTCGCCGGCGCGCCGGGGCAGCTCAAGGTCACGTCGGTCTGGGTCTTGCGCTCGTCGTCGAAGAGAAGAACGCGGGACTCGCCCGGGTTGATGTCGCCGGTGATGGCGGGCATCTGCTGCTCGACCACGCCCGCGCGGGGCTTCCAGCTCGAGAAGTACTTGCTGGCCAGGGTCTCGGCTTCGCCGGGACGCACGTTGCCGACAATCAGCAGGGTCACGTTAGCGGGCTGCCAGACGCTGTTGAGGTAGCCGCCGATGTCGGAGGCGCCCCAGTCCTGGAAGGTCTCGATGTCTTCGTAGCGGTAGTCGTAGGACATCGGGTGCTCGGCGCCGAGCACATGCTCGCGACGAACCTGACCGACATGCCAGCCGACGCTGTTCCAGTTGCCGACCAAGCCCTTGCGTAGGCGTTTGATGTAGTCGGGCTTTCCGGCGGTGTACGGCTTGAGCGTCTCGACGTGCTCACGCATGATCCAGAGGGCACCGTCGAGGTTGCCGTTCGGAATGGTGAGCTGGTAGCTGTCGGAGTCCGCGCCCATGCCGCCTGCGGTGGACGTACCGGCGATCATGCGAGCGTCGAACTCGTACGCGGTCTGGAAGCGCCAAGCGAGGCGTCCGAGGCCGACCGGCTCCGTCTTCTCACCGCCGTAGGCGATGATGCGAACGTCGGCGATGGGAGCCTCTCCATGGGGGAGGATGACCACGCGCATACCGTTACCGAGCTTGTAGTCGCGCATATCCGACATGTTCGGAAGCGCGGTCTCGGTTTGGATGAGCTCGGGGGTGACTTCTTTCGGGTCGATGGTGAAGGTCACCGTGTCGTTCTCGGCCGAGGCTCCGGCGTAGTCCGACTCGGAGGAGTCCTTCGTGATCTCGTCTTCGGGAAGCGGGTTGAGCACGATCATCGCGGCGCGGTCACGCGTCAGCCACTTCTCGGCGAACTGGGCGATCTGCTGACCCTTGATGGTCATCACCTCTTCCATGGCGTCCGAGTGGTACTGGGCGCGTCCGGTGTAGTGAGCGTGGTGGGCAATGTCGGTGGCACGCGAGCCGGGGCCGATGCCCGAGAAGCGGTCCAGCGAGCCGAGAATCTGGGCGAGCTGGGCGTTCTGGAAGGTGCCGAGCTGGTTGTCCAGGCTCATGTAGAGGTCGGGGTTCCAGATCGGTGCGATTTGGTCGAGCGCCTTCGTGGCGATGTAGTCGCCGCGGGCGTTGTCCTTGATCGGGATGCCACAGAGGATCTTAGTGTTGAGCTTGCTCTCGAGGGCGAAGCAGCCCGAGCCGTCGAGTACGCCGGGGACAGCGGCCTGCTTGAGACCGAGGTTGATGTAGTTGCCGACCACGTTGGCGGCGAGCGTCATCATGCTGTCCTGGCCCTGGTAGGCGCCAGGCACCGACCATGCGAGGTAGACCACGCGGTCATCGACGGGAGCGTCGTACTCGGCGACGGTCTGGTCGTAGGCGGGCATGGGCTCCATGCCGACGCCTTCGGCGCGGTTCGGCGGCTCGCCACTGAGGTCGAGCGGCTTCTTGTCGTCGGTGTCGACGGTGGCCGGATCCCACGCGCCCCAGAGCCAGTGCTCGGGGTTGGTCTCGTCGGGGCTGTCGATGCCCGGACGCGGGTACTTGAACAGGTGGTCCTGCGTGAGGTCGGGGTGCAGGAGCGTGAGATCGAAGTTCTCGAAGATCAGGCTCGACGCGACCTGCGGGTCGAAGTCACCGACGATGGTGATGGTCGCGTTCTCGGGACGGTAGTGGTCCTCGCCGAACTTCACGATGTCTTCGTACTTGATGTTGTCGAGCGAGCCGTGCGTACCAATTCCCAGACGGGCGTACGGGTGGTCAGGCGGGAACAGGGCTGCGTTCATGTACGCGAGGACGCTGCTGCCGCCGTTCTCGTAGCGCATGCGGAGCTCGTTACGAATGACCTCGCGCTCGGAGTCGATGCGCTCGGGAGGGACGCCGGTGGTGGGGTCCGTCATGCGGAGCGAGCTGAGCTTCATCAGCGTGGAGAGCTGGTTCGAGGGACAGACCGACATGTAGTTGGTCCAGTCATCGGCGGTCGACGCGTTCAGGTCGCAGCCGATCTCGGCGAGCACGTCCCAGGTCTTGGGAAGGTCGCCGTGGTGGCTCTGGAACCACATGTGCTCGAGGAAGTGGGCGATGCCCTCTTTGCCCTGCGGGTCGCTGGTGGAGCCCTTGTCGAAGAGGGTGGTGATGCCGATGAGCGGCTCACTGTGGTCGGGCTGCATGAGCACGACGAGGCCGGTCGGGAAGACGAAGCGCTGCGACACGAGGTCGTACTCGCTCATCATCGGGCGCATGGCCGGGCGCTCGGGGCGCGTGTCGCCGACAACTTCGATGGTCTCGCCGGCGTCTTCCTGCGCTGAGGAGAGGGTCGGCACGAACAGGGCCAGAGCTAGGGCCAGGGACTGGGTCTTGAAACTACGCATGGTCTCCCTCGGGGAAGCCGAGTTGGAAAGCGGGTCGCGATTGTTAACACACCTGGCCCACCGTCCTGTTCCATGGGCATGGCTGGAACGTTTCTTTACGAAATGCGCAGCGGCGCGGGGCTATCGTGGTCTCTCAAGGAGATCGGATTTTGGACGCGGTGGTCGTCGGTATTCTTACGGGGGGCACGGTCGGCATCGGCACGGTCTTCTGGTACCTGCTCGTCAGTCCAGAGAGTGTGGTGTCGATCTTCGGCGACGTCTCGGATGACTGGTTCGACGATGATGGCGGCGGCTCGGTGAGTGCCCTGGTGTGGGTTACCGGCTTGGCCGTATTCCTGTGCAGCTTCGTGACGGGTGTGTCGGTGGCCTTTCTGGCGAGCACTCTGTGAAGGCGGACCTCGCCGTCGTGCTCGCGGCTGGTGGCTCTCGCCGCATGGGACGGCCCAAGGCGCGGTTGAGCTGGGATGGAGCGCCGCTGGTGCTCGCACACGTGGCGGCTCTTGGCCTGTTCGCGCGTGAGGTGGTCGTCGTAACGGGCGCAGAGCCCCTCGAGGATCTGCTCGATGGCATCTCGTCCGTGCACAACGCCGAGTGGGAGCGAAGCTGGCCGTCCGACTCGCTTCGTCTTGCCCTCGCGGCTCGGCCCTCGGCGACTTGTGTCCTCGTCACGCCTGTCGATGTCGTCCCCGCCCAGCCGGATACGCTTCGCGCGTTGCTGGGACGGGGAAGTGTCGTGCCCACGGACCCCGAAGGTCTCGACGGTCATCCTGTGGTCGTGGCGGGTGCTGCTCTCGACCTGCTTCGGAGAGGTCCGGTCCCCGGTGGACTGCGCTCAGTGCTCCGAGACGCGGACCGCGTTTCCGTCTCGGATCGTGCGAGCGCACTCGACTTTGACGATCTCGATGCATGGCATGCAGTGCGGCGTGCAGCGATCGGGCATTGACAGGCGTCGCGCTCCGGTTAGATGGCGTCGGCTCCGGCTAGGTAGCTCAGTTGGTTAGAGCATACGGTTCATACCCGTAGTGTCGGCGGTTCAAATCCGCCTCTAGCCACCAACTTTCTCAACGCCCCCGATCGTCTCGCTGCGATCGGGGGCGTTGTTTATTTGGAGCTTTGGGTCTCCCACAGCGTCTGTGGACAGGTTGTGGATAATCTATTGATACAGCGTGGAGCGAGCGAGTCCGGTGTTTTGCCTTGGGTCGTGAATCCTTTGGTAGTAACGATCGAGCGCTTTTCTCTCGCTTGCTTCTCCAGCGTGCTCAAAATTTGAACACGGGTTGCTCTGGTCGGGGGATGAACAGTCGTTCAAGGGGGCTGACGAGCCGCTCGTGCTCGGGATAAGCGGTGTGTGGAGGCTCTCGTGAGGTGGACCATCCTGGCGTTCGTTTTGGTGTCGGCGTGCGAGTTCGCAGATGTGGACACCGGGGAGAGCGGGGCCCGACCGCCGGACCTCGTTGGAACCTATGCGTCCAGTCTAAGGTCTATCGATGGATGCGAGGATCAACTCAGCTTCGAGTCGTTCGACGGGCCGCTGGTCATCGGAGGCGTGCCCTCAGCCCTTACGTTCCAATGGGACGGCTTCGAGGTGACGGGGACCACCGATGCCTCGTTCGCGGTCACGGTGGATGGCGTGTCGGGCCTCGACGCCGCGTCGGTCACGATCGACGCCGATGGCCTAGCGACCCTCGACGCGGGAGGGGCCTGGGTGCTCGATCTCGGGGTGACGTTCGACGCCACATTTCCCGCCGACACCGGAGCGTCCCCATGTTCGGCTTCGGGCACGCTCGAGGCCCAGCAACAGAGTGCGCGCTAGTGGCGTTCCACCGCTGGCCCGACGGGGGCGGACAGGCTACGGGCCCCGACGCATCTGAGGGGGTGGCATGAAGCTCTACCGCGCAAAGATTCCGGCGATCGCTGCGAACGTCATCGAAACGCTGATCACGAACGGCGACCTGGAAGTCACTCACGAGAACCGGCCCGAGGCCGAGCAGGATCTCGTCGCGATCATGGAGAACTTCTCCCGTCGTGACTTCGCGTTCCGCTCCAAGGTCAAGGACCACATGGCCGAGCGCCGTATTCCGTACGACCAGTACGGACGCACCCGCGGCCGTCTGGCTGACGAGATGGGTCATCCGCTCGGCGACGACATCGAGCGCTTCCTCGCTCGTCAGTTCGTCGAGAACATGATGATCTCGAACTTCGTCGAAGAGGTCTACGGCGAAGACAGCGAGCTTTACAAGAAGATCGTCGAGGTGCTGCGCTCGCACCACGTCGACGAGGGCGACATCCGCGAAGAGGCCGAGTCCCGCGTCAAGAACGTGCGCCAGGGTACGGTCGACTACGAGATCGCACTTCAGAACGCCGTTCGCGACGTGAAGAAGCGTCGGGGTCTGCTCTAAATGAGGCTCGGCCTCCTCTTGTTGTCGCTGCTCGCGTGTGGCGAGAATGAGGAGGCGCCGGTTCCACCGGAGCCGGTCGATGAGTTCGTGCCCACCGCCGTACCTGCGCCGCTGCCGGAAGTTCCGAGCATTACGGCGGTCGGAGGCGAGGGGGCGGCCGACGTCGAGCTACGCTTTCATGGCGTGGGCGACCTGCACAAGGGCTTCCTCTCGGACCCGGCACTGGTGGGCAAGCTCGCCAAGGCCCTTGGCCCGTGCATGGCGGATACGGCCCAGGTGATCATCCGCTGGAACGCCGAAGAGCGCGTGGGCTGGATTCAGCTCAAGGTTCCGCCCGGAGGTGTGGCCTGCATGCCGGTTCCGCACCCGGAGGGTGGCTGGGACACGCGTCCTCTCGCGCCCGTCGGCGAGGCCCTCGCGGCGTATCGAGACGGCGCCGCCGCCAACTATGACTTCCGGTTCGCATCCTTCGCGGTCGGCATGAGCTTCACGCGCGGCAGCAACCAGTGCCTGCTGCGCATCTCCGGCCAGCATCCGCCGGATGGCTCCCAGTTCTCGCCTTGCGTGGACATTGCCGGCGTGCCGTCCTGTGTCGGCGGCGGCGAGGAAGATGGCGTGAGCCACTTGGCACACACGGGCTCCGCAGGGGCGACGATTAGCTCCTGCTTCGCCAACTAGGGCGCTGCGGCGTCCTCGGCTGCGGGGACATCGGCCGCAGTCGGCGCCGCGTCTTTCGCTTTGGCCTCGCTGTCCGGGTCGTCTGGCAGCTTGAAGCGCGCGAGGCCGAACATCTCTTCGCCTTTCTCGATGCTGCGTAGGCGGTCACCGAGGTTGCCGAGCACGACGTTCTTGTTGAGCTCCTTGCCCTCGAAGCCCCAGAGTACGACCGAGGCGTAGAAGTCCGTCTGCTCGTACCACTCGAAGTTGTGGCCGTGAAACCCGGTGAACATCCACCGCTCGTCGGACTCGAGGTTGACCATGGTGATGGTCGGCGGGTTGACCTCTTTCGGGTACCAGTCGGGCAGGCGGTCTTCCCAGGCCTCGGCGCGGCGAAGCTCACGCTCGCGGGCTTGCGGTGGAAGCTCATCCCAGGCGCGTTGATAGAAGATGCTGACCGCATCGCCTTCATGCTCGAGCGCCAGCCACTTCCCGTCCTTGTGCAGCACGCCACGCCTCGCCGGGGACCAGGACTTCTCGGTCTCTTGGTTCTCGGGGTCGATCAACTCGACGGTATCGCCGCGGCCCACCAGCATGCGCTGCTGCGGATGGGAGATTGTGAAGCTGTCGACGGCACTGAGCCAGGGCCAGGGCTGGTGAAGGCTCTCGTCGTCGAGATCCAGACGATGCACCTGACGGGTGCCCTCGAACACGGCGGTGAACAGCACATCGCTTGCCGTCTCGCCGCGTTGCACGTCGGCCACGTCGGCCATGCCCGGCAGGTCGACGTAGAACAGCCGGCCCTTGCCGATGTTGTCGTAGACCGCCAGACGAAGCGTGTCGCTCTCGGCGGCCGCCTGAACGGGCAGCACGACGCGGGTATTGGTCATCCAAGCCGCGGGCCCCACCACGCGCTCGGTCGCCAGCGTCACCGTCGCGCGGTTGTCGACGTTGGCGTTCATGATGTGTCCGGACTGGGTCAGCTGAAAGTACAGGTGCGTGCCGGCCGGGTTCCAAGCAAAGGCCTGGAAGTTGTTCGAGCCGCAGGGGTCGAACGCAGTCATGAAGTTGTGCTTGCCCGCTAGAAAGCGGATCTCAGCGGGTCGACACTCCTGAAACGCAGCACCGACGTTCTGGGTGAACGTGGCCTCGTTCGGGTTGGACTGGCAGCCGAGGAGGGTGAGGGCAAGCAGGATGGGGCGAATCACGAGCGTCGTCTCCGAATGGCGAGGAGCGCCAGGAACCCCAGGGCGGGCCAGGGCGCCGGAGAGTTAGCGCATCCACAGGCTGGGCGCACGGGCTCGTCGGGGCCGGTGTCGGCCGCGCTATCGCCTGCGATGCCGGTTTCGCCGGTGTCTCCACTATCCGCCGGTGCGCCGGTGTCCTTCGGGTCCGGGCCCTCTGTACGACGGGTGTGCGCGAGCCAGGTTCCGTTCGTGAGCGTCAAGAAATCGCCAGTGGCCGCAAAGTTGGCGGCATCTGCCACGATCTCGGTGCTCGTCTCGGAGAGGAGCTCGACGTCCACCCAGAGGCGGCTGTCGCCGTCGAGGGCCCAGACTTGGCTTCCCTCGGTGAAGTTGATGCCCTCGAACACAAGCTCGCCATCTTCGACCGCCGAGCGGCTTCGGGAGGCGGGACCGCTATCTTCGACCAGGAGCATTCGTGGGTAGACCTGACCTGCCGCGTCGGTGAGCGTCCACGCGCCGCCAGCGAGCTCCGGAACGGTGAACAGACCCTCGCGAATGGGGATGCTCAGGCTCGCATGCCCGGGTTGCGAGAGGGTTGCGGCGCCGTCGGGGGCGTCGAGTTCGACTCTTCCGCCGGCGGCGGGTAGGCGGCCTGGCCCGCTGAGCTCGGTCGACAGCGTGTCGGCGTGGATGGCGATGTCGAGTGCCATGCCGGGCTGGACCTGTGCGGTGCCGTACCCTGGCGCTCGAACGACGAGCTCGGTCCCGTCGAGCTCCGTGTGCCGGGCGAAGCGGCCATCGAGATCGGTGAGGAAGGGACGGCTCGCAGCTTGGCCATTCCGCATCAGCTGGAGTTCGCTGCGAAGACCGTTGCCCGAGCTGTCGGTGACTTGCCCCGAGAGCGTGAGCGGCGTGGTCAAAAACCCGAGCACCGCCTCCCGATGGTGAGCGGTGTAGGTCGGGATCTGCGAGGACGGCGGGGCTTTGTCGAGGGTGAGCTCGATGGTGAAGTCCATGCCGCCGTACCGGCCGTGGCTCCAGTCATTCGTGTCGCCCCAGGTGCGGTACCACTCGGCCCCGTTGGTGACCCAGAAGTCCGGGTCGGTGCAGAGGTCTGCGTAGCCATCGGCCAATGCTGCGATGGAGGGGCGCTCGGGCACGTCCGTGAGGCTGTAGTTCCAGACGTATCCGGCGTTCGTGGCGCCCGAGTGTAGGGACAGCGACAGGGGAGGAGCGGTCGTGAGCGCGTGGGCGCGGACGGCGCGCGTCTCGGACTCCGAGAACGGGGCTGGGCCAGACAGGTAGGCGCTCGAGGACCAGTGAAAGTCGTAGTTTCGGTTCAGGTCGACGTCGTTGGCGTTGTGCCGCGTTCCGTACACCACGCCGTCTGGGTTGATGTACGGGGCGACCCAGACTGTGCGGGCGTCGAGCAACGCGGTGACCTCGGTGCGGGTGCCGTCTTCGGTCGCGAGCAACTCCGCGATGTCGAGAGCGACCTCGAACGAGGACCACTCGTCACCGTGGTGTGCCCCGAGCACGCGAACATCGGGGCTGCCGCTGCCCGGAGGCTGACCGAACCAGGCTGCGAGGAGTGGGCGTCCTTCAGAAGAGCTTCCCATCTGCACGATGCCAGCCCGTGGGGACGTGGCAACCAGTGCCCGAAGCGCGGTGTCGCCCTCGGACGGGGAGGAGTAGCCACCGTCGGACTCGACCCGCGGCGATCGCCGGATGACCCACTCAAATCCAGCCGTGCGAAGGCCTTCGAGGGCCTCGGCGGTACCGAGGATCCTCTGCTCGATGGCCCCATCGGCGCGGTCCACTCGACCATGATCGATGACGATCCGATGTTCTGACTCGATCTGGTGCAGGACAGCGGGCGACTCGACGGTTAGCCAGGCTTCGGTGAGGTGCACGGGCGCGGCGACTGCCGTCGAGCCGAGGGCGCACACCGCGAGTGCCAGCAGTCCACGTCGTGTGGTGATTCGGAGAAGCCCAGAGTTCATGCGTACGCTCACCTTCAACCGCGTGGTTGGCGCCGGTGCCATGGGCACGGTCTATCACGCCGAACTGAGCGTTCCCGGAGGCTTCACCAGGACTTGTGCTGTCAAGGTCATGAAGGACGTCTCGGCGGACCATGAGCACTTCGTCACGCGCATGCGCGATGAGGCCCGGTTGCTCGGCATGCTCAATGACGAGGCCATCCTCGGGGTCTCCGAACTCGTCCAGGTCGAGGGCCGCGACGCCGTCGTCATGGAGTTCGTCGACGGCGCTGACCTCTGGGAAATCAGCCGGCGCTTTCCGCTTCCGCCCCGCGCGGTTGCCGAGCTCGGCGCCGACGTCTCCGGGACTCTGCATCGCGCGCACACCGCGAAGCACCCCCGCACCAAGAAATTCCTCAACGTCATCCACCGCGACGTCAAGCCAGCGAACATCATGGTCACCGGTCGGGGCAGCGTGCGTCTGCTCGACTTCGGCGTGGCCCGAGCGGCTTTTGCGAGCCGTGAGTCCGAGACGCAAGGCCTTGTACTCGGCACCCTGAACTACTTCCCGCCGGAGATCCTGGCCGGAGATGACCCCACGCGCGCCGTCGATCTCTACGGTCTCGGCCTCGCGCTCTGGGAGTGCGCCTCCGGCAAGGAGTGGGGGCCGCCGCAGGTGAGTCGTAAGCGGCTCGACAAGCGCATCGATCAGCGCATGGATGAGCTCGGCGATGACTTTGCGCCGCTCGTTCCCGTGCTGCGCCGACTGCTTGCGTACGAGGCGGTCTCACGTCCGTCGGGCAAGCAGGCCGAGCGCCTCTTCAACCAGGTCGTCGACGACCTGAAGGGGAAGGGGCTCCGCTCGTGGGCGCGCGAGGCCGTGCCTGCGACGCAGCGCGACCAAGGCAGCGTCTCGCAAGATGACCCGCTGGTCGGCAAGACGATCAACGTGGATGCGACCGGACCCGATGAAGAGGCGACGGTGCTTGCGGTGGCCTCACCCGAGCTTCAAGCGGCCGTGCTCGAGGCCACCTCGCGTCGCCCCGTTGCGCCGCCCGGCAAGCCCGCGGCCCCTCCGCCGCCGCCCAACGTCAAGACGACCGCGCCCTCGACCGCCGACACGGCCGTCGTTCCACCGAAGGCTGCGCCCCGACCGGCTCCGGCCCCGCAGTCCAACAGCTCGATGAAGCTGGTCCTGGCCGGTGCCGCGGGCTTCTTTGTGGTGCTGATTTTCGGTGTCATCGCCGCTCTCGCCGCCGCCTTCGTGGTGTCCAACCTATGAACAGGCAGTTTGCGGCCGTTGGGCTTGCGGGATTGCTTGCGGTAGGGGCCTACTTCGGCCTTCGTCAGACGGACTCTGAGCCAGCGCCGCCGCTTGAACAGGCGCTCGCTCCGATGGGTCCCGACCGGGTGCAGATCCCGCTTCGCATCGGGAAGGGATCGACGCTCGGAACCATGCTCTCAGGCACCGGATTCTCAGCGAATGCCGTGCGCGAGGCCGCGCTCGAGCACTACGATCTTGCTCGGATTCGTCCGGACCGCGAACTCACGCTGGTCTACAGCGATGCCGAGCCCGAGCCCGTTGCGCTGAGCTATGTGCTCGACGAGGACCGAACCCTCTTTGTCGAGCAAGAGGCCGATGCCCTCGTGGCCCGAGTCGAAGAGGTTCAGTACGAAGTCGCCCTCGACAGTCGGCACCTCGTCCTCGAGTCGTCGCTCTGGCAGGCTGGGCTCGATGCGGGACTGCGACCCATCGACCTGGTGCGCCTCGCCGAGATCTTTGAGTACGAGCTCGACTTCAACACCGAGCTCCGCGAAGGCGCGACTTTTGACCTGGTCGCCGAGGTTCTAAGCGCCGCGGGCCGCAAGTCGAAGCTCGGTGCACTGCACGCCGTACGCCTGGTCAACGGCGACAAAGAGGTCGTGGCCGTCCGCCACCTCGTCGACGACGAAGAGACCTTCTACCATCCCGACGGCACCGGCATGACCCGCCCGTTCCTGCGCTCGCCACTTGAGTTCTCGGCGCGGGTGACGTCCGCCTTCAACCCGAAGCGCTTCCATCCCGTCCTCAAGACGCGGCGTCCCCACAATGGCACCGACTTCGGAGCACCGACAGGCACGCGGGTGCGGTCGGTCGCAGCGGGTACGGTGACCTACGCCGGTCGAAACGGCGGACACGGCAACTACGTGAAGATCAAGCACGAAGGGCCGCACGAGACGTCCTATTCGCATCTCTCCAAGATCAAGGTCAAGAAGGGCGCGACGGTTCGGCAGGGCCAGCTCATCGGCCTCGTCGGCACCACCGGTCTCTCTACCGGACCGCACCTGCACTACCAGATGTGGAAGAACGGGCGCTACGTCGACGCGATGAACGAGCCGCTCCCAAGCTCGACGCCGATTGCGCGCTCGAAGCTCGCCGCGTTCAAAGAGACGGCGGACCGGTACGTGCCGATGCTCGACTCGGCGCCCGAGTAGCGCCTACTCGTTTACCGGCTGCATCCACACATTGCCGGGCGTCAGGCCGAGGGTGAGGAGCGCGGCTTCCCAGCGGTCTGCGGCGGGAACCTCGAAGACCAACGCGGGGTCGAGGTCTGTCGCCAGCCAGCCTCCGGAGTGGATCTCGTTGTCGAGCTGTCCCGGACCCCAGCCGGCGTAGCCGAGCACGAGCATGATCGCGGCCTTCTCGCCCATCAGGCGAACCATCGCTTCTTGCGACTTGGTCACGGCCAGTCCGCGCTCAAGGACCCAGCCCTCTTCGTCGGTGACTTCGCCGATGGCCACCACTGTCGCGGACGTGCCCTCGACGGGCCCGCCCCAACCGACGAAGTTTGTGGCGTAGTGCGCGAGGTCGAGCTCTTCGGACACGTCGACAATCTCGGGCAACGCGTGCTCGAGTTCCTTGTTGATGACGACGCCGATGGCGCCTTCTTCGTCGTAGTGCCAGACCAAGACGAGGGCCTTCTCAAAGAAGGGGTCCTTCATCTGCGGGCTCGCGATCAGGAGGGTCGGCTGCATGCGAAGCGAGACCTAGGAAGAGGCCGGGACCTCTTGCACGGTGACGTACTCGGGCTCGCCCTCACCGGCGACAACGGCCTCGGTGATGATCACTTCGGACACGCCCTCGACAGAGGGAACCTCGTACATGACGTCCAGCATGACCGATTCGATGACGGACCGCAGTCCGCGGGCTCCAGCCCGACGTGCCATGGCCTTTTCGGCGATGGCTCGGACGGCCTCGTCGGTGAAGGTCAGCTTCACCTTCTCGAACTTGAACAGCTTCTGATACTGCTTGACCAGGGCGTTCTTGGGCTCGGTGAGGATGTGCACCAGGTCGTCGGTCTCGAGCGCGTTCATGATGGCAACGACCGGAAGACGGCCGATGAACTCGGGAATCAGACCGAAGCGATCGAGGTCGGCTGCCGTTGTACGCTGAAGCACCTGACGGTCGTCTTCGATGGTCTCGGTCTCGCTATCGTCCTCGCGGGAATAGCCGACGGAGCGGCGACCGATGCGCTGCTCGATGACCTTCTCGAGGCCCTCGAAGCTGCCGCCACAGATGAACAGGATGTTCTTCGTGTCGACCTGAATGTGTTCCTGGTTCGGCAGGCGCTTGTTGCCCTTGACCTGGATGTTGGCGACCGTACCCTCGAGCAGCTTGAGCAAGGCCTGCTGCACACCCTCGCCGCTGACGTCCCGCGAGACAGAAGAGGTCGAGTTCTTCTTGGTGAGCTTGTCGATCTCATCGAGGTAGATGATGCCGCGCAGCGTGCGCTCGAGGTTGTTGTTCGCCGATTGGTACAGGTTCAGGATGATGTTCTCAACATCCTCGCCCACGTAGCCAGCCTCGGTGAGGGTGGTGGCATCGGCGATTACGAAGGGCACATCGAGAAAGCGTGCCAGCGTCTGCGCGATGAGGGTCTTTCCGGTACCGGTCGGTCCAATCAGGAGCACATTGCTCTTCTGGACCTCGACGTCGGAATCACCCGCCTGGGCGTTGGCCTCGAGGCGCTTGTAGTGGTTGTACACCGCGACCGAGATCTTCCGCTTCGCCTGGTCCTGACCAATGATGTACTGGTCGAGGTAGGTCTTGATCTTGGCGGGCGCGGGAACGCCAGCCTGCCCCCACGAAACAGGCTTTTGCTGG
The DNA here is from genome assembly GCA_023954855.1 of Pseudomonadota bacterium. Taxonomy (GTDB): domain Bacteria; phylum Myxococcota_A; class UBA796; order UBA796; genus M1803. Next base: position 4,172 of record JAGSGY010000050.1, on the reverse strand, counting down.
CTGTTCTCGCGGATGATGTCTAGGCACAGACGAATGCACTCCGAGCAGATGTAGACGCTCGGGCCCGCGACGATCTTGTCGACCTCACGCTGTGGCTTGTGACAGAAGCTGCAGGAGAGACCGCTCGGGTTGCTGTATTTGCCCATAAGTTCCTCGTAACGCACGCCCCCCAGCAGTGCCTTATCCCCACGCCAAACAGCTTAAACTCTGGGTGTGAAGGGGTCAACCGCGGTGTGTCCGGGCGGGCGCTTCGCCATGAAATCGGCCAATGGAGCCCTAGGATGCCCAGCTGGCAAACAGCCACGCAGAGACCAGCAGAAACAGCGTGCCCGAGACGACGCGCAGCAGACGAGTCGGAAGTCGAGGAAGCAGCCAGTGGCCCAGCCCAATCGCAAGGGCGGAGGTAAGCGCTAGCGCGAGGGTTGCGCCCAGCCATGTCGCGGTCGCGTCCTGAACCGTAGCGAGGGCAGCGACGCTGAGTTGGGTCTTGTCTCCGAGCTCGGCGAGGCCAATCCATGCCGCTGAGGTGAGAATGGGATGGCCAGAGGGTGTCGGCTCGACGGTCTCTTCCTCGTCCGCATCGGAGAGCAGTGTGTGCAAGCCGAATGCGGCGAAGGCGACTGCGGCGGAGACCTGAACGACGTCGAGGGGGATGGCCGTCCCGACGAGGCTTCCGGCGGTCACGGCCAACGCGTTGAGTAGCGCAAAGGCGAGGACGGCCCCTGCGAGCACCGATGCAGGTGCAAAGCGGGATGCGAGTGCGAGACAGACGAACTGACTCTTGTCGCCAAGCTCGGCGGCGACGATGAGCCCGAGCGTCGTCAGCATGTCCTGGGTCATGGCACCGCCTTAGAGGGGTGGGTAACCGGGCGTCGCGACGCCCCAAAGCGGCCGGCTCGGCATGGGCTATGGATCGCCCTATGCCTCTCATCGCTCCACAACTTGCCGCAGCTGCGTCGTTCGCGGTGCTCCGTTGAGCCATCCGTGTCTGGAGTGTGGTGCGTGCTGCGCCACGTGGGAAGTGCAGTTCGACCGGGCCGAGGTCTCGCGCGCGCTGCGGCCGCATGTCGTTCCTGCAGCCACGCGAAAGTACGTCATCCTCGCGGGCACCGAGGGACTGGATCCGCGGTGTTCGATGCTTGAAGGGGAGGTCGGGTCGCGATGCCGCTGTGGCATCTACGCGAACCGGCCTTCTCCGTGCCGGGACGTACTGGCGTCGCTGTCGGACGGGCGTCGGGACCCGACCTGCGACGAGGCCCGCAAGAAGCATGGGCTTCCGAGGCTCACCTTTGCGGACTGGCGCTAGGGGCGATTCCACGCTGCGCGCAGCGGCTGCCATCGATTCACGTAGTCGTCGGTCCACAGCGCGCTCTCGGGGACGTCCCAGTCGACGAGCCAGCCTGCCGCCAGCAGTGGCTCGAGTCGGCTCGGTTCCTGCGTCATGACCAGCACGTCCGAGCGGGCGTAGCTGGCCTTTTCGGGGTTCCAGTGTTGGCCGGGAAAGTAGGCCACGGCGTGTCCCAGCTCGGCGGCGACGGTCGCCAGCACCCCACTGAGGTCCAGGGCGTTGCTCGAGATGTGGAACACCAGAAGTCCGTCTGGGCGCATGTGGTCGCTGTACGTCTTCACCGCTTCGAGGGTCAGCAGATGGGTGGGAATCGCATCGCCCGCGAACGCGTCGACGAGGAGCATGTCGAAGGGCTCGGCGTCGACCTCTCGATCCGATGCAACCCGCAGTCGACCATCGCCGATGTGGACGCGCACGTCGGATGGACTCGCATCGATGAACGGGAACCAGCGGCGGGCGAGTCGAGCGCTCTCGGGGTCGATCTCGTAGAAGCTCATCTGATCATCGGCGTCCGCCCAGAAGGCCATTGCGCCGGTGCCGAGGCCAATCATGCCGAGGTGGGTGGGCCCCGCCCGTCGCTGGCTGAGGGCTTGGTAGAGCGGCCCTCCCTCAGCGTAGTAGTGCAAGGGCTCGGGCTCCGCTTGGGTGTAGACGCCGCCGTGCACGGTGTGTCCGCTGACCAGCCGCCGAACGCGTCGCCCATCGCCATCCACGACCTCGTCGACCCTCAGCAATCCGTAGAAGCTGCGGGCTTCGTCAACGACCTCGCCAGAGTCGATGAGGGAGGCGCCGAGCGGGTAGGCGAGGGCAAGCAGCACCAGCACATTCGGGCGTGACCCGGGAACCCACACAGCTCTTCGCCATGCCGACCACGGGGCGCCGACGGTCATCGCGAGCCCGAGTCCCACCAGTGCGACGGCGAGCGGGTACTCGGTAAGCCGCGTGAACGCGAGTGGGGCGCCGAGGGTCACCAGCACTCCGGCGGCGGCTCCACCTGCGGCGGTGACCAAGTAGAAGCGGGTCAGCCGAGCGGGCTCCGGCCGGAGAGCGTAGAGGGCACCGTGAGCGAGCAGCGACAGCACCGTGAACGCGCCGAGGATGGGAAGCCAGGCGGTGGCGAAGGCGGTGGCGAGGGAGAGGACGAGTGCGATGAGCACCCATTCGGGCCACCACTGTGCGTACGCCTTGTGTGGCCATCGACCCGAGAAGGCGACCACGAATGTGCCCAAGTACAGCGCGAGCGGCATTACCCAGAGCAGGGGGTATGGCCCGGCGTCTACGGTCAGCACGTTCGTGACTGCGAGCAGCAGCGCGGAGGGGCCGGCCGCGAGGAGTCCCCACGACAGCTCGGAGTGTCCCCACGGAGCGGTGTCTTCCGCGGTTTGGGTCGGCTTCTCTGGCCGCAGCGCCCACCAAGTGGCGGCCATGGTGAGCCACCAACAGGCATAGGCGAAACTCCACCCCAACGTTTGGACCTGGTTGCCGAGCAGGGGCTGAATGAGCACCGGATACGCCAGCAGAACGCCCAACGACCCTGCGTTTGAGAGGGCGTACAGCCGGTAGGGCTCTTGTTGCTTGCTCGCGAGCCAGCTCTGAACCACGACCGCTGTGGTGGCGAGGGCGAAGAAAGGGGGGACGACCGTGGTGGCGAGGGCCCAGAGCAGCGCCCAGAGAGGTGTCGTTGAAGGCGCGACCTGAATCTCGAGCGGCATCCACACCAAGGGCAGTGCGATCACGATGAGATGGGCGCCTCCAATGCGAGGCGCGACGAGGTGCGCGTACAAGTAGGCGCCGAGAAGGGTGACCTGAAAGACCATGAGGCAGGTCGTCCAGACGGCGGCCGCACCCCCGAGCTGCGGGAGGACGAGCTGGCCCACGAGGGGTTCGACACCGAACAGGAGCACGGCTCCAAGGGTCACGGCCACAGCGGCGAGTCGGGGGGCTTTCGCGCTTGCCGTCATCGAGGGGGCCTCACCCCGGTCGGTCGAAGGCGTCGCGGGCGGCTTCGCACTGTGCGCGCACCGAACACCCTTCGAGGTGGTCGTTGACTAGGCCCATCGCCTGCATGAATGCGTAGGCGGTCGTCGGCCCAAAGAAGCGCCATCCGAGCTTCTTCAGGTCTTTCGCGAATCGGGCGGAGCTCTCGGTCTTCGACGGGCGCGATGCGGGGGTCACTCGAGTCGGGCGTTCGCTCGGCGGTGGCTCGTACCTCCACACCAGGGCGCCGAGGGACCCGTGTTTATCCATGGCCTCGCAGGCCCGTCGCGCGTTGTTGAGGGTGGCCTCGATCTTTCCTCGATGGCGCACGATGCGGGCGTCCTGGAGCAATCGCTCGACGTCCGCGTCGCCGAAGTGAGCCAGGCGTTCGAAGTCGAACCCGAGGAACACTTCCCTGAACGCGGGGCGCTTGTCGAAGATGGTTCGCCACGACAGGCCCGACTGAAAGCCCTCGAGGCAGATCTTCTCGAACAGCAGGTGCTCGTCAGCGACGGGGAATCCCCACTCGGTGTCGTGGTAGTGCGCAAAGCCAGGCACGCCGGCGACCCATGCGCAGCGGGGGTGGCCGTCTTCTCCGATGATGAGACCGTTGGGTTCGGACATGGCGGCATCATAGCGGGCGGCTCCCCACCGGCGCATGCGAACTCATGCTCAGTACGCCGGAGTCGGCAGGCCATGCGCCTCGAGGTAGGCCACGCAAGGGTCCCACCAAGCCTCTCGATAGATGCGCTTGCTGTCGAAGCTCAGGGTTTGACGGTCCATCCAGATGACCCATTGGCCCTTGTGGTGTTCGTCCTTCTCCACTCCGTTCGGGCCCTTTAGCTGC
>JAGSGY010000163.1 GCA_023954855.1 Pseudomonadota bacterium | reverse complement strand
TGCTGCCCTGGCCCTACGCGATCACCTATGTCACCGGAGTCATGGAGCTGGCGCTCGGCCTGGCGCTACTCGGCGAGCCCTCTCGGCGTACTGCCGGGCTGCTGACCGCGGCCTTTCTCGTCGCGGTGTTTCCAGCAAACGTGAACATGGCCGTCAATCGCATCATCGTGCTCGACATGCCCGATGACCCGGTCTACCTCTATGGGCGACTGCCGCTGCAAGCCGTGCTGATCGGCTGGGCGCTGTGGGTCGCGCGTCCGCTCGGCGACTCTACTGACACCGAGGCCATCGCGGCCGACTGAGTTCACTTGGGCGCGGGGCAGGGTGCTGGGCTAGACGGGCCGCCTGGAGGCCCTATGCAGCTCTTCGTTCTCACCTTCACCGGTGCCGATCGCCCCGGAATTGTCGACCAACTCGCAGGCATCGTGCGCGACCACGGTGGCAACTGGGAGAAGGGACGCATGGCCTCGCTCGCGGGCCGCTTTGCCGGCATCCTGCTCGTGGCGGTTCCGCCCGATCAGAGCGAAGCGCTCGTCGCCGCCCTCTCGGCGGTCGATGGCCTCACCGTCCTCATCGAAGAAGGCGCGTTTGACCCCGTCGAGGAAGAGGACACCTGGCGCCTCGAGCTCACCGGACAGGACCGTCCTGGCATCGTGCGCGAGATCAGCGCCGCGCTCGTGGCCTCCGGCGCCAACATCATCGACATGAGCACCGAGGCCGACGAGGCGCCGATGGGCGACGGCATCTTGTTCCGCTGTGTCGCGCAGGTCGTGCTCAAGAGCGACAAGCAGATCGAGGGACTCGCGGGTCGTCTCGAAGCCATCGCGAACGACCTCCTGGTGGACATCGAGCTCGCTTAGCCATGGGCTTCGCGGACCATCCCCACGACAAGGCGATTCTCAGCTTTGCGCTGCCGGCTCTCGGAACGCTGGCGGCAGATCCGCTGGTGTCGGCCGTGGACACCGCCTTTGTCGGGCAGCTCGGCACCACGGCCTTGGGCGCGCTCGGGGTGAACGCCGGCATCTTTGCGCTCGCCTTTCTCGTCTTCAACTTCCTCGCCTACGGCACCACGCCGCTGGTGGCGACGGCGCTTGGCGATGGACGCCGCGATGAGGCGGGACGGCTGGTCAGCGCCGGTTTACTGCTCGCGACCGTGCTCGGCGTGGCCGGGACCGCGGGTCTTCTCTGGCTCGCCGAGCCGATCGCCGCGGCGATGGGGACGACCGAGGAGCTGTGGGCGCCGACGCTTGCGTATCTCAAGGTACGGGCGTGGGCGGCCCCGGCCGTGTTGTTGGTCACCGTCGGCAATGGCGCGTTTCGAGGCTTCGGTGACACGCGCACGCCGCTGGCCCTGGTGCTCGTCCTCAACCTGATCAATCTGGTGCTCGATCCGCTCCTGATCTTCGTGGCGGGCTGGGGCATCGCGGGTGCGGCTGGGGCGACGGTCGCGGCACAGTGGGCCGGCGCGCTCTTGTTTCTCGGCGCGCTCGCTCGTGGACCGGTGCCCTTGCGAATGCCGTCGATGGTGGACCTGACGCGCCTGCTCGGGGTGGGCTCGGTGCTGTCGATCCGCACCTTCGCGCTGATCTTCACCATGACCGTCACCACCTCACTCGCCACCCGCATGGGCAAGGTGCCGATTGCCGCGCATCAGGTCGCATCCCAGCTGTGGTTGATGTTCGCACTCATCGTCGATGCCTTTGCGCTCGCAGGTCAGTCGCTGATCGCCGAGCATGTCGGGGCAGGACGTCCGCAGGTGGCCAGGGCGATTGGTGACCGGTTGATGGTGTGGGGACTTCGGGTCGGCTTGGCGCTGGCAGCGGTGGTGGCGGGGCTCGCACCGCTCTGGCCGCGGGTCTTCAACCTCGAGCCCGACGTGACGGCGGCGCTCTACGCGGTACTGCCGATCGTGGCGCTGATGCAGCCCCTGAACGCTGCCGTGTTTGTCTGGGACGGTGTCTTCATGGGCGCGAAGGCCTTCGGAACGCTGGCGTGGCAGATGGTCCTGGCCGCCGGTGTGACCCTGACCTGCTTGGCCGCGGCGTGGACCCTCGATGGGGGACTCGTCGGCCTGTGGCTCTGCATGGTCGTGTTGATCGCCGCCCGCGGTCTCGGCCAGGCCAGCTGGTACTACGGACCTCGCAGTGTGCTGCCAGCGCAGGTTTTGTAAGCTCGCCCGGCGCCGCGCGTTGTGCGGCCGGAGGTCCTATGCGTCTTCTTCTTCTGAGCCTGCTCTTGGTCGGATGTGCTCCGCGTACCGCGGCTGTGCCGGACGCCGCGGTCCCCGACGCCCCACCTGCAGACGTGGACATCGTGGCGGCTGAGGGCACATCCACAGAACACCGCGCCGAGGGTGACGTGAAGACTGGAAACATCGACTTTGCCGGTGATCTCTATCGTGAGCTCGCCGCTGAGAACCCCGCTGGCAACCTGTTCTTCTCGCCGACGAGCGTGTCGGTCGCACTCGGCATGACCTGGGCTGGAGCCTCGGGCCAGACCCGCGCCGACATGGCCAAGGCCCTCCGCTTTCCCGACGATGATGACCGCGTGCACGGGGAACTCTCCGGCATGCTGGCCAGCTGGAATGCCGATGAGGAGCGTCCCTTCGAGTTGTCGGTCGCGAACCATCTCTGGGCGCAGACGGGGTTCGACTTCGAGGATGACTACATGGCGCTCGTCGACGCGCACTACGCCGCCGGACTCGAGCGCCTCGATCTGCAGAACAAGCCCGAGCCGAGCCGTGCGCGCATCAACGGTTGGGTGTCCGAACAGACCCGCGAGCGCATTCCCGAGCTGCTGCCCGCGGGGGTGCTCACTCCGAATTCGGTGCTCGTGCTGACCAACGCCGTGTACTTCCTCGGCAGCTGGAAGGTGGAGTTCGACCAGGCGAACACCGAGACAGCCCCGTTTCAGACGCTTGCGGGCACGCCGGTCGACGCCGAGTTGATGGTCCAGAAGAGTCGCTTCCTCTACGCCGAGCGCGATGGCGTTCAAGTTCTCTCGCTTCCCTACGAAGGGGACCGGCTGTCGATGGTCGCCCTGCTTCCCGCAGAGGGTGAGCTCGAGGCGCTCGAGGCGTCTCTCGGCGGTGAGACGATCACGTCGCTCGTCGGCTCGGTACGGCCGGTCCAAGTCCGTGCTTGGCTCCCCAAGTTCGAGCTCGATGCGGAGTACGACCTGGTTCCGACGCTCAAGAAGCTCGGCATGGGGGTCGCGTTTTCGGAGCAAGCCGACTTTGGCCGCATGAGCTCTGAGCCACTCCAGATCTCGGATGTGATTCACAAGTCGTTCGTGAAGGTGAACGAGGAGGGCACCGAGGCTGCGGCGGCCACGGCGGTCATCATCGCCACGCGCTCAGCAACGCCTCGACCTGTCGAGGTTCCCGAGTTCCGAGCCGACAGGCCGTTCGTGTTCTTGATCTGGGATCGCGAGACCGAGACGCCGCTGTTCGTGGGTCGCATCGCCGACCCCAGCTAGAACTCGGGCTCGTCTCTCGGAACCCAACCACAGCGCGTCCGGAGCTCGCCAGTCTTCCAGCGCATTGGGTTGTAGCGGCTGAAGACCTCGGTGTGCGGGTCCTCGTCATACTCGTTGGTCAGGTTGCGGGACTCTGAGGCAAACGCGACGTGGCAGCCATCGCCGGAGAGGTCCGGGTCACCGGAAGGGGCGTTGCCGATCTGCTTCTTTGGCGGTCCCTTCGTCCAGCTCTTTGCGTCCATCTCTGGATCCGGGCGGCTCGCCAGCACGGGCCCTTCAGAGAGCGAGCGCACGTACACGTCACGGATGTGGTTGTCATCCTCGGAGAGCAGGGGACCACGGCAGGTCATCGCGATGACCACATCGCCGCCCGACACGTTCTCGGCGTCCCCGACCACGCACTTGCCCTTCTCGGTTTCGTTGATGTAGCTGGACATCTGCCGAGGAGGCAGGGGCGTGAGGCCTGTGTACGTCGGGTCGAAGGCCTGCACGAAGACGTCGGGCTCGAAGTCGCCCTTCTCGAGCGAGAGCGTGCGGGCCTCGGAGGTGAAGAACACGAGCGGGCGCCCGGCGAACTCGGCTCCGGCGCGGACGGTCGCCGGGTGGGCAATATGGGCGCCGTAGCTGGGTCCGTCGCCGATGGTCTGGTTTGGACCCACACTCACCAGCTCGACGTGCCAGAGTGCCTCGCTTCCGGCGACGGCCGGCGCGTGTTGGCGCCACGCGTGCTTGTCGTGGCCGAGCTTGAAGATCTGCGGGTCGGCCGTGACGACGTAGACGTCTTTGACGCCGTTGCTGTCATCGACGATCAGGCCGGCGCCGGTCTCGAAGGCAATCTGAAGCTGCCCGTCTTCGGTGAACTGAAAGTCGACGTTCTCGATATGGGTGTCGGCGCCGCGAAACTCGGGTGTGACCGGGACCCGGCTCGTCTTTCCGAACTGCATGTCGCGGATGAAGATGCTTCCCACTGGCCCGTCGGGGTCACCGCCGCGTCCGATGTAGTTCATCGCGTGCGAGGTCCAGGCCACGTAGCGCCCGTCGGGAGAGACCTTTGCTGGACCGTACACCGCGCCGTCGCCAGCCCTACCATTGAGCCCGACGCTCACGAGTTTCAGGCTGTTGTGGTTCGTGTCGCGCGCCCGCCACATGTAGACGTCGGGGATGTGGTTGCGGTCGTTGAGCATCAAGGGAGCGTCGGTGACGTACACCACCCACTGACCGTCGGCGGTGATGTCCGGATCGAGACCGCGGTTGCCGTCGGGTAGAGCGGCCTTCCACTTGAAGCCATCGCGGTTGGCGTGCCATGCGCCCTGGTTCTCGTGGCGGATGCCGACCTCGCCCTCGCGTCCCAGGATGTCGAAAGCGACCCATCGGCCGTCTTCGCTAGCGACGGGTGCTGCGGCGATGAAACCTGCACCGGAGGTCTCGGAGACCAAGTGCGTGCGCACCGGACGCTTCGCACAGCCCACGAGGAGCGTCGCGCATCCCACAATGATCAGGCCGTGCCGCACTGGGCTCCCTCGATAAACAACCGCGCGCATTCTACCGGTGAAGCGCCGCTCGACGCATGGCTAGCCTCTGTCAGATCGTGAGACCCAGGCTTGCACGGTGAGATGACGGAAGTTCGACAGAATGGCGGTGCGTGAGGCGATTCGAGCACCGCAGGGCTCAGGAAGACGTCGGCCCGCTACCGTGCTGAACACTCGGCGGGACACTCGCTAGCAAACTGAGTGCAGATGTCCCCCGGAGCGACCGGCACCACGGTGGTCGAGGTCGCCTGCAGCAGCGTCAGGTTGTCGATGTAGAGGTCCATGCAGAGCTCGGCTCCATCTGGACAGCGGATGCAGTCGACACCGATCGACCCTGCGAGCTCGCAGATGGCGTCTTCGGCTCCGCCTTGCTCGACCAGGTCGACGAGTGGGCGGGTGTCGATGAGGCCGGCCATCACCGCACCGCTGATCGAGCTTCCGTCCTGTTCGAAGGCTCCCGAGAGCAGAAGGTCGTCGATGGCGATCGCCACACCGTCCACAGTGACTTCGACGGACTGGCCGGAGGCGACGACCTCGAAGAATGGGTTGTCGCGGAAGTCCCCAGCCGGAAAGGTCGTCGTGGCGAGGCAGTGGTCCTGTTGACCCGGTGAAAGGGGGGCGCCGGGCGCTAGCAGTAGATCGATCTGCGTTGGGCTGGCGGCCTGTACGGCGAGAAAGAGCTGGGCGTCTGCCAGGAATTTGCCGATCAGGGATCCGATCCCCTCCGGCGAAACGAAGCGGCCCGACTGCAGGTCGAGGTCGTACACGCGTCCCACGAGGTTGGAGACGTTTGTGGATCCGCCAACGGATGACGTGGTGAAGGTGGTGTCGACCGTGCAGACCTGCCCGTAGGTGATGGTGACCGCGTGGGCGGTGTCGGGATCGAGGGGTGCGTTTGGCGTGAAGACGATGATGTCTTCGGCCACCTGCACGGAGCCAGGTACCGGTCCTCGGACGTCACTCAGGTCGATGGTTGCCGTCGGATCGGGATCGTCTAGGCGTGCCTCGACGGTGGTTCGGTAGTACGCGTTTCGCGAGCCGTCTGCGGGGAAGACCTCCTCCACGCTGTTGGCCACGCAGGGGTC
>JAGSGY010000056.1 GCA_023954855.1 Pseudomonadota bacterium | reverse complement strand
TGCGGGAGACGGGCGGCGATGAAGCACGTGGAAGCCGTACTTGGTCTCCACCGGGCCGCCAACTTCGTCGAAGTGCATCGATGTGAACGCCTTCTCGATCTCCGCGGGCAGCTTGCCAACGTGCCAGGCTCCGAGGTCACCGCCGCGCTCCGCGCTTCCGTCGTCCGAGTGCTCGGTCGCCAGCGTGCCGAAGTCGCGCACGTTGTCTTGGGCCTTTGTCGCAATCTCGGTAGCGAGGGTCCGCGCTTCTGCGCGGGTGCGGTCACTGCGTGAGGAGGCGGCGGCGCTGTGGCTGATCAGGATGTGACTGCCGGAGAGCTGCAGCGCCCCCGGCTTCGGCTCCAGGCGCTGGTAGATCTCGTAGCCGAACTCGGTGCGAATCGGCGCAGCGATCGCTCCAATGGGCGTCGTCTCAATGGTCAGCTCGGTGAGCAGGGAGTAGCGCTGCGTCTCGACGGTCCACGTGCCCATGAAGCCGCTCTGTTCCCTGTCCCAGCCATCCGTCTCGGCGACGACCATCGCCTCGAACTGATCGGGGTCCGCTGCGGCCTTCGCCTGCAATTCATCCGCCCGTGCCTTTGCCTCGAGTTGGGTGCGCGTGACGCCAGCGGGCAGCCGGCGTGAGTCCTTGTGGGCCACAAGCAAGCGGCGCGCGGAGAGAGTTGTGGCTCCGAAGGGCTCGACCCGACGCAGGATGACGACGCCGACGTGGGCGTCGAGAACCTCGGTGAATCCGCCGACCTCGACCTCGGTGATGGCGTGGAAGTCCCGGGGCACTTGCGCCGCCGGCCACGACTCGACGCGTCCGCCGGTGCTTCGCAGGGGTGCGTCAGAGTGGGTCTGGATCATCTCGGACCAGGTGTCCGGATTGGCGATAGCCTCGGCCCGTAGCTTCTCGGCCAGTGCGAGCGCTTCTTCGTGTGTACGACCCGGCGCGTCGTCCCGGTCGCCGACGTACTTCAGGTCCCCCCAGTTCAGCAGCAACATCTCGGACGCGATGCGTGCCTCGACCTCGACCGCTTCGGTCGGTGCAGTCGATGCCGCGGGGTTTTCAGGAGTGCCGCACCCGAGGAGTGCGATGAGCAGGACGGTGGCGTAGCGCATGCCCGATTCTACCAGGCCATTGACCGTTCGTTCCCTTACGGTGACGTGAACTCGACCCGGGGCTGCACGCGCACTTCAAAGTCGTTCCAAGAGACGCGGATGCGGGTCTCTCCCGGCGAGCTGGGACTCGTCAGCGTGCGGCGATAACGACCGTCGCCCAGGTCCTGAACGGGCGCGGTCCATGTGCCGAGGTCGGCGTCGATCTGGACCGTCTGCCCGGTGCCCAGCGCGCCGGTGGCATCGTGCGGCTCGACCTCTACGATCACCTTCGTTGCGCCATCTGCGAGGATCGCGTTCGCTGAGACGCTCACGAGAGGGGGCTCTTCAATCTGCATGTCTCGACTGGGCTGGACGGTCTGCACCAGACCCGTCGGCCAGCGAACCTCGGCGGTGCTCGGCACGGCGCCCTGCAGGACAATGCTTGGATCGAGGCTGGTCATCGCCACGCCACCCGCACCGATCGGAAGTTCACGCTGGCGATCGGGCCAGGTCAGCGTGAGGACAGCACCTCGTCCTTGCGGCGCGGACGTGTGGCTGACGAGTTGGGCGCGGAGCGATTCCAGGGGGGTCGGGTTGCGCCAGACTTCGACGTCCGCGTTGTGGGTTCCAATGACCAGGTCGAGGGCACCGTCGCCGTCGATGTCTGCGGGGACGAGGCTTCGCGCCGGGGCTGTCGGTGTCAGGGACGCGGCAGAGTACGACTCGCCATCGCCAAAGAACAGGGTCGGCGGCTGGGGGCCACGCCAGTCTTCTTCCAGGCCACCGTTCAACACGAGCAGGTCGTCGATGCCGTCGCCGTCGACGTCGTCGTAGTGGCTCGCCCACGACACGAGCAGGCAAGACCGCAGGTCTCCGCCTTCGTTGCAGGCTTGCTCGTCGGTGCGCACCGCCGTCGCGAGGCCGAGCGCGTCTTCGCCGTGGGTGAAGGCTTGTCCGTCAAAGCGCATGGCGTGGGAGCGGCCGAGGTTCGGGACCCAGAGGTCGAGGGTGCCGTCGCGATCGAGGTCGATGGGCAAGCCCCCCATGGATGAGCGGGGGGTGTCGAGTCCGAGGGCGGCGGCCTGATCGGTCCAGGAGCCGTCGTTGTGAACCCAGAGCCGGTCGTGAAGGGGGCCGTCGGGTTGGGGCGGGTCGATCCCGTAGTCGATGGCCCGGGTGTCGGTGGCGACGAAGAGCTCGTGGGAGCCATCACCCGTCAGGTCGGCCCAGGTGGCGGTCCAGCTCTCTTCGACCGGGCTGTCGATGAGTGATGACGCGGCGAAGCTTCCCGAAGGGCTCTGCACGAGCAACAGGTTGGCCGGACCCCATCGGCCGATGTGCAGGTCAAGCCTTCCGTCGAGGTCGATGTCGAGAGGCAGGATGTCGACGGCGTCGGTGACATCGAGTCCGTCGAGGGCAAGGTCCGTGCGCTCGGTGAAGCCGCCGTCGAAGGTGAACACGCGCAGTGTCGTCTCGGCGGTGACCAGCTCGAGCAGGCCGTCCCCATCGAGATCGACCAGACTCAAGGCACTTGCGGCGTGCGCGGGCAGGCCCTTGGCGTCGCGCGTGAAGCCGGCTGCGGATCCCCAGGCGACCTCGATCGAGCGAAGGCCTGGCGCGAAGACCAGGTCCATGAAGCCGTCCTGGTCCAGATCGCCGCTCGCGATGGCGGTGCCGTCGAGTGCGTTTCGCGACAGATGGGTGATGCTTTCGAGGCCACTTCCCTCGGTGGCGGGCACGAAGAAGTCGAGCTGCTCTGGCGTGGCGCTGTCGCCGTCATCGTCGGCACCTTGGCAGCCGAGCAATAGGGCGAAGGCCAGGGTTCTCACGGGGTGATCGCGGTGGTGGACTCGGCCATGGTGCGCACCTTCACCTTGTCGAGCAGACCCTCGGGAAGGCTCAGCTGTGGATGCGCCTGCACCGCGCGGACGGTCTGCGGCAAGAACGCCCGGAACTGCAGCTTCACCGTCAGCGTGTGGGCCTCGGCGTCGAGGGACGGGAAGGTGTAGGTCCGGCTCTCGGTGGCGAGCGGGCGAAGCAGGTGCTCTTCTGGGTCGTCATTCGCCAGGTGCGCGAACAGCGTGTACTCATCGCACATGCCGATGATGTGGGCGCCGAACCACCACAGGTCCGGGTCGCCGAGGGGGTCGAGTGTGGTGGCGCCACCAGTGCAGAAGTCTGCGGCGGCGTCCGGGGTTCCGTCTCGAAGCACGCCGTCTTTGTCGAGCTGGCCGCTGCTGTAGATCAAGGCCTGGTCCCGGTCGCGAACCAGACGCACGTCGACCCACATGCGACGCTCGGCGGTGCTTCCGCTGGGGACGCTGTGTCCGGCCTGGTTGGTCAGTTGAACGGTGGTGCTCGTCGCGTCGGCCGTGACCTGCATCAAGACCGCGGACTGGAGCATCGCGTCGACCAGTGCTTCTTGCCGCTCCATGTCTGGAAATCCGTCGACGAGTGAGGTGTCGACTCCGACGAAGGTGTGCGCGTGGATCGTCCGCTCGGGCCCATCCACCGCCGCCTGACCCAGACGGGCCGGCATGTGGCAGTCCTGGCATTCCTTGTCACCACCGAGCGCCTTGTACTCGAGCCACTCGACCCCGGTCTTCTCGACGAGCAGCGGGCTCTCGGCGAAGGGGATGCCGACATTGTGGCACCCAATGCAGAACTCACCGGTGGTGTGCAGGGGACTATGCGTCGAGGCGTGCGCCTCGGTCTCGACCGGGTCGGCGATGGGGCCGCGAACCGTGCCGTCGGGCGTGAGTGCGATGCGTGCGTTGCGTTGCTCGAGAATCTCGGTGATCGAGTGGCACACGTCGCAGGACACGCCCTTCTGAGCGACTGCTGAGAGGCCTTCGGTGCGCTGATCCCAGCGTTGGAGCTCTTCCGAGAACGCCACGGGGGTCTCGCCAGAGAGAAAGCCGGGCACACTGTGGCACTGGGTGCAGAACTGCCCGCCCTTTCCGGTGAAGTCCATGGCCTGCACATCGGCCAGTGCGTGAAACACGGGGTCCGTCATGGCGTAGGCGTGCATGGACCCTTCCCAGTCGGCGACATGGTCGGGATGGCAGTCGCGACAGGTCTCGGGGTCGCGAAACACGAGCTCGCCGGTGGTGCGCGGCTCGGTGACTTGGGGGCCCTCGGTCTGGCAGGCGAGCAGGGTCCAGAGAAGCAGCATCATTCGAGCTCCTCGGGCAGCGCCAAGATCCATTCGCGCAGGACCTCGACGGCCTCAGCGGTCAGTTGTTCGCCGCTCGGCGGCATGGCCACACCCTGCTCGACACCGGGAACGAGGACCTTTGCGATCAGAAAGCTCCCATCGGGGTCACCGGGGACGACGATGGCGTCGTACACGTCGGCTGCTCCCCCCACGGTGGGCTCGACATCGACCATCGTCGCGAGCGTCGACTCCTCGTCGTAGTAGTCGAGGCCCTGTTGGGGTTCGGGGCGCAGGTGGCACCCGCTCGTTGCGCAGACGGGCTCGAGGATCAGCGCATGCACCGCAGGCGTGGTCGGCTCGAGAACCGTTGGGCCGCAAGCGGCGAGCAGCAGGAACGGAAGGGTGCGCATCACCCCTAGTGTACCGGCTTGGGGCCCGGGTTTCGCGGCTTTCTAGACGGCGAAGTCGTAGCTGCAGTCTCCGCTGCCGTCGCCGTGGTCGTTGATCGCCATCGAGCGCTCGGGGTCGTACCAAGCGTCGACCTCGTTGAAGGGGTCGTCGTCGAAGTAGAGCTGCGTGGTCAGCCGTTCGACGCCGTCGACCCAGATCTTCACGTGGATGTGTGCGGGGCGGTACTGCTGACCGTTGAGGTAGCGACCGGGGATGATGGTCGTGAACGCGTAGCGCCCCTCTGCATCCGTCGCCTGCTGGCCTCGGTAGCGCATGTCCGCAGAGTCGTTGTCGTACGCACCCTCGTCGTCGGCCTGCCAGATCTCAATGACGGCGTTGGCCAGTGGGGTGCAGTCGGCGTCGGCCACGGTGCCCGACAGGGTTAGCTTCATGCCCGGATCTCCCCAGGTGTCCAGGTCGCTGCGAATCGGCACACCTTCTACATAGAAGGGCCCTTCGATGTCGGTGGGGGTCGAAGCGCAGGAGCGTGGATCTGCACTGTCAGAGGTGTCGAGGCTGGGTTCGCTGTCGGTTCCGTCGTCGTTACAGCCGAGTGCAAGTCCGGTCAGTCCGAGTAGAGACAGCCGAGCGATCTCGCGGCGCGACCAGTGTCGTGGCGTAGTCAAAGGGGCTCCTCGTCCGTGCCCTTTCAATCTATGGTCGGCTGAAGCCGCCGTCTGTCGGGGAATGCGACACCGTATTGTGTGGCTTCGGCTTATGGCGCGGCGATGCCGCTCGGGCGGGGGGCGTGGTTCTGCAGGGCCCGCGCGAGCTCGGAGCGGGTGACGGGCTTGCCGAGCAGGCCGCTCATGCCGGCCGCTTCCACGTCGTTCTCGACGCGCGCTGCGGACGACGCGGTCAGGCAAACAATGGGAATCTCGACGCCGAGACTTCGAGCCTGCCGCGTGGCCTCGAGACCGCCCATTCCGGGCATGTGCAGGTCCATGAGCACGATGTCGAAGGCCTTGGTCTCGAGGGTCTCGAGTGCTTCTTCGCCGGTCGTCGCTTCGACGTATTCGACCTCGAGACTCGCGAGCAAGCCCCCGATGACCAGGCGATTGACCGCGTCGTCGTCGACAATCAGTACGCGCAGGGGCCCCGTGGTCTGCTCCGGTACGGTGTCGAGTGCGCCAGCAGGTGGGGCGGTTGCGGGCATCGGGAGTGTCAGGCGAGCGCGTGCTCCGCCGAGGGGCGCCTGATCGAAGCTGACGGCGCCCTTCATGGCCTGGGACAGTCCGCGTACCACCGCGAGCCCAAGGCCGGTGCCGCCGACGGTGCCCTCGAGCTGGCGAAACGGCTGAAAGATGCCGGACCGCTCGTGGTCGGGAATGCCGGGGCCGTCGTCGTCGACGTCGACGATGAGGTTGCCATCGCGCCACGCGACGTGCACCGCCACGTCCGTGCGCGCGAAGCGGGCGGCGTTTGCACAGAGGTTGCCGACCATCTGCGCGAGCCGAATCGCGTCGCCGGCGACCCACTCCGGCACGTCGTCGTCGACGGTGGTGCGAAGGGTGAGCTCGTTGCTCGCGGCGGACTGAAGGTGGGTCACATGGCCAATGACCGTGCGTGGGGCCATGGGTTGGGAGACCGTTGTGAATCCGCCGCTCTGCAGCTTCGACAGGTCGAGCAGGTCGGAGAGCAGTCGGCGCAGGGTGCTGGCTGAGCGCGTCAGCGCGCTCACGTGGGTGCGCTGTCCCTCGTCCAAGGTCGAGCGCGTCAGCAGCTCGGTGACCCCGATGATGCCGTTCAGGGGGGTGCGGATCTCGTGGCTGACCGAGGCGAGGAAGGCTTGCTGCGCGAGGGTGGCTTCGTGTGCGCTTCGCTCGGCATCCCGGCGGGTCTTGACCTCGTCTCGAAGTTCCTGAACGGCTCCCGACAGGCGCTCGTTGGCGGTCGACGAGGACTGTAGGTACAGGCGCATCACGAGGGTGGACACGACGGTCATTCCGCTGATGTCCATGACCATCTGCCGCGTCTTGCCGGCCTCGTAGACGCGCTCGGGAAGGAGGCCGTTCTGGTGTAGGTAGAGCGCACCGAGAGCCACGCCTCCGCTGACCAGGGCCCACAACGTGGCGCCGTTCGTGTCGAGCATCAGGCCTGCGAACAGGGGAACGAAGAAGATCCACGCGAACGCGGGATTGGCCACGCCGCCAGTGAACACGCCGCCAGAGAAGGCCGCCGAGGCGGTGGCGAGCAGAATGAGGTGGCCTGCGAGGTTGAGTCGGTGGTTGCGCAGCGCGTAGGCGGCTGCGATGCCGACGCCCATAGCGACGGCCGAGATCGGCGCGAACCAGCCGTCGCCGATGACCGAGAAGACTGCGGTGGTCAGGATCTCGACGCCGATCAGGGCCGCCATCACTCGAGCGCGCTTCAGCTCGAGCGGGTTGTTCTGTACTTGCTTTGGCAGGACCCAGCCCAGCCAGGCATCGACGATCACGACGAACTCCAGGGTGGGATTCTACGCGCTTCGGTGAGCGAGTTAACTGGCCGCCATGGACAAGTGGGTTCTAGGACTGCTGCCAGTCGCCTTGGGTCTAACCGCGCTGGCGCTCCCCGGAGCCGCCCGCTGGCTTCGCCCTGCTCGCTGGATTGCACTGACTCTGGCGGTCGCACTCGCCGGACTCGAGCTTTTGCCCGACGCATACGGCGAGCTGGGATGGCTCGCGGTGCTTCCCTTTGGCGTGGGGCTACTCGGCCCATCGGTAGTCGAGCGTTTGAGCGGTCTCGGCGATGAGCACCACCACGGATCGGCGCATCACCTGCATCACGATCACGACCACGGAATGGGGCATGGCTCGCTCATGCTCGGCTTCGTCGGGCTGGGCTTTCACCAGATCTTCGACGGTCTACAGATTGCATTCGTGCACGACACGCTCGGGCCGCAAGCTACGGTGGTGATCGGATTTCACGGCGCGCCTCTGGTCGCCGCGTTTGTGCTGACCTGCCGCAATGTGTCGGGTCGTGTCATCGCGCTGCGGGCCGGTCTCGCACTCGTGGCACTCACGGCGGTGGGCATCGCGCTCGGAGGGCTTGCGCCCGAGGGTCTTGTCGAGCCCATCGAGCCTTGGTTGGCAGGCTTTGTGGCGGGCGTGCTCCTGCATGTCGTCTACCACGACGCCTAAGGCGAAAACTCCGCCCACTGACGCGTGTTCAATCCGCTAAGATGCCGCGCATGAAGCGCACCCTCTGCATCGTTCTCGGTCTCGCTCTCTCGGCCTGCTCCTCTCCCGGAGAGACCCAATGGGGCGCCGTGTCCTTTCTTACGCTTGGGCGCGAGGTCGATGGCATCAGCCTTGGCTATGACCTCGATGGGTTGGACTCCGAGGAAGACGGCAGTGACGGCTGTGGCATCGGCGACTACGAAAGTCCCGATGGCGCCACTGGGGTCGACAACGCGTTGGCGCGGGTCATGCCGGCCCTCGACGCCACTGAGGCTTCGGCCCTCGAGCCCCTGATCAACCAGAACATCAACCTCGGCGAAGTGCTGATGATCTTCGGCCTGTCTGGGGTCGATGATCCGCTCAACGACGACGAGGTCTCCGTGACCTTCGTGCGCGGCTTCGGTGCGCCGATCGTCGGAAGCGATGGGTTGTTGGTGTCTGGCCAGACCTTCGAGCGCGACACCGACACCGAGCCCGTCACCGTGGACTCGGCGTCACTGGTCGACGGCGTTCTTGAGGCGAGCGGTGTGGCGGTCGAGTTCCCGATCGAGATCTTCGATGCCTCGCCGGTGCTCGATATCGAGAACGTCTCGCTTCACTTCGAGTACGACGAGCGCGGGGACTTCAAGGGCTACCTCGGCGGCGCGCTCAACTACCAGCGCATCCTCGATGGCGTCGCGGACGCGAATGTTGACGCGGCCTTGCTCTCGACGCTTCCGGTGCTGTTCGAGAACAACGCCGATCTCGACAGCGAGGAAGACGGCCGCTGTTCACGCATGAGCGCGACCATCGAAGTCGACGGCGTCAATGCGCACCTGTTCGAGCCGCCCGAGGGCCTGGAGTAGCGCCTAGGAGCGGCGACTCAGCAGCTGCTTGATCCAGGACGGACGCTTGCTCGTGGGCGTCGTCTCTCGCGCGACGTGCGGCTTCGGCGTGCGCAGCGCGCGGTCGAGGTCGGCGATGGTGCGGTGCCGCATCGGAATCGGCGTGTCGTCCAGGCAGAAGCCTTGGTCCGCCAGCTGCAGCGCCGTGGCGTAGTGATCGGTATCTTCGCGCTGGGCATGGGCCTGAAAACGCTCGATGACGCGCTCGATCGGGGAAGCCAACGGTGGGCAGTACTTCAGCGTGAGGCGAAGCTGATGTGCGAGCTCATCGAGCTGCTCGTGCGCCTGAAACATCTGTGCGACGCAGGTCGAGACCGCGCTTGCCATCTGGGTGCGGCCACCCAAGAGGTGCCGAATGGCGGGATGAACCATGCGCTCTTCGGCATCGAGATGGTCAGCGAGCTGTTCCGCGAACGCATTCCACGCCATGCGAATCGGACGCAGATGGCGCGGCGTGTAGCGCGACGAGCGATCCGATGCGGCGACCCCGGTCTCCATCGCGAGCAGCGCACCCTCGGCGCGTGCGAGGGCGTCGCGAAGAGCAGCGTGGTCGGAGCCGAGATCATGGGGTTTCATGGGGCGCAAAGTAACGGCGCAGAACCGGGTTTTGGGGCCGTGACGAGGAGTTGACTGAGAGGTGTGCGCTGTGCGCGGATCGTTGAAGAAAGTTCTTCGCCTTACCTGCGCGATCCCAACTTGCGGCGGCGCGCAACGGGCGATCGGCTCTGCGGGTGCGGCGGGATACAGGGCCGGCATGCAAGTCGTCGTCATCGGTGGAGGCCTCGCCGGCCTCTCCACAGCGTGGCACCTCGCGCCGCACGCCACGGTGCGGGTCTTCGAGCGTGGTGGCGCCTTTGGGGCCGAGGCCTCGGCGCAGAACGCGGGCATGATCCGCCGTATGGGCGAGGACCCCTACGAGCGCGCTCTTGCGGTGCGAACCTCGGAACGGCTGGCAGACCTCCCAGACGACCTGGCGGCCTTCGAGCCGTCTACGGTGACAGGGGCCGTGCTTGGCCTCGTCACCGACCCCCTGCATCTGCACGACGCTGCGGCACACCTTCGCGCCCGGGGGGTGCGTGTAGAGGCGCTCGACCGCCCGGCAGAAGTGGCTCCGTTACTCGAGGGCGTCGACCTGCAACACGCTTGGTACCTCCCGGACGAGCGGGTCGCGGATGCCCACGCGTTGGTGTCGGGTTTCGAGGCCGGTCTGAACGCGAACGAGGCCCATCTTCACCGCGGTGAGGCTGTGGTCTCCGTGGCCGTCGAGGCGGGTCGTGTCGTGGGGGTGCGCACTGCGAACGGACACTATCCGGCCGATGCGGTGGTGCTCGCCGCCGGTGCTTGGAGCTCAGGCCTCGCGGCTGGGATGGGCCTTGACCGGCCGCTTGTGCCGCTGCGAAGGACCTTGTTGCAGACGGCCAGCGATCCGCTTGCCCAAGGCCATCCCTGGACCTGGCTCGACGATGTCGGACTCTACGTTCGGCCCGAGAGTGGAGGCTGGTTGCTCTCGGGTTGCGATGAGGCCATCGACTACCCGACGGATGCGCCGAGTACGGGGCCGGTCGAGGCCTTTCCGCGTGCGCTGGCACTCGACAAGATCGAGCGCTTCTTTCCGCGCCTCGCAGGGGTCGATATTCGCGGAGGTTGGACCGGCCTGCGCACCTTTGCGCCCGACCGCCGGCCCATGCTTGGAGAGGATGCCGAATTGCCGGGACTGTGGTGGGCAGCGGGCCTAGGGGGCTTTGGTGTGACCTGCAGTCTGGGTGTGGGCGAGGCGGTGAGCGGCTGGATGCGAGGTCTCGAGGTGCCTTGGCTTGACCGCCACGCGGTGCGTCCGGGCCGGCGCATGATGCGGCGGTGGTCGATTCGTCCGATGGGGGATCTACACCGCTCCAAGCTGGTGCGCGTGGGGGAGACATGAAGCGCGTTGCGATGATCAGCGGGCCTCGGAACCTGTCGACGGCCTTGATGCGCAGCTTCGAAGGCCGCGGCGACTGCACGGTCGTCGATGAACCGCTGTACGCCGCGTACCTGGCCCGGACGGGTCTGGAGCACCCCGGGCGAGACGCCATTCTTGCCAGCCAACCTAACGGCTACGAGCAGGCGCTCGCTGGCCTCAAAGGGCAGGGGAGACAGCCGCTTCAGTACGAGAAGCACATGGCGCAGCACCTCACCGAGGGCGATGACCTCCGCTGGCTGGATGACTGTGAAGTCGGCCTGCTCATTCGCCACCCGGCGGCGGTGACTGCCTCCTACGCCCGCGTGCGAGAGCAGCCTAGGCCCGAAGACCTCGGTTTTCTTCAGCAACTCCGGGTGCTGCGCCGGCTTCAGGAGCGAGGACGGACGCCGGTCGTCGTGCACAGTGCCCGCCTGCTCGAAGACCCGTCCCGCGTGCTCAAGGCGCTCTGCGAAGGGCTCGGCATCGCCTACACGGACCATATGCTCAGCTGGCCGGCGGGGCCTCGCTCGAGCGATGGCGTCTGGGCTCCCCACTGGTACGCAAGCGTCGAGGCCTCCACGGGCTTTGGACCCGCCCGGGTGGAGGAAGTGAAGGTCCCAGCTGCGCTCCAACCCATCGTGGACGCGCTTCGACCTGCCTACGATGCGCTTCTACCGCTGGCGATCTGACGCCTTAACAAAGCTTCACACGCGTTGAGTTTCTTTGGGACGGCGCCAACGGCTGCCCAACAGTGCGCCCGTCTACGTGAGTGCAACCCCAACAGGAGGTCACTCATGACCCGCTTCGCAACTATCGCTCTCGTTGTTCTCTCCACCGCCGTCGCGGGTGTCGCCGTCGCCGGTCAAGGTGGCCCAGGTCGCCTCATCGAGGCCCTCGACCTCGACTCGGACCAGGCCGCCCTCGTCGAGTCGTTTAAGGACGACATGGCTGAGTCCCGCTCCGAGGCCAAGGAGGCCCAGAAGGCGTTTCGCGAGGGCATGAAGGATGAAATCGGCAGCGGAGACCCCGACGTGCGCAAGCTGAAGAAGCTCGTGGATGCCAAGGTCGAGGCGCAGCGTGCAGCGGCCTACACCGCCGTGGAGAGCATGAGCGCGCTGTCCGAGACGCTCACCGACGACCAGCTCGAGACGCTGGCCGAGCTTCAGGAGCAGCGCGCTGAGCGGCGCTCGGAGCGCGGTGGTCAGGGACGTGGACGCGGCCCGCGTGGCGGCTTTGACCAGTGAGCCAAGACTGGGCGGGTGGCCGATGTCGCCCGCCCTTTACAGTCCTTCACACTTGCTTGGACCCCTTAGGCCGCACCGAACGATGCCGTAGCATGGCGCCCCTAGATTGATGTCGTACCGAACAGGAGGTCCCATCATGAAACGCTTCATTCTCCCCGCTCTGATTCTCGCCCCACTCGCCTTGGCCGGTGTGGCCATCGCCGGCTCCCATGGACAGGACGGAAGCTGCGAGCGCGGGGGCCCTGGCGGTCACTTCCGCGGCCACCGCGGCCCTCCGATCGAGCGCATTGCGAGCCATCTCGACCTTGATGAAGGTCAGGTCGCCGAGCTCGAGGGTCTGCGTGACTCGGTCTTCGGCGACGAGGATCCGCGCGAGGCGCACAAGGCCCTGCGCGAGACGTTGGCAGCCGAGCTGTCGAACGACGCCCCGGACTTCGAGAAGCTCGTGTCGCTGGCGACTGCCGAGGCCGAGGCGCGGCATGCACGGCACCTCGACGCCATTCAGGGCATGGCCGACTTCGCCGAGACCCTGACGCCTGAGCAGCGCGCGCTTGTGGCAGGTCACCTCGAGAAGGGCCCGCCGCACGGCCGCCACCACCGCTAGACTGCACGCGGCGCCCGAACTTCGGGCGTCGCTTCGCTGAGGAACTATGCGCCGTATCCTGGTGATCGACGACGACGACCGCATTCGCGAACTGCTGGCCGAGTACCTCGGTGGTCGGGGCTTCGAGGTGGTCACCGCTGCGGACGGCGATGCCGGTCTCGAGGTGCTGCGTGGCGGTGGCCTCGACATGGCTGTGCTCGACGTGATGATGCCGGGCAAGGATGGCCTGGCGGTGCTGCGTGAGCTTCGGGCGTTCTCGACCCTGCCCGTGATCATGCTCACCGCGCGGGGTGACGACATGGACCGCATTGTCGGCCTCGAGCTCGGGGCCGATGACTACCTGGGCAAGCCCTTCAACCCTCGCGAGCTCGTCGCGCGCATCGAGGCGGTGTTGCGCCGGTCGGGACAGGCTGCGGCCTCCGAGGTCGTGCATCGCGCGGGCCCGCTGATGGTCGACGAGGACCGGCGTGTGGTCGAGAACGATGGCGAGCCCGTCGAGCTCACCACCACCGAGTTCGAGATCTTGCGAGTGCTGGTGGCCAACGCCGGCCGAGTGATTCCACGTGACCGGCTGATGGAGCTGGCCCGAGGTCAGGAGTACGCGTCCTTCGATCGCTCCGTGGACGTCCACGTGTCCCATATCCGCCGCAAGCTCGGCGATGATCCCCGCGAGCCGACCTTCGTGAAGACGGTCCGCGGTGTGGGCTACACCGTGCCTCGGGCACCACGGTGAGACTGTCGACACGCGTTGCCGCGGGCATTGTGCTGCTCGTCGCACTGGCGTCCGCGTTGATGTGGGCCGCGACCATGCACGGCGTGCTGCATCCGCTCGCCCGATCCGTGTTTCACGCGTTTCAGGACGAGGTGAGCTTTGTCGCCGACCGGGTCGAGGCGGGTGAATCGCCCCGGCAGCTCGGCGAGGAGCTCGGGCTGGAGGTGTGGAGGCTTCGCGGAGGCCCGCGCGCGCACTTGCGGCCACGTGGTCAGAGGCATGGCCCCCCGGTCGAGGTCGAGCATGACGGCCGGAAGATGCTGTTTCACAAGGGTCCGCGGAACGTCGTGATTGTCGAGACGGATGTGGGCTGGATCGGCGTGCGTCGCGACCTCGATCTCGAGCGACCAGGCCGTCAGATCCGCTTCGCGGTGCTGGCGGGCTTGCTGCTGATGGTGCTCTCGGCGGTGGCGCTGGGGCGGTTTGCGACCCGGCCGCTGTTGACCGCTCAGCAGGGCATGGAGCGCATCGCTGCCGGAGACCTCGAGCATCGGCTTCCCGTCGGTGGACCGCCTGAGCTCGCCCGGATGGCGCACGCCTTCAACCAGATGGCGGACCGTATTGATCAGCTCGTGAGCACCGAGCGTCAGCTTCTTGCGGGCGTCTCTCATGAGCTGCGCACCCCGCTGGCACGGCTCAGGCTGGAGCTGGAGCTGCTGCGAGACAGTGGCGCCAAAGCCTCCCGACTCGATGCCATGGAAGGGGACCTGCTCGAGCTCGACGGACTGATTGCGCAGCTTCTCGCCTTGTCGCGCATGCAGGTGGGCGACACTCCGCTTCAGCTCGCGACCACCGATGTTCGGGACCTGGTCGAGCGCGCGGCGCAGACTGCGCAAGTCGCTGACGTGTCGATTCAGGGCGTGGCGACCCGCGAGGTCGACCCAGAGCTGATGCTGCGTGCGGTGGCGAACTTGCTCTCGAATGCCAAGCGCTACGGGGAGGCACCGATCGAGGTGCTCGTGCGTCCCGACAGACTCACCGTCCGCGATGCCGGCCCAGGCGTGGATGAAGCCGAGCTACCGCACTTGTTCGATGCCTTCTGGCGGGCCGAAGGCAGCCGAGCCCGGAGCACCGGTGGACTGGGTCTTGGGCTCATGCTGGTCAAGCAGGTGGCCGAGCTGCACCAGGCACGCGTCGAGGCCGCGAATCGGCCAGGCGGCGGACTTGAGATTGCTCTCATCTGGCCTACAGCGGGGGAAGCTCCCCCGACCAGATCGAGCGGCTGAGCATCTCTTCGACCATCGCAGGCGCGTCGAGCGCGGTGTGCGTGGACGGCGGGCCGGTGAACACGGCGACGAGGTAGCGGTCGTCGACAATGCGTGCAGCGACGATGATCGGCACGGCCACACCCATCATTCCGGCTTCGAGTGTGGCTCTGCGTCCGCCCTCGCCGAAGTCCTCGCGCTTGGACTCGGTCGCAGTGCCGATCGCCATCTCGGTACCGAGCTTGGTGACCCGCTCATCGACGACCTGGTCGACGGAGCGTCCCGCGGCCGCACCCCACTGCATCATCACGACCGGGCTCAGGCGCTTCTGACTCTCGCGAACCTCGGCCACACCGCCATCTTCCGTGGCTTGAGTGGCGATGAGCCAAGTCTTGGGCACCGCCAACATCGCGCCGGCGTCGTCGTGTCGGCCGAGCTCGGGTCGTCCGGTCTCGGATGCTTGGGCGGGAGAGCCGCTCAGAAGTCCCATCAGGAGCAGTGCGGGGTTCATGAAGACCTCGTGGGAGTTGAACCAGCTTAGCGCAGGCCCGCCGGACCTGCTTCGAGCGAAGCTACGGCACGAACACCCGCGCGGGGCCCTCGCTTCCGCTTAGGCTTCGGTGCTCGAGAGCACGGTGCCGTTGCCCTTGCCGATCGCCTTTGCGCCGAGCTTCTGGGCATCTTCGGCGTAGGCGGCCTCGACCTCGACCTCGATGGTCACCTTGAAGGTGCGCGGCTCGCGGTCGGCATCGAAGTGCGCGGTGAGGTCGGTGTCGAGCTCGGCGTCGACGGGACCCATGGCCATGCCGGAGCTCGGAATGCCGAACACCTTGCGGGGCTTGATCTCCATGCCGGGCAGCTTGGTGCCTTCGATGGCGATGCCGGCGACGTCGCCGACTTCGTAGGTGTTGGTGAGGTTGGCGACGATGGTGCGCTCGCCGTGCTCGGGGCTCTCGAAGGTGTAGATGAAGAGCTGATCGGTCTTCTCGTGAGCAGTCTTGGACGTGACCTTCATGGCGTAGACGGGCATGGTTCCTCCGGGGCGGGCCCGGATAACGCGAGTCGCGAGTGCTGGCTGGGGTTAGAGGGCCCAGATGCCACGCTTCCTTCCCATGACCCCGAATCCATCGGGCGAACCGCTCGACATCATCCTCGTCACTGGGGATGCCTATGTCGACCACCCATCGTGGGGTGTCGCGGCGATCGGGCGCTGGCTCGAGACGCACGGGTTCACCGTCGGGATCATCGCGCAGCCGACCCACGACGATGTCGAGGCCTACCGGGTTCTCGGGCGTCCACGCCTGTTCTTTGGTGTGACGGCCGGCAACATGGACTCGATGGTCAACAAGTACACCGCCTCCAAGCGGCTGAGGAGCGCGGATGCGTACTCGCCCGGTGGCGTGCTCCCAGAGCGTCCCGACCGGTCGACCATTGGCTACACCGCACGCGTGAAGCAGGCCTACAAAGGCGTTCCCGTCGTGATCGGCGGGGTCGAGGCCAGCCTTCGTCGGCTTGTGCACTTCGACTTCTGGTCCAACAAGCTTCGCGGGTCCATTCTCATGGACAGCAAGGCCGACCTCTGCGTCTTCGGCATGGGCGAGCTGCAGATCGTCGAAATTGCGCGGCGACTCGCCGAGGGCAAGACGACGGCGGACTGTCGCGACATCCCTGGTGTGGCCTACGCGCTGGGCTCGAAGGGTGAGCCGCCCACGGGCGATGACGTGGTGACGCTGCCCTCGCTCGAGGACTGCCGGGCCGACAAGCTGGCGTTCAATGAAGTGACGCGGGTGATGTACCGCGAGTCGAATCCCCACTGCGGCAAGACGCTGGTGCAGGGGCATGGCAACCGCTGGATCGTGCAGAACCCGCCGATGCGTCCGCTCACCACCCCCGAGATGGACCGGCTTCACGAGCTGCCCTACGCCTTTGCTCAGCACAGCTGCTACCGCCAGCCGATTCCCGCCCTTCAGAGCATCGCCGGCTCGATCACCGTGAACCGCGGCTGCTCGGGTGGCTGCGCCTTCTGCGCGTTGACGATTCACCAGGGCAAGGACGTCACCTCGCGCTCGTCCGAGTCGGTGCTCAACGAGCTCAGCACGATGCGCAAGCGTCCTGGTTTCAACGGCATCGTCAGTGATCTCGGTGGACCCACGGCCAACATGTTCCATATGGCCTGCACCAGCGAAGAGGCCAACAAGGTCTGTCGCCGCGTGTCCTGCCTTCATCCCGTGCGCTGCAAGCACTACGGCACCGACCACAAGCCGTACCTGGACCTGTTGCGCAAGGCGCGTGCCATGGAGGGAATCCGGAAGGTCTACGTCAACTCCGGCATCCGCTACGATCTGGCGTCACTCGATGACGAGTTCGTCGAGGAGCTCGCGAAGTACCACACACCCGGGCAGCTCTCGGTCGCGCCCGAGCACGCATCCGAGAACGCCCTCAAGCAGATGAAGAAGCCGGCGATCAACTTCTTCACCACCTTCTTCGACCGGTTCAAGGCCGCCGCGAAGGAGGCTGGAAAGAAGCTCTACGTCGTGCCGTACTTCCAGTGTGCGCATCCCGGCATTGGGCCCGACGAGTGCATCGAGCTGGCGCTGTACATGAAGTCGCAGCAACTGCGTCCGCGACAGGCCCAGATGTTCATGCCGACTCCGGCGACCATCGCGACTGCGGCCTTCTACTCCGAGCATGATCCGCTCACCGGCAAGCCCGTGGTCATCGCCAAGGACCCGAAAGAGCGCAGTCGTCAGCGCGCGTTGCTCTTCTACTGGAAGAAGGAAGAGTGGCCCCACGTGCGCGAAGCACTGATCGCTTGGGGACGCCGCGAGTACATCGGGCGCGGTCCCGGCACCATCGTTCCACCTGGTCCGGCCTATGGCGCTTGGAGCAAGAAGCGCAGCGGCAGTCGAGTGCGCTACGACACCCACATGGGCATCCGCGTCGAGCGAGCGACGGCCCAAGAGCAAGCTGAAGCGAGCTGGGAAGCGGTGGCAGAGAGCCGACCCCAAGCCTGAGCAAGCTCCTGACGAGCGAAAGTCGACGCGTCCTCGCCGCTCTGTGTAGGGTGCGCCCGGAGGCCCTATGCTTCGATTTTTCGCTCTCTCTCTGGTTTTTCCGCTCGTCGCCTGCACCGGTTCATCCGACGACGATGACGACGGCACCGACTCCGCAGACACCAGCGGCGGCAGCGATTCGCCCGTCGACACGGGACCGCAGCTCCCGACCGATCCGCGTCCCGTCACGGTGACGCTTGGCGGCGGGTACACCGGCACGATCGAGTTCGATACCCCCACGTGCACGAACTACCCGCAGGGCTCGCTGGTGAGTTTTCGGCAGTTCTGGCGCGGGAGCAGCCACAACGCCGTGCTGATCGCCGACGTGATTGGGAACTTCGCGGGTGCGGGGACGTACAACACGACGGACCACAACCTGCGTGTGCTGCTGCAGAGCGACTCTTCGAGCACGACCTACAACTTCTCGTTCAGCGCCGACACCGGTCAGGGTGACAGCGCGACGATGACCATCGACCACATCTCGGACATCGCGTGGGGCGAGTTTCAGGCCACCCATCTGCACGGCCAAGTCGACGGGACTGTGGTGACCGATGCCGTCACCATCAACGGGCCGCTTCCCATCTACTGTCCGGCGGTCACCTCGCAGTGAGAGGCAGGCCTCTGAGGCCCCGTTTTGACGCCCGATTGCGGTAGACTCGCCGACTCAAAATGGTGGAAAGCGAGAGGACGTCATGAAGGTCGGAATTCCCCGCGAATGCGCAGCCGGTGAGCGCAGGGTCGCGGCGACGCCAGAGTCGGTAACGAAGCTACAGAAGAAGCTCGGCTTCGAGGTCATGATCGAGAAGGGAGCTGGTGAGAGTGCCGCTTTCCCCGATGCTGCCTACGAGGCCGTGGGTGCCGAGGTCGTGGACGATGTCTGGGGTGCGGACATCGTGCTCAAGGTCAATCCCGTCCAGGGCGACGAGATCGAGAAGCTCGATGCGGGCCAGGTGCTCATCTCGTTGGTGTCGCCGGCAGAGAACACCGAGCTGATCGAAGCACTCGCCGCGCGCAAGGTCACGCTCATCGCGCTCGACCAGATCCCGCGAATCAGCCGCGCGCAGAAGATGGATGTGCTGTCGTCGATGGCGAATATCGCGGGCTATCGGGCCATCGTGGAGGCCGCCCAGAACTACGGCGGGTTCTTCGGCATGCAGATGACCGCTGCCGGCAAGACGCCTCCAGCTCGCGTGCTCGTGATCGGCGCTGGTGTGGCCGGTCTCGCCGCGATTGCGGCGGCTCGAAGCATGGGTGCGGACGTGCGCGCCTTCGACACCCGTCCCGCGGTGAAGGACCAGGTCAAGAGCCTCGGCGGCAAGTTCCTCGAGCTCGAGTTCGAAGAGTCCGGTGACGGTGGCGGCGGCTACGCGAAGGTGATGTCCAAGGAGTTCATCGACGCGGAGATGGCGCTGTTCCGCGAGCAGGCCAAAGAGATCGACATCGTGGTCACCACCGCGCTGATCCCCGGCCGCAAGGCGCCGATTCTCTGGACCGCCGACATGGTCGAGACCATGAAGCCCGGCGGTGTTGTGGTGGACCTCGCTGCGCGGAACGGCGGCAACTGCGAGCTCACCGAACCCGGAGAGGTGGTCAAGGCGCACGGTGTGACGCTGATTGGCCACACCGACATGACCAGCCGCTTGCCTACGGTGGCGAGCAAGTTCTTCTCGCAGAACTTGGTGCACTTGCTCGACGACATGGGTGGCGCCATGAACTGGCGCGTCGATCTCGAAGACGAGGTCGTGCGCGGAGCCATCGTGCTCAACGAGGGCGAGCTGCTCTGGCCGCCACCGAAGCGAGAGCCACCTCCGCCGCCCCCCAAGGTCGAAGAGCCCGAGCCCGTGGTCGTGGCCGAGGCCGCCGCAGTGGCCGAGCCGAAGGAGGACAGCGGTGCTGGAACCATCGGCGCGATGCTCGTCGCCGCCGTGCTCTTTGGTCTGGTCGGCGCCTACGCCCCTCGCGAGTTCGTGCAGCACTTCACCGTGTTCATGCTCGCGTGCTTCATTGGCTGGCAGGTCGTCTGGAACGTCGCTCATGCCCTGCACACTCCGCTCATGTCCGTCACCAACGCCATCAGCGGCATCATCATCGTCGGCGGCATCTTGCAGGCCTCGAGCGGCGAGACCAACACCGCCGCCATTCTCGGCGCCATCGCCATCCTCGTCGCCACGATCAATATCGCCGGCGGCTTCCTCGTGACCCAGCGCATGCTGGCGATGTTCCGGAGGTAGCGTGGAGTCCAGCGTACTCACCGTCGCCTATCTCGCGGCCGGCATTCTCTTCATCCTCTCGCTCGGCGGTCTCGCGACCCAGCAGACCGCCCGCCGTGGCAACGCCTTTGGCGTGATCGGCATGATCATCGCGATCGGAGCGACCCTGTTTCACCCCCGCGTCGAGGCCTTTGCGCTGACGGGCGGGGCGGTGGTACTCGGCTCTGTGATTGGTGCGGCACTGGCCGCCCGCGTGGCCATGACCGCCATGCCGCAGCTCGTCGCAATGCTGCATAGTTTCGTCGGCCTCGCCGCGGTGCTCGTCGGCATCTCGACCTACCTCGAGCCCGGCAAGGACCTCGTCGGCGCTGAGCACATCGTGCACCAGCTCGAGATCTGGCTCGACGTTGCGATTGGTGCGGTGACGTTCACCGGCTCGATCATCGCGTGGGCCAAGCTTCGCGGCTCGCTCTCCGGCAAGCCACTGCTGCTGCCCGGCCGACATCTGCTGAACCTCGGCGTCGTGCTCGCGATCTTCGCGCTCGCCGTTCCTTTTGCGCCGCTGCACGCGCCGCACGGCATGGCCTACCTGCTGACCATGACGGTCTTGGCCTGTCTGCTCGGCGTGCACCTGGTCATGGCCATTGGTGGCGCCGACATGCCGGTCGTGGTGTCCCTGCTCAACAGCTACTCCGGCTGGGCAGCTGCGGCGGCGGGCTTCATGCTCGGCAACGACCTGCTGATCATCACCGGTGCGCTCGTCGGCTCCAGTGGCGCCATCCTCTCGTACATCATGTGCAAGGCGATGAACCGCTCGATCTGGAATGTCGTCTTCGGCGGCTTCGGCGCGACACCTGCCAAGGCGCCTTCGGGTGAGCCTGCAGCTCCACAGGGTGAGGTCTCGCCCATCGAGGTCGACGAGCTTGCCGAGGCCCTCGAAGATGCAGAGAGCATCGTGATTGTGCCCGGATACGGCATGGCCGTGGCCCGCGCCCAGAATGCCGTGCAGGACTTCACGCGGCTCTGCCAGGAACAGGGCAAGACCGTGCGCTTTGCGATTCATCCGGTGGCCGGCCGCTTGCCAGGGCACATGAACGTGCTCCTCGCCGAAGCGGGTGTGTCCTACGAGTGCGTGCTCGAGATGGACGAGATCAACGACGACTTCAGCGACACCGACATCGTGCTCGTCATCGGCGCGAACGACATCTGCAACCCGGGCGCCGAGACCGATACCTCGTCGGCCATCTACGGCATGCCCGTGCTCAAGGTCTGGGAAGCGACCACGACCGTGGTGCTCAAGCGCGGCATGGGCTCCGGATACGCCGGTGTGCAGAACCCGCTGTTCTTCCACGACAACAATCGCATGTACTTCGGCGACGCGCGGGCCACGATGGAAGCCCTCGTCACGGCGCTGCGGGGCAAGAAGGCGGCCTAGCCGATGTCCGAGCCCGTCGAGGGTCCCCCCGGCCAGTCATTGGGTGGGCTCCGTGCGGTGCTCGTTCATCAAGAGCAGCCATGGCTCGAGGCCGACTCGGTGGTCGAGGCCTACGTCCGGACGCTGAACGCGGTGTATGGCGGACTCCTTCAGCCCCCTGTGGCGATGTTCGTGACCTTGGTGCTCGCGATTTCGACGGCCGGGCTCGCGGGCGGGGCCGGCGGGTTGGCAGCTGTGTTCGCAGCGCTCGCGACTCCGGGGCTGGTCTTTGGCCTCGATAGGCTTCGCCCGAAGCGCCGCACGATCATCGAGGCCAACGCCATCCGCATCCACGTGGACGACGTCGAGATCCCGACCTGGGAACTCACCGACGTCACCTGCTCCGGCGACACCGTGACGCTGCTCGTGGGCCTGACACGCCACGACATTCTCGCGAACCGCACGCCACTCAGGCAGCGTCTCCGTCTCGCCGCAGATCTGGACCAGCTCGCCCACGCCGCCCGGGAGACGCGTACCGGGACGGTCCCGAGCGAACTACACAGGTTGCGAGGGGTGACTGAGTGATCGCTTTGCTACTCGGCAGCGCACTGGCTGGCGGCTTCGAGACCCGTGTGGCCGAGGTCGAGATCGCAGCACCCCCCGAGGTGGTCTGGGCCGTGCTCACCGACGTCGATGCCTACTCGGAGTGGAATCCGTGGCTGGTCGAGGCCGAGGGTGAGATGGCTGTCGGCGGACGGGTTGTCGCGCAGGTGGTGCTCGGCGACAAGCAGCGACGTGCCGGGCACCGCGTCGATGAAGTCACGCCCTACGACCGATTCTGCTGGCACGATCTCGGCTGGTTCACGCTGTTCGCAAAGGGCTCCCGGTGCCGAACCCTCGAGGCGACCTCCGACGGAGGAACGCGCTTTCGGGTCGAGCTCGCCGTGAAGGGCATGGCGTCGAAGACGGTCGAGAAGAGCTACGGCGCGGCGCTCGAAGGGGGGCTCGAGGCCGAGACTCAGGCGCTTCGTGAGCGTGCTGAGAGCGAGGCTTCGCGATGAGGTGGGCCGCCCTTATGCTGGTGGGGTGTGGCTCCGCACAAGCCCCGATCGAGTACGAGCTGGACTGGATGCAAGGAGGGTCCGAGGCCCCCGATCTGAGCGAGCGCCTCTGTGCAGAGGCCGGTGACCCGGATGCGGCCGAGGACGTCATTTTCATCGACTGCGCGCCCGAGACGGGACGCCTGGTCGAGACCGCGCCTGCTGCGACCGACACCCTCACCGTGCTTTCCTACAACATCGAGCGGGGTCACTCTCTCGACGGCGTGCTCGAGTGGCTCGCGTCGTCCTCGGCCCCGTCTCCCGACGTCTTCCTGCTCTCGGAGACCGACCGCGGCTGCAGTCGGACCGGCTCCCGACACACCACCTTCGAGCTGGCCGAAGCGCTGCAGATGGACTTCGTCTACGCGACCGAGTTCATGGAGGTTCGCGGGCAGGGGAGCGAGGTGACCGAGGTCTGTGAGCACGGAAACGCGCTGCTCTCGCGCTACCCGATGGCCAATGTCGACGTGTTTCGGCACGCCGACAACGTGAGCTGGTACACGGCCCCCGAAGACCGCGGCTCGAGCTGGTCCACGCGCCTCGGCGGGCGAGTCGGCATCGTCGCGGACATCGTCGTCGGCGATCAGATCGTGCATGTGTCGAGTCTTCATCTCGCGAGTGGGGCGACCGACGCGGATGTGCGGGCTGCCCAGGCGACCGAGACGGTGGCCAAGCTCGCCGAGCGGCCGTTCACGCGGATGGGAGGGGGCGACCTGAACGCGGGCACCTACGTCTTCGATCTGCAGAATGGCGACGAGAACGACGGCGTGTCCCAGGCTTTCCTGACTCAGGGCTACACCGACAGCCATGCCGAGCTCGACCCGGCCGACCGCATCACGCTCGACGAGCTGCCGTTTGTCATCGACCTGATCTTCGCGGATGCGGGGAGCTTCGCCGACCCGCGCATCTGTCGTGAGGACTGCGAGCCCTTCTCGGACCACTATCCAATCTGGGCCGACTGGACGCTGCCGGCAGCCTTGGAGTGAACGGCGGCCGTCGCATTCGGTAGCATGCATCAGGAGTTCCGCTGCAAGAGAACGCCCTGAAACAGTGGATGGCCGACGTCGCGGCCCTTGAGCCTGCTGAGCGCGAGAAGCTCTTTGCAGAGGTCGAGGCTGTGGATCCCGGCTTGGCCCGCCTATTGCGCGAGCGTCCGGATGTGGCTTCGGCTGGCGACACCTTCTTCCCCGGGCCTGAAGACGATGGGGTCTCGGCGGCAGACGGGCCGACGCTGAGTCCGGCCCCCGACGATGGGGCGACGTTCTTTCCCGGTGTGGACGAGCCTACACTCGCGCCAAGCGATGCCAGCGAGACGTACTTCCCGGGTGCCGACGGACCCACGCTCTCGCCGACGGCTACGCCACCACCAGCACCCACCTCGGCCCGCGAGGACTCAGGCCAACGACTCGGGCGCTACCGCATTCTCAGCAAGCTCGGTGAGGGTGGCATGGGCGTGGTCTACTTGGCCGAGCAGGACCGTCCCCGACGTAAGGTCGCCATCAAGGTGATTCGCGCGACGGCGGCCCACCAGCGTCGCCGCTTCGAGTGGGAAGCCGAGGTGCTCGCACGTCTCGATCACCCGGGAATCGCCCGGATTCTCGAAGCGCACGCGGACCCGGACCAGTCGTGGTTTGCGATGGAGCATATCGACGGCGCGACCCTCGATGAAGCGGCGGAAGGCCTCGAGACGGCCGAGTTGCTCACGCTGCTCGCCGATATCGCCGACGCGGTCCACCACGCGCACCTCAAGGGCGTGGTGCATCGCGACCTGAAGCCCGGAAACATCCTGGTCACCGATGAGGGGCAGCCAAAGGTGCTCGACTTTGGCATCGCCCGAGCGATGGACGATGACGACCAGCCCGGACACACGCGGGTGGGGCAGATCATCGGCACCCCGCAGTACATGAGTCCTGAGCAGGCCACGATCGGCGGTGGAGACCTCGACGGTCGCTCGGATGTGTACGCGCTCGGGGTCATTGCCTACGAGCTGCTCGCCGGGCGACCGCCGTACACGCTGCGCAACAAGCCGCTTCCCGAGATGGTGCGCATCATCACCGAGGTCGAGGCCCCGCCGCTCGGACGCCTGGACCGGGCGCTCGCAGGTGACATCACGGTCATCGTCGCGAAGTGCCTCGAGAAGGACGCCGCCCAGCGCTACCAGTCGGCCTGGGACGTGGCCGAGGACCTTCGGCGCTACCTGCGCGACGAGCCGATTCTCGCGCGTCCGGCGACCACGACCTACCAGCTCACCAAGTTCGCCCGGCGAAACCGAACCCTGACGGCGACTCTTGTCGGTCTGGCGGTGGTGCTCGTGGTCTCCGCAGTGCTTGCGACGGCGCTGTGGCAGCAGGCGGAATCGGCGGCCAGGACGTCGGACGCCGCGCGGCACGAGCTGCAGACGCAGGCGGACATGCTGCTGCTTCAGCAGGCGAGCAACGAGCTCGTGCACGACCCCACGCGCTCGGTGGCCTGGTTGCGACGGCTCGGACCGGATGCCGAGTGGAACCGCGCCTTTGCGGTGCTGCTCGAAGCCGAGACGCTCGGGGTGGCCCGTCATGTACTGCGCGGTCACCTCGACGAGGTGCGCGGCAGCGCGTTCTCTGCGGGTGGTCAGTGGCTCGCGACCGCCGGCTACGACGAGACGGTGCGCGTCTGGAACCTCGAGACCGGCGAGAGCCGCATTCTTGGCCGGCACGACGACGATGTGAAGACGGTGGCCTTCACCGCGGATGGTCGGCTGTGGTCCTCGAGTCGCGACCGCACGGCGCGGATCTGGGACGTGTCAACGGGGGAGTACACCGCACTCGAGGGGCACGGCGCGAAGATCGAGGCGGCGGCGCTCCATCCGCTCAAGCCGTGGATGATCACCGGTAGCGGGGATGGCACGGCCTGGCTGTGGAACAGCGAGGGCGAGGCGGTGCGCAACTTCGGCGGACACGAGGGCAGCGTCGACAGCGTGGCTTTCTCGCCCGATGGTGCCTGGCTGGCCACGGCCGGGGTGGGTGGCCGCATCGGCATCTGGCCACTCGATGGCGGAGAGGGGCGCTTTGTCGACGTGCACGAGGGCGATGTGCGCTCGCTTCACTTCAACGCCGACGTGAGCTGGTTGGTGAGCACCTCGCGCGATGGAACGGCGGCCGCATTGCGCATGGGCGCCGACGGTGTCGAGGACGTCCGACTGCTTCGCGGCCATCAGCATGAGGTACGGCGAAGCGGCTTTGTCGCGGATGGACGTGTGGTGACGGGCGCGCGGGACGGCGAGCTGCGCATCTGGGATCTCGAGACCGGAGAAGGCGAGCTTCTTGGCGTGGTCGGCGGTGTGGTGCGGCATCTCGACGTCTCGCCGGACCTCGAGGTGGTCGGGGTCGGTGTCGAGGATGGCTCGGCATGGCTCTTCGACTTGGCCACCGGCGGAGTGCGGCACCTCGTCGGCCACAGCGATGCGGTGCGTCACGTGACCTTCTCTTCGGACGGAGAGTGGTTGGCGAGCTCGTCTTCTGATGGAAGTGCTCGGATCTGGCGGGTGCGCGCTGAAGCGCCCAGTCGGTTCTCGGGGCATACGCGGCGCGTCATGGACCTCTCGTTCTCCCCGGATGGCCAGACGCTCGCGAGCGGCTCCTCGGACTACACGGCACGGCTCTGGGATGTGTCGACGGGGCGGTCGAGCATCGGGTCCGAGCACGACGATGAGGTCGAGGCCCTTGGTTGGTCGGAGGGTCGGCTGGTCTCCGCGAGCCGGGACCGCACGGTGCGCATCGACGGCCGCGTGCTTCAAGGCCGCGAGCGCATCGACGACCTGGCGGTCTCTCCAGATGGTCGCTGGGCGGCGGGTGCCATGCGCGGGCGAGGCTTGTCGGTCTGGGAGATTGCCTCCGGTGAGCTTCGCGAACTCGAGGGGCATCGCAGCCGGATTCACGCGGTGACCTTTGCTGAGGATGGGCGACTCGCGACGGCGGGTAAGGACGGCACCGTGCGTATCTGGGACGTCGAGGCCGGCACTTTCGAGATCGTGGCTGAGCTCGACGCCGAGGTTGGCGCGCTCGCTTGGTCTTCGGATGGCCGGATTGCGGCGGGAAGCTTCGAGGGCGCGGTCTGGACCGAAGAGCGTGAGTGGACGGTCGGAGACGGCGTGATCGCGGACCTGAGCTGGTCCAAGGCAGGCGCCATTGCGGTGGCCGCCGAGGGCTTCGAGGTCGTCGTCATCGAAGGCGATGCGATTCGGCGACTCGAGGGACACACCGGCGCGGTGACTGCGGTGGACTGGGCCGAGGACACGGTCGTCTCGGTGAGCGAGGACGGCTCCCTTCGCCTCTGGAGGGGGGATTGGAGCCTCGCCTACCTCGGCGTCGACGTTCCGCTGCGGGCGGTCGCGGTCTCGCCAGACGCGATGCGCGTCGCCGCGGCGGGAGATGCGGGCGTCGTTCACCTCTGGCCAACCCATCCACCGCAGGGCTCTACGCTGATTCGTGAGCGCCTCGAGCAGACCACCTCCGCGGTGGTCCTACCGAATGGGGTGCTGCGGACCCCCTGAACGCGGTAAGGTGCCCGTCCCGCCTCGTTCCTCCCGCCCCCTCCCGCCTTGCAGTTTGCTACCTCCCAGTTCGCGGTGCTGTTCCTGGTCACAGGCACGGCGTTTTGGCTCCTTCGCGGCCGTCGGTCTGCGCAGAAGTGGCTCTTGCTTGCGTCAAGTGTGCTGTTCTACGCCCCTCTCGGCTGGTGGCGCCTCGCTCTGCTCTTGGGCTCTGCGGTTGTGAACTTTGGGCTCGGTGAAGCCCTCGCCGCGGTGCCGAGGAAAGAGAACGGAGAGGCCGGGGACCGCGCCAGGCCGGTGTTCTGGCTCGCGATGGTGCTGAATCTGGCGTTTCTCGGCAGCTTCAAGTACTACGGCTTCTTCTCGACGGAGCTCAATCGCGTCGCGGGTTGGGCCGGGGCAGATCCGCTGCTGCCGATTCTCGAGATCGTGCTTCCGGTCGGCATCAGCTTCTACACGTTTCAGTCGTGCACCTACCTGGTTGACTTGTACCGAGGCTACGGTGAGCGGGCTCAGAACCTGCGCGACTACGTGCTGTACATCACCTTCTTTCCACAGCTGTTGATCGGTCCGATCACGCGCTCGAGAGACCTGCTGCCACAGCTGACCGGGGAGGGGCCCGCCGGCGTGCCGGATGTGCCTCGCTCGACGACCTTACTGATGAGCGGCGCGTTCAAGACCGTGGTGCTGTCGAGCTACCTCGCGTCCAAGCTGAACGGCTGCTACCAGGCTCCCGATGAGTACTCGACGCTCGAGCTGCTCGTCGCCACCTATGGCAAGTCGATGCAGGTGTACTGCGACTTCTCTGGGTACACCGACCTCGCGAGAGGCTTCGCGCTGCTGCTCGGCTTCGAGCTTCCGCGAAACTTCAACCAGCCGCATGGTGCGAGCAATATCGCCGAGTTCTGGCGCCGCTGGCACATCACGTTCGCCCACTGCATGCGCGACTACATCTTCCTGCCGATGGGCGGCTCGAGGGCCAGCTACCCGCGGGTCTACACGAACCTCTTCCTGACCCTTCTCGTGGCTGGGCTCTGGCATGGGGCGGCATGGGGCTTCGTGATCTGGGGCGCGATGCACGGCGTCGGCCTCGTGCTCTACAAGATGCTCCAAGACTGGCGTCGCTCGCGGGGTATCGACCCGAAGACGCTCACCTTCTCGGGCTGGTACACGGCTCTCGCGTGGGTGTACACCCTGCATTTGATCGTGGTGTCGCGCTTCTTCTTCTACACACCCGATGTCGAGACTGCGATGTCCTTCGTGTCCCAGCTGCTGACATTGTCGACCGTCGGCAAGGGCATGGACCTCCTCGTGATCCCGACCATCGCCCTGGTGTTTGCGATGAACTTCTGGGGCAACGCCTGGCGCGAGAAGGCCATCGCCTGGCAGACCGCTCTTCCCGTCCCGGCGCGCCCTGTCCTCTGGGCCGGCGCCTTTGCTCTCGTCATGGTGCTTCAGCCCTCTGACATCAACCCTCACGTCTACTTCGCCTTCTAATGCCGCACGTCGTCGACAAATACCGCCCGCTTCGGCCGGCCTTCACCTCCGAGACCTCGCCGATGCCGTTGTTTGCATCGCTGTGGGGACTCGCTGTGGTGCTCGCCGTGTGGGCGGCGCCCGATCTGCACACCTCACTCGCGCAGAAGGAGTCGGCGCTGGAGCCAGTGGCTGCGCTGGCCGTACGGGTCGGCGAGACTCTCGGGGTTCCCACGCTGCGCTCGGCGCTCGAAGAGGCTGCAACCCAGTCCGCCGCGCTTGGGACTTTCGCGGCACCGCCACCACCGCCGCCCCCAGAGCCGCCTGCTCCGGTCGTTCCAGTCGGTCCGGACGAGCCGGTCGCCTGGACCGGGCTGACGCCGCCGGCCAAGCGCGTGCTGGTCGTCGGCGCATCCACGATCAACTCCTACCTTGGGTCGGAGCTTCGGCGGGTGCTCGAGGAGACCTACGGCGTGGTGGCGATTCGCGATGGTCGCCTCGGCACCGGGCTGGTGCGCTCGGATGTGTTCGACTGGCCGGCCCACCTCGAGAAGCTGGTCGAGGAACACGAGCCCGACCTCGTGATCGCGAACTTTGGCGGCAATGACTGTCAGCCCATTCAGGTCGATGGCAAGCGCGTCGCATTCGGCAAGGAAGGCTGGGACGGGGAGTACGCCTCCCGGGTGAGCGCGATGGTCACCGCCACCGAGGCCGCCGGCGCCGAGGTTGTCTGGGTGGGCATGGGCGTGGTCAAGGACGAGGGCTTCTCGGAGCGCTTGCGTCGGCTCGACCGCATTCTCGAGAGCGCGGTGGTCGACGCCGGCGGTGTCTACGTCGAGCAGTCCGACCTCACCGCTGAGACCGATGGCAGCTACAAGGTCGACGTGTCTCACGACGGAAGTGCCGGCCTGATGCACATGTCCGACGGGGTGCATCTCACGCGCTTGGGCGCCAAGTCGGTGGTGCAGCGCCTGCTCCCGCGGCTTGAGCGTGCGGGGGCGCTGATGCCGGCGGACGAGACACTGGCCGTGGCCTCCCGTCTGGACCTGCAGTCCACGGCGCGTCGAGAGTCGACACCCTCGCTGGTGATGGTGCCGAGGCATGTGCCGGCGGGTGGGCTTCCACTCGTGTACTTGCTGCACGGTGCCTGGGACAACTGGACCATGCTCTCCGAGAAGGCGCATCGCGATCTTCAGGGTCTGGCCACCAAGCATGGGCTGATCCTCGCCATGCCCGATGGGCGGCCGTTTGGCTGGTACCTGGACTCGCCGAACGACCCCAGCAATCAGGTGGCCACCTGGTTTGTCGATGAGCAGCGGCCGGCCATCGAAGACGCGGTGCCGCACTCTGGGCAGATCGGTCTGCTTGGCATCTCGATGGGCGGGCACGGCGCGCTCAACTTCGCGCTCGACGATCCGGCTGCCTATGGCGCGGTCTCGGTCCTCTCCGGTGCGGTCGACCTGACCTTCGCCGAGAGTCGCAAGCAGCTGCAGGAGCTGCTCGGACCGCTCGACGCGAATCGCGAGGCCTGGGAGTCTCGCTCGGCACTGCATCGCCTTCGCTCGCTCGAAGGGGAGTTCCCGCCTGTGCAGCTGGTCTGCGGCACCGAAGACATCTGGTATCCAAGCAACCAAGCGCTCGCGTCAGTGCTCGGTGAGCGCGGTGATGTGCGTTGGGTCGAGGGTGAGGGGCACAGTTGGTCCCTCTGGCTGGCGGAGCTCGATGCGCAGCTTGCGTGGCAGGCCGCCCAGCTGAAAACGACCTCGGATCGTTGACCGTTGTCGGTTGGGGGATAGACTCCACCGGCTTTCGCAGGAGGCACCATGGTCGCCGAGCTCGACGTCCTCATCGAACAACTCGAAGAACTACTTGGCGAAGGCGCCTTCGACTCGGATGACGCCCTCGAGGTCGCCGCGGTCGCCGGTCTCGTGGCGCGCATTGGGACCGACCACGAGGTGCTCGAGCAGGCCGTCGCGTGGCGGGATGGACCCGGCCAGGAGCTGATCAGCGATGGATTCGATCGCCTCGAGGTGACCGACATCATCGAAGCGCTCGAGGCGGTTCTGCGGCCCGACGCCGAGGAAGAAGTCGTCGAAGAGGCGCTCTACGAGGTCGACGAGCTGATTGCTTCGGCCGTGTGGTGTGGTCGTCGCGATGCCGTCGCGGGTGTGGCTGCCGAGGTCGAGCGACTGATTCGCCAGGTTCCCGAACCCTTCGCGCAGGTCGCGGACCTTGGTGTCTCGATGGCGCGCCAGCCTGCGGTGGGGCTCGAATACGAGCTCTACGCCTTCTGGATGGCTGTTGCGGATGCTGCACCGCACTAATGAGACATCTCGCAACTTGTCTGTCGCGCTGGAACGATTAATCTTCCGACTCTGCTTGGAGATCCTGTGAAGGTCGTCGCCCATCCACTCGTCGTCGCTGTTGCCCTTGGGCTTCTGGGACCGACTGCACTCGCCAGCGACGAAAAGCGTGGCGAGCGTGATAGCTCCGAGTGCCGCGAAGAGATCGACACGGTCGAGATCGAGCACTTCGATGTGTCTGGCGATGCCGCCGGGCTTCCCGAGACGGTGTACCTGACGCTCGACTAGAGCCTGTTCGACTAGTCGAACCATCCCTGGCAGTACCAGCGCGCGTCTTCGCGGAAGATCCACGCGACGGAACCGCTGCGTGTCTCGACGATCCAGTAGTCGCGCTCGAAGGGCGAATCCGTCCACCAGTCGCCCGCTAGGCGCTCCGGTCCCTCGACCCGCATCACGCGCTGCCAGCCGTCTTGCAGTCGAACGTGGCTGGGCACCAGCGCATCCTCGCGCACGTCGATGGGGCGCGGCCGTGGCAGCAACAGCGTGGGACGTGGACAGACGAGATCGCGTTCGGCGCGGTCCTGCACCTCCACCGGATCGACCTTTGCCGGCTTGGTGGCGCGTGGAGCACGTGCAAACGGCGCTTCCTCGACCGAGGCGTACTCGGGGCGCCACTGGTCGCGAACGACCAAGCCCACGAGCGCTTGATCGCCGAGCGCGTCGGTGAGCCTGGCGAGAAGATCGGGCATGGGCTCGGCCTCGGTGGCGCGGTCGAGAAGGCCGGGTTGCCAGCCCGGGTCATCGGAGGTCTCTTCGAAGATCACGCCGAGCTCGACGACCGGCGACTCGACACGCAGCCCCTCGAGCCTGGCGCGGAGCAAGCGCATGAGAAGCTCGACGTCGCGGGTAGGACGGCCGACCCGGACGCGCAGGAGGCGGGCAGGACCCGACTCGAGCACGAAGCGCAGAGCGACGCGTACGACCACCTCGTCGCGTTGTGCCGCGCGCTCGACCATCGCGCCGAGCAGACCGGGAAGCAGAAACAGGATGGGCTCGACAGTGGAGGTCGGACCACCGAGTGGAACAATGTCCGAGATCTCGGTCTGGTCGAGTTGCTCCCACCCGCCCAGGTTGAGGCCATGGCCACGGGCGATGCGGTGCAGCCGAACGCCCTCGTCGCCATAGCGGCCGGCCACGGACGCCGCGTCGAGACATGCGAAGTCGCCGACAAGCTCGATGCCCACCGTGCGCAAGGCCTCTGCGATGCGATCTGGTGGCTGCAGCGCACACAGCGGAAGCTCGGAGAGGGCCGAGGCTGCTCGA
This sequence comes from Pseudomonadota bacterium, assembly GCA_023954855.1. Lineage (GTDB taxonomy): Bacteria > Myxococcota_A > UBA796 > UBA796 > M1803. Next base: position 5,805 of record JAGSGY010000056.1, on the reverse strand, counting down.
CCAGGAGGGACGATCAGCAGGGGCTGTGAGGACCACATCGCCAGCGCCATGGCGGCGACGGGATCGTCGGCAATCGCGATGCGGCCGAGGTGACCCAGTCGACTGGTGAGGTGGGCGGCTGCGTCGAGTACGCCCTCTTCTTCGCCAAACAGATGTGCCGAGCCGCTGATCTCGAGGACGACGCCGCTCTCACCCCATGCACCGACGCGATCGCTCAGGCGACGAAACTGCTCGACGAGTGTGGCGCGGTCGACGGCCTCGCCCGCTTCGTCGACCGGCTCGCTCAACAGCTCGGGAACGATGGCGCGCGCAGCAGTGATGGTCATGCCGGCCGAGAGCCCCTCGTCGAGGGCGGCCGGAGATGCGGCGACCAGGCGGGTCGCGTTCTTCTGCTCGGCGATGACGGCCACCAGCTCTTCGGGAGCGTAGCCGAGCCGCTCGATGCGAAAGGCCGGAAGGTAGACGGCACAGAAGCGCTCGCCAACTAGAGCCATGGGTTGGTTCCGGAGGGCCAGTCGGGCAGGGCGCCACCCTGGCCCGTGCGGTGGTTGCTGTCGCGAACGACGAGCAGGCGGTCTTCGGCCACCGCGAGACGCACCGAGCAGGGCAGATCGCGATGGGGGCGCTGGCGGAGCACAACGACCGTGCAGCGTCCGTTCTCGGAAGCGCGCTGCCAGCGCTGCCCCGCACGGCGAAGAGGAGGGGGGTCGGCAGCGATGACCCATGGAAAGCAGCCCGACCGGATCAGCTGCTCGGCACCCCACATGGCACGGTCTGCCGGCGGACGCAGCACGAGCATGCGATGCAGGGGAACACCGAGTGCCGCGACTCCAGGCGCGTACAGCTGCCGCTCGAAATCGACCCAGGCCACGGCCTCTCCGCGAGACAAGGCCGTGCGTGCCAGCTCGAGTGCGAGCCGGGTGCGGCCACTTCCAAGTGCACCGCAGATCTCGACAATGCCGGGGGAGGGAAGACCCCCGACCAGCTCATCGACCTCGGCCACGCCCGTCTGGGCGCGCTGAGTTCGTACCTGTACGCCTTCAAGTGCCCGGATACGCTCGCGCAGAGCGTCCAGAGACACGACCCCCTGTCGTGCCATCGCGTCCCCCTTTTTGTCCCCACCTGAACATTAGTTCAGGTACTCGACGAAGGCAACGATCCCATGAGGGCCGGACAGAATCTGTCCGCCTGAGCAAAGCGGCCCCCCTACCGCAGCAGCAGTAGGGGGGCCGAATCAGCGAGGTGAGGGGCTAGCTTGCCCGACGCCGCCGCAGTCCGACGAGACCGAAGAGGCCAAGCCACAGCATCGAGGGGCCGCCGGCGGTGTTGGAACAGCCACCACAGCCCTCTCCGCCATCGTCGGTGCCGCCCGTGCCGGTGTCGGTGGGGCCGTCGCCAATCTGGTCGAAGACGTTGTCGAGGAAGTCGGGGACACCGTCGCCGTCTTCGTCCGCCAAGCCCTCGTCCTGGTCGCTCACGCCGTCTTCGTCGGAGTCGTCGTCGAGGTAGTTCGGAACCCCGTCGCCATCCACGTCGTAGGCGCCCTCATCGGCGGTGTCGATGCCGTCACCGTCGTCGTCGAGGTCGAGGACATCCGGCGTACCGTCGCCGTCGCTGTCGAGCAGCAGGCCTTCGAGATCCGCAACACCGTCCGGTGCGCCGAGCGGGAGGTCATCCGTGCTCGGGTCATCGCAGTAGGTGTCACCTGCTGCGTTGAGGAAGGTGAGGATGTCGGAGCCGATCTCGGCGGCGTCGGGCACGCCGTCACCATCGGAGTCACCGCCGCCCGTTGCCGGGTCGGGGTTCATGCCGAGGTAGGTCTCGATCGAGTTCGCGAGGCCGTCGTTGTCGGTGTCTCCACAAGGTCCGTCGTTGCGAACGTCGAGGTAGTTGGGGATTCCGTCGCCATCGGTGTCGTCGTTGCCGGGGTCTCCGTTTCCGTCGATGTCCTCGTTGAGGGTCGACACGCCGTCGCCGTCATCATCGGGGTCGAGGTAGTCGGGCAGGGTGTCGGTCGTGATGACCACGTCGGAGGCCACCGGCTCGAACTCGTCGCTGTTCGGCGGATCGCCTGCCGTCACGTTCCAAACGTAGCGGTCCTCGTCGGCACAGTCGCCGCCGACCGGAGGCACCACCATGCACAACTCGATGGAGGTGAGCACACCGTCGTTGTCGTCGTCAGGGTCCCGGATGTCGTAGCAGGGCTGCGTCGACGTGTTGCCGAGCAGGTCTGTGTACAAGCACTGCGTGCCGTCAGTGTTCGTGGGCCCGCTCAGCGGTCCGGCCTCGACAGAGTCGGGAATGCCGTCGCTGTCGGTGTCGTCCCGGTACGGGCTTGAGAAGTAGACGTCGCGCTCATCGCAGTTCTCGAGTCCGTCGCCGTCGGCGTCACCGCCACAGCCATCGTTGTCGAGACAGTCGAAGATGTCCGGCACACCGTCGTTGTCCTGGTCGTTGAACGGGGACTCCGAGATGGTGTGATCGGGGTCTGGGATCGTGTCGATGCCCGACGCGCCGTCGAGGTAGCAGTCGCCGTCCGAGTTGGTGTCGATGTAGTTCGGAATGCCATCCGGGCGGAACTCACAGCGCACAATCTCGTCGATGGAACAGCCGACGGAGAGCTCGACGCCGCCGGCGCCGATGGCCACGCCATCGATGTCGTCATCGCCTTCGTCGAAGGTGATGATGCCGTCGTCGTCGTCGTCTTCGTCGAGTGCGTCGATGACGGTGTCGTTGTCGGTGTCACGCGGGTCGAGGTAGGCCGCGGCGCTCAGAGGATGCACACAGGGGTGGTCGCACCACTCGTCGCCATCGGTGACGTTGTCGAGGTCGGAGTCGACGCAGAGCGAGTCCGTGCCGGCCGCAAGCTCGTACAGCGTGGGCACGTCATCGTTGTCATCGTCGTTGTCGAGGTAGTCAGGGACGGTGTCGTTGTCGCGGTCGGTGGACAGCGGTCCGTTACCGGCGCCGATGGTCGTGCACTGACGCGCCACCATGTCCCAGTCCTCGGTAATGGTCAGGCGGCCATCGCCGTCATCATCGGTGTCGCGGGCATCGATGGTGCCGTCGGTGTCGGTGTCGAGGTAGGCCACGGTCGTGTCCGGAACCTCGTCGTTGTCGTTGACGCTGTCACCGTCGGAGTCGAGCATCCGGGCGTGGGGCTCGTCGGCGTCGTACACGCCGTCGCGGTTGCGGTCCTCTTCGCCGTCGGACAGGCCGTCGTTGTCACTGTCGTGGTCGAGCGGGTCGGTCTCGTAGCTTGCGGGCGAGCCCGAGTTGAAGGCGGTGTCGTAGACACCGTTGTGGTTCTTGTCCTCTTCGCCGTCGTGCACGAGGTCATCGTCCGAGTCGTTGTCGTTCGGGTCCCACTCGTTGCCATCCTGGTCGCCGTTCCGGTTCTGGTCTTCGGTACCGTCGAGGATGTCATCGCCGTCGCTGTCGTCGTTGAGCGGGTCGGTGGTCGAGCCCGGGTCCGCGTCTGCGACGAAGCCGGCAGAGTCTGCCGTGCCACTCGTGAGGCCGCGCTCGAGGCCGTCGTTGAGGAGGTCGTTGTCGGTGTCGGCGTCGTTCGGGTCCGTCTCGGTGGAGCCCACAGCGCCGTTCGTGTCCGCATCTTCGGCGCCGTCGGAGAGGCCGTCGTCGTCGCTGTCTGCGTCGCGGGGGTCGGTGGTGGTGCTGGTATCGGTGTCGGCGACAAACGCGGAGCCGGTTCCGGTTCCCTGTGCCGCGGCGAGACCAATCTCGAGGCCGTCAGAGAGGCCATCGCCATCGGTGTCGAAGGTCACAGGGTCGGAGAGGTCGCTGCCGTCGAAGACACCGCTCTGGTCGGAGTCTTCGGCGCCATCGGTGATGCCGTCGTCGTCGGAGTCCTGGTCGTTCGGGTCCATCTCGTCCGGCGAGCCGGTGTCGACGCGACCGTTACCGTTGCGGTCCTCGTCGCCGTCCTCGACAAGGTCGTTGTCGGTGTCGGCGTCGAGCGGGTCGGTGGTCGTGCTGGTGTCGAGGTCGGGCTGGAACGCGCTCGTCGTATCGGCGGTGCCGGTGGTCAGTCCCTGCTCGGTACCGTCCTGCACACCGTCGTTGTCGGAGTCGGCGCGGTCGGCGCGGGTCTCGGACCCTCCGTTGTCGGAGCCATCGGCGTTGGTATCCTCGGCGCCATCGGACAGACCGTCCTCGTCGCTGTCGGCGTCGAGGGGGTCGGTGGTGCTCGAGGAGCTCTGGTCGGGCTGGAAGACGCCGGTGTCGGTGCCCGTTGCGGCGCCGGAGTTCGAAGACTCACTGGTGGTGAGGCCCAACTCGGTGCCGTCCTGGATGCCGTCGCCGTCACTGTCGACGGTGCGCGGGTCGGTCTCGCTGCCGTTCACGGCACCGCTGCCGTCGGCATCTTCGGTGCCGTCGAGCAGGCCGTCCTCGTCGGAGTCCTGGTCATTGGGGTCGATCTCGGTCGCGCCCACGGCGCCGTCGATGTTGATGTCTTCCTTACCGTCCGTCACGCCGTCACCGTCGGTGTCGTTGTTGGTGGGGTCGGTGGTGGACGCGCTGTCCTGGTCGGGGCGGAAGATGGAGTTGTCGGTGCCCGTCGCGGCGCCGCTGTTGCCCGACTCACTGCCGGTGAGGCCGGACTCGGTGCCGTCCTGAACCAGGTCGTTGTCGGTGTCGACCGAGATGCCGCTGGTCTCGCCATTGTCGAGCTGACCGTTGCCGTTCGTGTCCTCGGTGCCGTCCATCAGGCCGTCTTCGTCGGAGTCCTGGTCGTTCGGGTCCATCTCGCTAGCGTTGACGCGGCCGTTGCGGTTCAGGTCCTCGTAGCCATCGTCGACACCGTCGTTGTCGGAGTCGGCGTTGAGCGGGTCAGTGGTCGTGCTGCTGTCGGCGTCCGCGACGAAGTTATTGCTCGTGTCGCTACCCTGCGCACTGGTGAGGCCCATCTCGGTGCCGTCCTGAACCAGGTCGCTGTCGGAGTCATCGCTGTTCGGGTCGGTCTCGTCGTTGTCGACCGCGCCGTCCGTATCGGAGTCTTCGTTACCGTCGAGGATGCCGTCGTTGTCGGTGTCATCATCGGCCGGGTCGGTCGTGTTGCCATCGGTATCGGGTGTGTAGCAGTTGGCGGAGAGGTCCGTGTCGCCGGGACGCACAGCCACGCCGACCTCGAGGCCATCGGGTAGGCCGTCGTTGTCGGTGTCGCACACCAGCAAGTTGGTCTCACCGGCCTCGACCGAGAGGTCACCGTCATCTTCTTCGCCGTCGAGACGTCCGTCGTCGTCGGTGTCGGCGTCGTTCGGGTCTGGCTCGCCCTGACCTGCATTCTGGACGCCGTTGCTGTTGCTGTCTTCCTCGTCATCGTCCAGGCCGTCGTTGTCGGTGTCGGCACTGTTCGGGTTCGTCATTGAGCTCGGCTGGCTGTCGGCAATGAAGCAACCGGCGCCGGTGTCTGTACCCGCGTAGGTGGCGCCGGCGGGCACCGCGTCGGTGTCGCCGAGCTCGAGGCCATCGGGAAGGGAGTCGCCGTCCGAGCTGCAGCGCAGAGGGTCGGTCGTGGTCTCTTCACCGTCGTGTAGGCCGTCGTCGTCGGTGTCGGCGTCACACTCGTCCGTGTTCGCGATGCGCTCGTTGCGCGAGGTGATGCCGTCGCCATCTTCGTCGACGTTGTCGCCGTTGCCTTCACCACTGCAGTCGTTGTCGACGTCGTCGCCGCAGACTTCGGTCGCACCGATGTTGACCGCCGCGACATCGTCGTCGCAGTCGTTGCCGGAGCAGGTGCCGGCAACGCTCGAGTCACAGAGGTAGCCGTCGTTGTCCTTGTCG
>JAGSGY010000061.1 GCA_023954855.1 Pseudomonadota bacterium | reverse complement strand
GCTCGGGCGAGCCAGGGTCAGATGGCCGAGGCCGAGCTCGATCAGCGTCGAGAGCTTCGCCTGGAGGCCCGGGCGTATGGCCTCGACGACTGCGGTCTGGGCCTGGGGCAGCTGCAGATCCGAGAGGGCTCGGTCGAGGGCTTCGAGCTCCAGCGCCGAAGCCTGTGGAAGTCGAAGCGGGCCCACCGTGACCCGGCGTGCCTCCTCGCTGAGGCGCTCGCCGTCGCATTCGTTGCAGGGACTCGGGGCAAGCGGCACCGCCCACTCTGCGGCGTTCTTGCGCTTTGCGCGGACCTTGGCCTCGTGCTCGACCAGAGCGTTCAGTCCAAGCCATGGCCCCTTGAAGCTGTGGGACCCGGTGCGCTTGCCGCGTCGGTAGTTCCACTCGACATCGAACACGGCCTCGCCCGCGCCGAACAGCGCGAGCTGCCGCGCGGCCGGCGTGAGGTCCGCGTAGGGCACGTCGACATCGAGGCCCGCCGACTTGGCGGCGGCGCGCAGCGTCTGCATGTACTGACCGTCGGGCTCGCCAAAGAAGGCACCGGGCTTCGTGCCCTCCATGGCTCCTTCATCGAGGGCGCGCTCGGGCTGCGTGACCAGTCGCTCGGGGTCGCAGCGCAGTACCGAGCCTCGTCCCGCACAGCTGGGACAGGCACCCATGGTCTGGTTGGGCGAGAAGTGGCTGGCGCTGAGCCCGGTGGGCTGGCCCTCGTCGACACCCAGGCGGGACCACAGCAAGCGCAGACCCGCATCGATCTCGCTGAGGGTGCCCACGGTGGCGCGTGGACCGGCGCGACCTTGGCCTTGCTTTAGCGCGAGCACTGGGGTCAGGCCCTCAGCGCTGTCGAGGTTAGGGGCCGGCAGCTGCCGCATGAAGCGCCGGACCTGAAACGGCAGACTCTCGGCGAAGCGCGACCAGGCCGCCGCCGCCAGCGTGTCGTAGGCGAGCGAGGTCTTTCCGCTCCCGGAGACGCCCGTGATCGCGGTGATCTGCCCATGGGGAATGCATACGTCGAGGTTGGCGAGATTGTGGGTGCGCACACCGCGAAGGGTGATTTGCTTCGGCAGGTGCGCCGGCGGGCGCTCGGCGCGTGGTGGATGCGAGGGAACCGCATCGGGTGAGGCGAGCCTACCGTCGCGCAACGCGACTCTGTGGTCCGCGGCACTCCACACCATGGGGTGATGCGAGACCGCAAGCACGGTGTGTCCGGCTTCCACCAGCTGGCCGAGACAGGTGAGCAGCCGGGCGACATCGTCGGGGTGCAGCCCCCGGTCGGGCTCATCGAGTAGCACCACCGACGCCGACCGCGGCGGCTTGCCGAGCAGGGTCGCGAGCCTGACCCGCTGGGCCTCACCGCGCGACAGGGTGCTCGAAGCTTGCCCGAGGTGCAGGTAGCCGAGGCCCAGCTGCGACAACGCCACACAGATGGCGTGAATCGGCGGGTCGTCGGCGAAGAAGGCCTCAGCTTCGTCCACCGTGAGGTCGAGCACCGCCCCGATGTGCTGTCCCCGGAGCTCGACCTGAAGCACCTCAGCGGCGTAGCGCTGGCCGGCGCAGGCGGGGCAAGGCACCTCGACATCCTGGAGCAGATGCAAGCCGACGCGCTGAAGACCCAGACCCTCACAGACCGGGCATCGGCCGGCCTTGGCGTTGTATGAGAAGTGACTGGCCTTGAAGCCCCTCGACTTGGCGGCTGGAGTCGCGGCGAAGCGCTTGCGCACAAGGTCGAACAGGCCGGTGTAGGTCGCCGGCGTGCTGCGGGGCGTGCGGCCGATGGGCTTGGCGTCCACCCACTGCACGCTCAGACTGTCGGGCACGCCGTGGAGGGCGACATACGGGCCTCCCGGCTTGCCCTGAAGCGCGGGAAGCAGTGTGCCGAAGACGAGAGAGCTCTTGCCCGCTCCCGAGGGGCCACTCAGCACCGTGAGCGCCGACAGAGGCACGCTCAGCTCCACCCCGTCGAGGTTGTGCAGGCTCGCACCGCTGAGGCGTATCTGGCCGACGTGCTCTCGGTCCACGGGCTTGCTGAGCCCGTGTTGGAGGGCCTTGTCGGGCATGGGGCCTGCGTGGGTCACCTCTCCGCCGTGCGGGCCGGCTCCAGGGCCGAGGGCGAGCCAGTGGTCCGCGCGCTGCACCATGTGCGGGTCGTGGTCGACCACCAGCAGCGTGTTGCCGAGAGCGCGAAGCTCCTCCAGGATCTCGGCCATGCCTTGCTGGGCGCTCGGATGCAGGCCGAGAGTCGGTTCATCCAGGATGACCAGCATGCCGCCGAGCTGGGCGTTGAGCTGGGCCGCGAGCCGAAGCCGTTGACCCTCACCTCCGGAGAGCGTGGTGCTGATTCGATTCAGGGCCAGGTGGCCTAACGAGAGCTGCCCCATGCGACGCAGACGGCGGTCCACTGCCGGTCGCAGCGCGTCGAGCACGGCCGAAGCGGGCAACTGGTCGAGCGTGGCGCTGAGCGCTGTCGCAGGCTTCGCGAGCAGCTCGGGCAGGGTCCACGGGCCGACCGTCGTCTCTCTGCCGATGGGGCCGAGACGCGTTCCGTCGCACACGCTGCAGTCCACCGAGCGCACGAAGCGTAGGATGTTCGGATTTCGGTCGCGCTTCAGGGTCTCCTCGATGACCGGGATCAGACCGCGGTAGAAGCCCTCTTCGCGAGGGCGGGCGGTGATGCCCTCCCACTTCATGCGCGAGGCGATGCTGTGCTTGCCGAACGGAACGGTGAGCGCTTTGGTGCCGTAGAAGATGACGTCTCGTTGGGCATCCGAGAGCTGCTGCCACGGCGTGTCCACGTCGAAGCCGTGGGCGGCGCAGATGGTGTTCATCACCTCGAGCGTGACCTGGCTGTACACCGTGTAGCCATTCGCCAGGGTGGGCCTGAGTGCGCCGTCGCGAAGGCTCCTTGAACCGTCCGCCACGAGCAACAGTGGGTCGACGAGGTCCTCGATGCCAAGGCCCTTGCAGGCGGCACACGCGCCCCTATCTTGGTTGAAGCTGAAGTCGCTGCGGGACAGGTCGGTCGCCGTAGGATGCACGCCATCGCGTGCGTAGAGCAGGCGGAGCAGGTCGAGCAGCCCGGTCAGTGTTCCGACCGTGGAGCGCGGGCTGGGGGTCAGCGCTCCTTGTCCGGTGGCTAGCGTGACGGGTAGACCTGTCAGCGTCTCGAGGTCCGCAGCGCCGAGCTTTCCAAGGTAGTGGCGGGCTTTTGCCGACAGCGCACCCAGGTAGCGGCGCTGTCCTTCGCGGTGCAGTACGTCGAAGGCCAGGGTGGTCTTGCCCGACCCGGACAGACCCGTGAGCGCTATCCACGTGCCGAGTGGCAGGTCGAGGTCGATCTGCTTGAGGTTGTGGGTCTGGGCGCCGCGCAGCGTGAGGTGAGCCATGCCGGCTTCTAAGCTGCTCACGTGCGCGACGCCGTCTTCTCGAGGGGCTGCGTCAGGACTTCAGTGCTGCCGCGTGATGGGCGATGTGCGCGCCGATGAACGAGGCCACGAAATAGTAGCTGTGGTCGTAGCTGGGCCGTCGGTTCAGGAGCAGGGGATGACCCGCGTCTTGGCATGCCGCCTCGATACGCTCGGGCTGCAGCTGCTCGTCGAGAAAGCCGTCAGCGGTGCCCTGGTCGATGAGCAGAGGCAGACGCTCGCTCGCGTCGGCGATCAGCGCGCAGCTATCCCAAGCCCGCCAGCTGCCCTCGTCGGGACCCAGGTAGGCGGCGAAGGCCTTGTGTCCCCACGGGACGGCGGTGGGCGCGACAATCGGTGCGAAGGCGGACACGCTGCGGTAGCGGCCCGGATTCTTCAGCGCGACAATCAGCGCGCCGTGGCCTCCCATCGAGTGCCCCGACACCCCGCGTGCCCGCGTCGTCGGGAACTGGCCCTCGACCAAGGCCGGGAGCTCATCGCAGACGTAGTCGTACATGCGGTAGTGCGCGCTCCACGGGGCTTCGGTGGCGTTGATGTAGAAGCCAGCGCCCTTTCCGAGGTCCCAGCCCTCGTCGTCCGCAACGTCGTCGCCGCGGGGAGACGTGTCGGGTGCGACCAGGATCAGGCCGTGCTCGGCGGCGTAGCGCTGGGCCCCCGCCTTGGTCAGGAAGTTCTGCTCGCTGCAGGTGAGTCCTGAGAGCCAGTAGAGCACCGGACACGGTCCCGAGGCCGCCTGGGGGGGCAGGTACACCCCAAAGCGCATCGTGCAGTCGAGCACCTCGGAGCGGTGCTCCCAGACCTCTTGCCAGCCTCCGAAGCTCGCCCTTCGTTCGACGCGCTCCATCAGAAGTGAATCACGGTGCGAATCGACTCACCGCGGTGCATCAGCTCGAAGGCCTCGTTGATCCGCTCGAGCGGGAGGGTGTGAGTGATGAACGGTGCGAGGTCGAGCTCGCCGCGCATCGCCTGCTGCACCATGCCCGGCAGCTCGGTGCGTCCACGCACGCCGCCAAAAGCGGTGCCGCGCCAGACGCGGCCGGTGACGAGCTGGAACGGACGGGTCGCAATCTCTTGCCCAGAGCCGGCGACGCCAATGATGATGCTCTCGCCCCAGCCCTTGTGGCAGCACTCGAGCGCAGAGCGCATCACCTCGACCTTTCCGATGCACTCGAAGCTGAAGTCGACGCCGCCCTCGGTCATGGCGACGATGACGTCCTGGATGGGGCCGTCGTGGTCGTTGGGGTTGACCACGTCGGTGGCGCCGAGCTCCTTGGCGAGGTCGAACTTGCCCTGGTTGATGTCGATGGCGATGATTCGGCCGGCCTTGGCCTGCACTGCCCCGACGATCACCGCGAGGCCGATGCCTCCAAGACCAAACACCGCCACGGTGTCGCCCTCTTGGACCTTGGCGGTGTTGTGCACGGCTCCGATGCCGGTGGTCACGCCGCAGCCCAGTAGGCAGACCTGCTCGAGCGGCGCCTGCTCATCGACCTTGGCGACCGAAATCTCGGCGACGACGGTGTACTCGCTGAAGGTGCTCGTGCCCATGTAGTGGAAGATCGGCTCGCCTTTGTACGAGAAGCGCGACGTGCCGTCCGGCATGAGTCCCTTGCCTTGGGTGGCGCGGACGGCCTGGCAGAGGTTGGTCTTGCCCGAGAGGCAGAACTTGCACTCGCGGCACTCGGCTGTGTAGAGCGGAATGACGTGGTCGCCAGGCTTCACGCTAGTGACGCCCTCGCCGACTTCGACAACGATGCCGCCGCCCTCGTGGCCGAGCACGGCGGGGAACACGCCCTCGGGGTCGTCACCACTCAGCGTGAATGCATCGGTGTGGCAGACGCCGGTGTGGGTGACCTTGATCAAGACCTCGCCAGCGCGCGGCGGGGCGACGTCGATCTCGACGATCTCAAGGGGCTTTCCGGCTTCGAAGGCTACGGCTGCGCGACTCTTCATGCTGCACTCCAAGAAAGGGTCGCGGAGCCTATCATCGGCGGGTGCGCTAGGATGGCGTCCGCCTCTGGAGTCCCCGTGAAGTACTCGCTCGTCGCCGTTTCTCTCGCGCTCTTCGTAGGCTGTGCACCCCGCGAGGCAGGACCCCATTCGGGCGAATTCGGACAGGTGCTCTTCTGGTCGGTCACCAGCCTCGACCTCACCTCGGACGCGTGCACGGACGACCCGGAGTTTGCCGAGGCGACCGAGCCGCCGGTGCTCGAGGAGAACTCGTTTCTGATGTACAGGGTCAGCGACGACGGCGCGACGGCTGTGTCGATGAGCTGCACCGAGACCCGTGCGTCGTCGTGCACCGAAGGCGACCTGGTCTTCGATGTGCAGGGTCACGAACTCACCCTCGACCGCGACGGCGGCAACGTCACTTCGGTGGGGGACTGCAACGTGAGCGCGCTTCAGCAGTGGAGCATCGTCGATGCGGGCGAGAGCGGCACGATGGCCGTCGACATGTCCTTCCCGATGACCGGCGATGCCAACGACTGCGGCGCGGCCGAAGACATCATCGCGAACGGTGGAACCAACGGCTTTGGCCTGGCGGACTGCTCGATTCAGCTCACTGCCGAGCTCGAGTTCTTCACCGCGGACTGATTTACTTGTCGATGGTGATGACGACGTTGTCGAGCGCGAAGCTCGTCGCGCCCTCGGTGTTTCCAAAGATCGTCACCGTGCCGCTCTTGAAGGTCTCGACGGGTCGGTCGGGCAGGACCAACTCACCGCTGACCGAGTGCCAGTCCGTGCTGCCGGTGTAGCCCGTGGTTTGGCCGGTCAGGTTCGAGTCGCCAGCGGTGTCGTGCAGGTAGACAATCCAACCTGGCCTGACGTTCTCGTTGCCGATGTGCCGCACGTCCGCGGTGAGCCGTAGGGTGTCCCCGGGCCGGAGGGTTCCACCGAGGGGGTGGTTCGCGCCTCCGCCATCGAGCGTAGAGATCTCCACGGCGTAGTCACAGTGGCTGCTCTCGCCGGTCACCGTCAGGGTGGCGTGCGCAGGGGCCCACTCCGAGAAGTCCTCGCTTCCAAAGGCCTCGAAGCTCCCGTCCGAAATCCGGTTCTCGTCGGCGGTGGTGCAGTCGTCGGTATCCGCCGAGTCGTTGGAGTCCTGGAGCCCAGCCACCCGGTCGGAGGCGCTGTCGTGCAGCGGCCTGTTGATCAAACAGCCCGTCAGCGAGGCAAGCGAGATCAAGAGCCAGGGGGTTCGCAGGCCAGAGAACAGGGGAACTCCAAGTACAAGGGATGCCGCACTGTAGCGCGTGAAGTCCTAGGCTACCTTCGACAGCGCCTTGAGGCCGTCGAGGGTCATCGTCGGGAAGGCCATGTCGTAGCCTGCGGCGTCGAACTGCTCCTTGATCTGCAGGTTGATCTCGGAACAGACGGCGCCGTAGTTCTCGTGCTCGGGCACGCCGAAGCGAATCGCGATCTCGAGAGCGCAGTCGGCAAAGCGGATGAAGCCGCTGCTGGCGTCGGTAGCCACGGGGTGGGCCTGTACAATGTCCTCGCCCAGGGCCATGGCGGCGCGAAGCTCCTCGGCGGTGGTGTCGTAGACGAGTCCCAGGACGACTTCCTGTCGACGCAGGGTCTCGACAGAGTGGTTGATGACGGCCCCGGCGACCATGTGGCTGTTCGGAATCGTGATGGCGACCCCGGATGCGGTCTTCATGCGGCTCGTGCGCAGGCCGACTTCCTCGACGATGCCGGTGTGGCCCTCGACGGTGATCAGGTCGCCGACCTGGAATGGCTGGTCGGTGAAGATGGTGATGCTGCCGAACACGTTCGACAGCGTCTCTTGGGCGGCCATCGCGATGGCCAGACCGCCGATGCCGAGTCCTGTGAGCAGGGACAGGATGTCGTAGCCCATGTTCGAGAACACGATGAGGATGGCGAAGGTCCACAGCGCGGCCTTGAACGCCTTCTCCATGATCGGCACGAGCTGGTCGTCGAGCTTGGACTCGCTCTTCTCGATCATCGGGTCCAGGTAGTGGGCCCGCATCGCGCTGATCAGGTTGCTCGCCGCCCAGGTGACGAACATCGTGATCACGACGGTCGAGGTGTTGTGCACCATACTCGTGAGCTGCTTGGGCAGCAGCAGCGTGTTGAAGCTGATCTGCACGCCGGCGACGAGGAGAATCCAGTACAGCGGCCGGTCCAGCGTCTCGAGCAGGATGTCGTCGAGCATCGTCGCGCTCGAGCGGGCCAGGCGCTTCAGCTGATTGCGGAACACCGACTGAATCACCTTGGACAGCACCAAGGTGAGAAAGACGACGCCGCCGAACAACGCGAAGTTGCTGACGGTGTTGCCGTAGACCAGGTCTTGGGCGAGCAGTTCCTTGAGCATCATCATGGAGCCTCCGGCCACCCGCATACCCACTCCTCGCTCGGGGCGCTCCTAGTCGGCGAGCGCCATGCGAAGGCCCTGCTCGTCTTCGACCACAAAGCCTCCGTCAATGACGTGGACCAGCAGCGTGCGCCCCTCGTGTTCGATGGCGATGGTCCAGTCCTGCTTTGCCTCGAGCGTGACGCGACGTGAGGACGCTGGGGACTGTGTCTCTGCCGGGATGCTCGCGGGAATGGCGAGCTCGCGGATGGGGGTGAGCTCCGGGAGCGGCTCGTTGTCCGGGTCCGCGAGACCCTCGGTGAGGCCTTCGGGGACGAAGCCAATACGGGCGCTCTCTGGGTCGGGAAGGTCGACCGGCTCAGCAGACGCCAACACCTCGGGCTCCAGCGCGGGGGGCGACTCCGGCACTGGCTCGGAGGCGTCGGTCTCGGCGGTCTCGGCGACTGCGAGGTCCTCGGCCACAATGGGGTCTTCGGCCACCGCGACGTCCTCGACGACGGCCTCATCAGCCTCCTGCGGTGCATCGGCCTGTGCGGTCGTCGGGAGTTCCGCGGGCGGCACTGCGGGCGCTTCGCCCGTCGCTTCGGTCCCGGTCACCTCGAGGTTGCCTCGGCTCCAGCGCGCGGTGGTGAGGGTGTCGTCGGTGAGCTCGATGCTCGTCTGTTGGAGCACGCTCCCGAACACGCTCTCGACGCGGACCTGATGGACTCCCGGCTCGAGGTCCTCGAGTGTGCGCTGCCGCTTGACGGTGAGGGGGGTGCGCTCGTCGCCGACGAACACCACCACGGGGAGGTTCGTCTGAAGCTCGAGGTCGGCGCTGGCCTCGGCGGTGCCGAGCAGAGTGAGCAGGATGGCAAGCATGGGGGTCTCCGGGTCTTGCTCCTTGGACACCACCGCTGCCGGAAAGCGCTACCGGCGTTCTCCTGTTCGTGCTCGCCCTAGTCCTCGAACTCGTCGGCGCCGATGTCTGGCGTGCTGTCGCGCAGCGTGTCGTCGACGTCGCGCGGAACGGTGTGGCCCGCGTCTGCCGCGTCGATGGCCGCGCATCCTGCAGCGAGGTGAAGGTTTCCGGCACCCACGCTCGCAAAGCAGCTCGAGGGGGCATCTGCGAGGTTCGCCGCGACCGTGAGCGGTCCACCCACACCACGGTCCCGCACATTGTGCGACACCAGGTTGTTGGCCACGGTGCCGCGGGTGGTGTCGAAGCGGTACTCGATCGACGAGAACGGCGCTTGTGTCGACACCACGGTGTTGTGCAGCACGGTCGCATCGCAGGCCGACTCGAGCGAGATGCCGGCGTCAAAGCCCGATGTCGAGGCGAACAGCGCAGCGTCGTCCGCGAAGATCAGGTTGTTGACGGCCGTCTCGGCGTAGGACTGCGCGATGGCACCCCCACACGGCGAGTCGGAGTAGCGGCGGCCGACGGTGTCTTGGCCGAGGCCGAGGCCGATACCCCGGGCGTTGTTCACCAGCGTGTTGCGCTCGATGACGGTGTCGCGGCCTCCCCGCCAGAAGTGCACGCCGTGCTCGGAGAGACCGCTGTCGCACCAGAAGCCCTCGATGTGGTTGTCGCGAATGCCCCAACCACGGGCTTGGTGGGCATCGACGCCACCGGTGTAGCAGTTGTTGCGCACGTGTGGGCGCCCATCGTCGGTGAGCTCAAGATGCGAGCAGGCCACCTCGCCGTCGTCCGCGAACAGGGTGCCGTTGTCGCCCGTGTTGATCTTGATGGCCTGTTCGGCCCCATCGATGATGCGCAGACGGTACAGGCGCACCCCCGAGATGCTGCGTCCGGCACTCGGCGTCACATGGACAGGGTGGTAGTAGAAGCGCTGGAGTGTGAGGTCCGAGATCACCACGTCGCTGGCGTTGACCGACAGACCGAATTGCGTCTGCCAGTTGCCGTCGATGACGACGTCTTCGGCTCGTCCGGTGGCACCGCGCACGGTCACCCCGTCGGCTCGGAGCGAGATGTAGGCGTCCGATGCGAGGGCGTAGGTTCCCGCTGCGAGCAGTGCGGTTTGGCCGGTGGTGAGCGCTTCGAGTGCGGCTTCGAGGTCATCGCTAGGGCTGATGTTCACCACATCGCCGGTGGGCTCCGGCAGCACGTCGCAGAGGCCAACGACTGCGGCGGTGCCGGTGTCGTCGGTGTCGGACGTGTCGGTGTCGACCGGCTCGTCGTCCATGGGCCTGTCCGGCTGAGGATTGCAGGCGGCCAGCGAGAGCATGAGGAAAAAGCGAGTCATGCCGTCAGGGTAGCGCAGGTCAGGCGTCGTCCTCGAAGGCCGCCGCCATGGCCAGCACGTCGGCGGCGGTGAACTGCTTGTGCTCGCCGGTCAGCGTGTGGGTGCTGTCGGTTCGGTCCGAGAAGTACTCGTGGGCGACGGTGAGCCCATCGGTGTGGTCGAGCAGTCCCACAGCGAGGCTGGTCTTGCCCACGTACGGGCCGGCGGTGAGGCGATACCAAAGCGTCGAGCCACAGCTTCGGCAGTGGGCGCGCTCGGCGAAGCCCGAGCTCTTGAACACAGCGATGTGCTCGCGGCCTTCGATCTCGAGCGTGGCGGTGGGCGCGGAGACACCCTTGAACGACGTGCCAGCCCAGCGCTGGCAGGTCTTGCAATGGCAGATCGCGAAGTGCTCCGCGAGCTCTTCGGTCGAAAAGCGGACGGCGCCGCACATGCATTGGCCGGTTCTGGTCGTCATCGGACCCTCCAGGCGCGAAGGGTACCGCGGGGCTCAGTCCGGCAAGTACTCGAGCACAGCGGCGAGCGACTCGGTGACCACATGGCACTCGCCCTCTTCCACAGTCACCACCTGGGAGTAGGCCTCGTATGGGCCCGCATTCGAGATGTCGATGCGGATGTCGCCGGCGACCTCGTAGCCGCAGTGCCACTGGTTGCCGCCAATACTGTCGCAGGCCTCGGGTAGGTCATCTTCGTCGGCCATGTTCCACACCACGTCGCCGGCGGTGACCTGGGCGCCTTGTCCATCCGTCACTGTCACAAGCACGCTGGCTTCGATGGAGTCGGTGCAATCCACACCTTCGAGCGTGACGGTCACGTCCTCGGTTCCGACGTGGCAGGTGTCCCCGGTCACCGTGGCGCTGACCGTTTCGGGGGTGAATCCGAACCCATCGACGGTGATCGAGAACTCACCGGGCACCTCCCAGCCGCAGGCAAGCATGCCGTCCCCCCACGACTCGCAGTCGGCTTCGGCACCACCATCGACGGTGTAGGTGCCGACGGGGTCGACCACGAGGTCTCCGGCGGCGTCGATGACCTCGACCATCACCGAGACACGTGCTTCGGCGGTGCAGGTGGTCTGCTGCGGACACCCGGCGAGGGTAGCGGATGCGAGGACGAGGGCGATCAGTGGACGCTGTGGCATGTGTGGCTCCTGTCTTGGCCAAAGCAACTGCCGTGCCAGCCCGTAACCATCGGCATCTCCGGGCCGATGGAGCGGGAGCCAGCCTCCAATCGCGACATCGCTGTCGCGTGGATCCGCCTCTTAGGACGCGTACTTCACCGAGCAGCCCCACGGTGTGGTCTGCGCCGGCCTTGCAGCCTCTCCGGCGACCACGTTCGTCAGGGCATTGTCGGTGTATGGAACCCGGTCGCCGCCGCCCTTGACCTCGCCCCTCGGGGCGTTGTCGAGCGCGCCTTCGTAGGCAATCTGGCCCTCGGGATCAATCACCACCATCTGTGGTGTGGTCTTGGCACCGAACAGCTTTCCGACCTCGCCGCTCTCGTCGAGCAGGATGGGGTGGCCCATGTTCCAGGTGCCGGCGGCTTCGCGGTTCACGTCGAGACCGTGTCCCTGCTTGCCCGGAGCGCCGGAGTTGACGGCGAGCCAGACGACTTCCTTGTCGCCCCAGCGCGACGCCATGTCACCCAGCGGTCCGCCGTCGTGGGCGGCAACGACAAAGGGGCAGCCAGGGTTGAACCACTCGAGCACGACGACCTTTCCGCGCAGGCTCTCGAGGGTGTGGGTCGTGCCGTCGAGGTCGGTGAGCTCGAAGTTTGGGGCGGTCGCAGCTGGGGTGGCCGCCTCCTGGACTTCTTCCGTGGCTTCCTCGGCAACCGGGGGTGCGGCAGGTTCTTCGGTCGGGGCGTCGGCGCCGCAGGCGGCGAGGGCAAGAGCGAGGGCGGTGATGCGCATGATTTCTCCGTTGGCGGCGAACCTACCCCGTCAACCTGGGTCCGTGGGTCACAGCACGTCAATGTCGCTTCTGCCCCTCTAGGGCAACGCTGTGGTAGACCCGTGATCAGCCCTTGAGGAGTGACTGTGCAGCTCATCTTGTTCGCGTGGTTGGCTGCAGCATCTCCCTCCCAGCGAGGACTCCTTCCCAGCGCCTCACCCATCGACTTCGCCGGGCACGCGTCACTAGGTGGGGGCGGTGCGAACTACCTGACCTGGGGGATGCCGTGGGTGGCGTGGAGCGGAGTCAGCGTCGCTGTTGCGCCCTCCCAGCGCTTCGTCGTGCAGGGTGTGCTGGGGGGCTCGGGCTCGTCGACGGCGGGGCCTGCCGGCCTGTTGGCCCTGAGTGGGCGGGCCTCGCTCGTGGAGACGCCGTCCGTGCGTCTGGCTGCGTTTGCCGTGGCATCGACGCGCGTTCAAGTCGCCAGGTCTCCTCAGTACGGCCACGCTCGGATGGTCGGACTCGCGCCGGGGATGGCCCTCGAGGCTGGCGGCGACCGGGTCCTGTTTGACATGAGCTACGCGCCTGTCGAAGTGGGCTATTGGCGCGACCGGCGTGAGAACGCTCGAATTGAGCAGCCATGGGTGCTGCAGTGGCTACCCCCCGACGTTGGGGTTTCGCTCATCGGTCCGAGGGGGCGAGGGCGATTCCGTTTCGCAACGGTCCCCTCGTGGTCCTACGTCGAGCAGCGGTGGTGGATGACCGCCTCGCTCCTTCCTACGTTGTTCGTCAACGTGGCCGCCGTTGAGGTGGGCGTGACCTGGTGAGTCGGCGTTCGTGCGGGTAGGCGCTTGCCCCCACAGCTTTGAGTTCGTGGCAGCGAGCGTCGACGGGACGCTCTCGGTATGCTTTGCGCATGGGCGAAATGGATGAAGGATGGAGAGAGCAGGGTGGACCACTGGCCTGGCGCTGGTGGTTGCCGCCCCTGCTTGCGGTCGTCCCGATCGGCCTCGGCCTCGCGCTTCTCCTCTCGCTTCCGGGGCAGCAGTCGATCTACTACCCGATTGTCCGGAGTGCTCCGAAGCTGGCGTTGGCGCTCGCCGCGACCGGCGCGGTGGCTGTGGTGTCCGGGGGCTTCTTTGCCAGACACCGGCTGTGGTTCACCCTGGTCGTGGGCCTACTCGTCGGCGGATTGGGCTGCGCTGCAAGCACCGCGCTGCTCGCGGGACTCGACGGTCCGCAGGAGGTCGACGGCGTGTACTGGGTCATCGCGTCGGACGGCGTGCTCGGAATGGCGAACGACGATCCAGAGGCCGCGCCCCTCGCGAGCGCATGGCTGTACCGCTGCGGCGACGCGGGCTGGTGCACGCGCTGCAAGGCGTTCACGGCGATGCCAGGCTCCTCTTGGGGGGCGGTGACCGCCTTCCCCGAATCTGGTGAAGCCGTGGAGTGTGAGCCCTAGGGCACCGAAGCTACGGGCAGTAGTCGGTGTAGCTCGGCGTGCAGCTGGTGCCGCAGGTGCTGGTCACGGTGATGGGGTCTGCGCCCAAGTACAGGTGCGAGCCATTGTTGAGCTGCAGGCTCGAGTGCCCGCCGAAGCAGCTGACGATCGAGACGTTCGGGTCGGGCGTGTCCTCGAAGTACACACTCGTCATCGCCGCGGTGGCGGTGCCGGTGAGCAAGATGCCGCCCGTCCGGTTCTTGACGAAGCGCGTGTTGGTGAGCGTTACGGGCTCGGTGGTGCGCAACCCGAAGCTGGCGTTGTTGGTGGCGCTGATCGTTCCGCCATTCATCGTCAACTCGCCGTGGTTGAGGATCGACGCCGCGGTGGCATTGCGCGTGGTGCCGTCCCATCCGATGTGGTCGTCGAGCACGAGGAAGCTCGCGTTCAGGCTGCCCTCGGGGCCCACGTAGATGTTCGCGCCGTCACCGATGGTCCAGTTGCCGTTGATGTTGCCGTACTCGATGGTCACCGCGCCGTCGGTGGCAATCGCGCCGCCGTAGGTGCCGGCCCGGTTGTCGAAGATGATCGGGCTGAACAGGTAGGCCGAGCCCGTGGACGAGACCGAGAGGATGGCTCCGTCTTGTGTCGAGACGCTCGATCCGTTCGCGTACAGGTCGAGCAGGTCCGCCGTTCCATGGACCAGGACGCCACTCTGCGAGCTCGTGCCGATGAACTGAATGGCCCACTGGTTTGCGCGCAGGTAGCCGCTCTCGTTGACGATGGTGCCCGGGTTGATGCCGGCGTAGCTGACGTTGCTCGCGTCCCAGGAACCGTCGATGGTGGCGGTGCCGTCGAGGGTCGCTGAGATGGCGGTCAGCACCACGGCATTCGCGCCGACGTCGAGAGTGTGGTCGATCTTCAGGCGCTCGAGGCCGCCTCCGGTGCGGTTGGCGTTCCAGGTAATGGCGCCGGTGACGCTCGGGCCGAACGTCGGGCTCAGTACGCTGACGTCGTTGCTGTCGACGGTGATGTCGCCGCTGTACTGGGTGCAGATGCGGAACTCGCCGGGTTCATCGAGCACCACGTCCTCGTTGGTGTAGCGGGTGGCATAGCCGGTGTCGGGGATGAAGCTGGCCTTGGCGCCGTTCGAGCCGGACTCGTCGATGTTGCCGTTGCAGTTGTTGTCGAGCCCGTCGCAGTGTTCATTGGCACCCGGGTAGGTCTCGTTGGCGCGGGTCCAGCCCGACGCGTCATCGGTCGGATTGTCGTCGCAGTCGCCGGTGCTCGGGGCCGTGCCCCCGGCCTCGCTGTTGTGCGCGGTGGCGACGTAGCCGTCGCCGTCTTGGTCGAAGTCGTTGTCTTCGAGACAGTCTTGGTCAACGCCGTCGTACCAGGCCTCGCTCGCTCCGGGCTCGATGTCTGCCGCAGTGAGGTTGGCATCGAGGGCGGCCTGCGACAGGTTCGCATCTGCGTCGACGCAGTCGCCATCGCAGCTGCTCGTGCCGTCGTTGTCGGTGTCGTCGTGGTTCAGAATGGCGGTGGTGTCGTCACAGTCGAGTGGGTTGGACTGGTCGGCCTGGTAGTCGGTGCCGGGGCTCACACAGGCAAAGGTCGAGACGGTGGTGGTCCAGCCGTCGCGGTCCGCGTCGACAAACCAGTCGATCTCGGGATTCTCATCGACGTTGCTGTCGCAGTCCTGGTTGTCGCCGTCGCACACGTCGGCGGCGGGGTTCTCGGGGAAGCAGCCGGCGCCGCACGCGTTGGTGTCGTCGTCGCAGTCGCCGTCGCAGGTGGAGTGGTTGTCGCCGTCGGCATCGTCGTGGTTCAGCGAGGCGAGGGCGTCGTCGCAGTCGGCCTGGGCGCTGGCGGTCTGGCTCCAGTCGGCGCCGGGCGAGTCGCAGGCGGCCTGGCCGGTGAGGTCGGCGCTCCAGCCGTCTTGGTCGTCGTCGAGGAACCAGGTGCGGTCGGGGTCTTCGTCGAGATCGCCGTCGCAGTCCTGGTTGTAGTCATCGCAGATGTCGTCTGCGGAGTTGCCGGGGAAGCAGCCGGCACCGCAGGTGCTGGTGTCGTCGTCGCAGTCGCCGTCGCAGGTCGAGTGGTTGTCGCTGTCGGCGTCGTCGTGGTTCTGGGACGCGAGGTCGTCATCGCAGTCGGCCTGTGCGCTGGCCGTCTGGCTCCAGCGGGGGCCGGGTGCATCACAGCTGGCCTGTCCAGTGAGGTCGGCGCTCCAGCCGTCCTGGTCGTCGTCTTCAAACCAGGTGGGGGCGTCTTCGTCAGAGGTATCGTCGCAGTCGTTGTCGTACTGGTTGGGGTCGCAGGCGTCGACGTTGAGGTCGGGGGAGCAGGCGGCACCGCAGGCGAGGGGGTCGTCGTCGCAGTCGCCGTCGCAGCTGCTGACGTTGTCGCCGTCTTCGTCGTCGTGATTCGCGGTGGCATCGACGTCATCGCAGTCCGTCAGCAGCGAGCGGTCCTGAGAGTACTTGGCGCCGGGCGAGTCGCAGGCGTCGACCCAGCCGGCCATCGAGGTCCAGCCGTCTTGGTCGCCGTCGAAGAACCAGCGCGGTGGGTCCTCGTCGGTCTGGTTGTCGCAGTCATTGTTCTCGCCATCGCAGGCGTCGACGGTCAGGTCCGGCGAGCAGGCGGCGCCACAGGCGTTCGGGTCGTCATCGCAGTCGCCAGCACAGGTGCTCACGCTGTCGTTGTCGGCATCGTCGTGGTTCAGGCTCGCGTCGCCATCGTTGCAGTCCACGGTCGTGAGGCGGGTCGTGTACTTCGCGCCGGGGCTGGTGCACTGCCCGACGCCGGTCGTGCTGGCGATCCACCCGTCGCTGTCGTCGTCGAGGTACCAGACGGTGGAGCCCGGGTCCTCGTCGTAGCTACCATCGCAGTCGTTGTCGTAGGTGTCGCAGCCGTCGAGGGTGTTGGTGCTCTTGCACTGGTCGCCGCAGACGTTCGGGTCGTCGTCGCAGTCGCCCGCACAGGTGCTCTCACCGTCGCCATCGTCGTCGCGTGTGTTGAGGGCGGCGTCGGCGTCGTTGCAGTCGATCGTGGCGCTAGCCGTCGAGACGTGCTTCGACGAGGGCGAGGTGCACTGCAGGGTGCCGGTGCCGACGGTCGAGCCGTCCTGGTCGTCGTCGAGGTACCAGGTGAGGTCGGGGTCTTCGTCAGAACCGCCGTCGCAGTCGTTGTCGTAGCCGTCGCAGCCGTCCACGGTCAGGTCTGAGCGGCAGTCCGCACCACAGGCATTCGGGTCGTCATCGCAGTCGCCGTCGCAGGTCGACTCGCCGTCCGTGTCGACGTCGTCGTGGTTGAGGTCCGCGTCTTCGTCGTCGCAGTCGGGCGAGGAGGGGACCGATGCGGTCCAGCCGCCGTCGGGGGCCTGGCCGTCGGTGCACGGCGAAGTGGTCGGCTCGTCACAGGCATTCACACCCGTGCCGGAGGGGTCACCGTCGCCGTCGCAGTCGGGGTACCAGGCGCGGCCGTCATCCTCGCCGATGGTGCCGTCGCAGTCGACATCGAAGCCGTCGCAGGTGTCGGCGGTGGTGTTGCCGGGCTCGCAGAGCGAACCGCAAGCGTTCGGGTCGTCGTCGCAGTCGCCGTCGCAGGTGGAGGTGCCGTCGCCATCGGCATCATCGTGGTTCTGCGTCGCGTCTTCGTCGTCGCAGTCCGCGGTGGTCGGAGCGGTCGAGGTGTAGCCACCGTCTGGCGCCGCGCCGTCGTCACAGCTGTGGGTGGTGGGCTCGCCACATGCGACGTCGGCCGTCGCTGAGAAGTCGCCGTCGCCATCGCAGTCGGCGTACCAGCTCGCGCCGTTGTCTTCGTCGACCTGGTCGTCGCAGTCGTTGTCGTAGCCGTCGCAATCGTCGGCGGTCAGCTCGGGGCTGCAGTCGGCTCCGCACTCGGCTGGGTCGTCGTCGCAGTCCTCGGACGCGGGAACGCCGTCGCCGTCGCGGTCTTCGTCGCCACTGTCGACGGTGACGACACCGGTGTCGGTGGCGGCGGGTTCATCATCGCCCTTGCAGGCGGCAAGGGTGAGCAGGGTGACCATCATCAGCAGACGCATCGGGACTCCGTAGGGCGCAGGCGCACCCTACCCCGCCGAAGGTGAGGCCGCCGGCCCACTTTCCATCTCGCGGTCACTGCGATGGAAGGTCGATCACAAGCGCGGTCGTCTCGGCGGAGAGGGGCGCACCGTCCAGCGTCTTGAGGAACTCGATCAGGTCGTCGACCTGCGAATCATCGAGTACCACGCCGTCCAGGATGGGGTCGTGCAGGGGGTCGACGGGGTTGATGTGACGGCGAATCACGCCGGCGATGCCAATCTCGCTTGCATCGTGGAAGTAGGGCGAGGTCCGAGCGACAGAGCGCAGAGTGGGGGTCAAGAAGCGCCCGCGGTCCGCTTCGTCGCCGGTGACCAGGAACCGGCCTTCGTCGACGCGGACGCCGTCTGCGTCGGGTACGGCGGTGCCCACGTTGTGAAACTCGAAGTCGCTGAACAGGGGCCCCGAGTGGCACATCGCGCAGCGGCCCTCGCCGACGAACAGCTCCAGTCCGCGTAGCGCTTCATCGCCGAGCGCCTCGCCTCCCGCGTTCCATCGGTCAAAGGCCGAGTCGCTCGAGACGACCTCGCGCATGTAGATGGCCAGGGCCTTGCCCGAGAGCGTCCACACTTCTTCGTCCGTCGACGAGCGGATGTCGACGCCGAAGGCCTCGTCAAACAGGGGCACGTAGCCGGCGATGTCGACCGAGAGACGTTGGTGGAGCGCGGGCTTGGCGCCCTCGAAGTCGAGGTCGTGTACGTGCTCGGCGTCGAGTCGGTCGGCGATGTCCATGTTCGCCTCGGCGAATGGGATGACCATCTGCTCGTACAAGTCATCACCGAGCGAGCCATCCCAGCGAAACACCGGCGCGTGGACCAGGTTCAGTAGGGAGGGCGCATTGCGAGGCAGCACCGGCTCGAGGGTCTCGACGGACCGATCGGGTAGGTCGAACGGGGTGTTCGACTGGAACTTCGTCGGCGCGAAGTGGCAGGTCGAGCAGTTGGTCTGGCCGCTTCCTGAAAGCCGGGTGTCGTTGAACAGCAGTACACCGAGCTCGCGCTTGGCGTCGCTGTAAGGGTTGTCTGGCCAGTCCTCGAGGGTCGGCACAGGCTCGAGGCCCCGCACGCGAATGCCTGTCTGGGGGTCGACCGGCCACCGCTCGACGCTGGAGCAGCCCGTGAGCACCACCAGAATGGAGAAGATGCGCATGAAACCTCCTAGGGGACCAGCAGGATGGTGTCGGTGAAGGCCTCGAGCAGTGCGTCGCTGTTGTCTGGCGCAGCTGTGCGGTTCGAGAGGTGCTTGGACGCGTCGCCCTCACCGTCGATCACGTTGATGCGGACCACCCCGGCCTCGAAGCTCGGGTCTCCTGGAAGGATGTCGCCCTCGTCCAAGGTAAAGGCCGACAGGTCTCCGCCGACCGGCGCCTCGGGCTCGAAGGCGGCGTCCGCTTGCATGTCCTCGGAGGCCACAGGGGTGTTGACGTAGACGATGACGCTCGCGTCGTACGGGCCCGGCTCGAAGCCCACCGTCGAAGTGAAGTCGATGGTCAGGTGGTCGGGGACCGTGCCCCACTCCAGATCGAGCGGGTCGTCGTTGCCCTGCGAGAAGCCGCCCTCGAAGACCGAGACCACGTAGGGTTTTCCGACCAGATCGCTCGCCGCGACCGCTTGGGTGGTGCCGTTGGGAAGCAAGAAGGAGACTTCGCCTGCAGTAGCGGCGAACTGCGTGCTGATGTGGATCTGCGGCTCAGAGGAGCAGGCTGCGAGCGCGAGCGAGACAAGAATGGCGATACGCATGGCGGCCCCCTAGAACGGCATCGAGAAGGAGAGCGTGAGATCGAGGTCGTAGGCGGTCGCCTGGTCGATCACGATGCTCGGGAAGGACACGCCCTCCATGGACACCAGGTCGCCCATGTCGGGGCCTGGCTCGGTGGCGTCGGCATTCGCGTTGTCGTCGAGAAACGCAGTCACGAAGACCTCGGCGGTGCCCGGCTCGATGCCGCTGATCGTGTAGTCGTAGCTGGCGCCGGAGCTCGTGAAGTCGGCGTTCTCGATGATCACGGCACCGAGGGCATCGCCGCCTCCGGTCATCGGGTTCTCCTCCATCACCACCACGTACAGATGGCCCACGCCCCCGTTGCTGGGTTCTGCCGAGCGGTCGATGGTGCCGCTAAGGCTCGCTGTGCTGCTCGAGCCGCTATCAGCGCTACTGCCGGTGTCGGTGTCCCCGGTCTGCGTTTCGCCGGTGTCGACGCTCGCGCTGGAGTCGGTGTCGGTGGCGGTCACCGGCTCTGCCGAGCTGCAGGCTGCAAGGAAGAAGAGAAGGCCGAGGGGCCGAGAGAAAGCGAGAGTCATAGAGCACCTCATTGGAAGGTGCGCGGAGGCTAAAGTCGAGGTTTCTCTAGTGCAAGGAAAAACATACGCCACCGTATCGATACGGTACCGTATGGTGGTCGGGACGGCGTTTTCCGCACTTGTCGAGAGCTTGTCGAGGCTTGGTTTGGGCCATCGAGCGCGGTGTCAGCGGTCGACGGCGGCGTCCTCGAGCGACCAGAGCTCGCCGGGGGCCCGGTGCACCTCGCGCTCATCGCGGATGTGCGACAGGAGCAGCTTGCCGTACAGGTGCGGGAATAGCGCTCCTCCACGTGAGGGCTCCCACTTCAGCGTATCGCCCAGACTCCCGGTATCGACCCCGAGAACCCAGAGAACCGTCGCCTGACTGAAGTGCCGCCGGGCGGTCTCTTGCAGCTGGTCGGCGGTCGAGAAGTGAATGAAGCCATCGGCGAGATCCACGGGCGCGCCCAGGGTCTCGGCATCGGTCCGGAGGGCCGCGTATTCGTTCGGGTGAAGCAACTTGTAGATCTGCACTTGGCCCTCGTCTGTGTGGTGAGCATAGGTCTGAAGGCCGGCGAGACCAAGTGGAGCACCCACAACGGATTACACCTGGCTGGGAGGTGACTTTGGTCGCTGAAGTGCAGGAGTTTACGCCGAGGCGAACGGCATTCATGTGGCCGCGCGTGGTCGGCGCCCTGGTGCTGACGACGCTGCTGTCGGTGGGCATCGTGGTGGCGGCCTTGCTCGTGCCAGCCTGGTGGCTGATGGCGGCCTTGCCCGTGGTCTGGCTCTTCCTGCTTCTTCCCATGCTCTACGGCGCCCACGTGGCCTACACCAAAGAGCGCTACGAGATTCACGCGAATCACCTCGTCTGCCACCGCGGCGGGCTGCTCTCGGACGGACGCACCGAGCTCGAGCTCCGCAACGTGACCCACGTTCGTCTTCGCCTTCCCTGGCTTCGCCATCGCTTCTTCAAGATCGGCGATGTACGCATCGAATCGGCCGGAAGTGCGGCCTCTGAGATCACCTTCGAGGCGATTCAGAACCCGGTCGACGTCTACGAGCAGGTGCAGGAGCTGATGCGGGCCAACGGCTACTCCATGAAGCGCGCAGAGGTGCTTCACGAAGAGTCGCCGACCGCCATGGGTGCGGTGACCGACATCGTCAAGACGGTCTTCGGTGTGGCCTTCACGATGATCTGGCTGTTCGGAGCGACCTTTGGCCTCACCATGGGCATCATCGAGTCGGCTGGACCGGTCGCCGGCGGTGTGGTGTCGGTGCTGGGCATCGGATTCGCGGGCGGCAGCGTGCTGCTCACCCTCGCGGGCCTGGTCGTGCGCTACCTCGACCTGACGCGGCGCACGTACACGGTCTACGACGACACGGTCTCGTACACCGAGGGCTTTCTGACCCGCGACAACGCCTTCATTCCCTACGAGAACATCGCCGACGCGGCAATCAACCGGACGTTCATCGACCAGATGCTCGGCTTGTACGACGTGTCGGTGAGCTGCCAGGGCAGCGGCAGCGAGATTCACTTTCGCCGCTTGTCGCGGGGCCCCGAGCTGAAAGAGGCCATCGCCACCCTCGTCGCGAACGCCAGCGCCATCACCGTCAAGCCGGGTGAGGTCGCGGAAGCTGCGACCCCAGAAGGCGAGGATGAAGCGGAGGCCAAGCCGGTTGCGAAGGCGGTGCAGAAGCGCGAGCTCGTCTCGGCCGATGACGCGTGGACGGGCGAGTTCAAGATGAACGTCGCGCGCTCGCTCGTGCCGCTGCTGGCCTCGATTCTTGTGCCCCCCGCCTGGTTGATTGCGACCATTGGCATGTTCATCAAGGCGAGCAACACGACCTACACGGTCGGCACGCACTCGATGTCCAGCGAGTACAACTTCCTCGGCACCAAGCAGCAGGAGTTCGCCTACGACAAGGTCACCGGCGTGCAGGTGTCGCGTTCACCCCTCGACGACTTCTTCAAGACCCTCACGGTGCAGATCTGGTCGATTGGCTCGCCGCAGCCGCTGACGTTCTCGAACGTGGCGGTCGACGACATCGACCTCGGCGCCCTGCTGCGGCAGTGCGGCATCGATGAAGACGAGGTCCAAGGCGAGCTGAAGCAGTCCTTCGGGCCCAAGGTCTGGCTCATCCAGAATGCCTTCCTGCTGATCTTCCTCGCGATGGTCGCGGCTGCGCTCTTGGTGGCGGCCGTCGCGTTCTGGCCGGTGTTGTTGCTCATCCCCGTGTTGCTGCTCCTGCCAGCGCCCATGGCGGCCATCACCGCGATGCGGGTCAAGAAGCAGCGCATCACCTTTCACGGCCAGCACATCGAGGCCCAGACCGGCATCTTCTTCAAGCAGCACATCTACGCGCGCTACGACAACATCAAGAAGGTCGAGACCACCGCCATTCCCTTCACCGAGCAGGGCCGCTTCAAGGTCTACATCGCCGGTGAGCGGGTGATGCAGCAGCAGGGCCAGCAGGCCCAGCAGCCAGGCGGAGGCATCAAGGTGCCCTACGCCCTCGAGGGCGCCTACATCGAGGACATCGCCATCAAGGTGGGCGCGATGGACGCGCTGTTGCTCGGCCTCATCGAGCCAAGCGCGATCGAAGAAGAGCACCCGCAGAACGACGACGTGCTCACCACGACCAAGCCCGCGATTCCGAATGCGGTGGCACCCTTCCTGATCTTCCCGCCATTGTGGCCGTTCGCTCCGCTTGTGGCCTGGCAGACGCACGTGGCCCAGTACGAGATCGAGACCGACCGCGTGGTCATGCGGCGCGGCATCTTCTTCAAGTCGGTGACCTCGGTGCTGTTCAACCGCATCGACTCGATTCAGCAGAACCAAGGCGCGCTCGGCAAGGCCTTCGGTAATGGGCAAGTGACCATCCTGACGGCGGGGAGCAGTGCGCCAGATCTGACGGTCGCCAACGTGCCGGACTACGCCGAGGTCTACGATACGATTCGCAAGAACTACGGCAAGGGGTGAGGCGCAGTCGGCGTTCTGTGACCCGGGTCACAAATCGAGCTTCGGAGAGGCAGCGCCCGTGAGACGCGCCTAGTGAGCGGCATCCTTCACTCTTTGGATGGTTCTCATGTCTCGCACTCTGGTTTTCGCCGCTCTCTTTGTCGCCGCGGGTTGCTCGCCCAAGCCCTTTCAGATCGAACGCTGGGAGCACGCTGAGCTCGGTGACGAGGCTTCGCGCGAGGTCGACTCGTACGAGTGCATGAAGGAGAACACCAGCTTCAAGAGGCGCTCGAGTGCCGGGAGCGGTGGCTACAGCGCGTCGGCCGGCGACGAGGTCGATGTCCAGCTCTACTCGGCCTGCATGAAGGCACGCGGCTACGCCATGGTCGACAGGACCCCTGACTCCATGGTGGCCCTAAATCAGTACGTCACGGCCGCTCCGGAGCCGGGCACGGTCGCGGTTGAGGCGACCTTCGGTCACGGTGGCGGGTTCGTCAACGACACGGCGCTCTACGCCGAAGGTGAGGGCGGACGAAGGCCGTTCTACCGGAATCGCGTGGACTTGCGCGAGACCTCGTCGGCGATGCGGCTCGGGCTGGGGGCGGCGTACCGCCCGAGCCGTCTGGTCGAGTTTGGACTGAGCGCAGAAGCCCGGCGCGTCCTCACCTTCGGTCAGCTCTATGCCGGGCAGCTCACCGTGCCGGACATCCACCTCAAGGACCAGTGGGCGCCCTACGCCACGGTGTACGGTCGGTTGCGCCTACCGATGATGCCGCGTCTGTCCGCGCTCGGCGGACTTGGCGCTGGCCACATCCCGTCCTTTGAGGTGCCAAGCTACACGGTGACGGGGATGATGACCGGCGAGGACGGGTCGGAGGTTCCCTTCGAGCAGTTCGTGAGCTCCGTGCGGCGGGATGGCTCGATGGACGTCTATCTTCGGCTGGGCGTCGGCTACGACGTGCTGCTCGCCAAGCCACACGGCGTGCGGGTTGGCTGTGCTCTCGAGCGCCCCTTCACCGAGCTTGGCTGGCTTCGCGCGGACTGCTCGGTGGCGTACCGCTTCAGCCCGAAGGGGCGCTAGGATGCGGTCCACGAGCGTACAAGAGGTCTTCGAGCTGCCGATCGCGAGCCTGTGGCGCGTCCTCTCGGATCCCGACATGGCCGACGTGTGGGGCCCTTCAGCGCGCACCATTCGCGACACTTCCGGCCGCGGAGATGTGGGAACGCATTGGCGGATGATCGGCGTCGTGTCTGGCGAGCCGAGGCTGCTCACGCAGACGGTCGTCGAGTCAGACCGTCCCCACCAGTTTGCCGTCGAAGACTCTCTGGGCTGCCGCACGACCTGGAGACTCGTCGAGGACGCCGGAAAATCGCGGGTGACGCTGAGTGAGCGGTCGCCCGCCATGGAGGCGTGGCCTGACGAGATGTGGCCGGTCGTCGAGGCGGCCAGCCAGGTCGCGTTGCGGGGCTCTCTCGGTCGACTTGCGCGAGCTGCAAAGGGCACTCGCTAAGCGCCGTCGCCGGCGGTAGGTTGTGGCCGATGAGCGCTATCGACCCACGACTAGCCGAGGCCTTTCCAGGCGTGGCCTTCACCCGAGTGGAGCAGGCCCTGCTCGGCTACTTGTTCGGGACGCGGCATCGCTACGCCAACAAGGGTGAGCTGCTTCGCGAGGTGTGGGGGTACAGCCCCAAGACGCGCACGCGCACCGTCGAGTCGACCGTCCAGCGGGTCCGCGCGAAGATCGAGCCGAACCCATCCAAGCCGGCGGTGCTGCTCAATGTCCGCGGTCAGGGCTATCAGCTGAACCCACCGGGAGCGCAGGGCGTCAGCGAAGAAATCGAGGCGCTGCGCAAGCGGCTCGCGGCCTTGATCGGCGAGGGACAGACCATCGTCGCCGTGCTCACCGCCGAGGAGCTGGGTGCGAGCCTTCCTGTGGAGCGCGATGCCTGGGTGGGACGGGAGCCTGCCCTTGCAGAGGCCCTGCAGCTGCTGTGCGGCACGGCCCAGTGGCTTACTCTCCTTGGCGGACCTGGCGTCGGCAAGACTCGTCTCGCGGGTCGCATCGCTCGTGCGTGGTTGAACGAAGAGCGAGGGGATGCTTGGTTCTGTGATCTCTCCGAGGCGCGGACCGTGGATGCGTTCTGGTCGCAGCTCGCGCGGGTGCTCGGCGTGGTGGCGGTCGGGCAGTCCGACGTCTCGGCTCTGGTCGTGCGTGCGCTGGCCGCTCGCAGTCCCGGGCTTCTCGTCCTCGACAATGTCGAGCAGCTTGCCGACGTGGTGGCCAGGGCAGTCCCGCGCTTGCAGTCGGCCAGCGCAGAGCTGCGTGTCCTCGCCACATCGAGAGAGCGCTTGAGGGTGGGCGGAGAGCACGTGCTCGCACTCGATCCCCTCGTCGAGGCCGAAGGGCAGGCGCTGTTCTTGGCCCGCGCCGAAGCCGTCCGACCGGGAATCGAGCTCGACGCCGACACCGTCAACCGCGTCGTTCGACGCCTCGATGGGGTGCCTCTCGCGCTCGAACTCGCCGCGGCCCGTCTTCGGTTCACGCCGCTCGAGCAGCTGGCAGAGCGACTCGATGAGCACATCGGCGAGCTTGCCAGTGATCGTCGCGATGCCATCGGACGCCAGTCGTCCCTCGCGCAGGCCATCGCCTGGTCTTGGGAGCTGTTGTCCGCTGACGAGCAGCAGCTACTCGGTGAGCTCTCCGGCTTTCGCGGTGGTGCGACTCTCGAGAGCATGGCTGCGATCTGCACGGCTGGGGAGGAGAGCCAGCTGCTCGCCGGCGCCCTGCTCGACAAGTCGATGCTTCGGGCTGTCCCTGGGCCGACGGGCCTTCGCTTCTCGTCGCTCGAGAGCGTGCGGCAGTTCGCTCGGGAGCACACCCAGGCCGACGTCCGGTCGAGCGCGAGTGCCCGTCACGCCGCCTGGTTTGCACTTCGCGCCGAGGCCGCGGCCGCGGCCTATGACTTCTCGCCAGAGGGCGGCCGGTTCCTGCGGGACGAACTGGACAATGTGCTTGCCGCCCTCGAGCACATGACCTGGTTGGGGGTTCCCCAGGCCGCCGCGCTCGCCAACCACCTGTGGCCCGTGCAGCTCAGCCATGGGCTGCCCTCCGACTACCTGCAGCGGCTGGACCAGGTTCTTGCGATTCCCGACCTGTCGTCCGATGACCAAGCTCTCATGCAGCTGCGCAAGATCGATGTGCTGACGTCGCTCGACCGGCCGTTTCGCAGTGATGATCAGGATGTCGTCGAAGCGCTGCCAGAGCTCCCCGAGGGCTCGATTCTCGACGTGCAGCACATCAAGGCCAAGGCGCTGATGTTGCAGCGGGAAGGGCGGCTTGCAGAGGGGCTCGAGTTGTCGCTTCGGGGCATTCGACTCGCCGCGCAGGGGGGCTGGGTCGTACGCGAGGCGAAGATGGAGGTCGCCGCCGGGGTGGCGCTTCACTACCTGCTACGCGTCGACGAGGCGCTCGAGCATTACCGCCGCGCTGTGGACCTGGCGACGGGGCTCGGCGCGCTCCGCGTCGCGGCAGTCGCCTGGGGCAACGTGGGCGCCTGCCTGGATGACCCCGATGCGCGCGAAGAGGCGCTCCAGAAGGCCGAAGAGCTCGCGCTCCGCTTCGATGACCTCGCCGTGCTCCACAGCATCAAGAGCGTGCGCGCTTCACGGTGTCTGGAAGCCGGCCAACTCGAGGAGGCCGACACCCTGTACGAGGAGCTCTTCGACGAAGTGAGGCGTGTCGGTGGACGTGCGGTTGCAGGGACCCAGCGCGTCAACGCGGGGCTTCTCTCGCTCATGCTCGGCCGCTGGGACGAAGGCGTTAGCCGCCTGTCTGGGGGGCTTGCGCGGATCGGAAGGCAGTCCAGTGGGGTGCTCTGGACGCTCGGGCTCGCCTATCTCGGCGTCGCCCAGGTCCGGTCCGGGGACGAGGAAGGCGCCCGACAGACCTTTGAACGGGTGGGGCTGGCCGACGAGGGGCTCGGCCCGCAGGTCGGCCTCGCCGTGCGACTCTGCCGTGCGCATGTGCCGGGTCTCGAAGACCTCGACGCTGTGCTCGATGCAGCTCGCCAAGACCCAGCCCTGGCGGGTCTGGTACAGATCCTCGAGGGCGCGACGAGCGGCGCCTAGCGTCCGGGTCTAGCGGAGCCGGCGCTTGAAGCGGAACAGCGTGGTGTCGGCATTGCGGCGGACGGTCGCATCCTTGCTCTCGAGGTCTTCGAGGATGGCCTCGAGCTCCTGCAGCTTGGCTGGGCTCACCGCCGCCGCTTTGGCCCGGAGCTCCGCGAAGGGATCCTCGAGCATGTGCGCCTCGAGCACCTCGAACCCACGCAGCCAGTCGAGCATCGCGCACGCTGCTGCCTCGGTCCAGCCGGTGTCGAAGGCGTAGGGCGTGAAGTCCTCTTCGGCCTTGATCTGGCGCTCGAGTTGGCCCTCACCGTCGCGCCGGAAGCTCTGCTCTGGGTACATCCCGCTCGCCAGGGCGAGCTCGAAGGCGTCGATGTCGAGCACCTCGGCGAGGGGGGCGCGAAGGGCCTCCCAGGACAGGTCGACCGGTCGCTTGCCGCCGTCCTCGCCCCGCAGCTCACATCCAGCGGCGTTGCGACGACCCAGGCTGTTGAACGGGTAGCGCAGAGAGCCGTTGTCGAGCTTCACGAGCAGCAGGTCGCCCAAGCCCATGGTGCGCGGGTGACAGAGCGCTCCTGGGCCCACGTGGGTGCTGAATACCGTTGTGACGAGGGCGCGCCACGCCTCGGCGCTGCTTCCGGCGGCTGTAGCGGCCGCGGCGAGCTTGGCGGTGATGGCGACGCGACGGGGCACGTTGATGCCCGTCCAGTGTACGTCGCACTTCGGCCAGCCCTTGACGACCTCGAGGTCCGCGAACTGGTCGTAGGGACCGAAGGCCGCAGGTGTGGTGGTGCCGTCCGGGCCAATCGTGAGCTGCTCGTGCTTCGAGAAGCCGCCGCCGCGGGGCACCATGGCCTGAATCTTTCGTTTGCGGGCGTCGATCATGTACAGCCAGTTGGGGCTGGCTTTCACGAGGTTACGCGGCGTGATCAGCGACGGAATCTCCGAGCCTTGGAGCTTCTCGCCTGGGAAGTCCTGGTAGGGGCCGGAACCGCGCTTGATGAAACGCGACTCGAAGACGTCGAACTCGCCTTCGCAGTGGACTAGCGCCTGGAGAATGGCGGCGCCGGTCTGCGCCACGCCGCCGCGGTCTGCGACGTAGACGCCGGTCCATTCCTCTCCGTGTCGCACTGCGATCACTGCGGTGGTGCTCATCGCCCGCTCCCTTCTGGCGGCCGCTTTCACATTGTCAGAGGGGGTGCGCAAGTGGTTGTTGAGCGGCGGGAGCCTCGCGGTTCCGGTAGGGTCTGGCATCCAGGAAGGAAAGCATGCATCTCCGCGTCCGGTTTCGTCGCCCCATCCAAGTGTTCTGGGGCCTTGGCCTCGGCGCGTTGATGGCCTGTGGAACCACGGAAGTCGTGGACTCCGGAACGGACTCGGGGGAACCTACGACGGTTGAGCGTCCTACCGATCTGGGTGTGAACTGCGCCGGCGGCTGCACCGAGACGCTGTGCGCGCTCGAGAACGAAGACTGTGAAGGCGGCTTCTGTCTGTGGGACGGCAACCTGATGACCGCATACTGCTCACTGGCCTGCGACGTGTCCTGTCCCGACGGGTACAGCTGCGTCGAGGCCGACGACAACATGGGTTCGTTCTGCTTCAGCGACCCGCCGGACTGCGGCAATGGCAACGTCGAGTATGGCGAGGTCTGCGACGACGGAAACACGGACGCCGGCGACTGGTGCGCGCCCGGCTGTGATGCCCACACGGTGCCGCCATCGGGGGGTACGGTGACCGTCACCTTTCACGGGGGCTCGCCGATCACGGCGACGGGGGATGACCCCGTTGTACGGGCTGAGCGTATCCAGGAGCGGCTCTACTTCAGCGCCAACACCAGCGGAACCGACTTCGCGTTTGGGCTTCCGCCAGATGCAGGACCCGCTCCGTACACGACCCTGCTCGAGGCGGGCTTGATCGAGAACGTGGACGGAAACCTGTGCAGCTACCAGGGATCTACCTTGGCGGACATCCGCAGGATCGACCACACGCCCCGCCAGGTGGCAGGGTCGGCGGCCTTCACGATGTTCTGCTTGAGCGGGAACTGCGACTTCGGCTGCAACTCGCAGTTCGACATGACGGTGGACTTCGACCTGCGGTGGATCGAGACCGAGCTGTAGGCCAGCCTAGTCGTCGTCGCGCTCGAGGATGAAGATGTCCACGCGGCGGTTCTTCTCCCAGGCCTCGGCGTTCTCGGCGGGGTCGAGCGGCTTGCTCTCGCCGTAGCCTTCGCTGACGAGACGCTCGCCTTCGACGCCCTTGCCGATCAGGTAGGTCCGCACGCTCGCGGCCCGGCGCTCGGACAGTGCGAGGTTCGACGACTCGCTACCGCGGCTGTCGGTGTGGCCCTCGATCTTGATCTTCGTCAGCTCGGGGTGGTCCTGGATCACCTGAGCCAACTCGTCGAGCATCGCAAAGCTCTGCGACTGGATGTCGGCGCGACCGGTCTTGAAGAACACCTTCTCTTCGAGGGTGATCTGGGTCTTGGTGACCTTGATGCGCGAGGCCTCGAGGGCGATGCGCACGGTGACGGCCTCGTCCGCAACCACGGTCGCTGTGGCCTTGCCGGGCGCGTAGCCCTCGGCCCGGGCAATGACGGTCAGCTCGCCGGGAGCGACCTCCACGGCTTCACCTGGGCTCTGGTTCTCACCCTCTTCGTCGAGGGTGAAGGTGGCGCCCTCGATGGGCTTGCCGTCCGGACCGACGACCTCGACGAGCAGCTCACCGGCAATGCGTGCAAGCTCGATGGTCAGGTCCGTCTGGGTGTCGGCCTTGATGGTGCCGCTGTCCTTGACCTCCGCGTAGCCCTCGGCGCTCGCGATGACCTGAATGTCGGCGGGAGCCAGGGAGAGCGTGCTGCCGGTGGCGTGGTCGCCCTGCACACCGACCAGCGAGAAGCTCGCGCCCTCGACGGGCTCGCCGTTCTTGTCGACGACCTTGACCGTGAGCGTGCCCATGGTGACCTTGGGCGTGAGCACGGTCACGAGATCCTGCGGGCCAGGCATCTCGAGCGTCACATCGCGGGTGTTGGTGTCGTAGCCCTCGGCCTCGGCGCTGACTTCGTAGATGCCGGGCAGCCAGCCGGCCTCGGTCGGGGCCTCGAAGCTATCGCCATCTGGAAGCACGTAGCGGGCGCCGGAGACGGCGTTCCCGGCGGGGTCAACGACGGACCAACGCACGAGGAACTCGGGCTCGGGACAGCCATCTTCGTCTTCCCAGGAGTCCATGTCCTCGGGCTCCATCGGGCAGGTGTCGGCGGTGTCGAGCAGGCCGTCCCCGTCGTTGTCGGGGTCGGGGCAGCCGTCGGTGTCCTCGTACTCGTCGAAGTCCTCGGGATCCTGCGGACAGTTGTCGATGTCGTCGACAAGCCCGTCCAGGTCCATGTCTTCGGCTGCGCGGGGCTCGTAGCCGAGCATGAACATGACGCGGGCCAGCGGCGAGCCGATGCCACGGGTGATGCCGGTGCCGACACCACCCCGAAAGGTCAGCCCGGTCGGCATGCGGTAGTAGCCGCCCACCAGACCCTCGAGAGGGGAGCCGGCTCCGGTGCCCTGGGTGCCGAAGCCGGTGTTGCCCGCAAACTCGAGGGAGGCGCCAGCTTCGTCGCTGAACGCGTAGGCACCACCGAAACGGTAGATCAACGCGTCGTTGAGCGTCACGTTCTCGAGCACGGCTTCGGGGCGAATGCGCAGGCCGACATCCGCGGCGAGCAGCAAGTCGCCAATCGGACGGTCGACAACGACGGCGAATTCGCCAGCTACTTTGCCGCTTCCGAGGGGTAGGTCGACGGTGGCGGTGGGCAGGTCGGTGCGGCCAGTGAGGGCGAGCCCGAGAGGGGCCTCATCGTGGTCGAGGATGCCGAGCTTCGCGTCGAGGCGCAGGTCACCGAGACCCGCCCCCGTCTGGGCCTCACCCGAGCTCAGCAGGTAGACCGGCACATCCACGCCGAAGCGCACGCGTCCGAAGGTCATGCCGGCCGCGAGATCGAGCTGAAGCACGTCGCTGACGATGTTGGTCGTCTCGCCGTTCTTGACGTAGACCAGCGGCTTGTTGGTGTAGCTGAACATGCCGCGGGCCACGACGGACTTGTTGGGCAGCATGACGCTGTCCTCGAGCCACAGGGTGCGAGTGCTGTCAATCGGCGGTGCGTAGAGCTGGGCGTTGACGTTGTTGGCTTCCTGGGCGGTCGCCGCGGTCAGGACGAGTGCGAGAAGGGCGCTCACTTGGCACCTCGACGGCGGAGAATCAGTCCAAGGGCGCCGAGCATCCACAGTCCGGTCATCGGCGTCGGGCTCGCGCTTGTGCAGCCACACGCACCGCCGTAGAACTCACCGGCGTCGTCCTCGAAGTCGTCGTCCGGGTCATTCGGGTCGGTGCCTCGGTCGACCTCTTCGCCGTCGGGAACGCCGCCACCGTCCGTGTCCTCGTCGAGCGGGTCGGTGCCGTGGTCGTTGATCTCTTCGCCGTCGGTGAGGCCGTCTTCGTCGGTGTCGTCGATGAGCGGGTCGGTTCCGTGCTCATTGACCTCGTCGCCGTCGGTGAGGCCGTCTTCGTCGGTGTCGGGGTCGAGCGGATCGGTGAGCTCGTCGTTCACCTCTTCGCCGTCGGTGAGGCCGTCGTCGTCAGTGTCGGGGTCGAGCGGGTCGGTGAGCTCGTCGTTGACTTCATCGCCGTCGTCGACGCCGTCATTGTCGGAGTCGGCGTCGTTCGGGTCGGTTCCGAGGTCTTCCTCTTCTCGGTCGGTGAGGCCGTCGTCATCGCTGTCGATGAGCTCCCCGTCGTCCCGTGGATCGAGGGGGTCCATGCCGTTGTCGACTTCGGTTCCGTCGGGAATGCCGCCGTCGTCGGTGTCGTCATCGAGGGGGTCGGTGCCGTGGTCGTTGACCTCTTCGCCGTCGAGCAGCGTGTCGTCGTCGCTGTCGTCGTCGTTGGGGTCGGTGTCGTAGACGAAGACTTCTTCGCCGTCGGTGAGGCCGTCATCGTCGCTGTCGGGGTCGAGTGGGTCGGTCTCGTCGCCTGTGTTCGGCGTGCCGTCCTCACCGTCGAGCTCGTCGCCGTCGTCGATCAGGTCGCCGTCGGTGTCGGGGTCGAGCGGGTCGGTGTTGTGGGTGTTGACCTCGTCGCCGTCGGAGAGGTTGTCGCCGTCGGTGTCGGGGTTGAGGGGATCGGTACCCTCGTCGATCACCTCGACGCCGTCATCGAGGCCGTCGTCATCCGAGTCGGGGTCGTTCGGGTCGGTGCCGATGGCGTCTTCTTCGTCGTCGGTCAGGCCGTCGCCGTCGGTGTCGGTGAGGTCCGGCACATCGTCGACTGGGTCGAGCGGGTCGGTTCCATCTGCCACCTCGACGCCGTCCTGCACGCCGCCGTCGTCGGTGTCGACGTCGTTCGGGTCGGTGCTGTGGACGTTGACTTCGTCGCCGTCGGACAGGCCGTCTCCGTCCGTGTCGGGCACCAGCGGGTCGGTGCTGTGGGTGTCGACTTCTGCGCCGTCTTCAAGACCATCGTCGTCGGTGTCGCGGTCAAGCGGGTCGGTGTCGTGGACCGCGACTTCGTCGCCGTCGGTGAGGTTGTCGCCATCGGTGTCGGGGTCGAGCGGGTCCGTGGCGGTGATGTCGACTTCTTCGCCATCCGAGAGCCCGTCATCGTCGGTGTCGGGGTCGAGAGGGTCGGTGAGCTCGTCGTTGACCTCTTCGCCGTCGGTGAGTCCGTCGCCGTCGGTGTCTGGGCGCAGCGGGTCGGTGCTCTCGGTGAGCACTTCCGTGCCGTCGGTGAGTCCGTCGCCGTCGGTGTCGGGGTTGGTCGGGTCGGTGCCGATGGCGTCTTCGAAGTCGTCGGTGAGGCCGTCTCCGTCGGTGTCGACGGTGCTCGGCACGTCGTCGGTTCCGTCGTTCGGGTCGGTGCCGTTGACGAGCACTTCGATGCCATCACCCACCGTTCCGTCGTCGGTGTCGGCGTCGAGCGGGTCGGTCTCGTCGCCGGTCGATGCGGTGCCGTCCGCGCCCACCAGCTCTTCGCCGTCTTCGAGCCCGTCGTCATCGGTGTCGGCGTCGAGCGGGTCGGTGGTGTGCGTGTCGACCTCGTCCCCATCGCTGAGGCCGTCGTTGTCGGTGTCGGCGTCGGTGGGGTCGGTGCCGTAGGTGTTGACTTCTTCGCCGTCGGTGAGGCCGTCCGCGTCGGTGTCGGGCACAAGCGGGTCGGAGCCGTGGGTCAAGACCTCGGAGCCGTCGTCTAAGCCGTCGTTGTCGGTGTCGGCATCGTTCGGATCGGTGATGTGCGTGAGCACCTCGTCGCCGTCGGAGAGGCCGTCGTCGTCGCTGTCAGGGTCGAGGGGGTCGGTGTCGTCGCCGTTTCCGGGGCTGCCGTCGGGGCCGTCGACCTCGGCGCCATCGGTGAGGCCGTCGTTGTCGGAGTCGGGGTCGAGCGGGTCGGTGCCGATGTTGAGGACTTCCTCGCCGTCGGTGAGGCCGTCGGCGTCCGAGTCAGGGTCGTTCGGGTCGGTGCCGTAGACCAGGGTCTCGACCTCGTCGAGGAGGCCGTCGCCGTCGCTATCGAGCAAGATCTCGATCTCGTCGGTGGTGATGTCTCCGCCGATGTTGCCGGCGGCATCGCTCTGATCTGCGGCTGCGTCATAGACTCCAGTCGGCAGGGGCGTGGCCAGGCCCGAGAGGTCAAGCGACCAGTTTCCGCTGCCGTCGACGGTCAGCTCGGCGTCGGTTCCGAGCGTGTAGGTGACGCCGCCGATGGTCACGGAGAGGCCGTTGGTGCCGAAGTCCGAGGCGTCGTAGGTGCCGGTGACGGTCGGGCGGCCGGTGCTGTCGGTCTGCGCGTTGACGGTCGGGACGGGTGTGGTCAGGTCGATCTCGACCTCGTCGGTGGTTCCGTCGGACACCGTGGTGCCGCTGCCATCGGTCTGCTCGACCGTGATGTCGAACAGGCCTTCGGCAAGAGACTGTCCTGCGGTCTGTAGATCGAGGGACCAGTTTCCGTTGCCGTCCACGGTCAGCTCGGCGTCGGCGCCGGTGGTGTAGGTGGTCCCATCCACGGTCACGGACAGCGAGTCCAGGTCGGTGGGGTCGTACTGTCCCGTGAGGGTGGGCGAGG
>JAGSGY010000002.1 GCA_023954855.1 Pseudomonadota bacterium | reverse complement strand
TTGGCAAGGGCGGCAAGACCGACATCTTCGTCGGTGCCGGCTGCAACCCTGGACACGTTGACCTCGACCTCGAGATCAACCGCTTTGGCCGCAAGGTCGAAGCTGGAGCCGAGTTCTTCTTCTCGCAGCCGCTGTACGATGACCAGATGCTCTACGACTTCCTCGATCGCACCGAGGATGTTCCAAAGGTGCCGTTCCTGGTCGGCATCTTGCCCCTCGCCTCGTACAAGAACGCCGAGTTCCTGCACAACGAAGTCCCCGGCATGCAGATCCCCGCCGAGGTTCGTGAGCGTCTTCGCAAGGCACCCACCCGCGAAGCCCAGCGCGAGATCGGCATCGAGGTGGCA
This sequence comes from Pseudomonadota bacterium, assembly GCA_023954855.1. Lineage (GTDB taxonomy): Bacteria > Myxococcota_A > UBA796 > UBA796 > M1803. Next base: position 232,592 of record JAGSGY010000002.1, on the reverse strand, counting down.
CAGCGCACCTTGAAGGCCGTGCACGCGCACCCGCGCGTTTCGGGCGTCTACATCTACCCTCCGTTCGGCAGCTACCGCGCCGTTCTGCGCGTCGCTGAAGCGCTCGGATCGGACCGCATCGCAGCTGGATAGCGCGACCGCCCACTCGGTTGAGCCAGAGGGGCTCGCGACCGGTATTCTCAGCCGGTGACGCACGCACGCACCCTTCCCGTGGGCTCGCCCATTGGACCGTATACCGTCGTCGCGCCTCTCGGTGAGGGCGCGAGCGCGGTGGTGTACCACGCTGTCGATAGCACCGGACGCGACGTGGCGGTCAAGGTCAGGGCCAGCAGCACACCCGCCGCAGACCGCCTGTTCTTGCGAGAGTTCGAGTCCCTGCGCACGATTCGGATCCCTGGAGTCGTCCAGGTCCAAGAGGCTGGGATCGATGGGAGCAATCTCTGGTTCTCGATGGACCGGGTCGAGGGCTCTCCGTTCGTCGACTACATCCGCGCGCAGTCTGGCGACGCGGTGGCGCAGACCACTCGCCTAGGTCGGCAACTCCTCGACGTGCTCGACGCGCTGCACCAGTCGGGCTTCATCCATCGGGACATCAAGCCGAGCAATGTGCTCGTCGACACCGATGGTCGCGTGCAGCTCCTCGACTTCGGCATCGCGCGCTTCTTCGCGGAACGCGATACCACCCGGTCGACGCAACACCGAAAGCTGCTCGGCACCCTGCCGTACATGGCCCCCGAGCAACTCGCCGCCCTCCCCCTCACCCCGGCTGCCGACGTCTTCGCGGTGGCGCTGATGATGCACGAGGCGATTGGAGGATCCCGGACCCGACCGCGGAATGCGTTTGGCTGGATCCGCATGACCTGCCTCGAGGCGCTGACACCGCTCGCGACGACACACCGGGAGGTCTCACTCGGGCTGTCCAAAGTGCTCGAGCGCATGCTCGACATCGATCCCCGCCTGCGGCCCACGGCCAAAGAGGCCGTCCGGACCCTGCGCATGCTCGAGACTGGCACCGAGCTGCCGATGTGGCCCGAGCCGCCCTTCGTCGACCCCGGCCCGTGGTGGGAGCCGGCCGAGAGTGTACTCACCGGAGATGGGCCCCGCGCTTGGGTCATCGAGGGACCCTCGGGTTCAGGGCGGCGTCGCATCGCGGACCACCTCAAGCGGCTTGGCGCGCTGCAGGGGGTCTGGGGAATCGAGGTGCAGTGCCGAGTAGACTCGGTCGGCGGACCCGTCGAGACCCTTCTCGATGCCGTTCTCAGGCCCACACGCCACGCACCATGGTCCCATCAGATCATGCGTCCCCATGCCCCTCTCCTGCGTCGACTGTGGCCGACCCTGCCGCTCTCCGGTTCGGGGCTGATGGAGCGCACGCCGACGACTGCAGAGGTCGCCGATACGGTGTGCGACCTGCTCACGGCCCTAGCGGCGAAGCATGCGCTGCTGATCGTCGTCCGCGATGCCGAGCGCATCGACCGCCTTACCCGCACCGTGCTCGCCACCTTGGCCCGTCGGACCGGAAAGAACATCGGCCTGCTCGTGCTTCACGACCCACGCTGGCAGACCAACTCGAGTGAACGCTTGGTCGCAAGCATGGAACGCGACGGAGCGGGCGTCCTGCAGGCCCAGCCCCCGACGCCGGAGGCCAGCCAGGCCATTGCCGGCTCGCTCTGCCCGGCGCGGCAAGCCGCGAAGGTGCAGGGACCGCCGCTTCGCGCCGTCGAAGCCGGCCTCACATCGCTCGCTCGCTGGCGGGACACGCCGTTCACGCCAGCCGCGAGTGCTCCTTGGCCTCTTGCCGTCCGTAGCGCGCCCCTTCCCACCGATGTCTTGACCCGACTTGCCGGCCCTAGTGCCATTCACAATGCGTGGGCCCGCGAGGGAGAGTACGGCTGGGTCCTTGACTCGCGGGTTGCCGTTCAGAGCGTTCAGAGCGGCATGGACAGCCTGGCCGCGGCCGCACGACGGCTGGCGGATGCCTGGATTGCCTCTGGCCTGCGCGCCGACGATGAGATTGCAGCACTCCGCATCCTCGCGGGTACCCCCGAGCTCGCATCGGATCATGCGCTCGCAGCGGCCTCGCGCGCTGCTGGACGTGGACGCTATGCCGAAGCACGCCGCTGGCTCCAGGTCATCGAAGGCCTGCTCCCTGGCGACGTGGCTCCACCCTTCGCACTCGCGGCGCTCCAAGCAGAGGTCGCACAGGTCACCGACTCAGGTACGGGACCCGAGCAGCTGCTCGAGCGCGCCGAAGAGCTCGCGTCCTCCCCCGAAGACGATCAACGCTGCAAGCTCCTTCGCGCCGAGCTGCTGTTCAGTGCCGGCGAGACGCGATCCGCACTCGTCTCCGCACTCCGCATTGCCTCTCCTCGCCCGGGCCTCGACGGAGCCCTGGCGGCTCGCGCCCTCCAGCTCGCCGCCCGTGCCCGGCTGGCGATGTCGAGCCCCGACGCAGAGCGGGAGCTCGCGCGCGCTGCGAAGCTCGTCACGACGAAGTCGGCGAGTGACTTGAGGGTGCGACAGGGCAACGCAGCCGCCGATCTCGCCCTGGCCCGCGGTGATCTCAGCGATACCCGGCAGCGCTCGCGTCATGCCCTTCGACTCGCCTCGGAGGCGGGGCATCTCGGAGGCGCGGCCGCGTGCAGCGCGCGGATGGGTCGCGTGCTTCGGCGACTCGGGCGACGACGCCAAGCCGAAGACTACGCTCGGGCCGCCCGTGAAGCCTTTCAGGAGTCCGGCGACCACCGCGCTCACGCCGCGGTCACCTTGGCCCTCGCCACGCTCGTCGCCGAACGCTCCGACGTCGCGGTGGCCCGGCCCCTACTGGATCAGGCCGTTCGCCGGATCCGTGGCCTGCATCTCACCCATCTTCTGCCGCAGGCAATGGTGCTGTCGCTCGAACTGTCCACGCTTCGTGCCGACGCCGCCGAGGCCAACGTGGCGCTGATTGCGATCGACCCCAACGAGCACGAGGAGGCCGCCGCAGCCATCGTCCGCTGGTGGCGCACCCGCGGAGAGGCCGTTCGCGCCCTCAGCGTGCCTGCACCGACATCGAGCTGGGGGCTAGCTCTGTTCCACCTGCAGCGCGCGCTCGCCCACGTGGCCGCGGGAACAGACCATCAGCGCGACGCCAAGAGGGCCGTCGAGCTGGCTGAAGACGGGGCCTTCGCCGAGGTCGCCCTGCACGCGCGAATGCTGCTGACGGCCCAAGCGCCCGAGACCGACTGGGCTCCCCTTCGCGACCAGGCGCGTCGCTCGCTGCACATCGAGATCCATCTCGGCGCCATGGCCCTTGATGCCCGCCGTGCGTACGACCGCGGCGAGCACGACAGCTCCAGACGGCAGTGGGAGGTACTCCGCACCCGCGCACGCCAGCTGGGCTACCGTCCGGCGGTCGAAGAGGCCGACGGCTGGCTTGAGGTGGCGTCTTGAGGTGGACAGACACCGCTTGGCTCGGGATCGCACTTGCGGGACTGGTGCTCGTGCTGCTGTTGGTCCCGTTTCAGGGTCCAACCTCTCTCACTGACCTCAGTGGGCGGTGGTCGGCCGAGCTCGGCGGCGAAGAGGTCATTACCCAGATTCCCGGTGCCTTCACTGAGCACGGCGACGGACCCGCTCGCGTGGCCATTCCGGTCCAAACCCACCAGGCCCTTCCGCAGATGCTCTACATCGAGCGTGTGCATCACGCGGCACGGGTCCTCTGGGACGGCGAGCCGATTGGCCAGCTCGGCGACCCCAGTCCTGGTGGAGCACGCGTCATCGGGAGTCTGCTCGTCCCCCTCCCTCAGCAAGCCGACGGAGAGGTCCACCAGCTCGTGATCGAGGTTCGCGGTGCCCACGGTCCGGGCGCGATCCACGGCGCAGTGGTCATCGGCGAGACCCAAGACGTCCTCGAGCTGTCGCGACGACACGATGCCTTCCGCCTTGGTCTCGCTCTCACCTTCGCCATCCTCGCCCTCGCACAGCTTGCGACCCTGTTCCGGCGTCGCCGAACCTCACGCCTTCTGATCGGAAGCTTCGCCGCGATCGCGGCGGCCCATACCCTCTCGAGCAGTGGCCTCGGCGGCCCGCTGTCGACAGCAAGCGTCTTCTTGCGTGCGGAAGGTCTGGCCCAAGTCCTGCTTCCGGCACTGGTCCTCGCGCTCTCCGCTCAGTTCCACCACCCCTTCTCGAAGCCAGTGCGAGACGCCATCCTCGCCGTCTCAGCCGTGCTGTCGGCCTTCGCACTGCTGGCACCCTCCGCATGGCTTGGCGCCGCTTCGCCCCTCTTCGAGTTGACCATGGCCCTCGGCACCCTCGGCGGTGCCGCCATCGCCGCCGCCGCAGTCTCAGCGGGCCGAAGCGGCGCGGCCGTGTACCTGATTGTGGGCGTCATTCCGCTCTGCATCGGCCTTACGGCAGAGGCTCTGGAGTTACCGACCTACCCGGGTGCCGGACTCGTGGCCTTCGTGGTCGGCGTGACCATCGCCATCCAACTCAAGGAAACCGCTCGCACGGCACGGGACGAACAGCTGATTCGCCAGACCCCGGACGCCATCCTCAGCGTCGACCAGGCTGGCCGGCTGCTCGAGATGAATCCGGCCGGACGCGAGCTGCTCATCGGCCCAGCTCCTGCCAAGAACCTGCTCGAACGCATTCCCGCCGACGACCACCCAGCGGTCCGGGCCCACCTCGCCAGAGCTGCGACAAGGCCCGATCACGCCGAGTTCAACCTCACGGGCGACCCGCTCGTCGCCGTCGAGTCCTTTGCGACCCCCGTCGGAGACGGGCGCTGTGTGGTCGTCCTTCGCGACATCACCCGTCGTCGCAGCCTGGACGAAGGCCTACTCCACGCCGCGCGCATGGAGACGGTCGCCGTGCTGGTCGGGGGAATCGCCCACGACTTCAACAACATGCTCGGCACCCTGCTCGCCCACGTCGGCTTCATGCGCGAGGTCGTCGAGAACAAGCCCCTCGAGAGCCGCCTCGAGAAGATGGAGTCCACCATCGAGCGCGCGTCTTTGCTCACAAGACGCCTGCTCACCGTCTCGCGCGGGTCGCAGTCCGAGTTGATTCAAGTCAACCTCGAGCAGGTCGCACGAAATGCCGTCGAGCTGGTGCAGCCGACCCTCGCGCCGGGCCTCCACCTTCAAGTCGACATTGCCGAAGACCTAAGCCCCGTGATGGGCTCCTCCAACGACCTCGAGCACGTGATCGTGAACCTGCTCGTGAACGCGAGAGACGCCCTCGGTACCGACGGCCAGATCACCCTCGTCATCCGAGACTTCATCCTCGAGTCTGGGGCACGTGGCAGCTTCCTGATGGTCGAGGACGATGGCCCAGGCGTGCCCGCAGACCTCAAAGAGTCGATCTTCAACCCGTTCTTCACGACCAAGGGACCCACGAGCGGAACAGGCCTAGGCCTCGCCGTCGCCAGCCAGATCCTTCGTGACCACCACGGGCGGATCTGGATTGAGGACCGTCCGGGTCGAGGCGCTCGCTTCTGTTTGGCCCTGCGCCACACCGACACGCTCGATCAGGCCCCCGCTCCGCTTCCCGAGAACCGCAACATCCTGCTGGTCGAAGACGAGCCCGTCTTGCTCGAGAGCTACGCCACCGCCCTCACCGACGCCGGGTACACGGTGACCGCGTGTAATGCCGGAGGCGAAGCCTGGCGTGTGTTGTCGCGGACCCGGCCAGACATCTTGGTCACCGACGTGGTCATGCCCGGAATCACGGGCCTTGAACTCGCAACGCTCTGTGACGAGTTGTACGAGGGGATCCCCGTGCTTCTCGTCTCGGGCTTCATCCCTGAGCAGAGCCTGGTGGGCGTCGCCAATGCGCAGTGGACCCGCCTCGATAAACCCGTGCGCGCCGCGCGACTGGTCTCGACGGTCGGACGCCTCTGCCGTCGTGCCGAACGCGCCGGCCGGGGCGAGCTCGACATCACCCAGGTGACGTGGTTGTTCCCGCCCCTGGACGCACTCTCCGCTGCGCTGATCTTGGACGAGGATCCGGACCGTACGCTGCGATAGCCTACGCGGGGAGGCCACCTGTCCACTCTGGTCATCGGCGACGTACACGGATGCGCGGACGAGCTCGAGCGCATGGTTCGCCTGGCGAAGCCCACGCGGGTGGTGCTGGTCGGCGACCTGTTCACAAAGGGCCCGAGCCCCGAGGGGGTCTGGGCGCAGATCCGAAGCGGAGACTACGCCGCCGTGATGGGCAACCACGACCTGCGCTTGGTTCGCAGCGGTTCCAAGGACCGCGCGGTGCGCAGCTGCATCGAGCGACTGGATGCCGCAGTCGGCAAGTGGCGGAAGTGGACCGAGAAGCTTCCACTCTTCGAGAGCGCCGGCCCCTTCACGGTCGTGCATGCCGGACTGCATCCAAGCGGCTCACTGAAGCAAACTTCCGAGAAGATGGCCGTGTCCATGCGCCGCTATCCCGGCGAGAACAGCCCGTTTTGGTGGCAGAACTACACGGGGAAGCGGCGGGTCATCTTTGGCCATGACGCGCGACGTGGCCTGATTCGCGTCGAGCGCAAGCGCAAGCCTTGGCTGATCGGACTCGACACCGGCTGCGTCTACGGAGGCCAGCTCTCAGGCTACCTCGTCGAAGAAGACCGCCTGCTTCAGGTCCCCGCTCGCCGGGTGTACCAAGAGCCGGGCTAGGCCACCTCCGAGAGCACTCCCTCGGCCTCGGCAGAGTGTAAGGCCGCCGCCAGCCCCGCCCGTAGACGGCTTGGAAAGTCCCTGGGCTGTCCCTCCTCGGGGAAGTCGAGCTCGGCGCGGAAGTCGGTGACCCTACGGAAGACCTCGACGACAGGCAGGTCGACGCCAATCTCGTCGATCAGCATCTGCATCGCCAGCATCTGCTTCTGTCGTCCGAGCGCGATGACCTGCCGAGGGTGGATACCAAGCGCCCGGAAGTGGGGCTCGAGTTCCTTCATCATCGCAAACTGCGCAAAGTACTCACGGATCTGCCACACGTGGAGGTCGGCTGCCTCTCGTACCCGCATGCCCTCGAGCATCTGCGGCAGGTGCAGTACACCCAGAGCGACATGGCGAGCCTCGTCCTGCTCGAAGTAGACGAGAAGCTCCGCGAGCACCGGCTCCAGCTTCATGCGCCTCACGAGGTGGAACAGCGTCAGGGCAAGCGGCTCGATCATCAGCTGCATTCCGAGCAGTTTCTTCACGATCGTGTCCGCCTCGAGGGTGCCAGACAGCACCCGCTGCGTGGCAGGACCCAGCTCGCTCGGCACAGACCCCAGGGCCTCGAGGTAGTCGTGCATCACATAGAAGTGCCGCGCCTCGTCATGTACTTGAGCGGTCGCGGCCATCTTGGCCTCGAGCGGCTCGAGCTCGTCGGCCAGCGCCGCCGAGATCTTCCACGCCGCGAGCTCTCCCCAGAGAATCACCGCAAACAATGCTCGGACGGCTTCGACCTGCTCGTCGGGAAGCTGAATGCCCCCGTGGCGTTCGAGCAGCTCGGCGAGTACGTCCTTCCCCTTCCAAGCTCGCCGCTGTCCCTGGTGGTACAGCTTCTCGAGCTTCCTGGCAGCCCTGGCTTCCTGTGCAGTCCGCTCCACCGAGAACATGTCGAGTGGGAGCGGCACCTCCGGCCGTGGACGGCGAAGAATGCGACGCAACGTGCGGGAAAGAAGCCGGGGCCGTGGGGTCATCTCGCATCCTCCTGTTCGGGGATGGCATCCCCGAGCATCCAGGTACCAAACAGCTGACGGAAGTCCTTGTAGGTGCGGTGTGCGGCCTCGAGCTCTTCCTCGTTTCGGGCGTAGGCCAGCTCGACAATGAAGCCGTGTACGCAGACCCGAACCATCGCACCAAGACGTTCGGGGGGGATGACCAAGCGATCTTCTTCGCCCTCGAAGACCGCGCGCAGCCCGCTATCGAGCAAGCTCATCGACTCGGAGTAGAAGGCATCCGCAGCCTTTCGAATCGGTGATTGCTGGGCGGCGAGGCTGATGGTCTCGACCATGAACGGCGCCCAGTGACGCATCGAGAACAAAGAGTCCCAGAGATTGTCGAGCGCATCCAAGGCCGTGTCCATGCCCTTGTCGCCCTGAGCGAAGCGCTCCTCGAAGCGCTCGTGCATCTGGCGAAAGGTCGCCCGCTGCGCCTCGATCAGCAGGTGTTCCTTGCTCTGGAAGTGGTAGTGCAGCAGCCCCTTGGACACTCCTGCTGCTGCCGCCACGGCGTTCATCGACGCGGCCTCATAGCCCTCGGTGCCAAACACCCGGGCAGCGGCGTCGAGAATGCGTTGAATCGAGCGTGCCGCCCTCGGAGACGGGCGACGGAAGCGGGAGAGCGCCAGGAGACCTCCAACGGTGCGTCCTCCACAACTTAACCTCAGCCGACCCAAACTGGCCGCTCAGTACAAAAACCCTACGCCAGCCCTAGGGAACTGCGGACTCGACCGGCGACCGCATGGCCGCAATCGCGACGCCGGCGAAGAGCAGCCCGACCCCGATGTGCGCCACAGACTGCGGGCCCCCAGGCACAGCGACCCCTGCGGTGGCCTGAACCAGGTTCGCGACCACGAGCGCGGTGCCCGAGCCCCGCCGGAGATCCGGACGAGAGGAGCGAAGCGTCACCACGCAGAGCAGGGCCACGACGGCACAGCCTGCCGCCATCAACCAGCGGGGCTCCACGGCCACCACCCTGCCGAGCGGGATCTCTGGAACGATGAGCACGACGGGGCAAAGCACCAGCATCAGCACCGCCTCGGTCCAGAGCAAGACGCGAAGCATGCGGCTCACGCGGCAGCCAGGTGATGGCGAATCGACGCGGCGTAGTACTCGAGGATGAGTTCCTCGCCCGGTGTGACGCGTAGGCGCCCCGCTTCTTTGAGCAACACCCGCCGCCGAGCGAGTGCTTCGACGCCGAGGCGCACCACCAGCTCCGCCTCCCAGTTGCCTTCGGGTCCGAGACGACGCTTCCATTCCGAGAACACGCTGCCGAGGGCCACGGGCCGACCACGGGCGCGCAGCTCCGCAATCAAGTCTCGCACCTCGGTCTGTACCGCCCCGATCTCGCGATTCTTGCAGCGCTCAAGCGCGAGGCAGAGCAGCGGAACCGGTGTCGCAGGCACGCAGCGTGCAATGCGTCCCGTCAGGAGCTCGGCGGCCAGCTCCTGCACTGCGGCCTTCTGAACATCGCCCTCGAGCGTGTGCAGCTCATTGCCTCCCTCCCAGTCCGAGAGCTTCAGCGGCTTGCCGAAGGCGACCGCGGCGTAGCCGAACTTCCGGTGTGAGCGGGTGGCGACCTTCACCACGTTCGCCACGATCAGCATCGGCACCCAGAATGCGATGGCGCCGAGCGTGATCAGCCGCCACCCCAGGCTTGGCTTGGGAACGGGTCCATTTCTCTCTCTGAGAAGCGTGCGGTCCTCGAGTACCCGATCGTAGTTCAGTCCAACTGGCAGGAAGACAATCTCGCGGTCCGGCTGTTCGCGCCGCACATTCACCAAGTACGTGAGCAGCCCCGCCTTCGCGGGACGAAGAGCACCGTCTCGCGACAACCCGCCCTCGATGAAGAAGCCCGTCACGCCACCATGGCCGGCGAGCAGCTGTACGAAGCGCTCGAGCACGGCGTGGTAGAGCGGGTCGCGCTCGCCTCGTCGCACGAAGTAGCTGCCGAACAGGCGAAACAGGAAGTGCAGCGGCCAGACAAGCGCCCACTCTCCAACTGCGTACGACAGCGCGATCTTCCGTAGCAAGCCGTAGGCCAGCAACACCGGGTCGCCGTTACTTCGATGGTTGATCACATACACGCGGATGGCGTTCTCTGGCACATCCTTGGACTGCTCGTGAAAGGCGTCCGCATCGAGCACAAGCTCGTAAGCAAAGTCGACGATGCGGCGCGCGAGAGCCGCGCCGATCCGGTAGTAGGCAGACATCGAAAAGAACGGTGCGATCTCCTCAGCGTACGCGTCCACGCGCTCCCGGAGGACAGGAAGCGCCTCGCCAGTCTCGCGGTGAGCGGCAAGAACCGCCTCTTCGATGGCCGAGTCCTGGGCCAGTCGCTCACGCATCCAGACCTGGTCGATGAAGCGTGCCGACTCGAGCTTCACGCGATGGCGCCTCACGAACTCACTGGCTCCGCGACGCCACCACCCGCGCACTCGGCGAAGGAGGAGGAAGCGAAGGACCTCGTAGAGCACGAGTCCGCCGAGAATCCACCCTGCCGTTGCCGCCCAGCCGATCAGAAATCCCAGCGCGTGAACAGCTCTTGGCGAATGCGCGCGAGCTCCTCAGCGGGCTCGGACGGGCGGCGGGCAAGCAGGTCGACGACCCGCTTGTTCAGCTCGTCGACGCGAGCCGCAAGCACACGTGCAATGCGGTGGGAGAGTTTGTAGGCCGCGGGGTCCCCATCCTGAATCATGCCGCTGAAGGTGTCGTGATCCATTGCGAACAGCCGCATGGCCTGAGTTGCGCGGACAGTCGCCGACCTTGGGGCGCTCTGAAGCAGGCTCATTTCGCCAAGAACGGTTCCCGGTCCGACTGTCGCAAGGATGTGCACCGTGCCGTCTGCAGCGGTCTTCACGATCTCAGCCGCGCCCGAGAGCACGACCACCAGCCGAGGGCCCATCGCGCCCTCCTCCATCACGACGGCATCCTCTGGCCAGTGCTCAACGCGTCCATTCCGGGCCAAGCGCCCGAGTTCCTCTTCGTCAAGACCTTCGGCGAGCGGCGTCCGCGCCAACGCGGCGACGATTTCATGAGCCATGCTCCCTCCTTGGCGAGTGTAGCTCGGGAGGCCCCCGCTGGGTGCGTGCATCGCATCGGGGTGCAAACGCAGTTTCTTCGTTGACGCGGAACCGCCACAATGCCAATAGCTCCTGCACTCTCGGGACTGCCTGCCATGGAACTCCGCTTCTACTACGACATCGTTTGTCCGTACGCCTACCTTGCCTCCACCCAGGTGGAGCGCGTGGCCTCGGCCAATGGGGCGCGCGTGAAGTGGTGCCCCGTCCTTCTCGGCGGAATCTACAAGACCCTCGAAGTTCCGCAGCAACCCACGTCGGCACGCAGCTCGGCGCGGGTCGATGTGGAGCGTAAGGACCTGCTCAGGCGGGCCGAATGGCTTGAGGTCGAGCTGAATGTGCACCCGGACCACCCGCGTCGCAGTGTCGAGGCCATGCGTCTGGTGCTTGCCGCGGAGGAAGACCAGCGAGCGGCCGTGAGTCACGCGCTGTTCAGGGCCTACCACGTCGAGAATCGGGACGTGGCGGACCGAAGTACTCTCGAAGCCATCGCCCGTCAGCACGGCATCGATCCCGCTCGCATCGACAGCCCCGAAGTCAGAGCCGAGCTCTTTGCACGCACCGAAGAGGCCGTTTCACGTGGGCTGTTCGGCGTACCCGCATTCGTAATCGGCGACGAGGTCGTGTGGGGTGTCGACCGCCTCCACTTCGTCGAGCAGGCTCTGGGCAACGAGTTTCTCGACACCGAGTCTCCAGCTGACGCCTCTCGCGGGGGCACGGTTCGATTCTTTCACGACTTCGCGAGCCCATTCTCGTACCTGGCGTCAACGCAGATCGAGCGCCTCGCCCGCAAGCACGGCGCCACAGTTGAGTACGTCCCAATCCTGCTCGGGGCCCTGTTCCGCAACATCGGCACCCCTGACGTCCCTATGTTCGCCATGAGCAAGCCCCGACGCGCCTACGTCGAGAAAGACCTCACGGACTGGGCCTCGTGGTGGGGCGTCCCCTACCGCTTTCCGACCCAGTTTCCGATTCGAACCGTGCAGGCCCTTCGAGCCGCCATCGTCGCTCCCGAGGCCACCTCGGCGATCTACCGCGCAGCCTGGGCCGAGGACCGCGACATCGCCGATCCCGAAGTGCTCAAGAGCGTGCTCGACGCCTGCGGCCTGGACGGCGCCACGATTCTCGCCCGCACTCGCGACGACGACGTCAAGACCCAGCTGCGAGCGAACACCGACGAAGCGCAGGCCGTCGGCATCTGCGGCGTACCGTCCTCCATCGTTGGAGACCGGCTGTTCTGGGGTCAGGATCGCCTCGATCAGGTTGATGCCGCCCTCGCGGGCTGGACGTCCAGCGTCTGAGGCATCGCGCGGCTATGCTCTGGGCATGCGTCACCTGCTACCCGCCGTGCTCCTGCTCGCAGCCTGCCCCGAACCCAAGCCCCCTTGCGATGCGCACGAGGACTGCTTGAGCACCGAGTTCTGTGTGGAGCAGGACTTCTGTCTGTCGGTCTTCGACCGCACCTACGACGTCGCTGTGGTGAACGCGACGGTCGCGTCCTTGAGCCCGACCTTGGGCCCCTGGGACCCCGAAGACGAGACTGGACCGGACATCCTGGCCCTATACGGATCCACAGCCGAGAACGGCGACATCTGCGTCACCAGCACACTGATGGACACAACCGAAGGCACGTGGGACGAGAGCTGCGAGCTCACGCTGGTCGCCGGCGAGTCCTTCGCCATCGAGCTCTACGACGAAGACGTCGACGACCAGTTCACCTTCCTCGGAGGATGGATCTGGGAAGACGACGCGAGCATCGTGAACCTGGTTCGACAGCTCGGCGAGGTGCAACGCATCGAGTCGCCCCCCTACTCCGCAGAGTTCCGGTTCGACCCGCCGCGTTGATGCCTACTGGATTTCCTGGAGCTTGATGACCTTGAGCTCGCCGGCGCGGAGGCTGCGAATTGCGCTCACCGCCGCGCGAGCTGCAGCGAGATTCGTGATGCACGGCACGCCGTAACGGAGTCCGGCCAAGCGCATCGACAGCTCGTCGTGCTGGGCCTTCTTGCCGAGTGGCGTGTTGAGCATCAGCTGAATGCGGCCGTTCTTGATGAGGTCGACCGTATCGGGACGTCCCTCGTCGACCTTGAACACCGCCTCGCACTGAACGCCGTGCTCGGCGAGGTAGTTGGCCGTTCCGCGCGTCGCGTAAAGCTTGAACCCGAGGTGGCGAAGCGACCCAGCAATGCCCACACAGGCGGGCTTGTCCGCATCGCGGAAGGAGAGGAACACGCCTCCCTCTTCGGGCAAGCTCAGACCTGCCGCCACGAGGGCCTTCGCGTAGGCCTCGCCGAAGCTCCAGCCAATGCCCATGACCTCGCCGGTCGAGCGCATCTCTGGGCCGAGCACGACATCCGAGCCGGGGAACTTCCGCCAGGGAAAGACCGGGGCCTTGATGAAGTACATGCCGTGGCCGCGCTGACGGAGCGGACCAAAATCCGCGAGCTTCTCGCCGAGCAGCAGGCGCGTCGCCAGCGTCGCGAGGGCCACACCCGTCGCCTTGGAGACGAAGGGCACGGTGCGACTCGCACGGGGGTTGACCTCGATGACGTACAGCTTGTCGTCGCTGATGGCGTACTGGATGTTCACCAGACCGACGACATTGAGGGCGAGCGCGATCTTGCGCGTCCACTCTTCCATCTCTCGGCGAAGCTGTGCCGACAAGCGCACCGGAGGCAGCACACCCGCGGAGTCTCCGGAGTGAACGCCGGCCTCTTCGATGTGCTCGATGATGCCGCCGATGTAGACCTCTTCACCGTCGGCAAGGGCGTCGACGTCGTACTCGACCGCACCCGCGAGGTAGTGGTCGAGGAGCAGCGACTTCGCCTCGCTCGTGAGGATGGCGTCGGCGACGACACGCTCGAAGTCGGCATCGTCGTAACAAATGGCCATGGCGCGGCCACCGAGCACGTAGGACGGACGCACCAGCAAGGGGTAGCCAATCTCGGCGGCAGCCACGCGGGCCTCTTCGACGCCGATGGCGAGCGCGCCCTTGGGCTGGCGGACCCCGAGCTCATCGCAGAAGGCGTTGAAGCGGGAGCGGTCCTCACAGAGGTCGATGGCGTCTGGCGACGTACCGAGAATCGGACCGATGTGCCCTGCGAGCTTGAGCGGCGTCTGACCGCCGAACTGCACGATGACTCCGCGCGGCTTCTCTCGGTCGAGGATGCCTTGCACGTGCTCGATGGTGCAGGGCTCGAAGTAGAGCTTGTCCGAGGTGTCGTAGTCGGTGCTGACCGTCTCGGGGTTGCAGTTCACCATCACGCTGGTGAGGCCCTGGTCGCGGACGGCGTAGCTCGCGTGCACACAGCAGTAGTCGAACTCGAGGCCCTGGCCGATGCGGTTCGGTCCGTTGCCGAGCACGATGACGCGGTCGGAGGTCGACTCGCCGGCCTCGCACTCGTCTTCGTAGGTGCTGTAAAGGTATGGCGTGTGGCTCTCGAACTCGGCGGCACAGGTGTCAACCCGCTTGTAGACGGGCGTGAGGTCCAGCTCACGACGACGGGCCGAGACGGCGGCCTCAGGGCAGCCGAGCAGCTCACCGAGGTACTCATCGGGAATGCCCATGCGCTTGGCCTTGCGCAGCTCCGAGCGCTCGACGACGTCGAGAGAGCGTCCACGGAGGGTGGTCTCGAAAGCGACGATGGCCGCCAGCTCGCGAAGGAACCACGGGTCGATGCGGGTCACTTCCTGCACCTGATCAACGGTCCAGCCGCGACGGAGCCCCTCGAAGACGGCGGGCAAACGGTCGGGCGTCGCAATCGACAGCGCGCCGCGAATCTGAGCGTCGGTGCGGGCGTGCACGTCGGTGTAGCCACCCTCGAGCGAGTGAATCGCCTTGAGGCAGGCTTCCTGGAAGCTGCGGCCAATGCCCATGACCTCGCCGACGGAGCGCATCGCGGAGCCCAGCTTGCGCTCGGCCTCGGCGAACTTCTCGAAGTTCCAGCGTGGGATCTTGACGATGACGTAGTCGAGTGCCGGCTCGAAGCAGGCCGGCGTGACCTTGGTGATGTCGTTGTCGATCTCGTCGAGGGTGAGCCCAACGGCGAGCTGCGCGGCAATCTTCGCGATGGGAAAGCCGGTGGCCTTCGAGGCCAGCGCCGACGAGCGACTCACGCGGGGGTTCATCTCGATGACGATGACGTCGCCGTTCTCAGGGTTGACCGCGAACTGGACGTTAGAGCCGCCAGTGTCGACGCCGATGCGACGAATGATGCGAATCGAGAGGTCGCGCAGGTTCTGGTATTCGCGGTCCGTGAGCGTCTGCACTGGGGCGACGGTGATCGAGTCGCCGGTGTGCACGCCCATCGGGTCGAAGTTCTCGATGGAACAGACGATGATGACGTTGTCGGCTAGGTCGCGAATGACTTCGAGCTCGAACTCCTTCCAGCCAAGCAGGCTCTGCTCGACAAGGACCTGGGTCGTCGGCGAGAGGTCGAGCCCCTCAGACACGATGGAGCGGAACTCCTCGATGTTCCAGGCGATGCCGCCGCCGGCTCCGCCGAGGGTGAAGGACGGACGCACGATGCACGGAAGTCCCATGGCCACGACGGCCTCTTCGGCCTCGTCAACCGTCGTGACGACGACGGACTTCGCGACGCCGATGCCGATCTCGATCATCGCCTTCTTGAACAGGTCCCGGTCCTCGGCGACCGCAATGGCCTCGGGGTTCGCGCCAATCAGCTTGACGCCATGCTCCGCGAGCACGCCACGCTCGTGCAGCTCAAGCGAGAGGTTCAGTCCGACCTGTCCTCCGACCGTCGGCAGCAGTGCGTCAGGCTTCTCACGCTCGATGACTTGCTTTGCGAACTCGAAGGTCAGCGGCTCGATGTAGGTGGCGTCGGCGAGGACCTCGTCGGTCATGATCGTCGCGGGGTTGCTGTTGATCAGCACCACGCGGTAGCCGAGCTCTTTGAGAGCCTTGCAAGCCTGGGTTCCGGAGTAGTCGAACTCACAGGCCTGACCGATGACGATGGGCCCGGAGCCCACCACCATGATCGTGCTTCCGGGTGCAATGCGAGTCGTCATTGCCACTCTCCCTTCGCGAACTGGATGTACCGGTCAGTGAGCAAGAAGCTCGAGTCGTGAGGACCCGGACTTGCTTCGGGATGGAACTGCACCGCCATGACCTTGGCCTTACGGTGTACGAATCCGGACACGCTCTGGTCGTTGAGGTGCACGTGGGTGACCTCACCGCCGGCGGCCTCTAGGCTTGTACGCTCGACACCGAAGCCGTGGTTCTGGCTGGTAATCTCGACCTTGCCGGTCGTCTCGTCGCGGACAGGCTGGTTGCCGCCGCGATGGCCAAACTTCAGCTTGTAGGTGTCGGCACCGAGCGCAAGGCCGAGAAGCTGATGGCCGAGGCAAATACCGAGTGTTGGCAGCTTGCCGACGACCTTCTTCACCTCGGCGATGACCGAGGTCAGCGACGCCGGGTCACCCGGACCGTTCGAGAACAGCACCGCGTCGACGTCCTTGGACCAGGCTTGAGCACTGTCCGTGATGGGATGCACGCGAACATAGGCTCCGGCGCTTGCAAGCAGGCGGAGGATGTTGTGCTTCGCACCGCCGTCGACCACCGCGATTCGGACCGTCGGCTTGGCCGGGTCGGCGTACACGTAGGGGGCTGCGCAAGTCAGTTCGGTCGCGAGGTCCCGGCCCGCCATCCCCGGCCAAGAGGCCAGCCGCGCCTTCAGCTCTTCGATAGGCGTGCCATCGGTGCTGATGACGCACTTCATCGCGCCCCGGGTGCGCAGGTGTCGCACCAGCGCTCGGGTATCGATGCCGTGTACGCCTGGAACGCCGTGCCGTTCAAGGTAGGTGCCGAGGTCTCCCTCGGAGCGCCAGGATGAGGGTACTTCGGTAAACGACCGGGCGATGAAGCCCGACACGTGAACCTTCTCGGACTCCGCGTCCTCGGCGTTGACGCCGTAGTTGCCGATATGCGGGTACGTCATCGCGACGACCTGCTCGGCATAGGACGGGTCCGTGAGTACCTCTTGATACCCGGTCATGGCGGTGTTGAAGACCGCCTCACCCACTCGCGTGACGCGAGCTCCGAACGCTTCGCCTTCGAATGTACGCCCGTCTTCGAGCAGTAGGATGCCACCCATGTGTCCCCCCGTCGGGCGCACGTCCGTATTGCAATGGTCCGGGGCCGTCGAGGCGAATGTCACGCGGTTCCACAATCGACACCGTCGCGTTGCCGTGGGGTACAATTCGGCCGTGACGAACGACCCCTTCATTGGCACTACCCTCTCCAAGCGGTACCGCATCGACCGGTTCGCGCGGGAAGAGGAACTTGCTCGTGTGTATCGAGCCACGCGTCTCGTCGATGGCGAGATCGTCGACATCAAGCTGCTGCCGCCACACCAGGTCGACAACCGCCAGACCGTTGCGCGATTCGCGCGCGAGATGCTCGCGACGGCCACCCTCCGCCACCCGAACACCGTGGCGATGCTCGACTTCGGCGACGACCGCCTCTATGACTACCTCGTGCTCGAGCACATCCCGAACGCAAAGTCCCTGCAGGACGTACTCGAGAGCGAGATGCGTCTCGACCCCGCGCGCGTCGCACACATCGCGGCGCAGACCGCGAGCGCACTGGCGGCTGCGCACGCAGAGGGCATCGTTCACCGCAACCTCTCGGCGAAGACCGTGATGCTTGCGCCCGGCGCCGGTGGCTGGGATCTGGTCAAGATCCGCGACTTTGGCTACGCCCGGCTGCTTAAGGATGAAGACCCCGATGTCACCGCGGTCGGCGCCGTCGTCGGTTCCCCAGAGACCATGGCCCCCGAGTACATCCTCGAAGGGCGGCTCGATCCGCGCAGTGATCTGTACGCGCTCGGCATTCTCATGTGGTGGATGCTGATTGGTCACCCGCCATTCGCCGGGCGCCGCGAGCTCGTCATGCAGATGCAGACCGACGCACTGCCCTCTCGCCCAAGTGAGCTACGCCGCGATGTTCCACGCTGGCTCGACGACTTGATCTGGACCCTGCTTGCCAAGCGTCCCGAAGCCCGCCCGAGCTACGCCAAGGATCTGGTCCGCATTCTCGAAGAAGGCGTCGGGCACAGCCTGGGTCCACCGGAGCTGATGAGTGAACCGCAGGCACGGCGGCCGAAGCCCGCTGAGGCCGGCAGCTCGAACGCCGGGAAAGCCGCCGTTGTAGGCCTGGCCTTGATCGGGTTGAGCATCGTCGGCGTACTGATTGCGGCCGGCGCGCTGCTGTTCATCGTGAGCCAGTAGGCAGACAGCGGCTCAGATCGAGTCGAAGCGCGAGAACTCCATCGTGAACTGCCCGCGCCCTCGGGTCTGCGACCGCAACTCGGTCGTGTAGCCGAGAAGCTTGGTGAGACCGCACTCCGCCTTGATGCTGGTGATTCCGCCGTCGGCCTCGTGTCCGACGATCGTGGCTCCACGAGACTGGAGATCACCGAGCACCCCGCCCGTGTTCTCATCGGGCACCACGACCTCAACCGCCATGATCGGCTGGAGGAGCTGGCCACCGGCATCCTTGAGCGCCTCGCGCACACCCGTAGAGGCGGCGATGCGGAGGGCTTGCACGCTGGCAGCTCCTTCGAAGGTCTGAACCTCGCGCACGGTCACCTTGACGTCCTCGAGCTTGCCGCCCTGAAGCGGACCGCCGGTGAGGGCATCGGCAGCCCCCTGCTGAACGGCCTGAACCTGATCGTCGGTGGGGGTGTAGTCGGCCGGATTCCACCTCGGCTCACAGATGAGCTCCACGCCAGTGGCACGCTCGCGAGGCTCGACGGCCACCAGCACTTCGGCCTTGAGTTCGATGCGACCAGCGCTGCCATCAATCACGCGGTCGACCGAGCCTCGGGCCGAGCCGCTCGACGCGACGGACTCACGAAGCATGACGCGCGGGCGACCGACGTTCAGCTGAAGTCCGAACTCGCGCTCGAGCCGCTCGAAAGCGATCTGCAGGTGCAGCTCGCCCATGCCCTTGAGAATGCGCTGCCCGGTCTCCTCGTCCTCTTCGAAGCGAAGAGTCGGGTCTTCTTCGGTGACCTTGCGAAT
Source organism: Pseudomonadota bacterium (assembly GCA_023954855.1). GTDB lineage: Bacteria > Myxococcota_A > UBA796 > UBA796 > M1803. The sequence goes on along the minus strand of JAGSGY010000002.1, from coordinate 213,785 downwards.
GACCTCGAGCATCTTCTCCTCGTCCTTGGACGAGCGAGGCTCGATGGCAAGCCCGAGAACGGGCTCGCGAGCGTCGATGGGCTCGAGCAGGACTGGGGTTTCGGGGTCGCAGAGGGTGTCGCCAGTGGAGGCATGCCGAAGACCCGCGAGCACCACGATCTGACCGGCGCGGGCGATCTCGATGCGGGTCTTCTTGTTGGCGCTGATGTCGAAGACGCGCGCAACCCGCTCCTTCATGTCGCGTCCGGCGAGCATGACCTCGTCACCGGGCTTGAGGGTGCCTCGGTACAAGCGCGCAAAGACATGGCGGCGTCCGTCAAGCAGCTGCACCTTGAAGGCCAACGCCACGAGCGGTTCGTCATTGGTCATCTCGACCAGCATGTCCTCGCCCTGGGCATCTTCACCGCGGGCCGCGGGACGCTCGAGCGGGTTCGGCATCAGCTTGAGCACGGCATCAAGCAGTGGCTGCACGCCCCAGTTTCGTAGCGCAGACCCCGAGAATGCCGGTCGGACCAAGCCCTCTCGGGTCAGGCGTGCGAGCACGGACCAGAGCTCGTCCGCGTCGATCTCCTCCTCCATCAGCACCTTGTCGGCCAGATCTTCGTCGAAGTCGCCGAGGCCAAGAAGAAGGGTCTCTCGCTGCTGGGCGACGATCTCGGCCTCGTCGGCGGTGAGGTCACGAACCACCACCTCCTCGCCGCGCTCGCCGTGGAACTCCCAGGCGTTCTGCTCGACCAGATGAAGGACCGTCTTCGAGTGAATCACCGGAATGCAGACGGGCACCGGCCGCTCGCCGAGGCGCTTGCGGATCGTCTCGAGCACGCGCTCGAAGTCGGCACCGGGCTTGTCCATCTTGTTGATGAACACGACGCGCGGCACGTCGAACTTGTTCGCTTGCCGCCAAACGGTCTCGGTCTGAGGCTCGACGCCGCGCACGCCATCCATGACGATGACGGCTGCATCGAGAACCCGCATGGAGCGCTCGACTTCGATGGTGAAGTCAACGTGGCCGGGGGTGTCGACCACCTGAATGAGGTGATCCTTCCACGGACACTGGGTGACCGCGGAGGTGATGGTGATGCCGTGCTCCTGCTCCTCGGCCTGCCAGTCCATGGTCGCGTTGCCATGGTGCACTTCGCCGATTTTGTGCGAAGCACCTGTGTAAAACAGGACGCGCTCCGTGAGCGTGGTCTTCCCGGCGTCGACGTGCGCGGCAATGCCGATGTTGCGAACACGCTCGAGGGGGAAGGACGGGGCGGACTTGGCCTTGGCCATGACGGACTCCAAGCAGGCGCATGGCTAACCGGTCAGGCCACCGCGCGACACGCCGGGAAGCAAGTCAGCGGGAGAGTCGATCGCGGAGGCGGTTGGTGCGTACGTCGCCCTTGCCCAGAACCGCCGAAGACATCTCGATCGCGTGGGACAGCAGCTCGCGCTCAAGCTGCCGGTCGCGTTGCTCGCCGGCCTTTGCAATCTCGGCATCGAGGAGGTCGAGGAGGTAGCCCACGGCCGTCTTCGTCGTGACGTCCTTATCGCCGCGGGAGCTCCGGAGAAGGCTCACCGCCGGGTCGAGCCAGCCCATGGCCTCGGCATGCCTCCCCTGCTGCGCGTAGAGATGGCCGAGGGCTGCGGTCCGCACAGCAACTTCCGGCGACTGCTGCCCGAAGAGTCGGGTCTCGGCGTCGAGCGCCTCGAGCATCAGGCCCTCTGCTTCCTCGGCCCGCCGACGCTTGAAGTGAAGCTCCGCCCAAAGAGACAGACGCTGCGGAAGCTGCGGGTGGGGATCGCCAAGCCGCCGGGTCTGGTCCACGGACTGCTTCACATGACGGAAGCCCTCTTCATCGAGACGGACCCGTATGAGAGCCGCACCGAGCGCGAAGCTCCCGCCCGCGATCCGCTCGGCGTCTCCAGAGGCCTGCGCCGCAGCGAACAGATCCCGGTAGAGTCCCTCGGACTCGAGATAGCGCTGCTGCGAGTCGAGGAGCCGTGCGAGGTGCTCGGCCCGAGCGACCACGCTCGGATGGGTGGGACCACGGCGTTCGCGGACCAGACGGTAGCTCTCTTGAAGGAGCGTCGTCCCCTCTTCCCGCTCGCCCTGCTGCAGGCGCACCTGGGCAAGCTGAGAGGCAACGAGTCCTAGGCTCTGCGGCGCCAGCGCCTTGCGGATGGCATAGGCACGCTGAAAGGCCGCACCAGCCTCGTCGGCCTGGCCCCTCCGGAGATGCGCGACGCCGAGATTGCCGGCAACGACCGCAACGTGCATGCCCTGGTCGTTGCCAAAGCCCTGCATGGCCGTCTGCAGCATCGACAGGGCCTCATCGCCACGCCCGCCACGGTCGGCCAGCGCGCCCAGTGCACCGAGCTCGACCAGGCTCGCGGGATGCTGCTCGCCATGCCGTGCAACGCGAATGCGCAAGATGCCGCGGGTCAGAGCGATGGCCTGGCGCAGATGCCCCTGCCGAGCTTGATGATCACGCGCGCGCTCGAGAAGACGCTCGCCGACCGAGCGGTCCCCGTCAGCGACGACGTCGAACGCGGCGTCAGGAAGCCCCTCGAGCACTTGAGCCCACGAAGTGAGCTGTCCTGCGGAGAGCACGGATACGCCTTCGTCTCCGAAGAGGGATGCGATGGCGGTAGCGGCCTGGTCTCTGGTCATGGGCAGAGGCTACCTGAGTCCGCTGCGCCGGCGAATGACCCAAGCCAATCCTGCCGCCAGAGCCACAAGCAGCGCAAGCAGAGGAGCGCGCCAGAGCGGGGTCTCGCTCCGGTCCCAGACAACCCGCGTCGCCGCAGGATCACGAATGACCGGACCCGCTTCGCCGGCCGCATAGGTGCGCCCATTCGCCGCGGGCCCCAGCCAGGCGAGAAATTCCGCATCGGGAACGACTTCATCGAGCTCGCGGTCGCGCGTGCTCACGGCGTACACGGTGGAGGCCGTTCCGACGGGAGAGCCGTCGTGGGTCACGGTGACATTGACGCGATGCGGACCGCTCTGAACCGCCTGAACCTCGACGACCACTTCGCCGTCGTTGTCGGTGGCTCGTGTCCGCACCATCGGCTCGCCCGGACCGGTGACCTCGACGCTGACCTCGGCACCTTCGAGGGGCGCAAAGCCCTCATCGCGCGCCCGGACGATGACCCGCACCGCCTCGCCGCTCGCATAGTTCTCGCGACCGGTGTCGACCGAGACACGGGCAGTGGAAGGGTCGGCGATCAACCAGCGAATCGCGTTCTTCCAGAAGCGCAGGTAGGCCTGATTACCTCGCCCTTCCGCAGCCTCCGAGAAGGACCACCGCCAGGACGAGTCGACGGTGAGCGCCATAGTGCGACCCTCGCCCACCTCGCGCACGGCCAACACCGGCATCGACCCGCCGTCAAGGGTGGGGTGAGACAGCAAGACCGCGGCATCGTCGACCGGGGCGCCAACGCGGTTGGTGCCGTCCAAAGTGTGTAGGCGTTCCCACCACTTGCCGTTCTCATCGCCATCGCCGACCAGTCGAGTGATCGGATGACGAGCCCCCTCTTCGGTGAGCGACGGCCGAAACGCCGCTTGGTCCACCGCCACGTCACCGCGTGCACCGGTCAGCTCTACTGGAAGCACCCGCTCGAGCGGCGTGCCGCCGTAGGCACCAAGGTCGAAGGACCGGTCGCCACCGATCATCGCAAAGGCATGCCCCTGCTCGACGTACTTGGCGATGCCGTCGAGCAAGATCGGCGAGGTGTGCCTGAAGTAGGGGGCGTGGTCGAAGTTCTGGAAGATCACGAGGTCGAACGAGTCGAGATCGTCGCTGAACAGCCGCTCGTGGGGAAACTCGATGAGTGCGAGTTCGCGTCCGGCCCAGCCGGCATCGAGATCCTGGTTCGTTCGGAGAATGAAGAAGCTCACCAGGTCGACGCTCGGGTCACCCTTGAGGAATCGCCTGAGGACCTTCACGTCCCAGCTCGGTGCTCCCGCAACCTGCAGCACGCGCACCTTGTCGCGCACGACGTTGACCACGACGGGCAGGTGGTTGTTCGCGGGAACCACATCATCGTCGTAGTCCGGGACCCGAACCTCATAGGCAAAGCGACCGACACGGTCCGGGGTCACCTCGAAGCTCACCTCGCCGCGGCCGTCTGCATCCAAGGTGACCGGCTTTGCGGTCATGGGAACGCCATCGCGCGAAAGCGACGCTCGCACCGTCCTGCCCTCGTAGCCGGCACCGACCAGGGTTGCGTCGACGGTGAACGGACTGCGCAGAAACGCAAAGCCTCCGGTGCGCACATCTCGGACGGCCAGATCGGCCGTGCTGCCGGCTGTGCCGACCGTATACACCGTAAGCGGACCCGGCAGCGTGGGCCCGAGCGCGGCTTGCTCCGTCGCAAAGCGACGACGAAGCAGCCCGCGGTCCAGGCCGTCCGTGATCAGGACGACGCCTGCGAGCTTCTCGCCAATCAGGCGCTCGTTCAGTGCGTCGAGTGCCGCTTCCACGTCTGTGTCGGGAAGAACCGGCGCCTCGGGAAGTCCGGCGCGAAGCTCATCCCCGAAGTGGTAGATGTCCACCTCGGGCCCCTTCAAGCCCTCGACAATCTCGAGCGCTTGCTCCCAGCGGCTCGTGCCGCCGTCGGCCATGGACATCGAACGGGACGCATCCACAAGAACGACGACGCGCCCCGGCTCATCCCGGCCGGACTCTTCGACCCAGACCGGCTTGCCAAGTGCGAACACGATGCCGCACACCGCGACGGCCCAGAGAGCGAGTTCGCCAAGACGAGCGCGAAGCGGCCTCTCGCCCGGCCACGCAGCGGCCACCGCCAGCAGTCCTAGCACCGCCGAGACCACCAGCACGCCGTCGGGCGCAGTCCACAGGATGCTGCCTTCGGGGCCCGGGTTTCCAGCTAGCCAGAACTCGGTCACTTGAGCTTCCCGATTTCCATCAGCTCACGCACGTGCACCTGGTCCTTCTTGTAGTTGGCCGTCAGGCTGTACATCATCAGGTTCACGCCCAGCTTCACAGCCTCGCGACGCTGGCGCTCTCCCCCAGGCGTGCATGAGTTCATGTGGCTGCCGTCGTTGTTGCGACCGAGTGCACCCGACAGGTCGTTCCGGCAGTACACCAGGGGTGTGAGGTTGCCGATGGTGATGCCCTCGAGATGCCGGTGTCGCGCCAGCCGTCCCTTCGGGCCATCGAGCAAGAAGAACGCCCTGTACACGCTGTGATCCGCCGGAAGCGGAGACAGCGGGCGGGTCGGAAACAGTCGCTCGCAGAGCTCGCGGACCTGGTCATCGAAGGGCGAGACCTCGGCCCCCGACGTCTCGTCAATGAAGAGAAAGCCGCCATAGGACAGGTACCGATGCAGCTGCTCGAGTTCCTCGTCCGGCGGGATGGCGAATCGACCATCGCCCACAAGAGTGGTGAACGGGTGCTGAAAGAAGCCTGGATCTGTGAGTGAGACGCTCACAGACTTTGGGCGACACTCCACCGAGGTCGAGTGGATCACCTCAAAGAGCAGGCGCTTCCATGCGGCAGGCCGGGTGGTGGTCCCCGACCCGAAGTCGAGCTCGGCGACATCCACCAGCGTCGACTCACCGAGGGCGAAGGCCGTCGACGGCAAGATCAGACCACTGGCAAGGCCAGCGAGAAGCTCCCGGCGGCTAGGCTTCATCGGTCCTCCTACGTCGTGTCATCAGCAGGGCTTGTCCGAAGAACAGCAGGCCCGAGAGGCCGAGCAGCACGGTACCGAGCTCGTACTCCACCCGAAACAGCTCGGGGTTTAGCGCGCTCTCAGCTTCCTCGACGGTGTGGTACGGCCGCACATCCGACTCATCGGGGTCTGAGTTCACAGCGACCCAGGCCAGAGGTGGGCTTCCGGGTAGCACCACCTGGTAGGCACCTGCGGTCTTCGGCTGAAAGAGGAGCTGACTTGCTTCGACGCGGCTTCGGACCACATCGCCCTCGGGGCCGAGTACATCGGGCTCCGCCGCAAGGTCGGGAAGCGGTACGGCAATGCGCTCACCCACCAGGCCATCGAGACGCGCGGCGCCACCAGACGTGTCGCCTCCGAGCACCGTCACCAGACGCTGAACCATCGGCATGTACACGGCCTGAAGCGGCAGGTTCGTCCAGCCGAGATCGAGGGTCGACGTCCAGACCACCACGCGGCCGCTGCCGAGACGCCTCTCGACGAGAGCCGGAATGTCGCCCTCGTACTGAAGCAGCGTGCGGACGTCCTCGCTCTCCGCGTAGGGCTCGAGCGTCATCACGCGGTGTGAGCGCACCCGAGAGAATCCAGCCCGACCCGAGCGCTGGAAGGGCTTGAAGATATCGGCCTGAACGTCGGGAAGCCCGAGTGGCACACCCTGCTCGGCGCGGTCGGCAAGTGCACGCGAACGCCGAAGCGGACTTGGCAGCACTGAAGAGAAGGCCGCGTTGTAGCGGTCTGCCGTGACGTTGTCGCCGGCTGCAATCACCAATGAACCGCCGGAGCGAACGAACTCGGTCAGCCGTGGACCGAGGGGTCTCGGGTCGCCGACATTGGCCAACACGATGACGCGGTATTCCTCAGTGTCGACGTCCAGCACACCGCCCGGCGTGGCCACATCCGGCCGAAACCCGGACTGCATGGCTCCCCAGGGTGAGAGTGCGCGCTCGAAGAAGTAGACCTCCGAGCGGAGCGGCGTGTCACCGGGGTCGCCATCGACAACCAACACGCGGGAGGCGCCGACTCGGGGCAGGTGGAAGTAGCGGTCATCGTCGATGGACATCGCGGGGTCGTCACAGCTGACCCGTCCGACACCGCCGAGCGCCTCCGGGGGAACCGTAATCCGCTCTTCCGCTTCACCAGCCGGAGGTAGGTCGACGAACACGGGAACCGTAGCGCCGTCGGGGAGCGTGACTTCGCAGGCCACCTCGGTCGGCTCGTCCGAAAAGTTCGCGAGGCGCAGCGTGACCGTGCCGCCCTCGATACCGCTGCCGTAATGTGCGGAGACCACGGCGACGTTGCGCACCACCTCTGGCCGCACCGTGCGGGGCAACACCGCGCTTCCGAGCTCGACCAACCGCTCGATCTCGGTGTGCGCGTCGAGCACGATGCGCGGCCCGGCCTCATCCGAGAAGAGAAGGACCTCGCCCGGCTCTCCACCAAGCAGTCCCCTCGCCTCGTGAAGGGCGGCCTGCAGGTTGGAGGTGCCGCCGGTCGGCGCCACATCCGCGAGACGCGCCCCAATCGAAGCCGCATCTGTCGTCAGGGCCGAGGTCAATCGGAGCGCCTCGCTGTCGAAGACCACTGCACCGAGCAGTGTCCCTTCTGGCAACGAGCCCACCACCGCCACCGCGTCAGCACGGGCCCGTGAGAACAGCGTGGACCCACGGTCGCTCATCGTCATCGACGCGCTGCGGTCGAGCACGAGCACGACCCTGCCGCTTCCACCGAACTCTGGGGTGCCGTCGTGGTACGAGAGCACCGGCCCCGAAACTGCGAGGAAGAGTGCCGCGAGGGCGAGCAAGCGCATCAATAGCAGCCACGGGTCCTTCACACGTCGGCGACGGCGAAGTCGCTTCACCACCCGTTCGAGCAGCAGCATCGCACCGAATGCCTTTCGGTCCTTCGGCGTCTGTCTCGCCAAGTGCGCGAGCACGGGAAGCACGCCGAGTACGGCGAGTCCCAAGGCCAGAGGCGCGAGAAGGCTCAGGCCCAAGAGCCCTCCGCCATGCCGTCGAGAATCGCGCGACGAATCGCATCTTCCATGGCCCTGTCCGTTCCGACAGGGACGTAGCGACCGCCCCAACGGACGACCCCACTTCGGACTTCGGTCACGTACTCATCCACGACCTCGGCAAACGCCTCGCGCGCGCCCACTGGGTCCACGGCGAGCTCTTGCCCTCCCTCGGGGGAGTAGAAGACCGACGCATCCTTGAATCCGAGGGTCCACTCCTCGCGGTCGAAGAGGTGGAAGAGGCGCACATCTGCGCGACGCCGTGAGAACGCGGACAGCGCCGGAAGCCACTCGGAGGGCTCCTCCATGCCATCGGTGATCAGGCCGACCCAGCTGCGCCGACGCGTGCGTGACCCGACGCGAACCAGGGCCGCAGCGAGATCGGCGCGGCCCGCCGGACGCACGCTGGCGAGGGCGACAAAGCACTGCTGCAAGTGGTTCTTGCCCGTTCGGGGAGGCAGGCTCGGGAACGCACACCCTTCGCCAGCCACGATCTCAAGCCCGACAGGCTCTCCGTGCCGATGCAGATAGAAAAGCAGCGTGGCGGCCAGCGTCAGAGCGTAACCGGCCTTGGAGGCATCGAGATCCGGGTATCCACCGCGTCCGGTCTGTCCGGTCGCGAGGTCCGCTGAGAGGTCGACCACGACCGTGCAGGGCAGCTCCGTCTCGGTCTCGAAGCGCTTGATGACTAGCCGGTCCGATCTCGCGAGCACCTTCCAGTCGAGGAACCGAAGGTCGGCTCCGGGCTGGTACTCCTGGTAGTCGGCAAACTCCACCGCCTGGCCCACTCGGCGGGACCGGTGCTCGCCCATCAGCAAGCTATCCGTCAGCACCCGCGCCCGAAGGTGGAGGTGCCGAATACGCGCAAGGACGGCGGGATCCCAACTCACGTCAGCCCACCTCCTCCAGAAGAGCGGCGATCACACGGGCGGGTGTCCACCCGTCCGCTTCAGCCTCGAAGTTGAGAATGATGCGATGGCCGAGCACCGCCGGTGCCACGGCACGCACATCGGCTGCCGTCGGGACTTCGCGTCCGCGCAGAGCCGCCCAAGCCCGGGCGCCAATCGCCAAGTACTGGGACGCGCGGGGACCTGCTCCCCACCGAAGTCGCTCGGTCGCACGTGCGCCAGAACCCGGTCGCGTCGATGAGGCGACCTTAACCGCGTACTTCACGACGTCGGGATTCGCGGGGAGCCTGCGCAGCACGCCCTGAAGCGCCATGAGCTTGTCAGCATCGAGCACCTGGCGAACCTTGGGAAGCTCACCGACGGTCGTTCGACGCACGATCTCTTCTTCCTCGGCGATGCTCGGGTAGCCCACGTCGATGTGCAGCATGAACCGGTCTTGCTGCGCCTCGGGCAGAGGGTAGGTGCCCTCCTGCTCAATCGGGTTCTGCGTCGCAAAGACCAAGAACGGGTCCGGGAGGCGGTGGGTCGTTCCGGCTGCCGTGACGTGCCGCTCCTGCATGGCCTGAAGCAGCGCAGCTTGGGTCTTCGGAGGCGTCCGGTTGATCTCATCCGCGAGGAGAAGGTTGGTGAAGACGGGACCAGGCACAAAGCGCAGGGACCTCGCACCCGAGGCGCGGTCCTCTTCGAGGACTTCGGTACCGGTGATGTCACTGGGCATCAGATCCGGCGTGAACTGGATCCGTCCAAAGTCGACGCCAAGCGCGTCGGCAACGCTGTGCACGAGCAGGGTCTTGGCCAGACCGGGCACGCCGACGAACAGGCAGTGCCCATTGGAGAACAGCGCGGTGAGCATCAGGTCGATCACGTCGCGCTGTCCCACCACCACTTGGCCGATGGCCTCGATCAGTGCTTCGCGCGTAGGTGCGAGCTCCTCGAACAAGGCGAGGTCGTCACTCATGGTCTCTCCCATTGGAATTCATCCCTCTCCGCCGCGGCGGAGGATGACGAGGTAGCGGCTGTAGCGCGCCGCGCTCGTGCGGTCGCCGAGAGCTTCGGCGAGCTGTTGCAGGGCCTCTTGGACCGACGGGTCGAAGGGGTTGATCTCGGCCGCCGCCTGATACGCCTCGAAGGCCTCACGCTGTCGTCCTTCGGACCTCAAGATGCTGCCGAGGGTCTTGTGCGACATCCCGAACTCTGGGTAGTCCACCAGCGAAGCTTCCAGCGCCTTACGTGCATCGGCGGGCTGACCGAGCTCGAGGTAGACCTCTGCCAGGCGATTCGAGAGCAGCGGCGAGTTGGGCTCTTCAGGGTCGAGTGCCTTTTCGTACTCGACGAGGGCGGCCTGGGGACGGTCTCGCTCAAGCAACAGGTCACCGAGTCGAACGAACCCTGCGAGGTCTCGACGCTGAGCGAGCACAGGGTCCACGTCCTCGGCGTTTCCGCCCGCGAAGACGAGGTTCAGCTCCTCGAGCTTGCGGGCGACCAGGCCCCGCTGGGAAATCCACTCGCGCCAGTCGGCAAGCAGCTTGTCGAAGCTCTTCTTTCCAGCTTCGTCAGCCAGAGCGATACGCGGGTCCTCGCCGGTCTTCACCCTCGGTAGGACCCGTAGCAGAACGTCGTCTCCGGCGGTCTCGAAGCAGTACTCCATTAGCGACGCCAACTGTGCATATGCGAGCGCCGCCTCTTCCTGGCTGTCGAGCAGCGCCAAGGACGGGTGCATCTTCTCGAAGGGCACGAGAGCATCCCCGGCGAGAGCCTCGGCGAGCAGCCCCTCTTGTCGGACCGAGAGCCGGAAGTGGTCCTTGCCATCGCGCCAGCGGTTGTCGAGGTACTTCGCGACGGCTTCTTGGAGCCAGACGGGCGCGTGGTCATCGGTCTGATACGCCACGACCAGGTGCACGTACTCATGCGCCACGGTGTCCCGCCAGCCATATCCGAGCGCGCGGGAGCGGGGTGACATCACCAACAGGCGCGCCCACTTCGAGATGGCGACGACTCCCGTGGTCTCGATGGCGGACCGAGGAAGGCCAGACGCAGCCGTGAAGCTTCGCGGCTCGGGGTACAGCTCGACAATGGTCCCAGCCGGAGGGCCGGCGCCCAACACCGGTGCGTACGCAGCGTCGGCGAGGCGAACCGTCTCTACGGCGTCATCGATGAGGATGGCGTCGACGCCGGGGGCATAGGTCGCCTTCCAGCGACCCCGGTCGGCGGTGGTCCAACCCGACGTAGCCTCTGCAGTGGCCTCGATCTGAGAGAGCTCGGAGTACTTCTCGGTGTAGCCCGCACGGCGTGCCTTGCCGGCCAGTCCCGCAGCCCGTTCGTGCTCGCCCGCGAAGAAGGCGGTCCGCGCGGCGAGCGCCAGCGCCAGTGGATCTGTGGAGTTCTCGGCGTCGAGGGCTTCGACGACGGCCTCGGCGCAGGCCACGTCGTTGGCCCGCAAGCAGCGGTCGCCCTCGGTCACGGTCGCGCCAAACGCAGCCGCCAGCAGTAGGACCAACGCACTCATTGGTGCACCAGCTCTTCGAAGTAGCGCTTCTTCAAGGCGCGGTACTCCTCGGGAACATCACCTTCCATGCCCTCCAGAAGCATGCGGCGGTACTCTTCGGGGGTGCGGAATTCCTCGGCACTGGGGATGTCGATCTCGCGGTCACCACGTCGCTGCTGGCCCTCTTCGGGCTGCTGTCCGCCTTCGCCGCCCTCCCCCTGTTCCTGCTGGTCCTCGCCGCCCGCAGGCCCCGGAATCTGCTGCGACTGCCGCATCGACTCCTGCAAGGCGCGGCGGGCATCGCCAATCCGCTCGGAGGCCATGCCCTGCTCACCTTCGGCTTGCATCGGACGCCCTTCGCCAAGCTCCTGTCCCGCGGACTCCATGCGCTCGCCGGCCTCGTCGAGTGCCTCGCCCATGCCCTGCGGCTGAATGGGCATCTGCTGCCCGACCTCTTGGGCTTGCTGCGACAGCTCTTCGAGCTTCTGCTCGAGCTCCTGCTGTTGCTGCTCGAGCCGCTGGGCTTGCCTCTCGACAGCCGGGTTGGACTGCTGCGCCATCTCCTCGAGCTTGCGCACGATGCGCTCGACTTCCTCGACCTGCCGAATCACGTGACGCTCTTCTGCTCCACCGGGCCCCTTCACCGGCCCGCGCCCCATGCGTTCTTGGATCCGCCGCGACTGCTCAACGCGGAACCATGCCTCGTCGAGGTCGCGCACACCTTGGCTCGCCCCGCGAAGGTCACGGGCCACCGCGGACTCCTCGAGCCTGCGCGACTCGTCAGAGGCAGATGCCGAGCGCTCCCTCTCGTTGAGCGAGCGTCCCGCGGTCTCCAGTGCCGCTTCGAAAGCCACGCTGCGGCGGGTCAGCTCCGCACCCGCCTCTTCGAGCTCCTTCCAGAGTTCGGCCGCCTTCTCAGCGGACTTCTCATCACCCTGCTCGCGCAGCTCTTGCACCTGTTCTTGCAGATCGCGCTGTTCTTGCTCGAGCTCTTCCATGTCCTTCACGAGATCCCGAGCGTTGTCCATCAGCTCGTCGTCCTGTTCTTGGGACTGCTGCATCTGGTCCTGAATCGACTCCGCCAGCTGCTGCACCTGCTCGGCGAGGCGAGCCATCAGCTCTTCTGCGAGCTCCGTGTCGCCAGCCTCGAGGGCCTTGCGGATCTCTTCGGTGAGCATGCTCATCTCGGTAGAGCGCTGGTTGACGAAGCTCTTCAGCGGACCGCGCTTTAGCTCCGCGGTGAGTTCAGCAATGCGTTTGAGCTGCTCCTCCAGACGCTCGAGACGAGCAAACATCTCGACGGGATCCGCGCCGCGTTCCGCCATGTCCCGCAAGTTCTGCGCGGTGCCCTCAAGCTCCTCGGACACGCTCATGAGCTCCCGCAACAACCGCCCCTGCGCCATTTGGTCGAGCATCAGGATGGCCTGCTCCACGACCACGATATGGCCGAGACGCATCTCGGCCAGCTCTTGCACACTCTGGGGGAGTGGGGCCTCCTTGAGTCCCGGAACGAAGGCGATCTGCGAGTACCGAACCAGCTCACGCCCAGAGCGCCGCACGGTCGACGCCGCCTTCTGGGATGGACCCTCGAGCACCTCGACACCACCCCAAGCGGCCAACGCGTCGTCAAAGGCTGCATGGCGCTCCGCAACACGCTCCCCCCAGGAAGCAAAGGAGCCAGAGTCGGTCCCGGGTGGAAACAGCTCCTCAAGGTGGTCGGCCAGCACCGTCAGCAGTGCCTCGATGAGCTCGTTCTCCCGCTCAAGCGAGCGGGTGTCGACGCCACGTTCGCCGAGAACAACCACCTCGATCGTGCGGCTTCGCCCGGCCTTGGATCCCGACCATGCATCGTTGTCCCAGGCGGCCACGGCCAGCTCGACCCGAGACCCCTCGCGCAGTCCGAGCTTGCGCGGCGTGAGCACGCTGGCATCGAAGAGTTCGGCCTTCCTGGACTCTGGACGCGCCAACGGGACGCCCACCGGGACGCCGTCAATCTCGAGGTCAACCTTTCGGATGCCGTAGTCGTCGAGTGCGCGCCAGGACAGACCAAAGGCTTCGTTTACGGCGACCTCCAGGACGTCGTCTGCGAAGTCGAGGGTCACTTCCGGAGGGAGGTCGATCTCGGGGTCAATCGCGAAGTCGTTCGAAGGAAACGGCTCCCCGCTGCGGTAGACCACAAACTGCCAGCTTCCCGGATCGGCCTGCACAGTGAGGTTTCCCTCGAGGCGCCGCGCATTGAGCCCCGCATCTAGGGGCGGTTCGTCGTACGCCACCAGTGCTGCAGCATCGGCGTGTTGCCCCACCCTCGCCGAAATCTGAACAGTCGTGCCCGGGGGAGCGTGGATGTCGCCCGTCGAGTTCGGGACGAGCAGCGGATCGAGGCCGGTATACGCGGGGTAGACGTACTCCAACACGATGTCGCCGATGACGCTGCGCGCTGCCAACCCGTCAGAGTCAACGGCTGCCGCGGCGGTCGCGGGCCCAAACGCCGAGGTCCAGAAGTGCCACGCACCCGACGCCCCCCCCGGAACGACTAACGTCGCGAGACAGTTCACTGCGAACAGCGCCACGATCGCGCCTATCCGCCACAGCAACGGGCGCGCGGAGTGGACCGAGCCTGGATCGACACCCTGCACTCGAGAGACCGCACGCTTCGCCATCAAGCCTAGGATGGCCGGCGACTCCTGGCCCACGGGCCCATCGACTCGCTCGACCGAGGTCACAAGACGGCCAGCGAGTTCCGGGTCCAGCGCCTCGACGAGTCGGGCCTGCCGCAGCCGATCGCCCGCGGCACGCCAGCGGCGAAGGAGCGGAAGCGCGGCAACCGCCCAGACGCCCACCCCCATCACCAGCATCAGCAGGGCCGCAGCGCCTGCCCGGTCCCACCTAGAGGCCGCCGCCAAAAGCCCGAGAAGAACAGCCACAAGCGCAAGCAGACCCACTTGCAGGGCCACCTGGCCAAGCAAGACCGCGCGCTCCCGACGGGCGAGGCCGCGGACAAAGCTGGCAATGCGGTTCAGGTCCTGGAGCATGAGCCTCGGTCGGGACGTACCCGTCTACCATGGACTCCGCTAACGCCGGCACGTTCCGCACCTCAAGTCATTTGACGTCCCGAGACACGCCGCGACCTGCTTGACGCGCGTTGGGGCGCGAGACATACTGCACACACGTTCATCGAAACGCATGTGCAGTGGAGCTTTCGTGGAAGACCTCTCCCCCCGGCAGACCGACATCCTCGAGTTTATCCTTGGGGCCATCGACCAGAGCGGGGTCGCGCCTTCGTACCGCGAGATCGGCGCGGCGCTGGGGATCGGAAGCACGAACGGCGTGAGCGACCACATCAAGGCCCTCATCCGAAAGGGCTACCTCGAGCGCGTCGGCAGTCGTGGCACCTCTCGCTCGCTGCGTCCCACCGAGCGTGCGACGGGCACTTTCGTGCAAGAGGGCGTCGTCGGGGTCCCGATTCTGGGCCGCATCGCCGCGGGCGCTCCCCTCCTCGCTCAAGAGAACTACGAGGGCACTATGCGCCTCGACACCTCGCTTCTGCCGAACGGCGGCAACGTGTTCGCTCTGGTCGTGACCGGAGACTCGATGATCGAAGACGGTATTCACGAAGGCGACCTACTGCTCGTGAAGCAGCAGGCGAACGCCCGTAGCGGTGAGATCGCCGTGGTGATGGTCGACGGCGACGCTACCGTGAAGCGGTTCTTCCCCGAGGGAGACCGCATTCGGCTCCAGCCCGCCAACTCCGCGATGGACCCAATCTACGTCGACCGGCAGAGCGGTGACACCCAGATTGTGGGCGTTGCCGTCGGCGTGTTCCGCCAGCTCTAGTTCGCCGCCCCCCTTAGGGTGTCGTCGGACGAATGTAGATCTGCGTTCGGAGTACGTCCGTACGCACCCGCTCCGCTTCACTCGCAACCTCGGCGATCACTTCCACGGCCCCGGACTTCCCGTACACACGGCCACCGCTGTACGGCACCGTCAGGAGGTGCGTTCGAGCCCCGCAGCCCACCTCGTCCACCGAGAGGAAGGTCGAGCCCGAGCGACAAGCCTTCCCGAGCGAGCAGCTCCAGTTCTCAGTGCTGACCTCGAGCTCCACGCATCCACCGCCAGCGAGCCGTGCGGTCCCCGCAGACAGCAGCTGGGCTTTCACCACCGGCGACTTGGCGTTGTCTTCGCTTCGAATCAAAGCATGGGTTGGAATCGTGGCGGTCTCGCCCGCAAGCGCATCCCCGTCGGTCGTCTCACCTTCGAACTGCACCTTTCCTCGCAGCTTGACGACAGGACTGGCTCGGAGCGAGTCGCGAACCCCGAGGGCTGAGCGGCCGATGAAGGCCCCCTCCTCGCCACCCGACAGGTGAACGAACGCATCCGTCTTGAGCGCGATCGCTCCTGCAGCCGTGAAGGCCAGCGCAGCCGGCGGTCCACTCGACAGTCCCTGAGCGTCTACCCGGACCTCACGCAGGCACCCCTTCGAGAGCGGGCGTACGGCGCCAGATGTCGTGAGCACTTGCGGCGGCGCTCCTGGGATGAACCCTTCGCAGAGCAGGTAGTGGATGGGCTCGTTGACCCCCCGCGCCTGCAGCCAGCCGACGAGTTCGGGCTCATTGACACCGGGGACCACGAAGGGACGCACCGGCTTGCCTTTGCCCTCTCGGGTCCAGACCACCAGTCCGTCGAGGCGCAGGGGAATGTACTTTCCATCACGCCATCGCCACCGGATCCCACCGCAGTCAAACTCCGGGGCCGCCGTAGTGCCCGGAAGCTCGCGACAGGTCGTCGCGACTGACCCGTGGTAGGTCCAAGCACCTCGCGCGTCCAGACTGATCACGTAGCGATTCACCGCACTCGAGAGCCAGACTTCGTCGACCCCGTTGTTGTCGATGTCGGTCGTGTTGGTGTGCTGAAGGCCTCGATGGTCGACGCCCTCTCTGCGAATGAAGCCCTTCGGAACCGTCAACTTCTGATGGGGCCCGTCCGCGCCGTTCACCTCGCCTCGAAGGGACACAGTGGGATCGTAGGCAAGCGGCTGATTCTGCACGAAGTGGTAAACCAAGGGCATGGACGCGAGGATGATGCACACGATCAGGACCATGCGAAGCAAGTTCTGAATGGGCCGCTCAGCGACCCGGAGCTCACTCTCACCGATCCGAATGAGGTCACCGAGCTTCAGCCGGACCGCCGCCTCACCGAGCTCCGTACCGTTCACGAAGGTGCCCGAGGCCGAGCCGAGATCGGTGATCCAATACCCGTCATTCCCGTAGGTCACAGACGCGTGGTCGAGGGACACGAGTGGGTCCTCAAGGTCGACACCCGTGCGCTTGCGTCCAAGTCGCAGCGTCTCCTTTGGGTCGAGCTCGAGCCGGGTGCCCTCCAGCGGGCCGGACAGGAAGACGAGATCGGTCGCTGCGGCCATGATTCCTCGGCACGTACAGGGGTGGGGCGCGCCGCATCCCCGCGTCGAACGGGAGTGCAAACCGCGTCAGTCTGCCACGGGATGAGTCAAGCGGCACCCACCCCCCGGAAACGACGCTGTTGCGGTTCCTCCATAGGCCGTTAGGCCCTGCGTTCCGAAGGCAGGGTGCATGCCCGCCACATCGGGCTCGGAGGCAACATGCAAGGACCAGGACCGGCGCAGGGAGGCATCGCATTGCCACCGCTCACGCGCGGACTGAAGGTCCTCTTGATCGCGCTGTTCGGGCTCTATGTGCTTCAGCTGATCTGCGAGAACTACCTCGGTATCCCCGTAAGCCTGCTCGCCTGGGCCCCCGGAACTCCCGGCCCGTGGCAGCCGTTTACCCGCTTCATCTACCAGATGGCCGACCCGCCGGGCTTCCTGCTCATGCTGTTGGCCTTCTATTTCTTTGTACCTCCCACACTCGAACAGAATCCACGCCGGGAACTGATCGAAATCGCCGCAGCCGTCTTCCTGGGAAGCACCCTTCTCGCACTCGGAATGGACCAGTTCTTTCCGAAGTCGGCCACCGCTGGATGGGGCTCCGTCCTCATCGCAATGTTGGCTCTGTTTGGTCTCCGCGCCCCTGGGTCCACCATCCTGCTCGCATTCGTGATTCCAATCGAAGCGCGCATCTTTGTGGCCTTGTCCGGCGGTATTGCTGGACTCACGCTGTTGTTCGCCCCTGGATTGCAGGGTGGAGATTACCTGGGCGCCTTCCTAGGGGTCCTGCTGTGGTGGTACGGTCGCGGCCCCGGAAAGCGTCGGCGTGAGTTGGCTTCCCAAGGACGACAGGTAGAACGCGAGCTGCGTCGCTTCACTGTCCTTCAGGGTGGTCAGTCCGACGACGACCTCGTGCATTAGGAGAAACGCGTGACTCGAATTCTGGATGGCGGCCTCGCCACGACCCTTCAGGCAGACGGCCTACCCAAGTGGACCCCGGTTGATGAGTGGGTTCTCTCAAAGCAAGATCGCGTGCAGGCAGCCCACGAGAAGTTCATC
Source organism: Pseudomonadota bacterium (assembly GCA_023954855.1). Classification (GTDB taxonomy): domain Bacteria; phylum Myxococcota_A; class UBA796; order UBA796; genus M1803. The sequence continues at coordinate 196,236 of JAGSGY010000002.1, read as the reverse complement.
GAAGCCGGCTCCGAGATCATCCTCGCGGCGACGTTTCGTGCCCTTCCTCACCTGACTCCCAATTGGGACGCCGTTGCCGTCAAGGCCATGGCCGCCGCGACCGCTGCCACCGAAGGGACCCGTGCCGAGGCCTGGGCCTCGATTGGCCCCGGCAGCACTCGCGATCAGACCTGGCTCGACCTGCCCGCCGCGCGTCGCTACACGCTGAACGCTAGCTGGCGTGACCTGGCTGCGAAGGCGCTCGCACACGGTGCCAAGGGCATCGCTCTCGAGACCTTCGTCGACCCCTACGAGGCGGTTGAGGCCGTCGAGTCGGTCCGTGCCGTCGCGCACAAGAAGATTCCGGTCTCGGCCAGCTTGGTCGCCGGCCCTGACGGCTGTCTCATGGACGGCAGTCCGCCATACGCCCACCTGAATGCGCTGTCCGAAGCGGGCGCCACCATCGTCGGCTTCAACTGCGGCGGCTCCGTGGAGCAGATCCTCCAGACGCTCAGCTGGTGCAAGGAGATCGACGCTCCGATCTGGCTGAAGCCTGGTCGCATCAAGGAAGACAGCGACGCCCAGGTGCTCGCGACCCTCCAGGCCATCTCCGAAGTCGCCGACTACGTGGGTGGCTGCTGCGGCGTCGGACCGCAGTTGATCGAACAGCTGGCGCTCGCGACCGCGTGACGGTGCTGAAGGGCGAGCCTCTTCGCCTCGACGTTGTCTATCGACCCCTAGCCATGGCGATGGTGGTCCCACCGGCCATCTTCATCGCCGTGGTGTTGTGGTGGTACGGCTACGTGTGGACGGCGCCAGCTCCCGTCTTCCTCGCGCTTGCAGGCCACGCTGCCTTCTTCTGGGCCCGGGGCGACAGCCCGTGCACCCTCAAGCTCGACGAGACCCGCATCGCGTTGAACGACGCCCGTCGCGGTCAGCAGATTGCCGTGGCGGTCGATCGCATCCGGTCCGCCTCGATGAATCTCCGCACCCGAGAGGATGGCGGCACAACCGCGGTCATCGTGCTCTGGGACGACCACCATCCTCTGCTCGCCATTCGGGCCGCCTGCCCAAAGACGGCGGCTCACGCAGAAGAAGTCGACGGCGACGTCATTACCGCCTCGATCGGTGGAGACGGTGGCACCGCCTACGCCTTCGCCCCGGTGGGCGCCGTCTGCCGCCAGCTCGTGCGCGACCCGAGCGGCGCGCTCATCGCTTGGTATCGAGCACTGCCTGACGACGTGCGCGCGCGCACCCACATCCGGTTCTGGCAGGGACAGGAGCCCGTCCTCGACCTTCTCGGACGCCACGAGGAAGAGTACAGCGGCATCATCCGACTCGGCGAGACCCCCGAGCTCGAAGTGAACGGCGAAGCCTCATCGCTCGAGACGTCGTGGAGCTGGAGTCGCGCATCACGCGATGTCCTGCTGATTCAGACGGCAGAAGACCTCTCCGGACCGAGCACACGCACCATGCACCTCGCCGTCCTTCAGCTTGGCCAACGACAGATCGCCTTCCCCGCTCCCCTCGCCTCCGACCTAGGCGAGGTGGTGGAGCTCACAGACGACACACTGCACACCCACAGTGGCGAGGGCGCGGCACTGCTCTACCAGTTGCTTCGCTCGACTCCCCGCGGCAGGTGGCCCACCCCCCTCCGCGACGCGCTCCACGACGCTCGCGCCTACTTGACCGGGCCCCCCGGAGAGGTCGCCTAGACGCGGGTGCGCGCCGCTCGTGGCTCGGCAAGACCGGGCCGCGATCACAGCACTCTCAAGGGACGAAGCGGAGCAAACGTCGACGGCTATTGCACGCCAGAGGCGCATGGTAGCGTCCGGTCCCATGACCAAGCACCAGTCCGAACATGAACGCCGCGGGCAGATCCTGCGCGCCGCACGGTCCGTCTTCATCGAGAAGGGCTTTCAGGTCGCGCGCGTCGAAGACGTGGCCAAGCGAGCGAGCCTCTCGAAGGGCGCCGTCTACTTCTACTACGGTTCCAAGCGCGAGCTCTTTCTGGCCCTGGTCCGCGAAGAGCACGAAGCGACCTACTCTTTTCTCGACACCGCCGAGAAGGACCCGAGGCCGGCCGCAGAGAAGTTGCTCGAGCTCGGAGTGCGCTACCTCGACTACTTCGCTGGGCTCAAGTCCCCTCCTCGCTTCTTCCTGATGATGTGCGAGCAGGGCATCCGCGACGACGAGATCCGTGAAGAGGTGCAAGCGGTGCACCAGAGCTTCATCGACTCCGTGAGCCGAATCATGGCCCAGGGTGTCGCCGAGGGTTCCTTCAAGCCCCTGGACCCACAAGCCGTCGCTCAGCTGCTCAAGGCGCTCATCGACGGGCTGGCTGGTGAGTCCGCCATTGGCCTGCGCCCCGACAAAGAGACCCTCGCCGTATCTGGAATGCAATTGATCCTGCACGGCATCCTCGTGACGGAGCCCAAGTGAGCGACCCTTTCGCCCTCATCTCTCCCAATCGGTCCGTGTTCATCGGCGATGCGGACGGAACGATCCACAATCCTGGACTCGACGGGGCGGGCGAGATCCGCTGGGGCAGCTGGAATGTCACCAGCACGCACAGCGCGAAGTTCTCATGGCCGACCTGGTCTCCTGACGGTCGATGGGTCGGGGTGTTTCGGCTTCCGTCCGAACAGAGTCAGTCGCGCCTGTTCGCCATCGAGGCCGGCGGCGTGCGCTCTACCGAGATCGGGAAGCTGCCCGACCGCATACCGATCTACCTGCAGTGGTCTCCCGACGGGCGACGCATGGCCGTTCTCTGCCAGTCCGGGCGTGAGCTGCAGCTCTCAGCATTCGACACTGAGCAGCTCGGTCGCGAGGTGAGCCTCGCAAAGGGAACGCCTCTATTCTTCACCTGGGCCAATGACCGGGTTCTCGGCTTTGTTGGCTCCGACTCTGGCGCGACGCAGCTCGAGCTCTTCGATCCTCGAATGGTGGGGCACAGCACTGTCCTTCCGGGCATACCGGGCAACTTCTGTGCCCCGCTCTGGATGCAGGAGCGTGCGGTCTACGTGCTTCATCACCGCGGAGACCCCTACCTGGCGACGGCGAAGGTCGGCGATAGCGAGCCCACGCTGCTCGAGCCCGCGGATGGGCTGGTGGCCATGCTCGGCTCACCCGATGGCAAGTGGATCGCACGCGCCACCGCACCCGATGGCGACGGTACGCCCTACCAAGACCTCGGACTCGTCCACGTCGAGACCGGTGAAGTCCGTCCTCTCGGCCCGCATCCGTGCCTGGCCTTCTTCTGGACGCCCTCCGGGGACGCGCTGATCACCGCCCGCGTCGACACCGACCGAAACCTGATCGTGTGGAGCCGCGTGGAGCTCGACGGTTCGGCCCATCCGTTCGCGTCGCTGTACCCCACCCGCGACCTCGGCTTCTACCTCCGCTTCTTCGAGCAGTACGCCCAGTCGCATCGCCTCGTATCGAGCGACGGAAAGCACATGCTGCTGTCAGGAGGCCTCGATGATGCCGCAGAACCAGACCGGTCACGGATTTGGCGAGTGGCGACGGATGGGTCCGGAGCCGAGGAAGTGACCGAGGGCCTCTTCGCCGTCTATGGTCCGGCGCGATAGCTGCACGACCTGGAGGCAGCCGTGCCCATTCGTGAAGCCATCGCTCGACTCATCGCTCCCGCCCCTGAGGCACCCGCTCCCGATCCGCGCATTGCCGAGCTCGACGCCCGCATCGCAAAGCTCGAGAAGCGCCTCTCGATGACCATGGGTGCGCTGCAGGCGAGCGCCGCACAGCTCACTTCCGTGAAGGCTGCAGCAGAGCAAGCTCTCAGCACCGCTCGCCAGGCGAGCCAGCTGGCCACCACGGCGCGAAGCACCGCCGACTCGGTCGCCGAGGGCCTCGACGCACTCGAGTCCGAGACCGCCCCCGATCTTTCCGTCCTCGACGGAAGTGTGAAGGCCGTGAAGGCCGCACTCGCGACGGGTGCGTACGATGCGCACCTCGATGCACTGGCCTCCGCCGAAGCTGGCGCCAAGAACCGCAAGGGCGTCTTGACCGCGATTGGCGAGCGTCGCGGTTAGGTCCACGAGCAAATCGCGCCAGACGTTGTTATCGAGGCCGCCAATCTGGAGGTCCTATGTCTGTCCTGTCCCGCCTCGGTCTCGAGGGAACGCTCTCTGGTGCCTGGTCCAACGGCCCCATCGCGACCACCGGTGAAGAGGTTCAGAGCTTCAACCCCACCACCGGGGAGCTGCTCGGTACCGTGCGTCTGGCGACACGCGACGACTACGAGAAGATGGTCGAGAACGCACAGGCGGCTTTCCTCCGCTGGCGCGTGCTCCCCGCTCCCAAGCGCGGCGAGATCATCCGCCAGTGTGGTGAGGCCCTCCGCCAGCACAAGGACGACCTCGGCGCACTCGTCACCATGGAGATGGGCAAGCTCCTCTCCGAGGGCCTCGGCGAAGTTCAGGAGTCCATTGACATGGCCGACCTCGCCGTCGGCATGAGCCGTCAGCTGCACGGTCTCACCATGCACTCCGAACGCCCCGGTCACCGCATGTACGAGCAGTGGCACCCGCTCGGCGTCGTCGGAATCATCACGGCCTTCAACTTCCCCAACGCCGTGTGGGCATGGAACGCCACCGTCGCCGCCATCGCAGGCGACACCATGATCTGGAAGCCAAGCGTCAAGGTGCCGCTCACGGCCATCGCGACCCACAAGATCATCGACGAAGTCTTCCAGGCCCACGGCTTTGGCGGCGTCATGAACCTGATCATCGGCAGCGACGCCGAGGTTGGCGAGACGATGATTCACGACCGTCGTCTTCCGTTGATCAGCGCCACGGGTTCGACCCGCATGGGCCGCCACGTCGCCCAGGTCGTCGCCGGACGCCTTGGCCGTAGCCTTCTCGAGCTCGGCGGAAACAACGCCGTCATCGTTGCCCCTGACGCCGACCTGAGCATCGCCATTCCCGGCATCGTGTTCGGCGCCTGCGGCACCAGCGGCCAGCGCTGCACCTCGACCCGTCGCCTATACCTGCACGAGGACATCGCCGAGACGGTGATCGACAAGCTCATCAGCGTCTACAAGACCATCAAGATCGGCGACCCGCTCGAGGCAGGCACGCTGGTGGGTCCGCTCATCGACGAGGACACCGTCCAGATCTACGAGCGCGCCATCGAGACCATCAAGGCCCAGGGCGGCGAGATCCTCATCGGCGGCAAGCGCGTTGAAGGTGTCGGCCACTTCGTCGAGCCTACACTGGTGCGCGCTGACGACAGCATGGACATCACCCGCGACGAGACCTTCGCGCCCATCCTGTACATCTTCACGTACAGCGACATCAACGACGCCATCGCCCGCCAGAACGCCGTCGATCAGGGCCTCTCCTCCGCGATCTTCACGAACAACTTCCGCTGGAGCGAGGCCTTCCTCTCCTCCGCCGGTTCGGACTGCGGCATCGCCAACGTCAACATCGGAACCTCCGGTGCAGAGATCGGCGGCGCCTTCGGTGGCGAGAAGGACACGGGCGGCGGTCGCGAGGCCGGCTCGGACTCTTGGAAGGCCTACATGCGTCGCCAGACGAACACCCTGAACTGGTCGACGGATCTGCCGCTGGCCCAGGGCGTCCGATTCGACGTCTAGCCGCACTCTTCGCGCTGTCGCTTGTGGTCGCCGCGCCCGCCTTTGGGCAGGACGCGATTTCGCTCTCGGCAGTGCGAAACGTGCAGATAGGCGCAGGCCATCCGTCGGTCACCTTCTCGCCATCGGTGAGCGGGACGGTCGACGTGTCGCTCAGTTGTAGCGGCCGCGCCTACGCCCTCAGTGGTGCCATCCAGCCAGGCAAAGACCGCACCGTCACTCTGGACGGGCTCGGTGTCGGCGTACACCGATGCAGCGGACGCCTGCGCCTGAACGCAGACGACGGCACAGCGGGCGAGATGCCGCTGTCGATCAGCGTGCAGGTGCACGACCCGCTCCAATTGCAGGTGGCTGAAGCCGAGCTCGACCTCGACGAACGAACCATGTGGGTCGAGTCGACGCGTCCACTCAAGTCGGTGACCGCCACGGTCGTTGGTGAGGGCGGAGCCATCCTCGGCGAAGACACCTTGGCCATCGATGGCATGACACGCTTCCAGCTCCCTTGGACCCAACGCGACGGCGAGGTGCTTCAGATCCGCGTGGTCGGCACCGACAGTCACGACCTCTCTGGAGAGCTTGTGCTCTCCCCGTGGTCCTACGCCATCCCTCACGAGGACGTCATCTTCGCTTCGGGAAAGCACGACGTGCCGAGCGCCGAGGTGGTCAAGCTCGAGGCCGCTTGGTCCGAGCTCGAGAGCGTGCGCCAGCGGTACGGAGACGTCGTCCAGGTCAAGCTGTACGTCGCTGGCTACACCGACACGGTCGGTCCCGCCGCCTCGAATCAGGCCCTCTCTGAACGAAGGGCCAAAGCCATCGCCGCATGGTTCCGTTCAAGAGGTTTCTCCGAGCCTATCTACTTCCAGGGCTTCGGAGAGAGCGCACTCGCAACGCCGACGCCGGACCAGACCGACGAGGCGAAGAACCGAAGGGCGCTCTACGTCGTCGCAGCCCAGTCACCGCCAGTATCCACAGCCCTACCGAAGGCCGCGTGGATCTCTCTTTGACACCTAGACCGGCCGGGTTCGTCCAAGGTCTGTGAACTGCGCCCCTGGCCGCACTTTTGGGTTGCGGGGCCCCCAGACGCACTGTAGGTTGCGCGGGTTCAAACCTGACCCACCCATGGAGGCGTACAGATGCGTACCCTTACTCTCATCATGGCCCTCAGCTCGGCAACGCTCGTTGGTTGCACCGGCGGCGGCGATCTCGAAATCTGCGACAACGGACTCGATGACGACGGTGACGACCTCATCGACGCCGCGGACACTGCAGACTGCCCGGTCGAGATCTGTGACAACGAAATCGACGACGACGGCGACGGCGCCATCGACGCCGCCGACTCCGACTGCACCGTGCCCCCCGAGGGTGACTGCGCCGACGGCGTTGACGGTCCGGACGCCGACGGCCTCATCGACTGTGCCGACGACGAGTGCGCAGCCGACGCCGCCTGCCTCCCCGCGGAGATCTGGGCCTACGAGGGCAGCGGCACCGCCACCGCCACCGAGTACACCGGTGAGTGGCACATGACGGACACCATCTCCGTCGCCCCCAACGGCAACTACAACGTCGGCGACGTCGTCTGCGACGTCACCTACCCGCACAACAGCACCGGCGCGTCGACCCCGACGATCGCTTGCCCGAGCTGCGAGTGGGCGTTTGACTTCGCCGAAGAGCAGCCGTACTCGTCCGACACGGGCCCGCTCTGTGCCTCCTGGTACAACTTCACCGACACCGAAGCGCAGAACTACTTCGGCGTGATGTCGACTCCCGCGAGCTTCGGCCTGACCACGCAGTACCAGTACTCCGGCGGTACCTACACCGTCGCGTTGTTCTACTACTCGGGCACCTACAACGGTACGACCTACACCGGTTGGTACCCCTACGGCGCCGCGACCTTCGAGTCCGGCACCGGCGCGACCGCGTGGTACCGCGAGCGCGGCAGCTACGAGTACTAAGCCCACGGCTTCAAACCTAAGGCCCGCGATTACCTCGGTAGTCGCGGGCCTTTGTGCGTCCGGGCATCAAGAGCCTGTCCAGCCCCGAAATGCGGCGTGCGAGTCGCAGTCGAACGAGGCAAGCTGACTGTAGGCACGAACCAGGAATCCATGCGACTTCTCCTCACCCTCTCGCTTCTCACCCTCGCCGGCTGCCCCCGCCCCATCGAGCTCTGCGGAGACGGAGAGGACAATGACGGCGACGGCCTCATCGATGCCGCGGACAGCGACTGCGCCTCGACCCCACAACCCGAGAACTGCGCGAATGGAGCTGACGACGACGGCGATGGCATCGTCGACTGCGAAGACGCGGACTGCGTACTGAGTGCCGACTGTCTTCGCGAAGACTGTGAAGACGGCTTCGACAACGACACCGACGGATTCGTCGACTGCGACGACACCGACTGCTCGGAAGAAGCGAACTGCCTCGGAGCCTTGGTGTGGGCCCTGTCGGGTGACGCCATCGTCAATGAGTCCCGAACGGCCTACGCCGGCAAGATGTTCATGACCGACACCATCCTCGACAACGACGCCGGTCGGTATGACATCGATGAGGTGGTCTGCAGCGCCGAGTACCAGCAGCTGAGCGATAGCAGCGCGCTGCCAGCCCCCTGCCCGGACTGTGACTGGGCGCTCTCCATCGCACCCTCGACGCATCTGTCTCACGTCGGGCCCGAGTGCGAGACCTGGTACGACTTCACGGACACCAGCAACCCGAACTACCGCGGCGTCTGGAACTTCCCAGAGGCCCTCGGCTACACCGCGGCCTACCAGGGCGACCAGGTCAGCTTCCCCGCCGTCATGTTCTTCGTCAACGATGGGGACCAGTACAACGGCTGGTACGCGTGGGCGTTCAGCGACGACATGAGCTGGGATCCAAACACTGGGCGTGTCACCTGGCGGGTGCCGATTGGGTATTTCTCGTACCAATAGGGCCTAGAGCGGAAGTAGCGCCTCGGGGTCCACGTCTGAACCGCCGCGAACGGCCTCGTAGCGCTCGAGCCACTCAGCCTCGGGCTTGCCCTCTGCACGGGCGAGGTACCACCGGCTCAACAGCCAGAGCGGCTGCTCCTCACCCTCCGTGAGCTCAAGCATGCGATGGGCCTCCGCAAACTCGCCCGCATCGGCCGCCCAGCGCGCACGAAGAATCCGAACCTCGGGATGCTGACTGCGCGACAGCAGGTTTCCACGCCAGAGGGCTGCGCTCCGATCAGCCGCGCCCGTGCGGCGGAGGGACTCAGCCAGCCAGCCGTGCAGTCGAACGTCGGTGCTGCGACCACGCCAGGACTGCTCGAGAGCCTCGACTGCAAGTACGGGTGCGCCGACGCGAAGCCATTCCCTCGCCTCGATGATTCCCCGCTCCGCACGGGCGGCGTTCCGGGGGTGACTCGCAAGCGAGTCGTCGACCGCAGCCAATGCGAGTGTCACGTCTCCGTCGTGCTCAAACGCGATCCAAGCCTCGGCCAAAGAGTGCATGTTCGGTCCCCGCTCATGGGCCCAAATCTCATCGAGTGCGCGGTCCATGGTGGCGGAGTCGCCCGTGTGCGCAGCCGTTCGCGCCAGCCAGTACCATGCTCTGGACTTCTCGGGGGCCAGGAACACCGCTTCCTCAAGGGCCGCTACGGCAACGGTGTAGTCGCCACGACGCTCAGCGCAGATCCCCTCGGCAATTGCGGCGCCAGCGTGCCAGCCCGGCCCCTTTCGCGCTCTCTCGAGCGCCGGGCGAGCGTGGTAGCACCGGCCCAAGCCAGCCAGCGAGCGCCCGAGATAGGCGAGCGCATAGGTGTCGTCGGGTGCCACCTCTAGGCGATCGTGCATCAGCTGGGAGACCGCGCGAAAGCGCTCGGCGCCGAGCATGCCCTCAAGAGCTTCCGCGTCTTCGGCAGCAGGGCCGGCAAGCGCGAGGCTCAGAGCGAGAGCCGCGGCAATCATTTGGCCTCCGCTGCGAGTTTCTTGGCCTCCTCGAAGCGCGCCAAGCCCTCGTCGCGCTTCCCTTCCTTCGCGAGTAGGTTCGCATCGAGCAGCACCAGCTTCGCGTCACCCGGAGCCAGCGCCAAGGCGCCAGTCATTGCGATGCGCGCCTCGTCATAGCGGCCAAGGTTGAAGAGTGCCTGGACCTGCGCCTCGTGGGCACGGGGGTCCCGCGGAACGATGCGGACAAGCTCCGCAGCGTGCTTGAACCAAGCATCCCAGTTGCCATCCTCCATCGCGTAGGTCGCGAGTAGGCGGCGAGAGCGCTCGTTGAAGGGATGGTTTTCGACCTCGAGCTCGAAGTAGCGAATGGCCTCCGGCCGGTTTTTCTGTGCTGCCGCGTGCATACCAAGCACGAAGGCGACGTCACCGGGAACCCGGTCCCCCTTCACCGCCCGCTCGAGGTGGGGTAGGCCCTCGGCCTCACGCCCAGACCGAGCAAGGTAGACCCCCAACACACCGGGAACCTCTAGGTCAGTGGGGTACTCGCGCATGAACTCTGCTGCGATGGGCTCCGCCTCATCGGCCCGGTCCGCCGCGAACAGGGTCTGAAGAAGGCGAACCCGAAAGCGCGGCGAGAAGGTCCGCTCCTCTTTCAAAGCCATGAGGACCACGGCGGCATCATCGTAGTTGGCCTGCGCCAACAGCACCGTCGACAGCACAAGACTGAGCTGCGGCGAGTCTTGCTGTTTGAGCGCCTCACGAACGACCTTCTCGGCCTCGTCCACGTGTCCGCCCGCCATCAGCGCGTGGCAAAGCTGGACCTTCACCTCGACGATCTCGGGATACGTCCCGCCGAGCTCGCGAAGGACCTTCAGAGCGTCTTCCGGATCCGCGCTCATCCGGCGATCGGTCTTCTGCATCTCGCGAATCAAGTGCAGGTGTTCCTTTGGATCTGGCAGGTCCTCGATCGGCTTGTCTGGACGCGCGCCAACGACGTAGCCAAGCGCCGCGAGCTCCTCACTGACCTCGCTCGACAGCGCCGCTTGATCACCACTTGGCGCTTCGAAGCCGAAGGAGTCCATGATCGCCTTCATCTCGGTCGCCCGATCGGCTTCGTTCTCGGCCCGGTTCTTCGACTCGCCGTGGTCGGCGGTGAGCGCGTAGAGTTCGGGCTGGGGCAGATCAAAGAACTTGTCATCCCCCGAGACCACCGCCACATGAGGCGCGAGTCCATACCGGTTTGCGAGCTGCCAGCTCTCCATGTACACCGGCCGCTCTTCGTCGCTCGGCACAGGTCGCCCAGCGAGGCCCTCGGGGATCTCAACGCCCACGTGATCGAGAATCGTCGGCATGATGTCGACCAGCGACACCGGCTGCGAGACCACCTCGGCAGGAATGCCGTGGCCCGAGATGACCATCGGCACATGCTGGGTGCTGTTGAACACGAAGAGCCCGTGCGTCATCTCGAAGTGCTCACCCAGTCCCTCGCCGTGGTCCGCGGCCACCACGAAGATGGTCTTCTCACCCTCGAAGGCCTTGACGAGCCGGGCCAGCTGGTCGTCGACGTAGGCGATCTCGCCGTCATACGGACGTCCTTCGTGCGCCTCCTTGTACGGCGAGGGCGGCTCGAACGGCATGTGCGCGTCGTAGAGGTGAGCCCACACGAACGCAGGTGCCTCGCTCTCGCGGGTCTCGAGCCAGCCGATCAGGTCATCGACGACAACCTCGCCGCGACGGGAGGCGTGCCAGAAATCATCTGCCCGAGGAACATCGTCAAAGTAGGCATCAAAGCCCTGGTTAAAGCCCCACTGCCGCGAGGTCACGAAGGCGGCCACCGAACCTGCGGTGTCGTAGCCCGCGGACTTCAGCGACTCAGCCAGCGTGACGAAGTCCTCTTCGAGCACGTTGTCGCCATTGTCGCGGACGCCGTGCTGGGGTGGGTACAGGCCCGTCATCATCGATGAGTGACTCGGAATGGTCAGCGGAAAGGGGCTGAACGCGCGGTCAAAGCGCTGGCCCTTCGCCGCAAGCGCATCGAGCGTCGGCGTCGCCGCTTTGTCGTACCCGTAGGCGCCAATCCGATCGACGCGGACCGTGTCCAAGGTCACGAAGACAACGTTGGGACGGATCTCAGCCTCGGCTGGAGCCGGCGGCGCCTCGGAGGGCGCTCCACCACAGGAAGCGAGCAGAAGGATAGCGGGGCAGAGGCTGCGCATGGGATTCCTGATGAGGCCCGCGACACGCAATCCAGCCGCACGTCGCACCTCGACGTCGGCCTCTATCTCATTTGCCCACAGCCCGCCCCGGAGGCGGTGAAGCGCGACATCTTCAGAAGGTAAACAGGTCCTTAAGCTGGGCGAGCATCGCAGGATCATTCGTCTTGATGCGCCCACGCATGATGTCCATTGGCCCCGGTGTCTTGCCCTTGATCACCATCTTCTCGAACAGATCCGGCGTGGCCTTCAGGATGCAGTCGGCATCGCCAGAACGGCCCTCTTCGACCTCACATGCTTCTGGCGTGAGCTTCACGGTGTACTTGTGATCGCCGACCGAAAAGTAGTACGTCCGGTTCTCGGAAAGGACTCCGCTGTTGTAGCGGGTCTGCATGTTCGCGAAGATCTCAGGAATGCTAGGCACGGGCCCTCCAGGCCGCACAGCCTATCATCCCCCGCTCGCAGGAGGGGCCGTGTACGGACAAGACGCCAACGAGGTTCGCCGTCGCGCAGACGCCATGCCGCTAGAGGCCGCACGGGCCCGGATCGAGGAGCTCGTTCCCGAGCTGATTCGTCACAACCAGCTCTACCATGTCGAGGACGCCGCGGAGATCGATGACCGCAGCTACGACCTCCTCTACAGAGAGCTCGAGATCCTCGAGAACCGGTTTCCCGCCCTCGTTCGCGAAGACTCCCCCACTCTCCGAGTCGGCGATACTCCCGTTCCCGAGCTCACTCCGTTTGAGCACCGCACCCCCATGCTGTCGCTCTCAAATGCCTTCTCCGACGAAGAGATGCGCGACTTCGACACGCGGCTCAAGCGTATCCTCGGCGACGACGCCCCCGAACACATTCGGTACAGCGTCGAGCCCAAGCTCGACGGACTGGCGCTCAACCTCATCTACGAGGACGGCAAGCTCATTGCCGGAGGCACCCGCGGAAACGGGACCACAGGTGAGGACGTCACCCACAACGTGCGCACCATCCGCGCCATCCCAGAATCGCTCTCAGGCGAAGGCCTTCCTCGGCGGCTCTCCGTCCGCGGAGAAGTCTTCTTCCCGACCGGGGGCTTCCTGCGCATGAACGAGGCCCGTGAGGCGAAGGGTGTGAAGCGCTTCGAGAACCCGCGAAACGCCGCGGCAGGCACGCTGCGCCAGCTCAACCCCACCGTCGCCGCCGGGCGGCCGCTGACCTTTCTGGCCTACGCCCTCGGCGAGGTCGAGGGTGCCCTTCTTCCCGGAGCGCACACCGCCCAGATCGATACCGTTGGGAGCTGGGGCATTCCCGTGAACAGCCTCAACCGCACCGCCAATGGCATCGACGAAGTCATCGCCGCCATCTCTGAACTCGGCGCGAAGCGGGACAGCCTGCCCTACGAGATCGACGGCGCGGTCGTCAAGGTCGACGACCTGGCGCTGCAGGCAGAACTCGGTTTTGTGACCCGGTCCCCCCGCTGGGCGATTGCCTTCAAGTACCCGCCGCCGCGCGTGCACACCATCCTCGAAAAAGTGGCCTTTCAGGTCGGACGAACCGGCGCGATCACGCCCGTGGCCTGGCTTGCTCCGGTGCGAGTAGGAGGAGTGACCGTCTCACGGGCCACTCTCCACAACGAGGACCAAGTGCGTCGTCTCGACCTGCGCGAGGGCGACACGGTCGCGATCGAGCGAAGCGGCGACGTCATCCCCAAGGTCGTCCACGTCGTTCCCGACGAAGGACACGCCGATCGCGCACCCGTCGACTTCCCAGAGGCCTGTCCCGAGTGCAACACGCCAGCCAGCCGTGAGGAAGGCCAAGCCGTGCTGCGCTGCCCAAACACCCTCTCCTGTCCTGCCCAGGTCCGGGCCGCGATTCGCTTCTTCGGCTCGCGCCGGGCCATGGACATCGATGGACTGGGCGAGAAGGTCGTCGACCAGCTGGTGGAGTTGGGGCTAGTCCGCCGGGTCTCCGACCTCTTCGCACTCAGCGCGCACGACCTCACCATGCTCGACCGCATGGGCAAGCGCTCCGCCGAGAAGCTAATCGCCGCCATCGAAGCATCAAAGAAGCAGCCACTCGAGCGCGCACTCGCGGCGCTGGGGATCTCTGAAGTAGGCGAATCCACTGCACGTGATGTGGCTCGACACTTCCGCTCACTAGACGCCATCATCGCGGCGACCGAAGAGCAGCTCATCGAGGTCGACGGCGTTGGTGCAATTGTAGCCTCCAAGCTCGTGGCCTTCTTTGCTGACGAAGGTCACCGCGCCGAAGTGATGCGCCTTCGCGAGTTCGGGGTCGAGTTTCCGGAAATCGCGCCGCCTGCACCCGAAGACGAAGGCTCGCCGGCGAGTCCCGTAGCAGGCCAGGTCTTCGTACTGACCGGGACACTACCCACCCTAAAGCGCAGCGAAGCCAAGGCGCGCATCGAGGCTGTGGGCGGCAAGGTGACGGGCTCCGTGTCCAAGAAGACCGACTTCCTCGTGGCAGGCGAAGCCGCCGGCTCCAAGCTGACGAAGGCGACCAGTCTCGGAGTCACCGTGATCGACGAGGCGACGCTTCTCGAGATGCTCGCCTAGCTTCTGCACTTTCGGGCAGCACGCCCACGGTGTATGATCAGGAGGGGAGCAGCTCTGCCAGCTGCGCCTTGACAGGCCATACCAGCCGCGCGAGACTGCGCGCGCCCCCGCGGAACCGCCCACCGGTTCCCCTCCTCCCTCCCCGGGAATTCCATGTCGCTCGAGCTCGAGAACCTCCAGGATGCCGACGCTGCCCAGCTCATCGCTGAGGCCCGCCAGGCCGGCATCGCTGATCCCGAAGCCATGCGTCGCAGCGATCTGATCTTCGCGATCGCCCAGACGCGTGCCAAGGCTGCCAACGTTCAGCTCGGACGCGGGGTCCTCGAGGTTCACGGCGAAGGCTTCGGCTTCCTTCGTTCCCCGGAAGACAACTACCTGCCGGGTAGCGGAGACATCTACGTCTCCCAGAGCCAGATCCGCCGCTTCAAGCTGAAGACGGGCGACACCGTACTTGGCCATGTGCGTCCACCCAAGGAGGGCGAACGCTACACGGCCCTGCTGCGGGTCGAGAGCGTCAACGGCGATCCCCCGGGAATCGAACCGCCGAGCTTCGACGCTCTCACGGCGATCTACCCCGACGACCGCATTCCACTCGACAAGGACTCGCACCTGCGGCCCCTCGACATGGCGGCCCCGATGGGACTCGGCCAGCGCGGGATCCTCGTCGCACCCTCCCGCACGGGCAGAGTGGACCTTCTGCGGCGCATCGCCGACGTCCTCACGACCGACGAGGATCTCGAGGTCACCGTGTTGCTCATCGATGAGCGGCCCGAAGAGATTCAAGAGTGGCGTCGGTCGACCAAGGCCGAGGTCATCGCGACCCCGTTCGATGAGCAACCGGGGCACCACATTCAGGTGGCCGACATCGTGTTCGAGCGGGCCCGGCGCATGGTCGAGCGCGGCGACGACGTGGTTCTGATCGTCGACAGCCTGACCCGCCTCCTGCGCGCCTGCATGGCCGAGCTTCCGGGCTCGGGACGCGAAATGGGCGGAGGGGTCGATGCCTCATCCCTGCATCGCATTCGCCGGTACATGGGTGCCGCACGCGCGCTCGAGGAAGGCGGATCCCTCACCGTGATTGGCGTCGTGAGCGGCGATCCGGGCAACCGTGTCGACCAGGCACAACTCGAGGACTTGCGCGACGTCGTGAACTGGGAAGCGACGCTCAGCCGCGACCTCGCCGATCGCGGCATTCGCCCCCCTCTCGACGTACACCGCTCCGGCACTCGCCGCGGCGAGAGACTGGTCGGCCCAGAAGGCACTGCCGAGCGTGCTCGCTGGCGTGCTTCCCTTACCGGTGACTCCGTGGAGGACGGCGCTGCCGTCGTCGCGCTCACCCGCACCCTTGACAGCGTGGCTGCAACGGGCCAATAGGCTCCGTCTTGCGCGCGACATGCGTGCAGCTTCGATTGCGCCAACGGCGCCTAGATTTTGCGCCCACGGCGCGTACGCATCCCAGCGTCCCTAGAGGCGCCGATGTGAGGAGTTCTGATGAAGGCCGATATCCACCCCGATTACCGTCAGGTCGTCTTCCGCGACGTCTCCTGCGACTTCGAGTTCCTCACCGGGTCCTGCGCCCAGACGGACAAGACCACGACGTTCGAGGGCGAAGAGTACCCACTCATCGTCATCGACATCAGCTCCGAGTCGCATCCGTTCTACACGGGCACTCAGAAGATCCTCGACTCCGCCGGTCGCGTCGAGAAGTTCTACCAGAAGTACGGCTTCCAGCGCGAAGAGGGCCACGAGGCCCCGACCGCCGAAGCTGAAGAGTAGTTCGCGCCGCTCCCTGCGGCGCATGCACGCGACCCTCACCGAGGGTCCGTTCAGAGCCGGGATCTTCCCGGCGAACCCACCCGGGGTGTGCCGCAACCACGCACTCCCGGGTTTTTTATGTTTGATCGTCTCGAATCACTCGCTCAGCGCCTCGAAGAACTCGACCGCGCCCTCATGGACCCCGCCGTCCTCTCGAACGCGAAGAAGATGCGGGACCTCAGTCGTGAGCACTCCCATCTGACCGGCATTATCGACTGCTGGCGGGAGTACCAAGAGACCGAGGCCGGGATCGCCGAGTCCAAGGAACTCCTCGCTGAGGCCGATGACGCCGAGATGCGAGAGCTCGCGAAAGCCGAAATCAATGAACTTGAGGATGAGCTTCCGAAGCTTCGTGAGAAGCTGCGGCTGCTGCTCCTGCCGAAGGATCCCTACGAAGGCCGTCCCATCTTGCTTGAGATCCGCGCGGGTACGGGTGGAGACGAGGCCGCGCTCTTCGCCGGCGACCTGTTCCGCATGTACCAGCGCTTCGGCGAGCGACAGGGCCTCCGCTTCGAGATCATGTCGTCTTCCGGCGTCACGGTCGGCGGCGGCTCCGGCGGCTTCAAGGAGATCATCGCATCGGTCTCCGGGGACTCTGCGTACTCTCGACTTCGCTTCGAGTCCGGCGTTCACCGCGTTCAACGCGTGCCCGCGACCGAGTCCCAAGGCCGCATCCACACCTCTGCGGCGACAGTTGCCGTGCTGCCGGAGCCCGACGAAGTCGAACTCAAGATCGACCAGAAGGACCTTCGCATCGACACGATGCGCGCAGGTGGCCCTGGTGGGCAGTCGGTCAACACCACCGACTCTGCAGTCCGCATTCTTCACATCCCGACCGGCCTGATCGTGCAGTGCCAGGACGAGAAGAGCCAGCTGAAGAACAAGGACAAGGCGATGCGCGTCATGAAGGCTCGCCTGCTCGAGCGCATGGAAGCCGAGAAGCACGCAGAAGAAGCTGCGGCCCGAAAAGCTCAGGTCGGAAGCGGTGACCGTTCCGAGCGTATTCGCACCTACAACTTCCCGCAGAGCCGCCTGACCGATCACCGCATCGGCCTCACGCTCTACAAGCTCGACAACATCATGAGTGGAGACCTCCAAGAGGTCACCGACGCCTTGATGGCTGCCCACCAGGCGACCCTCCTCGAGGAACACGCGTGATCCCACTCGTCGACGTGCTGACGCGGACCGAGGGCTACTTGCGTAGCCGGGGCATTCCCAGCCCCAGGTATGAGGCCGAGCAGCTGCTCGCCCACGCCCTCGAGATCCAGCGTCTGCAGATCTACCTGCAGCACGATCGACCGATGTCCGATGAGGAGCTGGCGCTTCTCAGACCCCTGGTCGCGCGACGAGGAAAACGCGAGCCCCTCGCTTGGATCCTCGGAACCGTTGGTTTTCACGCCCTTGAACTGCAGGTGACACCCGGCGTGCTCGTACCGCGGCCGGACACCGAGACCTTGGTCGACGAAGTCCTGGCACGAATCCCAGAGGGCGAGACCGATCCCGTCTACATCGCAGATGTCGGCTGCGGTTCGGGCGCTATCGGGTTGGCGGTGGCTACCGCTCGCGAGAACGCCCGGGTGTTCTCCATCGACATTGCCGATGCCCCCCTCGCGTGTACCCGAGCCAACGTCGCCGCCCTCGGCCTCGAGAAACGCGTCGCCGTACTCAAGGGCAACTTGCTCGATCCCATTCCGCCCAACCGCGTCATTGATTGGGTGGTGAGCAATCCCCCCTACATTCCGAGCAAAGACCTGACGGAGTGTGAGCCCGAGGTGTCTCAGTGGGAGCCGAAGGGTGCGCTGGACGGTGGGCGCGATGGACTCGCGGTGTACCAGCAGCTGCTTCCAACGGCGGTCGAACGAGCCCGAAAGGGCGTGCTGGTCGAGGTCGGCATCCGCCAGGCCCCGCACATCAAGCGCCTCATGTTGGAGCTCGGTTTGGTCGATGTGACCACCGCGAATGATCTCGGCGGCGTGGTCCGAGTTGTCGCAGGACACAAGCCAAGCTGAGGCTGGCCGCCATCAGGCGTTTGCCGTAGCCGTCCCCCAAAGGTACATACCCGCCGGCTTACTATCTGCCGCACCCCGTCTTCGGAGGCTCGATGCGCACCCTGTCCCTTCTCGCCCTGCTCGCCACTGCCGGCTGTACCGGTGAATCCGGCCCCACGGAGGGCGCGACCAAGGCATGGGAGACGTCCGGCACCTTGGTGATCGCCGTCCAAGAAGACATGGACAATCTGATCCCGATCGTGTCGCAGAGTGCCGCCGATTCCTACGTCGAAGGTGCTGTGTACTTCGGCACGATCGACAGCGGCTTCGACTGCTCACTGAAGAAGATTCCCGCGCTCGCAACGGATTGGGAATGGTCGGACGATGGCACCGTCATCAAGCTCACCCTGCGTGAGGACATCACCTGGGAAGACGGCACGCCGATGACCGCGAAGGACATCGCGTTCTCCTACGACCTCGTCCGCGACCCCGACGTCGCCAGCCCGCGCATTTCGTACGTGCAGCACGGCATCGAAGGCAAGTTCCCGGTCGTCATCGACGACACCCATCTTGAGTTCCACTTCACGCACGCCTACGACCGCGACACGCAGATGTCGCACATCACCGCGCTGCCCGCCCTACCGGAGCACCTGCTCGGTGAGGCTGACCGCGGCTCGTTGCGCAAGCACGCCTTCGGCAAGAGCCCGATGCCGTCGGGTTCGTGGAAGCTTGCCAAGCACGAAGCTGGCCAGCGCATGGTGCTCGAGCCCAACTGGAACTTCACCGGCCCAGACGAGTACAAGCCGAAGCTCAACCGCGTCATCCTCCGCGTCATTCCCGAGTACGCCACTCGCCTCATCGAGCTCGAGAAGGGCACGATCGACCTGATGCAGTCTGTACAGTTCGAAGACGTCGACCGTCTCGCCAAAGAGCACCCCAACCTTCGCCTCGTGCGTCGTGGCTGGCGCTCCATGGACTACATCGCCTGGAACCAGCAGAACGACCTGTTCAAGGATGCCAAGGTGCGTCGTGCACTCACGACCGCGATGGACATCGACCACATGATGGGCCAGCTGCTCACCTCCGAGAGCGGTGAGGTCTACGGCAAGCGCTCGACCGGCACCATCACCCCGGCACTCTGCGGCGTGCACAACGACGACATCCAGCCGCTGCCGTACAACGTCGAACAGGCCAAGACCCTGCTCGCCGAGGCCGGCTGGACCGACACGGACGGCGACGGCTTCGTCGACAAAGACGGCAAGAAGCTGTCGTTCACGCTCACGACCAACAATGGCAACCCGCGTCGCGCCAAGGCCTCGGTCTTCATTCAGGACTACCTGAAGCAGGCCGGTGTCGAAGTCAACATCGAGCAGCTCGCTGCGAATAGCTTCTTCGAGAACCTTCGTAAGAAGGACTACGACGCTGCACTGT
The DNA here is from genome assembly GCA_023954855.1 of Pseudomonadota bacterium. GTDB lineage: Bacteria > Myxococcota_A > UBA796 > UBA796 > M1803. Next base: position 176,739 of record JAGSGY010000002.1, on the reverse strand, counting down.
CGGGCTGGTCCGCGGGCCTGTTCGTCGACCCGAGCACCATCTGGCACTCCGACGTGGTTCGCGGCATCGACCCCCAGAGCGTCAACGGCGATACCCCGAACTGCAATGACGAGGTCACCGACAACTGCGTCGAGAAGCGGTACGAGTTCAACTTCGTCAGCTACTCGAACCCGAAGGCAGACGAGCTGATCGAGAAGGGCCTGCACACGCCCGTGCCCGAGGAGTCCGCCCCGATCTGGCGCGAGATGCAGCAGGTCATCTACGACGACCAGCCCTACACCTTCCTCTGGTGGATGGACGAGGTCATCGCCGTCGACAGTCGCTTCGAGGACACGACCATCAATGTGCTGTCGCCCTTCGGCAACCTGCACGAATGGTCCGTCCCCGCCGACAAGATCAAGTACGAGCGCTGATCCTCCACCCCGCGAGGCACTCGCCTCGAGGAGTCCCTCTTGCTGAAGTACCTGCTGCGAAAGCTCGTTCTCGTGCTGCCGCTGCTGATTGGCGTCATCACGCTGATCTTCATCCTCATCGAGCTCTCGCCCGGCGACGTGGCCGACAAGTTCTTCACCCCCGAGACGACCCCTGAGGTCCGGGAGAAGATTGTCGCGAAGTACGGCCTCGATAAGCCCGCGTGGTTCCGCTACCTGCTTCTGCTCAAGAACCTCGCAGTTCTCGACTTCGGCACCAGCATCGCCCACGGCGAGGCGGTCACGACGCTCATTGGCGAGGCGCTGCCCAACACCCTCATCCTCTCCGTCGTCACCCTGCTGATCATCTACCCGGTGGGCGTCGCCCTCGGAACGATTCAGGGCGTGAAGCACGGCACAGTCGTCGACTCGGGCGCGAGCATCGTGTCGCTCTTCTTCTACTCGATGCCGTCGTTCTGGCTCGCCCTCATGCTTCAGCTGTACTTCACGCTGAAGTGGGAGCTGCTGCCGACATCGGGCATGCACGACCCCGTCATGTACGAGTTCATGTCCACGCCTGAGAAGATCCAGGACAGCCTATTGCACATCATCCTTCCGGGTGTGGCCATGGGCGTCGCCTCCGCAGCCGGAGCCGCTCGATACATGCGTAGCTCCGTGCTCGAGGTCATCCGGCAAGACTTCGTCCGAACCGCGAGAGCCAAGGGGCTGCCCGAGAGGCAGGTCGTGAGCAAGCACGTGATTCGGAACGCCATGCTGCCCATCGTGACGCTCTTGGGCCTCTCGCTCCCCTTCCTGTTCTCGGGCTCGGTCCTCATTGAGACGATCTTCGCCTGGCCGGGAATGGGCCGCCTCATCGTGAGCGCCATCTTCTCGCAGGACACTCCGGTCGTCATCGGATGCTTCTTCGTCTTCACCCTGGTGGTCGTCACTGGGAACCTGTTGGCCGACATTGCGTACGCGCTCGTCGACCCACGCATCAAGTACGACTGAGGGTCCGTTATGACTGCAATCGTCCAGCGTGAAGCCCAAGAGGCACCTGCCGTCGCTAAGGCTGGCTACGTGCTTCCTGGCCTCGGCCACCTGCTCACCGGAAACGTCGTCACCGGCGTCGGCATGCTCAGCGTCGACGCGATGCTGATCGTCGCCGTGCTCGGTATTCCCGACCTGCCACGAGTCATCGCCTTCGATACCTGGGGCGGCATTCCGATCCACCCCATCGTGGCTGTGCTCTCACTGTTCGGCATCGCCGCCGCACAGTTCTGGACCGCACACCGCCTTGTCCAGCCCAAGGTGCTGTCCGAACTCGAGCGCAACTCGAACTACAACCTGTTCATCCGCGAGTTCACCCGCAACCGGACCGGCATGATCGGTCTGTTCGGCGTCGTTCTGATGATTGGCGTCACGCTGATGACGCCGCTCATCGCGCCCTTCGACCCGGATGATGTTGGCGTAGGCACGAAGCTGCTCGCACCTGCACCGTGGGCCTACCTCACGGGCGCTCCCGACGCGTTCCTGCTCGGTACCGACGTGTACGGACGCGACTTCTTCTCGCGCCTTCTGTACGGCGGACGCATCTCGCTCTCCATCGGCTTCATCGCCTTCGGCATCGCTGCCTCGATCGGCACCGCTGTGGGCGCCGTCGCTGGCTACTTCGGAGCGTGGGTGGACCGCGGCCTGATGTGGTTCGTCGACATGCTCTTGTCGCTTCCACGACTCGTTCTTCTGCTCGCCATCGTCGGCATGTTCCGCGTTCAGGGCGTGAAGAGTATCTTCCTGATCGTCGTCATCCTCGGCCTCACCGGCTGGATGGGCGTGTCGCGCATCGTGCGCTCGCAAGTCCTCTCGCTCAAGCAGCAGGACTTCATCCAGGCGGCACGTGCTCTGGGCTACGGCTCGACGCGCATCGTGTTCCGCCACCTGGTGCCGAACGCACTCGCGCCCGTCATCGTGTACTGCTCGCTTGCGATCGGTGGCACGATGCTGGCCGAAGCCGGTCTGTCCTTCCTGGGACTGGGTGTCGCCCCGCCGACGTCCACTTGGGGAACATTGGTCAACGACGGCCGCGAGTACCTTCGTCAGTCAGCGCCGCTCACCGTGTTTCCGGGTCTGTGCATCGTCATGGCAGTCATGAGCTTCAACTTGCTCGGTGACGGCCTGCGCGACGCACTCGATCCCAAGCTCCGGGGCACGAAGTAGTCATGGGCGACCTGCTCTGGATGCTGGTTCAAGCTGCCGCCATCGTCGCGGTCGGCTCGTTCCTGGGGTCCTGGGCAACCGGTGTCGCCCGTAGCTGGATGACGCGCACCGACCTCGACCCGCTTGTTCGGCGGTTGCTGGTCAGCTGGGTCCGTCCCCTCTTCCTGATCTTCGCTGTTCTCGCCGCTCTGCGGCACCTCGGCGTCGACCTCACCAGCGCCGTTGCCGTGCTCGGTGCTGCGACTCTCGCCATCGGCCTTGCGATTCGCGGAAGCCTGTCCAATGTGGCAGCTGGTGCTGTACTGCTCTCGACCCAGCCCTACCGAGCTGGTGAGCTGGTCGAGATTGCGGGCAAGGTCGGCACGATCGAAGAGATGACGCTGTTCCATACGCTGATGAAGACTGCGAACGGTCTCTTCGTCATCGCGCCGAACACTCAGGTCCTGAACAGCACCATCACCAACTTCTCCGCCAACGGGCAGCGTCGCGTCGATCTCGCTCTGGTTGTCGACGGAAAGGCGAACCTCGACAAGGTCGAAGAGATCTTGCTGGCCTCGCTGACGGCCCAGCCCGGCATTCTCGCAGAGCCCGCACCCTCGTTCACCGTCGTCGACGTTCTGCCCTACGGCGTGCAGGTTCGCGCAAGCGGGTGGTCCCTGAACGAGCACTATGGTGCATCGCGTTCAGCCGGTCTTCGGGCCGCACTCGCCGGCCTCAAGAAATCGCGGATTGCCCTGGCAACTACCGCGCACGCAGAGGTCTAAGTGGTGAAGAGCTTTGAGCCCCGCCTCGGCGCATCTTCCTTTGAGTCCGTGGTGGACATGTGGCACCACCGCATTGGCTCGACCCCACGTGAGACCGCATTTCACTACCGACTCGGCGCCGCCTGGCGGGAGATGTCCTGGGAACAGGCCGGCGAGGCGTCCCGCGAGATCGCCAACGGGCTGCTCGCGCTCGGAATCAAGCCCGAAGAGCGATGCGCGTTGCTCTCCGAGACGCGTGTTGAGTGGATCCTCGCGGACCTCGCTATTCTCTGCGCCGGCGCCGCCACAACGACGTTGTACCCGGCATCGACCGCAGATGAATCCGCCCACATCCTGGCGGACAGCGAGTCCGTCCTCGCCTTCTGCAGCACCTGGGGACAAGTCGACAAGCTGAACTCGATCCGCGACAAGCTGCCCAAGCTGAAGACCATTGTCGTCTTTGACGGCGAGGGAGACGGGGATGCTGTGCTGTCGCTCCATGACCTTCGCCTCAAGGGTGCGGCGTTCGCGGAAGCCAAGCCAGAGGCCTATCGGTCCCGCACCCAAGGAATCGAGAAGGACCACCTCGCAAGCCTGATCTACACCTCGGGCACCACCGGAGTCCCGAAGGGCGTCATGCTGACCCACGACGCCTGGGTCTACGAGGCAGAGGCCATCGATGCACTCCGCCTGATGACGCCGGTCGACAAGCAGTTTCTGTTCCTGCCCCTGGCCCATGTCTTCGCCAAGGTCCTCGAGGTCACCACGATTCGCCTGGGCGTGCCCACGGTCGTCGATGGCGACGCAGACCAGGTCGCAAAGCACCTCACCCAGACCTCGCCGACCTTCGTCGCGGCCGTGCCGCGCTTCTTCGAGAAGGCGCACGCGAACATCATCGCCCGCATCGAGCGGCGGGGATTCGCGGCGGTTCGCCTCTTCAACTGGGCCCTCGACATTGGCAAGCGCGTCAGCGCCCTAGAGCGAGCCGGCGAGCCCGTGTCTATTCGTCTGCGCGCCCAGCACCGAATGGCTGAGCGCCTCGTGTTCCGTCGCATTCGACAGCACTTCGGCGGCCGCATCCGGTTCTTCATCTCGGGCGGCGCCCCCCTCTCGAAGGAGCTGGCCGAGTTCTTCCATGCCCTCGGGCTGCTGATTCTCGAAGGCTATGGACTCACCGAGTCCGCGGCTGCCTCATGCGTGAACCGCCCCGACAGCTTCAAGTTCGGTTCAGTTGGCAAGCCTCTACCCGGGTGCGAAGTCCGCATCGCAGACGACGGCGAGATCCTGCTCCGCAGTCGCGGCGTCATGCGGGGCTACCACAACCTCCCGAAAGAGTCGGCAGCGTCGCTACCCGGCGACGGCTGGCTGGCGACTGGCGACGTGGGTCACGTCTTGCCCACGGGCCACGTGGTGATCACCGACCGCAAGAAGGAGATCATCGTCACGGCGGGAGGCAAGAACATCGCACCGGCCCATTTCGCCGAACTCCTGAAGGCACGGGCTCCACTGGTCGGGCAGGTGCTCGTTCACGGCGACAGACGCCCCTACTGCGTGGCACTGGTCAGCCTCGATGAAGAAGCCGCGCACCGCTTTGCCACCGAGCGGAACCTGCCCCTGTCCCTGGTGGCTCTCTCACGTCACGCGGACCTTCTCGACGCCATTCAGCGGGACATTGACGCGGTCAATCGGACCCTGCCCTCGTTCGAGACCATCAAGCGCTTTGCCGTCCTGCCCGAGCCCGCCACCGTCGCATCGGGGCTTCTCACGCCGTCGTTGAAGGTGAAGCGCGGCGAGATCGAGTCGCGCTACGCCGAACTCATCGACGACCTGTACGACCGGCCGATCGCTTAGGCGCCCTCTGGTCGGCGTGCCCCCACTGGGATAGAACGCGCGACTGCGCCCTCGGCACGGACCACCATCGTCCCCGAAGCACCATGCCAAGCTCCGATTCCGACGGCAGGCCAAGCTCCCGCATCCCCGGGTTCTATCGCCTCGCCCCTGATGAGCGCCTCGCGAGACTCGAGGCGCACAGAGCCGTCGACGACGATGACGCCGCTGTCTATCGCGGTCATGGACTCACAGTCAGGGACGCGAACCTGATGGTCGAGAACGTCATCTCGACCTTCGCTCTACCCAACGCCGTCGCCGTGAACTTCCACATCAACGGCGAAGACCGTCTCGTTCCGATGGTCGTTGAGGAGCCCTCGGTTGTTGCGGCGGTCTCGAATATGGCTCGGCTCGCGAGGGACTGCGGTGGCTTCACCGCCGAGTCTGACGCCAGCGTGATGATTGGCCAGCTTCAGATCGTCGACGTCGCTAAGCCCGAGCAGACCGTCCAGAAGCTCGAAGAGGCACGCGCCGAGATCGATGCCATCGCCGCCGAGGTCCACCCTCGTCTCGTACCAAGAGGCGGTGGTTATCGCGGCTTCGAGATTCACCGTCGCACCTACGACGAGCCTGGCTTTCCGCGCGAAGAGATGATCGTGCTGCACCTACTGCTCGACTGCGTCGACGCCATGGGCGCAAACATGGTGAACACCCTCACGGAGCGACTTGCGCCCCACATCGAGCGCGTCACCGGAGAGGGCGTTGGGCTGAAGATTCTCTCAAACCTCGCCGACAAGCGGCGGTCCCGTGCCCGCGTAGTGTTGCGTCCAGACGTGCTTGGCACCGCAGACATGCCCGGAGAGGTGGTCGCACAGCGCATGGCCAGTGCCTGGCGCTTCTCTTGGGCAGACCCTTACCGAGCCGCCACCCACAACAAGGGCGTGATGAACGGTATCGACGCGGTGGCCCTTGCAACAGGCAATGACTGGCGTGCCATCGAGGCCGGAGCCCATGCATGGTGCGCGCGCGATGGCGTCTACCGGCCCATGACCACGTGGCGGGTCAACAAGGCGGGCAACCTGGTCGGCGAGATCGAGCTGCCTCTGCAGTTCGGCACGGTCGGCGGCTCCATTCGCGTCCACCCCACTGTCCGCAGCAATCTGCGCATGCTCGGAGCGACCACCGCCCGCGACCTCTCGGCCGTGGCGGCCGCCGTGGGACTGGCGCAGAACATGGGCGCCTTGCGGGCCCTGTCGACCGTGGGCATTCAAGCCGGCCACATGCGCATGCACGCGCGGACCGTCGCTGCGTCCGCAGGCGCGCGGGGTGACGAGGTCCAGTGGATCTGCGACCGCCTCTGCGACGAGAAGGACTACAGCGTGCACCGCGCGACCGAGCTTCTCGCAGAGCGTAGAACGGCGTGACCACCGGACGCGCAGCTGGGAAGGTCATCCTGGTGGGCGAGCATGCCGTGGTCTACGGGTACCCAGCTCTCGCGATGGGCCTAAACCTCGGCACCACCGTTCGGCTCACCCCAGCCGAGGGCCCCACCCAGGTGGTGTCACGCCCCTGCGATGCGCGTCTGGTCGAGGCCATCCGCGCTGCCCTCCCAGAGAGTGGCCTTGCAGTCGAGGTAGACAGCGAGGTCCCCATTGGCTGCGGCATGGGGAGCTCTGCGGCACTCTCGGTCGCACTGGTGCGCGCTGCCGCCGCGTTCGAGAGCGTCGAGCTCACCAACGAGGAAGTGTTCGAGCGATCGCTCGAGCTCGAGAAGGTGTTTCACGGGACGCCTTCGGGACTCGACAACACGGTGGCCGCGAATGGCGGTGTGATCCGCTTTCACCGCGGCCCACCCGCCCGCTTCGAGCGCCTTCCCGCCCCTAACTGGCGCGCCGTCGTGCTCGAGAGCGGAACCGCGGGCAACACCGCCGAGCTGGTGGCTGGCGTTCGCGAGCGCCATCCGGACAACGCCGAGGTCCTCGCCCGCATCGGGCGGCTAGTGAGCCAAGCTGAAGCCGTCCTCGATCAGCCCGAACGCCTCGGCCCCCTCCTCACCGAGAACCACCGCCTGCTCGTGGAGCTAGGCGTGAGCACCCCTCGCCTGAATGCACTTGTCGAGCTGGCCCTTGCCCATGGCGCGCTTGGCGCAAAAATGTCTGGGGCCGGGGGCGGGGGCATCGTGCTCGCGCTCGTCGACGACCCGGGTCCCCTCCTTCGCGCCGCGGCTGAGCAAGACATCCGCGCCCATCTCGTTCGTCCAGGAGTCCTCGTATGAGCCGCGCAACCGCCCGTGCCCACGCGAACATCGCGCTGATCAAGTACTGGGGAAAGCGAGACACTCAGCTCAACCTCCCTGCGGTGTCCTCTCTGTCCCTGACTTTGGATCGGTTCTGGACCGAGACCACCGTCACTTGGGGGGCACCTGCCGACGTGGTCCGCGTCGGCGGTGAGGCCGCTCCAGACGGGTTCGCCACCCGCGCCCTCAGTTTTCTAGACCGACTCGACCCAGCGCGTCCGCCTGTCGCCATCGACACCGACAACTCGTTTCCCACGGGCGCTGGGCTCGCTTCGAGCGCATCTGGATTCGCCGCTCTGACGCTGGCAGCCTCAGCCGCTTCCGGCGCAGACCACACCACCGAGCAGCTGTCTGTACTCGCCCGCCAAGGCTCCGGTTCGGCGTGCCGCTCGCTTTGGGGCGGCTTCGTCACCTGGCGCAAGGGCAGCCTCGCCGACGGAACCGACTCCCACGGAAGCCCGCTCGCCCCGCAGGACCACTGGGACCTCGCGATGCTCGTCGCGGTGGTCGCAGCCGGCAAAAAGCCGATCGGAAGCACCGTGGCCATGGAGCGGACCCGGGCCACTTCGCCCTACTACGCGGAATGGCTGGCCACCTCCGAAGCGGACGTCGACACCGCAGAGAGAGCGGTCCGCGAGCGCAACCTCACCACCCTCGGCGAGGCCATGGAGTCCTCCACGTTCAAGATGCACGCCACGATGCACACCGCGCGGCCGAGCGTGAACTACTGGAAGCCCGCGACGATGGCGTGCATTCACGCCGTCGAGCAACTGCGCAGCAAGGGCGTCGAGGCCTACCTGACGATGGACGCGGGCCCGAACGTCAAGGTGCTCTGCAATCGCGCCGACGTTGAAGCGGTCCAGTCCGCCCTCTCGGCCCATGTCTCGCGCGTCGAGGTCCTGCTGCCTGGCCCCGCGCCACAGGTGACCCGTTGAGGCGATTCGTCGCCCCGGGCAAGCTCGTCCTCGTCGGTGAGTACGCCGTCCTCAATGGAGGCGCTGCCCTTGTCGCGGCGGTCAATCGAGGCGTAAAGGTCGACGTCGACAGCGCTCCCAGGCTCGAGATCGAGACCCCGGGGGACGACAGCTTCGTGCGAGCGGCCCTGCGCGGTGCGCCTGCGTCCCTGTACCGCTTTGCCGACCACAACCCCGTGGCCACCGAGACCAAGGCCGGATTCGGCGGAAGCGCCGCAGCAACGGTGGTCGCAACAGCTGCGAAACACGCCCTGCAGGGCGCCCCCCTGGACCGAGCCCGGGTCTTCGCCGAGGCATTCGAGACGCACCACCAGGTGCAAGGTTCCGGCTCGGGCATCGATGTCGCGGCTTCGTCCTTCGGAGGCGTCTTGCGCTTCGCACCCACTGGGCACACCGAAGTTCAGGGCGTCCCCTCACCCGTGGTCATCTGGACAGGTTCATCCGCGAAGACGGGTCCAAGAGTGCAGGCTTACCGCGCGTGGACGGGCAATCGGCAGGCCTTTGTCGATGTGAGCAACGAGATCGTCGAGGCCTTCGCGCACAACCCGATTCAGATGCTCGATGCCGCCTGGCACGTGCTCACCTCGATGAGCGCGTCCGCTGGAGTCGCCTACCAAACCCCGGCTATCGACCACATCGTCGCGCTCGCCCAAGCCCACGACGGCGCAGCGAAGCCGAGTGGAGCCGGCGGTGGAGACTGCGTCATTGCTCTGCTTCCCGACCCAGAGCGCAACCGCGACTTCCGCCTCGCCGTGGCCCGGGCCGGATTTCGGGTGATACCCATTCGCATCGCCCCGGGCGTCTCTGAAGTTCCCCTCGAGGAGAGAGCATGACCACCCATGCATCGCGCAAGGCCGACCATCTCGATCTCTGTGCGACCGACGACGTCGCCTTTCAGCAGAAGACCACGCTCTTCGACGCCATGGATCTCGTACACGACGCACTCCCCGAGCTCGCGGTAGACGGCGTAGACCTCAGCACCGCCCTCGCCGGTCAAAGCCTGCGCGCTCCTATCGTCATTGCGGCGATGACCGGCGGTACCGACCGCGCCGTGGCCGTGAACAAGGACCTCGCCTCGGTCGCAGAGGAGCACGGAATCGGCTTCGGCTTCGGCTCGATGCGGCCACTGCTCGAAGATGGGGACACCACCGGGTACCTCGTGCGTGACGTGGCCCCTACGGCGCTGCTGTTCGGCAACCTCGGCATTGTTCAAGCACGCGAGGCCTCCACTCAAGCCATCGTCGACATGGTGGGTACGGCCGACTGCAACGCCCTGTGCATTCACCTGAACCCCGCCATGGAAGTCGTGCAGCCCGAGGGCGATGACGACTTCAGTGGGGGGCTCGAGACCATCGCTCGCATCCATGAAGCCCTCGACATCCCCGTCATCGTCAAAGAGACCGGCTGCGGTTTGTCGCGCTCCGTCGGGCAGCGCGTGAGCGACATCGGCATTCGCTGGGTGGACACTTCGGGTGCCGGCGGAACGTCCTGGGTCGGCGTGGAGACCCTTCGCGCCAAGGCTCGGACTCGGGAACTCGGAGAACTGTTCTGGGACTGGGGCATTCCAACCGCGGCATCGGTAGCCCAGCTCTCTGACCTTGGTTTGGGCATCATCGCAACCGGAGGCGTGCGCCACGGCCTCGACATCGCGAAGGCCATCGCCCTTGGCGCCACCGCAGGCGGCATGGCCCGCCCTTTCCTGATCTCTTGGAACGAGGGCGGTCGCGAGGCCGCGTCGGCACAGGCTGAACGCACTGCGATGGAGATCCGCATCGCGCTGTTGCTCGCCGGCGCCCGCACACCGGCCGAGCTTCAGAAGCGGCCGCTCGTGGTGGGTGACGCCCTTCGCCGCTGGGTTCCCGCCGGCACCACGCTGCAGGGCCGTCTACTGGGCTGAACGACCGGGCAGAGATGGGTTACACGAGGCGCCTTTCCCTCCGCGGCACGGAGCCCCGAATGAAGCCCATCCAGAAGATCGCGATCATCCCCGGAGACGGCATCGGCCAGGAGGTTGTTCCGGCGGCCCTGCGCGTGCTCGATCACCTCGAAGCCAAGCACGGCTTGAGCATCGAGCGCGAGACCTTCGACCTCGGTGCAGAGCGCTACCTTCGCGACGGCACGACCATGCCGGCCGAGTTGATGGAGCGCTTCCGCGAGGAGTTCGGAGCCATCTTCCTCGGCGCACTCGGCGACCCACGCGTCCCGTCCAACGTGCACGCGAAGGACATCCTGCTGGGCTCGCGCTTTCAGCTCGACCTGTTCATCAACTTGCGGCCCATCAAGCTGCTGGACTCCCGCTACTGTCCGCTCAAGGACAAGGGCCCCGAGGACATCGACATCATGGTGTTCCGCGAGAACACCGAGGGCCTGTACACGGGCATCGGCGGCCAGTTCAAGCGCGACACGCCTGACGAGGTGGCCATCGAGGCCGAGATGAACACCCGCAAGGGCGTCGAGCGAATCATTCGTGCCGCGTTCGCCTACGCCGACAGTGCCGGCAAGAGCTCGGTCTGCATGTCCGACAAGGCCAACGCCATGCGCCACGGGCACGACCTCTGGCAGCGCACCTTCAAGGAAGTGGCCGCCGAGTACCCGCACATCCGCGCCTGGCACCTCTACGTCGACGTGCTCTGCATGGAGCTCGTTCGCGTGCCAGAGCGCTTTGAGGTGATCGTCACGAACAACCTGTTCGGCGACATCGTCACCGACCTCGGGGCGCAGCTCCAGGGTGGAATCGGCCTCGCCGCGAGCGGCAACATCCATCCGGGTCGCGTCTCCCTGTTCGAGCCCGTGCACGGCTCGGCCCCCGACATCGCGGGTCAGGGCATCGCGAACCCCCTCGCAACGGTCCTCTCCCTCGGCATGATGCTCGAGCACCTTGGCTATCCGGAGCTGCACGGCCAGCTCAAGGACGCCGTCTCGCACTGCCTCACCCACGGCCACGTCACCCGCGAACTCGGAGGGTCGATGACCACCGACGCCGTGACCGACGCCGTCATCGCTTTCCTTTCCTAAAGACCTGGAGTTCTTATGCTCGACATTCGATCCCGCGAGATCGTGATCCTCTCCGGCGTTCGCACCGCTTTTGGCACCTTCTCGGGTTCGCTCAAGGGCCTCTCGGCGACCGACCTCGCCGTGCCGACCGCCACGGCCGCCCTCGAGCGCGCGGGCATCACTGCCGCCGACGTCGACCACGTGATTTACGGCAACGTGCTCCAGACCGCCTCGGATGCCATCTACCTGGCTCGCCACGTTGGCTTGCGCGCGGGCACGCCGGACCACGTCCCCGCCCTCACGCTCAACCGCCTCTGTGGCTCGGGCTTCCAGTCCGTGATCAGCGCCGCTGAGCAGATCCTGACTGGCCAGGCGAACGCCGTGCTCTGCGGCGGCACTGAGTCGATGTCCCAGGCGCCTCACGCCACCTACGGACTCCGCGATGGCGCAGCTCGCTTCGGGCGCGCCCCTAAGATGGTCGACACCCTCTGGGAGTGCCTGACCGACTCGTACACCTCGCTCCCCATGGCGATGACCGCCGAGAACCTCGCCGAGCAGTACAAGATCAGCCGCGAAGACGCCGACGAGTACGCACTGCTGTCGCAGACCCGCTGGGCCGAAGCCCAGGAGGCTGGCCGCTTCGACGACGAGATCGTCCCCCTCGAGCTGAAGAGCCGCAAGGGCACCGTCGAGTTCAAGGTCGACGAGCACCCCCGTGCGGCGAGTCTCGAGGCCCTCGGCAAGCTCCGCCCTGTGTTCAAGAAAAATGGCCTGGTCACCGCCGGCAACGCCTCGGGCATCGGTGATGGCGCCGCTTCCCTCGTCGTCGCTGACGCTGCCTGGGCCGAGGCGCGTGGCCTCACGCCGATCGCCAAGCTCGTGGGCTGGGGCGTGGCGGGTTGCGACCCGACGAAGATGGGCATCGGACCCGCACCCGCTGCGCGTCGCGCCTTCGAGACCTCAGGCCTCGGCCTCGACGACATGGCGCTCGTCGAAGTCAACGAAGCCTTCGCACCGCAGTACATCGCCGTCGAGCGCGAACTCGGACTCGACCGCAGCATCACCAACGTGAACGGTGGCGCGATCGCACAGGCGCACCCGCTCGGCGCGTCCGGGGCCCGCATCACGGCCACGATCATCCATGAGCTGCGTCGCCGCGGCGAGAAGTATGGAATGGCCTCCGCCTGCATCGGCGGCGGTCAGGGCATCGCCGTCATCGTTGAGGCTGTCTAGTACCCGGGTCCCGAGTGGCGTTTCGGCGTCACTCGGGCACGGACTTCCGCTCGACCGAGAGCACCTTGGCGGGCCTACCCCGCTTCTCTGCCATGTCGCAGCCCGGCTGATGTCCCAGCTCGCAGGCACGCGTCACATCGGCAAAGGCCTCGTCCCAGCGCTTCTCCTTGTAGTGGCAGAAGCCTCGCGCGTAGTACGCCTTAGCGTGCTCTGGGTGGCGTTCTAGGTAGTCCTCGACCTCTTCGGTGGCCTTGGCACACATGTCCGTGCGGCTCCAGACGGTCATCAGCAACCGATACGACTCCCAGTCTTCTCGGTCCATCTCGAGGGCCTTCTCGAGGACGATCAGGGCATCTTCATCACGGCGGGCCGTGCTCAAAACCTCGCCCTTTCGCTGGTAGAGCACGTGCATGTCAGGCTTCAGGACGATGGCCTGGTCAAGCAGGGCCAGAGTGCCATCGATGTCGGCCTTCTCCTCGAAGAGCACCCGGGCCTCGGCCACCAGACGATCCACCTCCTCCCCTGGGTCCGATGCCGGGCCTCCACGAATTCCGAGGAGAACGGCCACACCAAGGCCGAGGACAAGAGCTGCTGCGAGTAGACGTCGTTCCATGACCGCGGCGTAACCGGTCCTGCTCCCCGAGCCCCCGCGGCCCCCGATGATCGCCGATGCTCCACTTGAAATTCGGCGTAAGCGACAAGAAATCGATGCCGGGACATGAATGTCGTGGATGTGGGGCGCGTCTTGTCCCGCCAAGACACAATTCAGCTTGCCACCGCCCCCATGAGCTTGGCATGATGCCTGCAAGTGCTGTCGTGAACTCAGGAGTTCCCATGCGTACCGCTTTCCTCACCTCTCTCGCGCTCCTCGCCACCACGGGCTGTACGCCTGGCGACCTGGCTTTCGAGCACACCGCCGACCTCAGCGTCGACGCTCGAGGCATCGCCTACACCGACGATGACAGCGCACAGACGGGCATGTCCGGCGTCACCTGCGCGATCGACCCCGAGACGGGCAACATCGAAGAGGACGTCGATGTCGTCGACGAGGATGACCAGGTGGTCGACGCGCACGACGGCGAGGCACTCGTGGCCAACTCGATGGGCGTGGCCTTCTACGTTCCCGGCATGGGCAACGACAGCTGGGAGCCCGACGTTCTCGCGCCGAGCCTGCAGGACGCTGGCTTCACCGCTGGTGGCACCGCCACCCTCGACGCCTTCCAGGGCTGCAACCTGACCTTCCACACCGCCAACGCATCCGACGTGCGCATCTCTGACGACGCCTGTGTCGGCGCCGAAGTCGCGACCTCCGGTAACCTCGACGTCGTCGCGGTCGCCGCGAACGCCGAGGGCTTCCTGGTCTCGCAGAGCGGTGATCGGCACAACCTCGGCGCCGCCTCGCACGTGGCCCTCGATGAGCTCGAGAACGCCGCGTACACCGCGAGCGGATCAACCCTGTCCGCCTTCAGCCTCGACGGCACCGAGCGCTGGTCGGTCGAGCTCAGTGGCGACGTCGTCGACCTCGACGTGCTCGCCGGAAACGCCGCCGTCATGGTGGCTCACGGCAATGGCAGCGGCGAGCTGATGACCTTCTCCGGCGCGACCGGCGAGCTCAGCTCTTCGCTTCCGACGCCCACGCCCTCCGAGTCTATCGCCACGTCCGACTCTGGCCGCGAGATCGCGATGATCCTGCCCTTCGAGGTGCACTTCTTCGACGTCAAGGCCCTCGACTAGACGCGGTCCTTTGACTCGAGCAGCGCTCAGCCTCGGCTGGGCGCTCTCTCTTTGGGGAAGACACGATGTGGATCCTGCTCGCGACAGCACTCGCGCAGCCCGTACCCGACGCCTTGCCTCCGCTTCCGCCCCCCGATCGGTCACGGCTCAACAGCTACCACTCTGACCCACTGTTCCTTCCGCACTTGGACCTCTCGGTGCTCGGCGGAGTGAACAACTCTGGCGAGCCCACCGGCATCGTTCTGGCCGAGGTTCGCTTCGGCAACACCTTCGCGGTCGGCGTCGGTGCGACACCACAGGCCCTGGCCCATGGCCCGGTCCTCACTTGGAACTGGCGAGCGTTTTCACTCCAGCACATCTGGAATCTCGACTTCCTGCTTCGCACCCCGGTACTCGACTTCAGTGCCGTCCAGATTGGGATCGGCGGGGACATCAGCCCCGTCCACGATGGGCGCTTTGCGATTCGCCTACGTGGACTCGCGGGAACGGCGGGACTGTCTGCAGAGCTTGGAGTCGTCGTCCGTGCGTTCTAGCCTCCTCTTCCTCGCCCTCACCGGCTGCGTAGGTGTGCACCTCGCGCATGCGCCAGCGGTGCCCTACCCGATGACGGAGGCGGATCTCGCTGAGCCATCACCGATCGCCCCTGCCGGCCGCCTTCCATCCGGGTTTGGCATTCCCTCGTTGCGGTCTGTCGCACCCGACCCCATCGCCGTCGAGTTCACCGCTGCCCGGCAGATCTTGCGCTCTGACGTCCTCGAGCAGCAGGTCCCCACCACGCTAAACGACGCCTTTCACGGAGCCGTAGGGGGCAACGCTGGCGCCCGCATTCCCGTGACTGTCGTGATCGAGCGCCTCTACACGGGGTGCTACCCCGTTCGCATGGGCGCGGTGGCCGCCGGGGAGTACGCCTTCGTCGAAGCCCTCGTGAGTTTTCATGCGTCGGGACAGCGCCGAATTCGGTTCACGATCACCGAAGAGTCCTGCGGGAACAGTGCCGATGAGATGCTCGCCCGGATCGGCAAGGGGCTTGCAGCCGAGACCGTCGCCCTCGCCGGAGAAGTCCAATGACTCGCTGGCTCGCCATCGCTGTGCTGACCGCAGGCTGCACGACCAAGGGCATCATCGCTCCACCAACCTTGGGAAAGCAGGCAACCGTGGGCCCCGACCTCACGATCTGTGTGCCCGTCGATGTCCGAGCACAACCAGAGCGACGCGGGCGCATCGCAGGCACGGCCGGCTGGACCTTCGCCGATGTGTATGAGTTCACCCACCACCGTGGATCCGTGATCACCCGCGACATCGGGTTGGCTCCCATCGCTCCCGGGGACGACGCCGGCGATGGAACCCGTCCCGCCGTTCTCTTAGCTGAGTCCCTCCGCGTCGGGCTGTCGCGCTCCGGCCACTTCGCATCGGTGGAGGTCAGTGGAAGCTGCGGCGAGACCCCCGCCGAGCCCAGTCAGGGCGCGCTGCTCTGGGTACGCCTCGATCACGGCTATGGCTCCGGATTCCTGGTCTCCAAGCGCTGGACCTACCCGATCTCATCGTGGGGGAACCAAGTCCAAACACGCACAGTGCGGGAGCACAGCGCTGCCCCGCTCGTCGGGTATGCCCGAGCGTCCATGGCGTACTGCACTTCTGGGGGCTGCGTCGAGTCCACCGAATACGGGCAGCAGGCCGAGACAGCGACGAACGCCCGGCCTGGAGAGTCCACGCGAAGCCGGCTCAACATCCTGTTCGGAAAGGCCATGTCGGAGCTCGCGGCGGCGATTAGCCGACGCGCGATAAGCCAGTCTGGACCCGCGCGATGACATAGCCCTCACCGTTGTGCAACAGGCAGGAAAACACCCGCCATGCCTGTTGGGGCCCACGCCTACCCGCGTTACGAGTCGCGCCATCCCTGAGGTCCCCTATGCACAGCGAACCGCAGTCCAGCACCCCCGTCCGTCCCCTCTCTGTGGAGCGTCCCGGCTGGCTCGACTACGCCGTCCCGTTCCGCACGAACCTCGAACAGGCCGATCTCAAGGCTCTCGCCGAGACGAACACTCCGGCGATCTTGAAGACGTCCTGGGGAAGCCTCAACAAGGTGAGCCGAAACAAGGCCCGGATGGCCAAGTTCACCTTCGTGATCACCGACGACAGCCCCGAGGGCTACTCGCACAAGACGATCAGCCGCGCAGAGGTCGCCCCCTTCATCGAAGCGCAGCGCGCCTACATTCGCGAGAAAGGCGAGATGCTCGAGGTCCAGGGCTACCTCGGTGTGGGTCCGCGCGCCGTCGGCGTGCAGTGGCTCTACACCCTCGAAGGGGCGAACATCGCCGGCATGCAGTCGGTACTCTCGTTCCCCCGTAGTGCCGTCGAGGATGACAGCTCCGGCGCCTTCAACGCGCAGTTCCGCGTGGTGTACACCCCGAACTTCGCCCCTGACGCCCCCGGCGGACAGCGCATCTTCGCCGACCTCGAGAACCGCGTGACGTACATCATGGGTCCCGACTACTTCGGCGAGTCCAAGAAGGCCGCGCTGCGCATGCTGTGCGCCGATAGCTACGCCGCGGGTGGACTCACCCTGCACGCGGGCGCGAAGGAAGTCCTGCTCGCCAATGATCGCCTCACCGTCGCGATCCTGGGCCTATCGGGCACAGGAAAGACCACGACCACCTTCTCGCACCAGGGCGAAGGCGTGAAGCCAGTGCAGGACGACATGGTCACGCTCTGGCCCCACGGTGAGCTGTCCGTGACCGAGAACGGCTGCTTCGCGAAGACCTTCGGGCTGACCGAGAAGGCCGAGCCCGCGATCTACCACGGTTCCGTTACGGAAGTGGCCTGGCTCGAGAACGCCTACCAGGATGGCGAGGGCGACGTCGACTTCTTCAAGATCGGCATCACTCCGGCCGAGGCTGGCGTGCATCGCGAGACGCTGATCCTGACGGGTGCCGACCCGGCAAACCTCGATCGCTACATCACCGGCGACATCGACCCCGCGGATACCCTCGACGAGAACGGCCTGCCTCTCGACGGCTGGGACTTCGTGCAGTGGACCGGAAACGGGCGCTCAATCATCCCGCTCTCCTCGATCCCAGATGCGGCGGACCTCTACGATATTCCGCCGGTTCGCTCGATGGGCATGCTCAACCGCGACGAGGGTGAGCTCGCGATTACGCCGGGTCTGGTTCGCTTCGCGAGCCCTGAGCAGGCCGCCGGCTACTTCATGCTCGGCGAGACCACGAAGACCTCCGCTGCAGGCAAGGAGCGCGGCCGCATTCGCTCGCCCTTCACCCAGCCCTTCTTCCCTCTCGAGCATGGCCTGCAGGCCACGCGCTTCGCCGAGCTCCTCGCCTCGACGGGAGCCATCACGACCTGGCTCATGAACACCGGCTACGTCGCCGGCGACGCCGCCTCCGTCAAGGAAGGCAAGGGTCACAAGGTGAAGATCCGCCACAGCAGCGCGATGCTCGAGGCCCTCTTCGCAGATCACGTGGTCTGGAAGCGCGACAACGACTTCGGGTACGACATCGTCGACATCGACGCTCCCGAGAACGCGCACCTTCTCGAGCTCGTCCCCGCCGAGATCCTGAACCCGAAGCAGGCCTACGACGCCGACGTGTACGCCGCCGAGGTGGCTACCCGCCACGCCGAGCGCCGGGCCTTCCTTGGGCGCTTTGGCGTCGACCCGAAGATCATCGAAGCGGTGGCCCCGGAGGCCTAGTCAGAAGATCCACAGCTTTCCAGGCCAGGTGAACCGCATCTGGCCTCGGACAGCCGGTTCTTCTGCGAAGACCCAGGCGGCATCGAGCACGATACTGCCAAAGCCGATGCGAGCGCCTGCAAGCGGCGCAACCGCACTCGAGCGCCTGCGCCGAAGGGTGTCGCGGTCACCGGTCATGGTGACTACTTCGCCCACACCGCCATACGCATCGAGATGCGCGGTGAACCGCCCGCGGAACACCCGCTGACGCACGGCGAAGTGGGCCTCCGTCTGAACCCAGGCAATCTCGCCAAACTGCACCGAGTCCCAGCGAGGGGCGAGTGGCAATGCAGCGCTCGCCGACAACACGACCCGGTCGCGAAACGAAGCGTACGCGAATCCACCGACCGCGAGGGTACCCGCCGGCCCGCTCCACGCGGCAGCGGTCGCATTCAGTCCGAAGGTCCCGCCGATTGGGGAGGCCGAGCGGCCGCTCTCGAGCAGCTCATGAACCCGTTCGACGCGAGTGGCAAAGCCAAGCCCGTCTCCGCGAAGGCGCCGCGAGACCACTCCAACGACCTCACCCTCGCTGTCGAAGACAGGTCCACCGGAGTTGCCGGGATTGACCGGCGCTGTGGTCTGGATGGCAACCGGCCCCACCGCTGCAACGACGCCCTGCGACAGGCTGTAGCGGAGCGTTCCATACAGAAACCCGCCGGGAGCCTGTGCGGCGTAAGGGTGCCCGATCGTGCGGACCACGTCGCCCACCGAGGGTGCCGCCGACGCCAACACAGCCCCTTCGCCGACGAAATCGACGGCGAGAATGGCCAGGTCATCGCGAACGCTCGCGTGGGTCACTCGGCCGATCGCAAAGGTGCCGTCCTGGCGGGCGACCTTCGACCGCCCTCCTCCTGCAATGCAGTGGTACGCCGTGAGCACCCGGCCTTCGCCTAGGTAGACCCCAGAGCAGACCGACGCGCCGGTGGTGATCAGTAGGGTCTGTTCGAGACCTGCGCCCGAAGGCTCCCCTTCTGGGTCGGCGAGGGGCTGGGCGAGGGCGGCAGTGAGCGCAAACCAGAGCATGGTTCGCAGCATACCCGGTGCCGTGTCGCGGGGTTAGTGCATGGCATGCGTATCTGCCTCATCTTCCTTGCGATGGCCTGCGGCTCACCCGAACCCAGCGCCCCAGCCCCCGCATCCAATGTCGTGGAAGAGGCACCCGCCGAACCCACTGCACTCTGGCCCTCGCCAGGTGCGGCGACCGATGCCCGATACGCCGCCTCACACATCGTGCTGGCATACGCAGGTGCGGCGAGAGCGCCCGAGTCCTTCGGCAGGTCAGAGGCCGAAGCCCAGAAACTCGCTGGTGAGTTGTACGAGCAGCTCAAGGCAGGTTCGGACTTCACGGAGCTCGCCAAGACCCATTCCGACAGCCCCTCGGCGGCCCGAGGAGGCCGCGTCGGCACCTACCTGACCGGCACGATGATGCCCGAGTTCGAAAGCGCCGTCGCGGGTATCGAGCCCGGCGAGTACACCGTCGCCCAGACCGCATTTGGGTGGCACGTGATTCGACGCGACGTGGTCGAGCATGTCGAAGCTCAGCACATCGTGGTCGGCTACGCGGGTGCACATGAGTCCACTGCCACCCGCACGGTGGAAGAAGCCCGAGCCATCATCGCCCTCGCAGCAGAGCGACTCGACGCGGGAGAGAGCTTCGACGCAGTCGCGAGGGAGCTCTCCGAAGACCCCTCGGCAGAGAATGGCGGGCACCTCAGAGGCTTTGGTCGAGGGCAGATGCTGCCTGCATTCGAAGAGGTCGCCTTCGCCCTATCCGCCGGCGAGACCAGCCATAGCGTCACTACCCCCTACGGAGTGCACCTGATCCGCCGCCTCGAGTAGTCGGTCAGTGGCCGAGCACCCGGTCGAGCGCGGCTTTCAGAGCCGGGTCATCCGGTGGGTTGACGCGCTCTTGCACGACAAGCTCTCGGTCAAGGACGAGCAGCACTGGGTAGTTGCCGTTCTGGACCGATGCCGAGGACCACTCGCCCTCGGGATCGGCCACGACCGGTGAGGATACGATGCCGTATGCATCGGCCCAGCTGTTCAGGTCCTCATGGCTCGGCGGCTCGTTCTCGACGTTCTCGGCAAGAATGGTCACGTACACGACGCCGTCTTTGGCGTATTCGTTCTGGACCTCCTCGGTGGTCTCGGCCAGAGCACGGCAAGGAGCACACCACATCGTCGAGATGTCCACGATGACGACGCTTCCATAGAACTGCCACAGGGAGACGGTGTCGCCGTGCTGATCGAGGAGCCGGAAGTCATCGGGGACCTCGCCAACGTAGAAGCCATCGCCAACGAGTTCGGCGGGAGGCTCGTTGTTCTCCCACGTGTTGGTCTGGGCCTCCCAGACGTACGGCTCCACCGCGGTACCCGTAAGTTCGGGCACGCAGCCAGCGACGAAGAGAAGAAGCAGAGCATTTCGGAGCATGAAGCGATCCTTGGACAGGCAATCTATCCAACCGATCGCCAAGCCGCGACACATGAAGAACATGCTGTCGCATCGCACGAGACGTGGTTTGGGATAGATGGCCGCATGCACGAAAAGACCCTGAGCCGGGAGCTCCTCCTGGCGGAATACCCGACCTACGCGACGCCTCGCGAGGATTGGCTGATTGGCGGCGAGTTCGAGCGGCATCTGCTCAAGCGAGATGGTCGTCCCATCGCCTACGATGGCGAACCCGGCATCCACTGGCTTCTCAACCGCCTGATCGGAGAGAACGGCTGGGAGCCCTACCGCGAAGAAGGCCATCTCATCGCGCTCACCCGACCGATGTCGTCGGTGACCCTTGAGCCCGGTGGCCAGTTCGAGCTCTCCGGGAGTCCTTTCGTGTCGATTCACGACCTCGAGGTCGAGGCGCAGACCTTCACCGATCAGGTCTCCCGCGCCCTCGATGGCACCGGCGTTCGCCAGATCGCCCTCGGACACACGCCCTACGCACCGATTCCCGAGATCGGGTGGATGCCGAAGGGCCGCTACGCCGTGATGCGCAAAGCCCTAGCGGCACAGGGTGACCTGGCCCACCACATGATGAAAGGCACCTGCGCAGTTCAGGCATCGTTCGACTTCGCGACTGAAGAGGACTGTGCGAACAAGGTCGGCATCGGGGTCAAGCTCGGCCCGCTGACCACGGCGATGTTCGCCAACTCCCCCATCGTGGCGGGAAAGAACACGGGCTACGCCAGCTTCCGCGGCCACGTCTGGACCCAGACCGACCCCGACCGTACGGGCTTCCCGCCTGCGGCGATGGACTTCTCCTACGCACGGTGGGTCGACTACCTCATCGACGTTCCCCTGCTGTTCCGTCAGCACGAGGGTCGCTGGCTGTTCGGCACCGGTGAGACCTTCCGCTCGTGGATGGAGAACGGCATCGACGGCACGTTCCCGACCCGCGCCGACTGGGATCTACACCTGACGAGCGTGTTTCCCGAGGTCCGGATCAAGAAGAACATCGAGATTCGCGGAGCGGACTGTGTGCCCTTCCCCCTCGGACTGGCCTTCGCCGCGTTCTTCAAGGGCCTGTTCTACTGCAACAAGACCCTCGACCAGACCCTCGACATCGCTGAGCGCTTCGCCCGCGCCGGGACGAACGACGAGCGCTTCGCTGTCGCCTGCAAAGACGGTCTCGCCGGCGAGATTGGCGGACGGCGCCTGTCTGAATGGGCACAGGAAGTCGTGCAAGCCGCTGGCGAGGGCCTGAGT
Organism: Pseudomonadota bacterium; assembly: GCA_023954855.1. GTDB lineage: Bacteria > Myxococcota_A > UBA796 > UBA796 > M1803. Next base: position 154,866 of record JAGSGY010000002.1, on the reverse strand, counting down.
CGCTGCGACCCCGGTGACCGCCACTTCCTGAAGCCTCTCGAGACCCTAGTTGAGGCCGGGGAGAGCCCAGCCACGGCCGTGGTCACCGCCTTCCAGCGCGATCCGCGACCCGAGGCATTCCTCGACACCTGCTTGTTCGAGTAGCGCCCGAGCGAGCGACTCGGCTAGATCGACTGGCGAAAGCGCTCGTACATCATGATGGCCGCGGCCACCGAGACGTTCAGGCTCTCGAGTCCTCCCGCAAGCGGTATCGAGACGATCTCATCACACCGGTCACGCAGCGAGGACGAGAGGCCGCGCCCCTCAGACCCCATCACGATCGCGAGGGGTCCGCCCATGTTCAGCTCATGCGCTGGCTTGCCACCCATGTCTGCGCCAATGACGCGAATGCCCGCCTTCTTGATGTGCTTGAGCGCCGAGTGCATCGACTCCCGCACCACGGGAATTTCCTCGGCCGCTCCCATGGCGACGCGCTGCACCACAGGCGAAACCGCGGTGCCGCGCCGCGTGGGGATGATCACACCGTTCACGCCGAAGCCCAAGCCGCTGCGCAAGATGGCGCCGAGGTTGTGCTCGTACTGAATGGCATCCGCGAGAATGAGGAAAGGCTCCTGCCCGGCATCGAACAGGTCGTTGATCAGACCCTTCGTAGTCTGCGTCGGCAAAGGCTCGGCAAGCGCGATGACCCCGTTGTGAACGCGGCCCTTCGCCATCTCATCCAGGCGACGTCGGTCGACGACCTCAAAGCGCACTCCGCCCTCGTCGCACAGCTCCTTGATGCGTAGTACGCGCCGGTCGGGCTTCGCCCCTCGATCCATCATGACCTTGATGACGCGTCGCTTCTTGCGCTGCAGCGCCTCGATCACGGGGTTTCGGCCTTCGACCTGGTCCATCAGAGCAACTCGGCAGCAAGCTCGGCGAGCTCGGAGCGCTCACCCTTGCGAAGGGTGACGTGGCCTGCGATGGCCGCATCCTTGAAGCGCTCGACGGTGTAGGTCAGGCCGTTCGACAGGGCATCGACGTACGGGTTGTCGATCTGGTTCGGGTCCCCTGTCAGCACAACCTTGGTGCCCTCACCTGCGCGGGTGAGCACGGTCTTGACCTCGTGCGGCGTGAGGTTCTGCGCCTCATCGACGATCAGGAGCTGCCGCGGAATCGACCGTCCGCGGATGTAGGTCAGCGGCTCGACTTCAATCATGCGCTGGTCGAGAAGCTGCTGGTACTGGGGCTCCGCAGAAGACTGCCGTCCGCCGCGGCCATCGAGCTGCGTGGACATCAGGAACTCGAGGCTGTCGTAAATCGGCTTCATCCACGGGTTCAGCTTCTGCTCGATGTCGCCGGGCAAGAAGCCCATGTCCCGGCCCATGGGGAAGATCGGCCGCGAGACGAGCATCTTCGTGTAGATGCGCTCATCCGCAACTTTCTTGAGCCCTGCGGCGATGGCCATCAGGGTCTTTCCGGTGCCCGCTACGCCGTTGAGGGTGACCAGCGACAGGCTGTCGTCGAGTAGCAGGTCCAGCGCGAACAGCTGCTCCTTGTTGCGGGCAAAGATGCCCCAGACGCCCTCTTTGTGCCGGCCGACCATCCGCACACGCTCCTTGCGAATGTCGATGCGACCCAGCGCCGTCTTCGACGGGTTGCCCTCGGCGGTGAGCAACACAAACTGTTGCGCGTGCAGCCCGACGAACAACTCGGGATCGAGCCTGCCTTCGCCAGACTGGTAGAAGTCGTCGATCCAAGCGGGCGGCACGGTGCGCTCGACCCAGCCGGTGTACTGCTCGTCGATATCGATGTGAGCGTGTTCATAGTCTTCGGCAGCCACACCCAGCGCGTCGCACTTGAGACGCATGTTGGTGTCGCGCGTGACCAGAACGATCTTTCCGGGGCTCTGTGCATCCAGGCGCACGCAGGTCCGTAGGATCCGGTTGTCGTTGTTCTCTGCGCCCCAGGTGATGGCGATGCTGCTGTCGTTCGACGTGTGGTCGACGAAGATACGCCCTCCGCCGGGAAGCGGAACGCCCTTGCTCAGCGAGCCCTTCCCGCGGAGTTCATCGAGGTTTCTCGAGATCTGCCGTGCGTTGCGGCCCGTCTCGTTCAGGTCCTTCTTGAACTTGTCGACTTCCTCGATGACCGTGATCGGGATCACCACGTCGTGCTCATGAAACACGAACAGCGAGCGCGGGTCGTAGAGCAGCACGTTGGTGTCAATGACGTAGGTGCGATCAGCAGACGTTTCCGGTCCGAGCTCGGTCATAGGGCACTTGGGGGAGGGAGATGGGGAGGGATGCCGTCAGGAGCGGCAGGTCCACTCTAGCGTGAGCCAGCGCATGCACTGGGTAGAGAGCGGGAATGCCGGCAAGAAGCACGGCTGTAGAGCGTGTCGGAACGCCGATCCAGAGCCATTCCGGATCCCAACGGGGGATCGCGGGGGGGATCGTCAGCGCCAGCGGCGCATCAGGGTACGGAGACTTGGTAGGTGCGGCTGTGGGGCCCCTGGCGGCTCGGCCCGAGGCCGAACTGCACGGAGGGTGCATCCATCACGATGGTGCCCTGGTCGTTGCCGCCGAGTCCCAGGTAGACGTACATCGCGCCGCCACCGGCATCGGCCGAGTTGGACTTCACCTCGACCACATTCGGTCCTTTGTGAAGCCAAGGTCCGACGTCGAGAATGAAAGGCTCGGCACCAGACTGAAGGACGGTCACCTTCACGCCATTCACGAAGACATGGACCGTGTGCCCCACGGACCCGTTGTCTTCCGTCAGCAGCCACCATTTGCCCGTTGGAACATCCGAGGCTGGAGGTGGAGCTGTGGTCACCGGCTGTGGTGGCGGAGGAGCATGGGTGGCGGGTGCCGGCACTGGGGCCGTCGCCACCGGAGCGGGCGTGGGCGTAGGAACGGCCGGCGGCGGTGCCGTGCCATCCGGATTCACAACCTCGATCTTGTACCCGGGCGCATCGATGTGGACGTTTCCGTCAGCGTCGAGAGTCACGGTCGCGCCTTCAAAGGTGGCGTCGCGCAAGGCGTCGACGTTCACACCGTTGACGTAGACGTGCCCGGCGAATGCTGTTGTCATGAGCCACAGGAGCATGCAGTTCCTCCATCGCTTCTGCCCGGCGGTAACCCCTACCGGGAGGCGACGATTCCGAGCCACCCTAGCAGGCTGCTCGAAACCTCGCAGGTCTACGAGCGCGTCGGCTGCTCGCTCGCGCGGCGCTCACGACGACGCTTCTCGCTCTCAGACATGTCCGAGAGGTCTCCCTCTTCGCCGTCTTCCGGCTCAGGACTGCTTCCCGCGAGCATCTTGGCCAGGTGCGGCTTCACGTCCTCCATGAAGAGGATCATCGGCGAGGCCACGAAGATCGTGGAGTAGGTACCAAAGAGAATGCCGAGCAGCATCGCGAGAGCGAAGTTCTGGATGACCGGCCCGCCAAGGAACAGGAAGGCAGTGATCGCCATGGCCGTCGTGAGCGAGGTCGCGAGGGTACGTGCCAAGGTCTCGTTGATCGAGACGTTGATGAGCTCGCCCAGATCGCTACGGCTGTAGCGGTCCATATTCTCTCGGATGCGGTCATAGATGACGATGGTGTCGTTGAGCGAGTAGCCGACGATGGTCAGCAGGGCGCCGATCATCGGTAGGTTGAACTCACGCTGCATCAGCACGAAGATGCCCACGGTGACAGACACGTCGTGGAACAAGGCCACGATGGCGCCCGGCGCGAAGCCGATGTCGAAGCGGAAGGCCACGTACAGCAGGACGAGACCGAGAGTGGCCGCGACCGAGATGAAGCCACTGCGCTTGAGTTCGTCTCCGACCTTGGGCCCAACAGCGTCGAGCGCGAGAACCTCGAACTCCTTGCCGTTCAACGCAGCCGACAGCTCCTTCTTAATCTGCTCAGACAAGCCAGAGAAGCGGATGACAATCTCGTTCTCCTCACGGCCGGCCTCGACGGTTCCGATGCCCTCGACGTCGTCGAGATCAGCCTTGATCTCAGAGAGCGGGAGCTCTTCGCCGGTGTAGTAGATCACCATCCGTGCGCCGACTTCGGCGTCGAAACGGGTGCGCTCAGGCTGAAGCCACTCGCCTCCACGCTTCTCTTCGACCCGCTCGAGCACGCCGTCCATCAGCGCATCTGCGCCGAAGGTCGCGTCTTGGATTCGAATCGTGAACTGGTTGTCCTCGGCCGCGCCCACCTGCTGAACGCTGTCGTCAGACAGCCCCAGGGTGCGCAGTGCGGAGCGGACCTCGGCGATCTCGGTCGACTCGGTGAAGCCGAGATGCATCTCGGTTCCGCCCGTGAAGTCGATGCCCCAATTGGGCCCCACGAGGAAGAACACCAGCCACGCGGCCACGACCATCACGCCGGACAAGTAGCCAGCGCCTCGCCGCATCGCGACGAAGTTAATCTTGGTGTCCGTCAGCATGTCTTTCAGAAACTGCATGGCGGCCTCAGAATCGCAACGTGGCGGAGGAGCGACGCGTCGCAAGCTCCAGGAAGGTACGGTTCACGAACAACGCCGTGATGAGCGTCGTGATGATTCCGATGAGCAGCGTGACCGCGAAGCCCTTGATGGGGCCCGAGCCGTAGCTGTACAGAACCACGCCGGCGATGGCCGTCGTGATGTTGGCGTCGAGGACGGCCCAGGTGGCCTTCTCGAAGCCGGCATCCACAGCCTTGCGTGCATGGACCCCCAGGCGGAGTTCCTCACGGATGCGTTCGTAGATGATGATGTTCGCGTCCACAGCCATACCGACGGTGAGCGCGACGCCGGCGATGCCGGGAAGCGTCAACGTGGCGCCGAACAGCGCCAGGAAGGCGAAGACGAGAAACACGTTGAGGAACAGCGCCACGTTCGCGAGCATCCCGGGGACCCGGTACCAGAGGAGCATGAACAACAGCACCAGGGTGGCGCCGATGCCCGTTCCGTAGGTGCCCGCGCGAATGGCATCCGCGCCGAGGGTCGGTCCGACCTGGCGAACCTGACCAATCGACACAGGAGCGGTCAGCGAGCCTGTGCGGAGCACCAGTGAGAGCGTGTTTGCATCCTGCAGCGCGTCGAGGGCGGCACCCATCTCGATGGAGGCGCGACCGCCACAGATCTGGTCGCGAATCGTCGGCGCGGAGCGAACTTCTTCATCGAGCACGATGGCGAAGCGCTTGCCGACGTTCTCGCGCGTCAGGGTGCAGAAGTCGGTGGCGCCGCGAGGCTTGAACTCAAGCGCGACGTAGGGGAACTGCGTGTTCGGGTCCCAAGCGACGGAAGCGTCGTTGACTTCGCCACCGGTGAGCGCAACTTCCTTGACCACGTGAGCGGTCTCGCGAACCTTGACGACCTTGCCGTCCTCACCCGCCGTGGAGCTGTACTCCCAGAGCACCCAGCGCTCATCGGGCAGGCGACCGCTGCGCCAGAAGTAGCGGTTGAGAACCTCGTCGTCTGCGTACTGCTCGGGTGGCAAGTCACGCTCGGCGTCGGCAATCATCTTGGCGAGCTCGATTTGGTCGAAGTCCTCGTCAACCAAGCGGAACTGAAGCATTGCGGTGGTGCCAAGCGCCTCGACCGCAGCCTGCGCATCGACGGCACCGGGAAGCTGGACGTTGATACGCCCGCCGCCCTTCTTCACGATGGAAGGCTCCTTCACACCCGTGGCGTCGACACGGTTGCGAAGCGTCTCGAGCACCTGCTCGACCGCCTGCTTGGAGACTTCCATGCTGACTTCTTCGCGAATGGCGAAGGTGTGGGTCGTGCCCTCGGTCTCGGAGTACGCGTAGTCGGACATGCGCTTCGCGAAGAAGGCCTGCACATCGGAGAGCGACGCGTTGGAGGTGACGTGGATGTTCGGAAGGACGGCATCGGGCTTGGCGCTCTCGACGACGAGTCCTTCTTCTTCGGCCATGTCTTTGAAGTAGGCCAAGTCGCGCGCGACCTTCGCGAGCACGGCTTCTTCGAGCTCGACCTGAAGCGTCAGGTCGATGCCGCCCTGAAGGTCGAGGCCCAAGTTAAGCTTCGTGGCGGGGAGCGAACCCTGAAGCCAGACGGGGACGTTGCTCTCAACCGTGGCCACCGTCTCGTCAATCTCGACGACTGAAGGAGCGACGTAGCGAACAACGGGAGCACCGAGCGCCGGCAACACGATGCGTGCCTGCGGGAGGGTGAGGCCGTGCGTGCTGAGCGCGCCGTCCGCAGCCACTTCGGCGACCGCGGCAATCGTGCCGTCGACAGCCAGAGCAACCCAGCGGGGCCCCTCCTCGCCGAACACCGAGGTGTCGCCTTCGACGGCGAGTCCGGAGCCACGGGTCACGGGCGTGAGGGTCAGCGCGAGTCCCTGGACCGGCTTGCCCACGAAGTCCGCCGCGAGAGCGGAGCCTTCGAGCACTTCGGGAAGAGCCTCGGCCTGGGCCACAAGCGCGTGCACCGTCGCGGGCGCAGCCTTGAGAGCCGCCTCGGCCTGGTCGAAGGTCGTACCGGGGGTGACCCGAACCGCGACCTTTTCGTCCTTGACGTAGACGGCGTCTACGGCGACCTCGAGGGCTTCAAGGCGGTCCTCGAAAGCGTCGATCACCGAAGCCGGGTCATCGGCCTCGAAGAGCACGTTGAGCGCATCACCCTCGGAGAGCGGCGTGTCGACCGCTGCGGCCGACTCGGCGAGCTGCGACTGAACATCGGCCTGCAGGATCGTAGGGAGCAAGACCCACGTCGACCCAAGGAACAGGGCGAGGATGCCCAGAACGCGAAAAAGGTAGTTGCCTTCCACTAGGCCTCCTTCGTCTGCGCGTCGCCCGGAACCCACTTGCGGGTGACCGAGGACTTCTCGAGACGGGCCTTCGTATTTCCAAGATCGACCAGGAGTTCATCCTGCTTGACCTCGACGACCTTCACGATGAGGCCGCCACGTGCGACCACCATGTCGCCCTTCACGAGTCCTGCAAGCATGGCCTTGTGGTCCTTCTGTTCCTGCACCTGAGGGCGGATCAAGAGGAAGTACCAGATGGCGCCGATGACACCGAAGAGCAGGATGGTGCTCGAGAACGAGCCCTGCGCGGCGGCGCCCGACGCTTGCGCGACGAGGGGAAGAGACACGCCGAGATACGGCATGATGGGGTCTCCTAGAACGGGATGCGGTCGAAGAAAAGCACCAGAGCCCCGCAGTCAAGGGGTCCAGTGGACGGCCCGGCTTATACGGTGGGGCCACCTGGGGCCAGCGACTGCAACAATGCCCTGATGTCCGAGCGGCCGCCGGTTAGTCCTTGGCCGGCACCGACGCCCTGTGTGACTCGATCCGCAGCGCTTCGAGCGCGACCGCGTCCTGAGCGAGGATGGCGACGCGAAGGCGCTTCATCAGGCCCAAGTAGTACGTCAAATTGTGTGCAGAAATCAGCCGCTTGACGAGCGGCTCGCTGCACACGACCAGATGTCGCAGGTACGCACGGGAAAACTGCATGCATGCCGGACACGGGCAGCCCTCCTCGAGGGGCCTCGGATCATCCTTGTAGCGCGCGTTCTTCAGGTTCCGGCGACCCGAGGCCGTGAATGCGCCCGCGTGGCGGCCCGAGCGCGTCGGAATCACGCAGTCGAACATGTCCACACCACGGAGCACGTTCTCGACCAGGTCTCGCGGAAGCCCGACCCCCATGAGGTAGCGAGGTTTGTCGGCCGGCAGCGCGGGGGCGGCAACCTCGACCATGGCGAGCATCTCATCGTGTCCCTCACCGACGGAGAGGCCCCCAATCGCGTAGCCATCGAGATCCATGGCAGTGAGTTCCTGCGCATGCTCCACGCGCAGATCAGCCTCCATCCCCCCCTGGACGATGCCGAACAGTGCGGTGCGTTCCGCATGCTCCCGCGCAGCCAAGCACCGGTTCAGCCAGCGAGTCGTCCGCTCCGTCGAACGAGCCACCCGGTCGCGGTCAGCAGGCCACTCGATGCACTCGTCGAAGGCCATCGCGATGTCGACGCCGAACGCCTCTTGGATCTCCACCGCAAGCTCTGGCGTGAGGAACTTGCGGTCGCCGTTGCGCGGCGAGGCGAAGCGAACGCCCTCCTCCGAAACCTTCACATATCCCTTGAAGGAAAAGACCTGGTACCCGCCAGAGTCCGTGAGGATAGGCCCATCCCAGCCCATGAATGTGTGCAGCCCCCCCAGCGCCTTGATCTCCTCATGACCGAGCAAATCCCACAGGTGGTAGGTGTTCGCGAGCACCATCGAGGCGCCGGCCTCACGCAGTTCCTTAGGCATCAGGCCGCGGACAGACGCACGCGTGCCGACCGGCATGAAGCACGGGGTGGGTACATCGCCGTGCGTGAGCGAAAGCACACCTGCGCGAGCACTGCCGCAGGTAGCCTTCAGCTCAAAGGATGAGCATTGCGTCGCCATAGGAGTAGAACCGGTATCCCTCGCGGATCGCTTCTCGATAGGTCGAGAGAAGACGTTCGCGGCCGACCAAGCAGGCCACGAGCATCAGCAAGCTGCTCTTAGGGAGGTGAAAGTTGGTGATCAGGCCGTCGATCGCGTGCAGGCGATCCGGCGGCGAGAGGAAGAGTTCGGTGCTGCCGGCGCCTGGCTGTGGGGCGGTCGCCCCGGCTGGAGTCGACGCCTGAAGAGCGCGGGTGGTCGTCGTGCCGACTGCGATGACTCGCCCTCCCCTCGCACGCGTCTCGGCAATCCGCGCGGCGGTGAGTTCGGGAATCGCGTATCGCTCTGAGTGGAGCTGTTTCGTCTGGAGCTGACGCTCCTCGAGCGGCTTGAAGGTACCGAGTCCCACGTGAAGGGTGACCCGCGCAAAGCCCACACCCACCTTGTCGAGGGTGTCGATCATGGCGGCATCGAAGTGCAATCCCGCCGTCGGTGCAGCTGCCGCCCCGAGCGGGCCCGCGTAGACCGTCTGGTAGCGCTCGCGGTCCTCGGCATCCGCGTCTCGATTCATGTACGGCGGAAGAGGCATGCGCCCCTGTGCGTCCATGATTGCGACGGGGTCGGAGGAGAAGGACACCCGCACTCGCCCATCGCCAAACAGCTCTTCGACGCGAACCTCGCCGCCGCCGTCGAGTGTCAGCACATCGCCGGCTTTGACGCGCCGTAGGTTGCGGCCGAGCGCAACGGCCTGATCGCCGTCGAAGCTGAGCACCAGCAGCTCGACCTTGCCGCCCGTGTGTCGCCGTGCAGCCAAGCGGGCGGCCATGACACGGGTGTCGTTGCCAACGAGAAGGTCCCCTTCTCGCAGCAGGCTGGGCAGCTCCGAAAAGTCGCCGTGTCGAAGCTCTCCACCCTCTTTGGGAAGGCAGAGGAGCCTCGAGCCGGTTCGTTCAGAGCTTGGCCTGCGAGCGATCGCCTCGGGTGGTAGCTCGAAGTCCCAATCGCCGAGATCGATCATTCGCTCTTCTTGAGATTCAACCCACCGAGCAGATCGCCGAAGGTCCCGAAGTTCCCGCCCTGTCCGCGAGGAACCGAGGGTGCGACGGCTGCGGTCGCCCCGCCCTCGTGATCGGGGTGTGAGAGCTCGAGGCGCTTGCGTTCGACGTCGATACCGTCGAGGCGAACCTTCACATCCTGACCGCTACGAAGGCTCGCGCCCGGGTTGCGCGACTTGTGAAGGAGTCCCTGAAGTCCGGGCGAGATCTGCACGAAGACACCAAACTCCGCGGTGCCCGTGACCTTGCCGTCGTAGACGCCACCGACGAGGAACTCGGTGCCGACCTTGGTCCACGGCGAGCCCGCGGCGTCCTTTGAGGACAGCGAGAGCTTGCGTGCTACGCGATCGACGTCGAGCACGACCACCTCGAGTTCTTGGCCGACCGTCACGACCTGCGACGGGGAGAGCTGCCGGTCGTAAGAGAGTTCGCTCCGGTGGACCAAGCCCTGCACGCCATCGATATCGACAAAAGCGCCAAAGTCCTGCGTCGACACCACCACGCCTGTGAAGCGCTGGCCAGGCTCGACGTTCGCATAGAAGGCTTCCTCACGAACGGCGATGTCCGCTTCCATGAGGGCACGACGCGAGAGGACCGGCTCGTTGCCAGATGCATCGGTGACCTGGAACTGCAGCGTGCGCCCGACGAGACTCTCGAGGTTCACGCCCCGAGGTCCAGCTTGGGAAGCCGGGCAGAAGCCACGGACCGAGCCAATCTTCACGATCAACCCACCCGGGTTGGTGCCCTTGACCTCGCCCTCGACGGGAAGACCCGTGCTCTCAGCTTCAGCGAGGAACGCGGCCGCGGTGTTCCCGCGGAGCGTCCTCGACAGCCGGACGTAGTCGTCACCCACGTCCATCACGAAAGCCTCGACCATATCGCCGACGCCAGCACCACCGAGGTCCCGGGTATCGAGCGTCGCCTCAGCCTTTTGCCCCACGTCGACAAACGCGTACTCACGGCTGACACGGGTGACGCGTCCCTTGACTTTCTCGCCGGTCTTGAGTCGCGCCGTTCCGCCATCCATCAAGCGAGCCAGCTCGCCCAAGTCCATGCCTGCGATGGCTAGGAGCCCCTCTTCTTCGAAGCGTGCGCGCTCCTTCTTGGGGGCGGGTGCCACGGGGGCCGCTTCGACAGCGGGCGCCTCGGCCTCGACGGCCTCTGAGGCGGCGTCTGCCTCACCGAGCTTGCGAAGGCGGGTCTTGCGTTGGGACATTCGGGTTTCTCCGGAGTCCGCGCAGATATCGCGCCGTCCGACTCCGGACGACTTTGAGGGGAGCTGCGTCCCTCGATTTCGACGAGAAAGCTAGAAGGGGCTCGGTCGCGTTCGACGGCCACCGAGCTCGTCATACCGCTTTCCGAGTGCCTTCAGGTCCGCGAAGGTGTGCCGCTTTCCCTCGGGGTTCCGGAGCAAGTAGGCCGGATGAAAGGTGGACATCACTGGCACCCCATCGAGGGTGCCCCACTGTCCACGATGGCGCGTGATCCCCCCAGACGGGTCCAGCAGAGCCTTGAGTGCCACCGTGCCCACGACCAAGATGACCTTCGGCTGAATCGCGGCGATCTGACGATGCAGGAAAGGCAGGCAGGCGCCGACTTCGTCCGGAAGCGGATTGCGATTCTCGGGGGGCTTGCACTTCACCACGTTGAGGATGTGGACCTCTTCTCGGTCAAGGCCGAGCACATTCGCGAGCATCTTGTCGAGCATCTCGCCCGCGGGCCCGACGAAAGGCTCTCCCCGCCGATCCTCGTGGTAGCCGGGCGCCTCGCCGACGATCACCAGGTCGGCCGACGGGTCACCGACCCCAAACACGATGTGGCTGCGTCCGGTGCATAGATTGCAGCGCCGGCAGTCACCGAGTTCGTCGCGAATCAGCTGCAGGCCCTCTGCTCCGACCGGGACAGAGGTGTCTGCCTTCTCTCGCGCGCGATCGGCGAGCTTGGCCCACGATCCACCTACAGCAGGCCGAGTAGCCCGCCGAGGGGAAGCCTCGACGGCCACAGCCTCGGGCGGCGCTTCGTCAGAGAATTCCGCAACGACCCCGCGCAGCGCCTCATCTTCGAGAGCGGCGCGTACATCTGCGACGAGAGCACGGAGGTCGGCGAGGGTGTCAGGCATGCGGCACACCATAGCGCCAGCCACGTCGGCGCAGCACATCGAGCACGCGCATCAATGGAAGCCCGATCACGTTGTGCCAGTCTCCCTCGACCTTCTCGAACAGGAACAACCCGTGAGCCTCGACAGCGTAGCCCCCTGCGCAACCACTGCCCTCCCCCATCTGTACGTACCGGCGGATCTCCTCATCGCTGAGGTCCCCACGCACGAACATCCGGGTGCGCTCTACAAAAGCCTCGTCGAGATCGGGCCCCAACATGCAGACAGCGGTCACTAGTTCGTGGCTGCGCCCGCGCATCGCGCACAGGCGATCGAAATGGTCTTGTGGATCGACCGGCTTTCCGAAGACTTCAAGTCCATCCCAGACCACCTGATCCGCGCCAAGCACCACCGCGCCACTGTGACGCGCCGCGACGGCCTCAGCCTTTTTGCGCGCCAGAAGACTCGCAAGCTCCACCGGACCGGGCGCATCAAATGCGCGCTCATCGACGCCAGGAGCCTCCGTTTGGACGTTGAGGCCCACGTCTGTGAGCAGTTGTCGACGCCAGCGACTGGTCGACGCGAGGATGAGGTCAGGCATGTCGTGTTGGTCCGTCATCGGCACTTCGCTATACTCCGGCCGTTCCGCGAGTCCCATGGTGGCCTCGCCAACTTAGCCCTATGACCACGAGGCCTGGAGATGACGACCCGCGCGGTGGGTATCGACCTGGGTACCACCTTCTCCGCGATCGCCTACGTAAACCAGCACGGCGTCCCCGAGCTGCTTCCGAACGCGGAAGGCGACCGAATTACTCCGTCAGTTATCCTTTTCGAAGGTGACGACGTCATTATCGGCAACTACGCAAAGCAAGCGGCAGTTGTGTACCCCGAACAAGTTGTTGAGTTCGTCAAGCGCCACATCGGCCACGACGACGGCTTCTCGTTCGAGTACCGGGGGCGTAGCTACGACCCCGAGACGCTGTCGAGCTTCATTCTCGGCAAGCTGAAGCACGATGCCGAGCTGCGCTTGGGCAACCGAGTGGATCAGGCGGTCATCACCGTTCCGGCCTACTTCAACGACATCCAGCGGCGCGCCACCCTGCGAGCCGGTGAGATGGCGGGCCTGCAGGTCCTCAAGCTCATCAACGAGCCGACCGCAGCGGCCTTCGCCTATGGCCTCAATCATGTCGGCGAGAACAAGCGCGTTCTCGTCTACGACCTCGGCGGTGGCACCTTCGATGTGACCTTGGTCGATATCGAGGGCAACGAGATCAACGTCACGGCGACCTCCGGTGACCACCTCCTCGGCGGTAAGGACTGGGACGATCGCCTGATCGAATTCGCAGCCAACGCCTTCAAGGAGAAGCACGGACTCGACCCGCTCGAGGATCTCGCCTCCTACCACGACCTTCGTCAGAAGTGCGTGAGTGCCAAGATCAGCCTCACGCGCCGCCCCAAGGTCAACATCTTCCACGACTACCAGAACAAGGTTCTGCGTCTGGCCGTGACGAGGGAGCAGTTCAACGAACTGACAGCGGACCTTGTGGACCGCACCCGCGCCCTCACCCGCGAAGTGCTGACCGACAGCCAAACGGATCCGGCCACCGTCGATACGGTGCTGCTGGCAGGCGGCTCGACCCGCATGCCGATGGTCCGCGACATGCTGAAGGAGTTCTTCACGCAGGAGCCGGCCACCGACATCAACCCCGATGAGGCCGTGGCCCTCGGTGCCGCCCTTCAGGCCGCCATCGAATCCGCTGCTCTCGCGGGCGAGGCGTCACCGGTCGACATCCGCACTCACGACGTCACCTCCCACTCGCTGGGCATGGTCGTGTACCGCGAGTCGAACCTCGCGAACTCGAAGATCATCCCGAAGAACACGCGTATTCCCGCAGAGAAGACGCGCGACAACTACTCGACCACCCATGACGGTCAGACGACCATGGACCTGTGGTTGGTTCAGGGCGAGAACAAGGACCCGCTGCTGTGCACGGTCCTCGGTCACTTCGAGTTCTACGGAATTCCCGCTCGCATGGCAGCAGAGAGCCGCTTGTCGGTGACCTACCGCTACAACGCGAACGGCATCGTGGAAGTCGAGGCCATGGACCTGTCTACCGGACAGATCCTGCCGCACCGACTTGCCGGCGGAAACGTCACCCTCGAAGACCTCGCGCTCAATCGCGCTCCGATGCAAGTCGCCCTCATCATGGATTGCTCCGGCTCCATGTACGGCCCGAACATCGAGGCCGCGAAGCGAGCCGCTCTGTCCTTCGCCGAGCGCACGTTGTCGGTCCCGAACCGCCAGATTGCGGTCGTCGCGTTCCCGGGCGGCGTGAAGACCACGCCGACGGCCGACATGGGACGCCTCGAGCGCGCCATCGATGAGCTCACCCCGATTGGCTCGACGCCGCTGTCCGACGGCCTGCACGACGGTCGCGACCTGCTCCGGCCTCGTGCCGGTGTGCAGCGAGTATTCGTGGTCATGACCGACGGACATCCAGACGACCCCGATGGGACCATGTCGGAGATCCACCGCCTGCGTACCTCGGGTGCGCGAATCATCACGATTGGCGTTGGCCCCCAGGTCGACCAGGAATTCCTGAGTTCCCTGGCCAGCCGCCCCGCCGACTACCACTTCTGCGGTGAGTCCCTCGACCTCGAGGGCACCTTCATCAACCTTGCGACCGAACTCGCCGGCTAGGTAAGGAGCCCACATGGCAGACGATCTCGCGACTCAAGTTGGCGACATTCAGCGCATGGTGGCCGACCGCCTCCAAGCAGACCAGACCAAAGAGAAGGCCTTTGACCAGCTCTACGAAGAGCTGCGTCAGTACAAGGACGACTTCCTGTTCCAGGCGCAGAAGCCCCTGCTTCTCGACCTGCTGTTGTTCTACGACAGCCTGAACTGGTTTCAGGAGAGCATGGTCAAACAGGACATGTCTCCAGACGTGATTGCTGACTCTTTCCAGTACCTGATCGACGAGTTCCTCGAGATCCTGTACCGCCGCGACGTCAACCCCGCGGAAGCCCTCGACACGTTCGATCGCAAGCTCCATAAGGCCGTCAAGGTCGAGCCCACCGACAACGAGGATGAGGACTACAAGATCAAGCAGGTGCTCAAGCGAGGCTTCACCCGCGCAGGACGTATTCTGCGTGCGGAAGAGGTCATCATTTCCCGAAAGACCGGCGGCGGCCGCCGCAGCTAGCTATCCGCTCGACTCCCCTTCCCCCTCGGAGAAGACATGGCGCAGGACGACGAAATCGTCCTCGGGATCGACCTCGGTACGACGTTTTCCGCAATGGCCCACGTCAACCGATACGGAAAGCCCGAGATCGTCACCAATGCAGAGGGCTATCAGACCACGCCCTCAGTCGTGCATTTCTACGACGAGGATGCGTGCATCGTCGGCGAAGAGGCCGTGAAGATGGTGGTGATCGACCCGCACAACGTTGTGCGGTTCATCAAGCGCCACATGGGAGAAGAGCACTTCACCCTCGACTTCTTCGGTCGCGACTACACCCCGCAGGAAATCAGCGCACTGATCCTGCGCAAGCTGAAAGAGGACGCCGAGGAACTGCTCGGCTTTGAAGTGAAGGACGCCGTCGTCACGGTCCCTGCCTACTTCAACTCCGCACAGAGAGGCGCGACGGCCGAGGCTGGCCAAATCGCTGGGCTCAATGTGCTCTCGATCATCAACGAGCCCACCGCTGCTGCCATCGCCTACGGCCTTGACCGCATCGGCGGCAAGCGCAAGCTGCTCGTCTTCGACCTTGGTGGCGGCACCTTCGACGTCACAGTCATGGAGATCAGAGGCACGCGCCTGACCACGATCTCGTCGGATGGAAACGCCGAGCTCGGCGGCAAGGACTGGGACGACCGGCTCCTCAATCACGTCGCCGAGCAGTTCTACGAGAAGTTCCAGCTCGACCCGCGCGACGACGCCGCCCCCTACCAGGAGCTCTACGAGCGCTGCCTGAATGCCAAGATCAGCCTCTCGAGCAAAGAGCGCGCCGTCATCCCGGTGAACTACCGCGGACAGCGAATGGTCGTTCCGGTCACGCGGGACCAGTTCGTAGAGCTGACTCAGGACCTCGTCGATCAGTGCGAGGACACTGCGAACATCGTTCTCGAGAAGGCGCGGCTGCGCTGGGAAGACCTCGACGACGTGTTGCTCGTCGGCGGCTCCACCCGCATGCCGATGATTCGCGACCTGCTCGAGGGACTGGCTGGCAAGCCGGCCGCCGAGGGCGTCAACCCCGATGAGTGCGTCTCGCTCGGCGCCGCTCTCGCTGGCGTCTTCCGCCATCGCCCGAACCACCCCGCCCTGCTCGCACAGCGCCAGCAGATGGTGAGTCGAGCGAAGGAAGTCAAGCGCGCCGAGCGCAAGGCCCCCGCCCCCGTCAAGGCTCCGGAGCCCGTGGCCGACTCGGGCCGTCCAAAGGCCGCGGCGATTGGCTTGGCCTACGGTGGCTCACGAGTCGCCGGCGGCGGCGCAGCGGCCCCCGAGCCCGAACAGTACGGCCTCCCGGGCGTCACCATCGAAGATGCGACGACCCACCCTCTCGGCATCGTCGTGCTCGACCGCAACCGCGAAGAGCGTGTCGTGGAGCTCATTCCCGCTGGCACCCGCGTCCCGCACCGCTACAAGGGACGCTTCGCGTATGCCTACGAGAACATGACGGCAGTCCGTGTCGAAGTCACCGAAGGCGTCGGAAGCCGCCGCGACGAAGTCACGGTCATCGGCAAGGTCGAGCTTACGGGCTTGCCCCCGCGCCCTCGCGGAACGCCGATCGAAGTGATCTACAGCTATGGCGTCGACCAGATTCTCCAGGTCCGCGTCATTGACGTCGAGACAGGCAAAGAGAAAGAGGCACAGATCCAGTTCCAGGGTGGCATGACCAGCGACCAGGTCAGCTCGGCACGCGATCACAACCGCCGCATGGCGGTCGATTAGCCCCAATACGGCGTCTGCGGCTCCACCCTAAGGCATACTCGTCAGTCCCCACTCTCACTGCGTGGTAGCCCGAACTCCGCCTGTGCAGCGGGATCTCGTGCTCTTTTCGGTGACGCGCTCGCCTGGCGTTGACCCGGCGGGCTGGCAAGGGTACAACCCGAAGGCCTCGCAGGAGCCGGATGAGCAAGAAGAACCTGGAGCTGGCTCACAAGTTTGCTGGGCTCGTTGGAGCCGGCAACCTCTTTGAGTACTTGGGACTCGAAGAGTCAGCCACGAGCGATGAAGTGCGTGCCAAGCTTCGCGAGAAGCGGAAGTATATGCAGGGGATGCAGAGCAACCCCAAGTACAAGACGCAGGCCCTGTTCCTCATCAAGAACTTCGGCGCGCTGGATACCGTCCTCACTCAGCCCCTGGCCTACCTCGACGATGTGCGACGTCGGCAGGAATCCGAGCACCTCCCAGTCCTCGAGATGACCATCAAGGGTGTGCTGAAGGGCGGACGACTCAATCAGGAGCAGGTGAGCTTCCTCTCCCACCAGGCGACCGAACTCGGCATCAGCGAGCAGACCTTTCAGGAGGCACTCGACCGCCTGAGCACCGAGCTGGGGGTTGCAGCACCCCTTCCCGAGCTCTCCGACGCCGAGAAGGACTCTAATCACTACGCGGTGCTCGGTGTGCGACAAGAGGCGCCGCGCGACATCATCTACGACGCCTACCGCGAAGCGTATCGCGACGCGAAGGCCACCCCAGAGCCCGCTGCCGCCCGGACAATGATGGAGGCAGCTGACCAGGCTTGGCGGGTGCTTGGCGACCCCCGAACGCGTGAGGCCTACGACATTTCCACCGGCGCCACGGCGCCGCCAGCAGCGGCTCGCCACACTGGACCTGCGCCGAAGCACGCGCCCACCGCTCCGCCCGTTCGCCAGCGTCAAGGCGGCCCGCAGGCAGCGGGTGTCGGCCCTCGTCTCGAGATCTTCGGCGAGCCGGTGCGCGACTTCGGCGTTGGCAAGGGGCCTGTCGCCGACCAGATCCGTCTGCGTACCGCGATCCCGATGAGTGGCTTCGTGACCAGCACGGCCCCGCAGTGGCTCAAGGTCGAGCCAGCCCACCTGATTGCCACGAATCAAGAGCAGGTGCTCAAGGTCACCCTGCTCCCCGAGTTCGAAGAGGCCGAGGCCACCGCGGCGATTCACATCGTTACCGAGCGCGGTGATCGCGCTCAGATCGTGTACGAAGCCCACCGGCGTCGCTTCTCCCCGCTCACGGTGGGCATTGCCGTCCTTACGCTAGTTACAGTCGCCGTCGCCCTCGCTGTGGGCTCCATGACGACCATCAAGTCTGGCGGCCCGCCGGGTCTGACCATTCAGATCGACCCGTCAGCCGATGACGTCCT
Source organism: Pseudomonadota bacterium (assembly GCA_023954855.1). Classification (GTDB taxonomy): domain Bacteria; phylum Myxococcota_A; class UBA796; order UBA796; genus M1803. The sequence goes on along the minus strand of JAGSGY010000002.1, from coordinate 137,016 downwards.
GCTCAACGGCGTGTCGATGGGAGACGGCAGTGCGGTGTTCGTGCCGAATCCGCCATCTGGGCGGGCGAAACTGCGCGTCTCGCAGCGGAACTTCCGCACCTACGAACGCGACATCGAAATCCCTCCGGATCAGCCCCTCGAAGTGCCGGTGGTCCTCGAACTGACCGAGCCCATGGACTTCCGTCCCTCCGGCGACATGATTCAGGGCACCCTCGAGCAAGACGTCGTACAGCGCGTGATGAAGCCACGCAGTAAGTCGATGGACGACTGTATTGGAGCCGTTGCCGAGCCCGGCAAGACACTGAGCGGCACCGTGCGTATCCACATCCGCCAGAGCGGACGCGCCCAGGGCGTCGAGATGGACGGAGACGGGATCTCGAATCCCCGCGTGCGCACCTGCCTGACCCGACAGGCCGCGGCCGTTTACGTACACCCGCTCGAAGAGGGCGACTACGCGACGGTCCGCTACGACTACAAAGTCACGCTATGACCTCGCCCGAAGCCACGCTTGAGCAGCATCTCGATGCTGCCGAGATGGCGCTTGAGCGCGGAGACCCAGAACAAGCGCTTGGCCTCTGTTCGGTCGTCCTGCAGGTCGACCCCGAGAATCCTAGCGCGCACTTCCTGACCGCGGACGCCTTTCGCGATCTGCGGGAGTACGGGGAAGCCGAGCAGCACTACCGCACCGTTCTGCGCATCGAGGCCAGCCACTCACCGTCCTGGAGTGGCCTTGCAGTGGTGCTCTATGACCAGCTCCGCTTTGAAGAGGCCCGACGCGCCGTGCTTCGCTCGATACGGGCCGACCCAGAGCAACCCGAAGGCTACTACTGTCGTGCGCTGCTCCGTGAGCGACGCGGCGACGATGCCGGTGCCGCCCGGGACTATCGCAAAGCCTATCGCCTCGACCCCGAGGGCTACCCTCCGCCCATCCCCATGGACGATGCACTCGTCGAAGCCACGGTTCTGCAGGCGCTTCAAGCCGTGCACCCCTCGATTCGCTCCTACCTCGAGAATGTCGCGATCATCCTCGATGAGCTGCCTGACGCCGAGACCTGCGGGTCTTTCGAGCCTCCTGTCTCGCCGGCCGAATTGCTCGGGTACTTCTCGGGCACCTCGCTGACCGAGCGGTCGAGCGACAGCCCCTTCGTACAGCTGCCCGCCACCATCGTGCTGTTCAGACGCAATCTTGAGCGGATCGCGCTCGATCGGGACCGCCTCATCGAGGAACTGCAGATTACGGTGCTCCACGAGGTCGGCCACTTCCTGGGCCTCGATGAAGCCGACCTCGAGGCTCGGGGACTCGACTGATCGCCCTTGCCCGATCCGTGCATGGTGTTACATCGCGCGGGCTGGGGGATTAGCTCAGTTGGGAGAGCGCAGCATTCGCATTGCTGAGGTCAGGGGTTCGAATCCCCTATTCTCCACCATCTAGAAACGGCTCTTCGGCAACTCCGAGGGGCCGTTTTTTTGTGCCTGGTGTATGGTCCGTGAACGTCTTGGGGGCGACATGGAAGAGGAGAACACCGCCGGTTCAACGGCCCAGATGGTCGGTGCCGGCGCACTAGGCGTAGCGGCCGTCGCCCTTCTCCTCTCGGCCTTCGGCGGGCTTCTGTCCTTTTGCTGCGGCCTCATCGGAATGGCCGCCGCTGTCGTCGCCTCGCTGTCAATGCTCCTGAGCGTCGGTGCACTCGGCTTTGGCGTCGTCACTGCGCGCAACGAAGAGATCTCCGAGGAACAGGCCGGCAAGGCCAAGATGGGCGCAGGCATGGCGGCAGGCGCCCTCATTCTCGACCTCATCGCCATCGCCTTCGCCTGTGGCCCCACCATCGTCACGCTGTTCTTGTCACTGGTCGCACAGCTGTTTTGAGCCGACTGATCGGGGTGTACCTCACCACCGTGCTGTTGCTCATCGCCACGCCGCTCGCCGCGGTGGTCGCCACCAGTATTGCCGTCAGCCCAGAGGCGATCGAGCAAGGCCGTGTGGCGCTCACCCCCGCTTGCCCACGCAAGCAGGCAGGCCTCCCCTGCAACACCTGCGGGCTGACTCGCAGCTTCACCGCCATCCCCCGCGGGCGACTTGTTGATGCGTGGAGCTACAACCGTGCCGGCCTCCCGTTGTACGGTGCGACCTGGGCTGCACTCATCGCTTCGATCGCCGCGGCCCGACGTGTACACCACGCCACCCAGCTCCTTGCCCACAAGGACACATCGCCACCCTCGGAGGTTGGATGAGTGACGACGCATTTCAGGCACCCGGAGAGGAGCCTGCCGCCCTCGAAAAGGCCCCCCTTGCCCCGGGTGAGCTCCCCGAGATCGGAACCGTCTTCAACGAGACCCTCGAGGACTTCACCGAGAACATCGCCGACTACGCGCTCGCGGGCCTCGGCTTCTTCATCGTGACGATGGTCCTCGTCTTCGGCGCGATCTTCGTGCTCTACGGGGGCATGGCCGCCTTCATGTTCGGCGGAATCGCAGTCGGAACCGCGGTGGGCGGCGACGCCGGTCCCATTCTCGCGATGATCATCATGTTCGGTGGCATCTTTATCAGCATCTTCGGCTTCATGGCTGTGCTGGTCTCGATCATGATGCCCATTCAAGCCAGCCTCGAGCGGGCCATTCGAGACCACCATCGCGGCGAAGGCAAGCTCGGTTTCGGCTCGGCGTTCTCGACGATGTTCCAGGACCTGCCGAAGATCATTGGTGTGGGCTTGCTTCTCGTCGCGTCGTCGATGCTGGGCATCCTGGCGCTGTACATCGGTGCCATGGTCACCGCCTGGCTCTTCTACTGGGCGCCTTCGTTGGTCGCCCTCAGCGGCAAGAGCCCCATCGAGGCGATGAAGACGTCGGCTGGCCGCGTCTGGGAAGACAAAGGCGGAGTCGGCGTGCTGACCGTGGTCGCGTTCCTGCTCAGCATGGTCGCAGCCTACGTGCCGATTGTCGGACCCATGTTTGGGCTGTCGCTCAAGGTACGCCTGCACCAGGCCATCTTCGAGAATCCTGCCGAGGCGTGATAGACGACGTGAGACACCCCGGGGACGGTCCATGACGATCCAGAGCGGCTTCGCACAAACAGACGACGGACTCGGGCTCTACTGGCGCTCTGTGGGCGAGGGGCCACCGATCGTCTGCTGCAACGGCGTGGGCGTCTCGACCTTCTTCTTCAAGTACGTCGTCCGCCACTTCCGAAAGAACTTTCGGGTCATTGTCTGGGACTACCGCGGACACGGACTGTCCGGAACGCCGGCCGACGTTCGCGGCTCGGACCTCTCCGTGGAACAAAACGCGCGCGACCTCGCGCTAGTGCTCGACACGGCGGGTGTCAGCGAACCGGCGATCCTGATGGGCCACTCGATGGGCTGTCAGGTCATCCTCGAGTTCGCAAAGCAGCAGCCCGCGCGCGTGGCCGCTCTCGTCCCCATGTTCGGCACCTTCTCGCGCCCACTCGACAGCTTCATGGACAGCCCCTACTCCCGGCGGGCGTTCTCAATCCTGAACGCGGTGGCGAAGATTGGAGGCCGCAACACGGCCCGGATGATGCGTCCGATCTACGCGTCGCCGCTCTCGTTCGCCGTCGGACGCGGAACCGGCTTGGTCGACAAGTACTACTGCCAGCGTCGGGACCTCGAGAACTACCTCGACCACATGGTTCACCTCGACCCCCATGTGTTCCTGCGCATGTGCGAGCTCATGGCGGACCACGACCTTACGGACTTCCTCCCCACCTGCGATGCGCCCACGTTGGTCATCGCAGGCGAGAACGACCTGTTTACGCCGCTTCACCGAAGCGAGAAGATGGCAGAGCTACTGCCGTTCTCAGAGCTGTTCATTCTCGCGGAAGGCTCGCACGCTGCCATCGTCGAGTACCCCGACACGATCAATCGCCGCGTCGAACGCTTCCTCGCCCGGAACGGCCTGCTCGCCGAAGCAGAGCCGCTCGCAGCCCGCTAGGCGTCGCCGAGTCCGGCAGCCAGGCCGTCTAGCCAACGCCCGAGCACGTGCTCGTCGAGCTCCGCTACAAGGCAACCCGGCACCGGTAGCAAGGACTGGAGCTCGAGCGAGAGCGCGACGCGACTCCCCTCGCCTTCCGGCACCACGGTGCACCGCGCGCGAAGGTTTTTCAGGTCACCCTCGATGAGGGACGCGCGCAGGCCGTCGTCGGTTCGCTGCACCTCGAGTCGCACCGTCAGGGGGCGTGGTCCACGGAGCACGAGCTGCACCTCGCCTCCGGCGTCGCTCGCGCGTACCTCGTCGGAACCCGGAAGAAAGCCCCAGGCGCCGACGTCGTGCAGAAGTGCGAGCACTATCTCGGGCTTCGGTGAGAGAAGCCGTTCCGCCGAGAAGCGCACGACTAGCTCTTCCGCTTGCGACGGCGTCGACGGCGGCGAGCCCCCGGCTTGCCCGAGGGAAGGTCGAGCGATTCGCCGGGATGCCGCATGCGCCACACCAACTCGATGTCGCCGAGCGCGTCGCCAATCGGGGACTGGCGCAAGGTTGAGTCCTTCCTAGCCGACGCGTGCACGAGGTGATGCGCCGCAAGCACGAGTTCGCGATCACGACGGATGTCCAAGAAGCTCGTCGACGGTGGCTCTGGAAGCGAGCCCTCGCGGAGTTCCCGTACCAGCTGAAGCTCATCGCCACGGGACGCTACCCGCTCGGCGCGAACCACACCCACTGGATCTGGAACATCACCGGTCACGAAGAAGGCGCGTACCGACTCGACACTCGACTTGGAGAGATGGCGGCAGGCGCGCTGCAAGCGCACGGGGTCCATCCGGTCTGCTTGCTCGACAATGGTCACGCTCGCCCGGGAGACTGGCGGCCCCATCTCGAACGGTCCCGTCGACACGAGCACATCGTAGCGATGACGCCGAAAGTCCTCATAGATGGCATGACGCTCATCACGAGCCATGCTTCCGTGGAACATCGCCACGCGGCTGCCCGGAAACGCGTCCCCTTCGAGGGCGGACTTCACTCGGGCGAGCTCACGAGGCTCGAGGGCATCCTCTCCGCCGACGAGCGGGAAAATGACCGTGACCTGCTGCCCCTTCTCGAGGGCGGAGGCTGCGCTCGCGTACGCCACAGCGCGCTGCGACGAGGGCAGAACTTGTACGTTCATGTCCGCGCGCTTCGACATGGGGAGCACTGAGAGGTCGTGCTCGGCGTAGTGCGCGAACAGGGACTCGCCGGGAATCTGGCTCGTCGACATGACGAGCGTGTCCGGGAAGGGAGCCTTGCGTTCGAGGACCTTGGCCGCCGTGCTTCCCGGAGCATCGTGCTCGAGACCGACGACCAACCCAAGCCGCCGGAACTCAAGCTCGGCCTCGAGCAGACCGTGCCCGAACAGAACGTGCACCTCGCCCCGACGAAGCGCATCGCGCTGCCCCTGGGAGGGCTTGCCATGAATCAAGCGGGCGACCAGCCCGAGCTCGCGCAAGATCGGCTCTGCGAACAAGAACCGGTACTCGGCGGACACCGCGTCGGGGAGGTCAAAGAGAACCTGCCCTTTGCCCTCGGCGACGTGAATGGCAGCAGCCAGTGCAACCACGCCCTTGCCGGCACCGGTGTCACCGGTCAGCAGGCGCAGCATCGGCTGCGGACTCGCGAGGTCGCGCTTGACCTCTTCGAGGACGAGCTGCTGCTCGTCAGTGGTGTCGAAGTCGAGGAACTGGCCCATGCGGGCGACGAGGGCATGGTGAACGGTGTGCGGTATTCCGCGTCGCCGACTTCCAGCGAACCGCTCTTTGCCACGAGCAACCCACAGCGCGAGCGCCTCAGTGAACGCGAGACGCCGCCGGGCGCTGTCCTTGGCATGCGCGCGGAAGTGCATGTCCGACAGCGCCTCCCCGAGCTCTGGTAGCCCACCGGGGCGCAGTACTCGCCGCGGGAGGGGGTCGCGAAGGACGTCGATGTACGGAGCGACCTGACCGAGCGCTTCGCGCATGACCGGGTCGGGCAGCCCTGGGACGCCGTAACGGGCGAGCCTTGCCGACTTCTTGCCGTCCTCGACAGCGACTTCAGGCTCGAAGAGCTTGCCGCCTTCGTAGCGCCCAACAAGCACGCCTCGGGAGTCAATGGCAAGCCGCGCGAGAGCTCGCTGTGGACATCCGTCCCAGACGGCGACAACAGGGCCCGCGCCATGAAGCACCACCTCGGTGCTCTGCGTTCCGTCAGGCGAGATGCGGGTACAGCGGCTGCGAACCCGACCGCCAAGAGCCCTTCGGCCCGGTTCGACAGGCCTTCCGGCGCCGAAGATCGGGCGGACCACCTCAACGTCCACGGGCTGCCTGAGCACCAGGCTGTGGAGATCAGTGATGCCGGCCGCCACGATGGGTTCCACCAGATCGGGGTCCAACACGTCCGACAGCGGCCTTGGCTCGTCCGACAGCTGCCACTCGGGCAGCTCCACCTCGACGACGACCTCGGGCTCTTTCTCGGGCGCCGAAGTCTTCTTGGATCGCCCGCCACGGCGGCGACGCGACTTCCTCTCACGGGGAGCCGACGACTCCCCCTCGGCACTCGGCTCGTCCTTGGCCGAACGACCTCGACGCACACGCGGCTTCTTGTGCCGCTCGAGCTTGGGACCCCCAGGAAGCGGAAGACCGACGAAGGCATCGAGGCGGGTGAGCAATACGCCCATCGCAATGAGCCTTTCTTGGCGCTCATCCGCATCTATGGCGTCGACGCCCACGAGAAGGGAGAGCATCTCTCGGATCGGCTCGGCCACGGCCTCGGGTAGCTCCAGAGCGAGTGCGAGCTCAAGCCAGCGCGAGAACGTGCCCTCGACAAAGCGGAGTGCGTGGCCGGGTTCGGTTCCCCACCGCAGCGTGCGACGCACGGGGGTGAGAAAGCGGTCGAGGTCTTGCAGTCGGAGAGGAGCCGCAGGGGCCTTCTCTTCGACCGGCGCTTCTTCGGGGGATTCGGTGGCGGGTGTGGGGTCCATAAAGCCCCCTCAGCCGACGTACCGGACCTCGACGATCTCCCAGTGCTGGGAACCGCCGGGGGCCGGAACGACGATCTCGTCGCCCTCTCGCTTACCGAGGCACGCCTTCGCGAGCGGAGCCAGGTAGCTGATCTTTCCAGCGGCGACGTCGGTCTCGGACTGGCCGACGATGCGCCAGGTGCGCTCGACGCCATCCTCATTCTCAAGCACCACGGTCGTCCCGAAGACGGCGCGACCGTCCCGCGGAAGCTTGTTCACGTCGACGATCTGTGCCGCAGCAACGAGGTTCTCGAGCTGCGCGATGCGACCGGCAATCATGGACTGACGCTCTTTCGCGGCTTCGTACTCGGCGTTCTCAGAGATGTCGCCGTGTGCGCGCGCCTCTTCGATGTCGCGGACGTTCTCGGGGCGAAGCACGGACTTGTGGTGAAGCAAGTCAGCCTCGAGCTGGGCGAAGCCCTCGGGAGTGACGGGGTTGCGCTGCATGTAGGTTCTCCTGCGGGCCGACGCCGACCGCCATCCGGCTCCGGAGCGAAAGTCGCTGCGTCGGAATCGGTGGTTCGGAGGGCTCGCCTCGTCGTGATTTGCGTACGTCGGCGCACACTATCACGACCGCGCAACCAGGGCTCACACGGTCTCGAGCAACTCCAGCACGCGCCCCCTGACCAGCTCGCCACTCAGCGCGGAAGGTCCCTCCGCGACGGACCATTCGGCGTCGGGCTCGAGCAGGGCCCACTTCGACACGTCGACCGCCCCCAGCACATGCCGGGGCCCCTGGACCAGCGCGCGCACAGTCGCCTCGACATCGCCGAGCGCGCGGTGCACCAAGCCGAAGGTCGCTTCCTGGGTTCGCGTGCCCGGGATAGCCAGCTCGAGCTCACAGTCCTGCTCATGACGGAGCACACTGCGGTGATGTGACGCCACCGCATCGATCGTGCCGTCGCGAACGGCCTCTGCGAGCGCTTCGCGGTCTTGCGCATCCCCTACCGGAGGGTGAATTCGCGCGAAGCCGGCGTAGTGAAGCTCCGCCAGTCGTTCTGGCCGTTGCGTGAGGTGCAGCGGGGTGGTCGATGCCGTGAGGGCTGGCAAGTCGACCTTGGCGCGACGAAGGGCCTCGACGCCAGCTGCCGACCAGATGTGGGTCAGGTGTACCGCACAGCCGGACGCCTTCGCCAGCGCTGCCGCCCGGTAGATGCCGAGGACCTCAGCCTCCGGGAGTACGCCGGGCAGCCCGAGAGTGGCAGCCGGGGCACCCGCGCGAATCAGCCCAGCGCCCTCGAGATCGGGGTCCGATGGACGCAAGAACACCGGCACGCCCAGGTCCCTCGCGTATTCAAGAGCCGCCAGCAGCGTTCGCGTCGACCGGAGCGGACGTCCCCCGTCAGACAGCGCGCGGGCCCCCGCATCGACAAGGGTCGCCATGTCCGCGAGCTCTTCACCGAGCCCATCGACCGTGAGCTGGGCTGAAGCGAGTCGCATCGGCGTTGCGGGCACGATCTGGTCGCGGACTTGCCAGGGCCGCCCAACAGGCTCGCCGACGCAGGCTGCAAACCCCCCTGTCTCGGCCGCGGCGTCGTCAGCATCGCCACGCCGGTCTGCCACCAGATCGACAAAGGCCGGACAGAGCACAAGCTCGCTTCCGTCGACCTCGCCATGACCGGAGACCTCGACGTCGAGCCGCTCATCGCGTTCCGTGCGGGGATCGAGAACGCGGACATTGCGAATCACGCGACTCATCGGACCCCCAGCGCGCGCCGGTAGACGGCCATGCGTACGAACACCCCGTTCTCCATTTGCCGGAACACGTGCGATTGATGTGAGTCGGCCACTTCGTGCGCCACCTCGACCCCGCGGTTCATCGGCGCCGGATGCAGCACAACGAGCCCTGGCTTCTTCGCCAGCCGCGCCATGTCGAGACCGTAGTAGCGACGGTACTCAGCGATGCTCGGAAGCAGGGCTCCACCGATGCGCTCCCGCTGGATGCGCAGCAGCATCACCGCATCCGCCTCTTCAAGCACATCGTCGATGCGAGGACGAACCTCGACCCCGAGCGCCGCCATCTCGGGGGGGCAGAGCGTCCCCGGGCCAGCGAGCAGGACCTTCGCTCCGAGTTTCGGCAGGGCATGGCAGTTGGACCGGGCAACGCGGCTGTGGCGAATGTCCCCGACAATGGCGATGGTGCGCCCTTCGAGGGTTCCCAGTGCATCCCGGAGTGTCAGCGCGTCGAGCAAGCCTTGCGTGGGGTGCTCATCAATGCCGTCTCCAGCGTTGATGACGGGAACCTGGAGGCGATCGGCCAGGTAGTGGGGCGACCCCACTCGCTTGTGGCGAATGACCAGCGCGTCGGCCCCCGCAGCCACCACCGTGCGAGCGGTGTCGAGCAGTGACTCGCCCTTCGTCGTGGACGAGGTCTTCGCATCGAAGGGAAGGACCTGGGCCCCCAGCTTGTACGCCGCTGTCGTGAACGACGACTTGGTCCGGGTCGACGGCTCCAAGAACAACAGGGCGATGATGTGGCCGGTGAGCTCGTTGAGCGGACCGCCGGACTGAACCTGGTCGCGCAGTCGCGCTGCATCGTCGAGGATCGCCGAGATCTCGGAGCCCGAGAGCTCTCTAAGTCCAACGAGATGACGGGAATCGAGCGGCATCTAGCCTCCCCCGGAGACCCGCGACCTAACGCGCGTGGCGCACCTGCACAGTGGCCGTTGCTGAGCCGCTACGAAGACGGGCGACGGCCACACCATTCGGCGATACGCGGCACCGATGCGAACCCTCTCCCGCGCACAAGCCTGCCACTACATGCTCGGCCAGCTCGGTCTTCGAAGCATTCGTCACCACGGACCAGGCGGCGTCCGCGCGGTTCTAGAGGAGCGGCGCTGCGTTCAGCTCGATCCACTGGACGCGATCGGCACAAACGCCGAGCTGGTCTTCCTCGCCCGCGTGGACGGCGTGCAGCGCGGCCAGATCTATGACGCCCTCTACCCGGGACATGCCTTCGAGCATTTCGCGAAAGAGCGCTGCATCCTTCCCGCATCCGCCTTCCCTGCTTATCGGGACCAGGCAGTGGAGACCCCCTGGTGGCGCTCATCGGAGCGCATGCGGCGACTGGACCCCGAAGTCGTCGCCGCCGTCCTCGCAGAGGTTGACGCTCACGGTCCCCTGACCAAAGGGGACCTCACTGACCGAGGCGCCGTCGAACGCATGGACTGGTCTGGATGGAAGAGCACCGGTAAAGCCGCCTCCCTGGCTCTGGACGTGCTCTGGCCGCAGTGCCGCATCGTCGTGTCGGGACGAGTGCGCGCCGGAAAACTCTGGGATCTGCCCGCGCGCGCCCTTCCAGTCCACGCCCACCTCCCGGCGCCGGAGTCCTTCGCACGCTGGGCGGTTCTCGAGCGAGTCGAAGCGGCTGGCCTTCTCTCGACGGCCTCAGGCCCACATTGGTCGATGCTCAAGGATGTGCGCACCTCAGAACTGCCCCAGCAGTTGGTTCACGAGGGTCTGCTCGAACAAGTGCAGGTCGAAGGCTCGCGCCGGGTCTACCTCGCGCCAAGCGGGTTCATGGACCGCCAGTATCCAGAAGACGACGGTCAGACGCGCATCCTTGGGCCCCTGGACCCCCTGCTCTGGGATCGCAAGCTGGTGCATCACATCTTCGACTTCGAGTACATCTGGGAGGTGTACAAGCCGAAGGAGAAGCGACGCTGGGGTTGGTACGTCTGCCCAGTCCTGCAGGATGGAGAGCTCGTTGCGCGCATCGAGGGAGCTACCGTCGACGGCCTTGCGACAGTCCAGCGACAGTGGGTCGAAGACGGCGCCGCCGTGGACTCAAGTCGTCTCGACGCTACGCTCGCGAGGCTCGGGCGCCCTCGGTGATAGCCTCCACCGATGCACCCGATCGACCAAGTCTCCCTCGCCTTTGACCCAGCGAGCCTTCGCACGCTGAACATCATCCTCGGCCTGATCCTGTTCGGTGTGGCTCTGGATCTGTCCATCGACGACTTCAAGCGCGTGTTTCGCTCGCCCAAGGCACCGGTCATCGGCCTGTTCACCCAATGGGTGCTGCTTCCCGCACTCGCACTCGCGCTCGTCTACCTGTTCGACCCCACGCCCTCGATTGCGCTGGGCATGCTGCTCGTGGCATCCGTCCCCGGCGGAAACCTCTCGAACTACTTCACCCACCTCTCGGGTGGCGAGACCAGCGTGAGCGTCTCGATGACCGCAGTGACCACCGCGGGAGCCGTCGTCACAACGCCCATCAGCCTCGCGTTTTGGGCCTCTCTGCACCCCGGTACGCACGCGCTGTTTCAGAGCGTCGAGGTCGATCCGGTCGCCATGCTCGTCATCGTGGGCACGCTGCTGTTTGTGCCGATCACCCTCGGAATGACCATTGCGGCCAAGCTGCCAAGAGTCGCCGAACGACTGCGCCCCATCTTCAAGTATGGATCCCTGATCTTCTTTGGCGTGTTCGTCGCCGCGGCCTTTCAAGCCAACTTCGACCACTTCCTCGCGCACGTGCAGACCGTCTTCTTCCCCGTGCTCGCATTGAACACCCTGGCCTACATGCTTGGCTACGGCGTCGCGCGGCTGGGTGGGCTGACCGAAGGCGAGAGACGGGCCCTCTCAATCGAGGTCGGCATTCAGAACACGGGGCTCGGGCTGATCCTGGTCTTCAACTTCTTCGAGGGCCTCGGTGGAATGGCGGTGATCTGCGCATGGTGGGGCATCTGGCACATCCTCACCGGTCTCACACTCGCGAGCGCCTGGAAGCGTGTGCCGATCCGTTGAGAGGTTCCGGGTCGGCGGGGCGAGAAATGCACACTCAGTGCCGAACTCCAACAAGCCCCACCACAGGCTGACGAGCGCGCGCGGAAGCGTCGACGGGAGCTCGGGGTTTGAGTCGAGGGGTCTGAACAGAGGCAGCGTCTGATACCCTCGCGCCCTTCGAGGTATCGAATGACTGGCCGACTCGCTCTGATCCTGGTTCTACTCGCCGCATGCGGCGCCAAGAAGAAGTCCGCAGACCGGGTCGTAAGCGGCGTGGTGGTGCACCAGGAACGTGAGCAAGTCGCCGTCGCACCGACCCTAAAGTCCGCCCCGGTAGTGCTACACGTCGAGCGCGGCATGCTGTTCGTCAACGAAGACGCTGCGTCATCCTGGCCGCCTTCCCCGGATGAACTCGAGGGGCGACGGATCACGCCCGTCTACGACGCCGTAGCGCGCGCCCTCATGCACGAGGTCCCGCACCACGCGATCGTGAAGCTACCGATCGAGTCAGGTGGCTACGGCTGGCTCGGCGCGGTGGTGACGACCCTCGGCATGTCGGGGATCACCGAGGTCACCTGGGCCACCGACACTGAGGCGCACCCCCTGTCCATTCCGCGGACGGTGAGCGGCGAACTCGGCTGGATGGTCGACCTCAAGCCCACCCTCGTGCTTCGCATCCGTCAGGATGAACACCGCGTCTGGCCCGAAGCCCGGATCGACTTCCGCCCGCAGCTCGTCGGCGACCTGACCGACCCCACCACGCGTCCCGAGGGTGCTTGGGACCCCAACGAGCCTGCGGACTGTGCAGACCTCTACAGCCCGGGCGAGCAGCATGAAGCCTGTCGGGAGCACGTGCTTGAAGCCCCGTCCGTCGTCCTGGGTGGCGAAGGTTGCATTGTTGAGCCGACCGACATTGGAGACGCTGCCGAGGCCTGGGAAGGCAAGATGGTCGCTGGGCTCAAGGGTTGGCTCCACGAGGGTGAGCACTTCGATGCGGCGCTCGTCGCGAGTCCGAGCCTGCCCCTCCCCGTCCTCGAACGCGCGCTGATGGAGCTCGACACCCTCGGCGCGGACCGCGTGTTCCTTGGGGGCATCGTCGCGGAGGACGAACGGTACGCCGAGCCACGCTGTGGCATTGGGGCACAGGACCGGAACACGGTCGACTTCATGCGTGCCCGCGCCGTCGGTGCTCGCAACCACGCAGAGCGGGCGCGCCGCCCAGTGGCCTACAGCGTCGGTCCACTCGACCGCATCCTCCAGATTCACATGCCGCGAATCGGCAAGTGCTACGGCGACAGCAGCAAGAACGGCGAGCAGGGAAACCTCGTGGTCGAGCTCGAGTTGGACGGCGATGGGCTGCCAACGCGCTTCGAAGTCCCCACCTCGTCCTTTGACGATCCGGATCTTCACGAGTGCATCCTCGGTGTTTTCCGAGACATCAGCTACCCGGCTCCGCCCAACCAGCAGACGCTGACCCTCCGGTATCCCCTGGCTTTCGCGCCGAACTGATTGCGGGACGAAGCTTCAGGCAGCCTGTCTCCACGTCGCTTTCACAAAAAATGAAGCGTCGCTCAGTGACGCGAAGCACGACGTCGGGTAGGTTTCCTCCCTTTTCAACCCTTCGGGACCCGTGTGCCGAGGTGGGCGATTGACGCCGTAGCCAAGCTGCGACGCCAAGGACTCACCCGGACCGGACGTTCACTCGGAGTGACTATGGCCAAGCAGATCCGGCGCGTCGCCGTTCTCGGCGCGGGTGTCATGGGCAGCGGAATCGCCGCCCACCTCGCGAACGCAGGCATTGACAGCCTCCTCTACGACATCGTGCCCGGCGACGCGCGCGAATCCAGCGACCCCAAGGCGCGCAACGCCTTCGCGCTCAAGGGCATCGCGACCGCAAAGAAGATCAAGCCGAACGCGTTCATGCGCGCCTCGGACGCCAGGCGCATCAAGCCTTGCAACTACGACGACCACGCAGACCTGCTCAAGACCTGCGACTGGATCGTCGAGGTGGTCGTCGAGCGACTCGACATCAAGAACCATGTCTTCGACTGGGTCGAGAAGAACGCCGCCCCTGACGCCATCATCAGCTCGAACACCTCCGGCATCCCGCTGGCCGACATGGCCGCCGAAATGTCCGAGGACATGAAGAAGCGCTTCCTCATCACGCACTTCTTCAACCCCGTTCGCTACATGCGCCTTCTCGAGCTCGTCACCGGGCCCGACACCGATCCCGCCGTTGTCGCGCGTCTCGCCGACTTCGGAGAGCGCAAGCTCGGTAAGGGCATCGTCTACGGCAAGGACACGGCGAACTTCATCGCCAACCGCATCGGCACCTTCGGCATGGGTGCCACCTTCCAGCGCATGGTCGAGCACGGCCTGACTGTCGAGACGGTCGACGCCATCTTCGGCCCCGCGATGGGCCGTCCGAAGTCCGCCGTGTTCCGCACCGCGGACCTCGTCGGCATCGACACCCTCGTGCACGTCTTCGGCAACGTCGTCACTGGCGCCCCCGATGATGAGCGCGTCGACGCCTTCGAGGTGCCTAGCTTCATCTCCAAGCTCGTCGAAGAAGGACGCGTCGGCGCCAAGAGCGGTGCTGGCTTCTACAAGAAGGCCAAGATTGACGGCAAGAAGGCCATCCTGGTCCTCGACCTCGAGACGCTCGAGTACCGCGCCGCCGACAAGCCGCGCTTCCCCTCCTTGGGCGCCGCACGCAAGGCCGAAGGTGCAGCTGCCAAGGTGAAGGCCGTCTGCTCTGGCGACGACATCGCCGCCAAGATGGCGTGGGACGTCACCGCAGACTCGCTGATCTACTCGGCGAACCGCATTCCCGAGATCGCCGACGACATCGTGAACATCGACCGCGGCATGCGCTGGGGCTTCGGCTGGGACCTCGGTCCGTTCGAGACCTGGGATGCCCTCGGCGTGCGCACGTCCGTCGACCGCATGAAGGCTGAAGGCCGCGCCGTTCCCGCATGGGTCGAGGCGATGCTCGAAGCCGGTCGTGAGTCGTTCTACGTCCGCGAAGACGGCGTCATGACCTTCTGGCAGCGCGACGGTGGCTCCGCTCCCGTTCCGACCTCGGACCGCCACTTCAGCATCAAGAATGCCAAGGCGAACAACTCCGAGATCACCCGCAACGCCAGCGCCTCACTGCACGACATGGGCGACGGCGTGTTGCTCCTCGAGTTCCACTCGAAGATGAACGCGCTCGACAACCTGATCAACGACATGGCGAACCTCGGCCTCGACAAGCTCGACGCTGGAGAGTTCGACGCCATGGTCGTCGGCAACCAGGACCCCAAGGCCTTCTGCGCCGGCGCGAACGTTCTGATGATCCTGATGGCCTCGATGCAGAGCAACTGGGACCAGATCGATGGCGAGATCAACAACCTGCAGCAGCTGCTCCGCCGCATGCAGTACAGCGCCAAGCCCGTCGTCACCGCACCGCACGCGATGACCCTCGGCGGCGGCGCCGAAGTCGCCATGCAGTCCGCAGCCACCGTCGCCTACGGCGAGACCTACATGGGCCTCGTCGAGGTGGGTGTCGGACTCATCCCCGCCGGTGGTGGTTGCAAGGAGCTGCTCGGCCGCTACCTCGGCAACATCCCCGCCGGCGTCGACTACGACCCGATCCCCTACATCTCGGGCATCTTCGGCAAGGTCGGCATGGCACAGGTCACCTCCTCCGCCGAAGAGGCACGCCAGTGGGGCTACCTCCGTCCCACCGACAAGGTCGTGCTCGACATCGATGCGCACCTCTTCGAGGCCAAGCGGACCGCCCGCGGCCTCGCCGACTCGGGCTACGTGGCGCCGCGTGAGCGGACCTTCAAGCTGCCCGGCAAGTCCGGTGTGGCAGCCGTCGAGCTCGCTCTGTACGGCATGACCGAGGGCGCCTTCGCCTCCGAGCATGACGCACTGATCGGCAAGAAGCTCGGTCACGTACTGTGCGGCGGCGACATTCCCGCGGGAACCCGTCGCACCGAGCAGGACATCCTCGACCTCGAGCGCGAGGCCTTCCTCTCGCTCTGCGGTGAGGCCAAGACTCAAGCTCGCATCCAGCACATGCTCCAGAAGGGCAAGCCCCTTCGCAACTAATCGCCGGCGCACAGGCGCCACCAACCCAATTTCAGGTGAACAAAATGCGTGAAGTGGTCATCGTTTCGTCCGCACGCTCGGCGATTGGCAAGGGCAAGAAGGGGTCCCTCAAGGACACCCGCCCTGACGATCTCCTCGCCCACATCCTCAAGGCAACCGTCGAGCGCGCAGGCATCGACCCGGCCGACATCGACGACATCGTCGTCGGAACGGCCATGCCCGAGGCTGAGCAAGGCATGAACCTCGGCCGGATCGCGGGTATCCGCGCCGGCATCCCCGATACCGTTCCGGCGGTCACCATCAACCGATTCTGCGCGTCTGGTCTGCAGGCCATCGCACAGGGGGCGGCCTCGATCGCCGCAGGCTGGCAGGACGTCGTCCTCGCGGGCGGCGTCGAGTCGATGTCGATGATCGCGATGGGTGGCCAGAAGCCGTCGCCCAACCCGACGTTGATGGAAGAGAACCCCGAGGCCTACACCCCCATGGGTGTGACCGCCGAGCACGTAGCCACGCGCTACGACGTGACGCGGGCTGACCAGGACGCCTTCGCCCTCGAGTCGCACAGCCGTGCGCTCAACGCGATCAAGGACGGCAAGTTCGACGACGAGATCGTCGCGTACCCGGCTCGCGTCTGGGACGGCAAGGCCTGGCAAGACGTCGACTTCAAGACCGACGAAGGACCGCGCGGCGGCTCGACGCTCGAGGGTCTCGCCAAGCTTCGCACGGTCTTCAAGGCCGGGGGAACGGTCACTGCTGCAACGTCGAGCCAGGTCTCTGACGGTGCCGCGGCGGCCGTGGTGATGGCGCGTGAAGTCGCCGAAGCCAAGGGCCTGCCGATCCTCGGAATCCTTCGTGGTTTCCAGGTCGTCGGTGTTCCGCCGGAGATCATGGGCGTCGGCCCCCGATACGCCATTCCGAAGGTGCTCGAAGCCACGGGCCTCACGATCGAAGACATCGACCTCTTCGAGCTCAACGAGGCCTTCGCCGCACAGGCGCTGTACTGCATCCGCGAGCTCGGCATCCCGATGGACAAGGTCAACCCGAACGGCGGCGCGATCGCTCTCGGACACCCGCTCGGTTGTACCGGCGCGCGCCTCACCGCGACGCTGCTCCACGAGCTCAAGCGGACCGGAAAGCGCTACGGCGTCGTGTCGATGTGTATCGGTGGCGGCATGGGCGCGGCAGCGGTGTTTGAGAACCCCGACGCCTAGCACTGAGCCAACAGGCTTCGACCCCCGGTTCCCAGCCAGGAATCGGGGGTCGCTTTGTTTGGGAGACCGATCCACCAGTCCGAAAAGCGGTATCCTCGCGCGGTTGGGGGGCTGTTGGATCCATCGGCGAAAGCGCTGGCTGATAAATACGGCATCAGCGAAGGTGACTTCGCGGCGCTGTCAGCCATCCTCAGCAAGCGAGGCACCAGTCGATTCCTCGACGACACGTCGGCGGCGAGCGTGGACGGCGCGACCGGGCCCAAGCGCGATGCCTGGACCCGATACGAAGACCTTGGCATGCTCGGCACGGGAGCGATGGGTGAAGTGCGCAAGGTCCGCGACCGGGATCTGAACCGGATCATGGCGATGAAGATCA
This sequence comes from Pseudomonadota bacterium, assembly GCA_023954855.1. Lineage (GTDB taxonomy): Bacteria > Myxococcota_A > UBA796 > UBA796 > M1803. Next base: position 119,627 of record JAGSGY010000002.1, on the reverse strand, counting down.
TCCGCACCCGCCTGCTGACGAAGCGACGGGTGCTGGCTCGATTTGTCGAAGAAGCCCAAGCCACCGCACAGCTGACCCACCCTGGCATCGTTCCCGTCCACGAGCTCGGTCGTCTGCCCGATGGTCGGCTCTACTTCACCATGCAGGTGGTCACCGGCCGAACGATGCGCGCCCTGCTTCGCGAGCTGCATGCCGCGTCCGGCGGTGGACGCTGGGGACGCACCGAGGAGGGTCTGACGCTGCGCCGACTCATGGATCTGTTTCGCCAGAGCTGCGACGCCGTCGCGTACGCCCATGCGCGCGGCGTGGTCCATCGCGACCTGAAGCCCGAGAACATCATGGTGGGCTCCTTTGGTGAAGTCCTCGTGCTCGACTGGGGCCTAGCGAAGATCTGGGGGCAGTCGCTGCCGGCTCTGCCCAGCACCCAAGAAGAGCCTGTCGTCACGAATCGAAGCGGGCGAAGCGCTCTGGCCACCCAGCACGGCACCGTGGCCGGAACACCCGCCTACATGCCCCCTGAGCAAGCCCGAGGCGAGTTTGGAACCCTCGACCCTCGCAGTGACGTCTACGCACTCGGCTCCACGCTGTACGAGATCCTGGCGGGTCGCCCCCCCTTTGACGGACGCGACGCCCAGCAGGTGCTTCGCGACGTCTTGGCTGGGCCTCCTGCCCCTCCCGGCGAGATCCAGAAGACGCAGACGGTCACCATGACGCTGCATCGCGATGACCGAGGTGGCGCCGACCCAGACGTCCGTCCACGCATTCCCGAGGCCCTCGCTGGCATCGTGTCCAAAGCGATGGAGCGCGATCCAACAGACCGCTTCGCACACGCCGGCGAGATCAGCACCGCCGTCGGCGCTTGGCTCGAGGGCGCACAGAAGCGCTCCGAGGCCAAGCGCATCACCCGGTCGGCACGAGACCTGCTTCCCGAGGTCGACCGAGCCCGTCGCGCCGCCGCCGAACTCCGGGTTGCTGCTCGTCGCCTGCTCGACCGTCTGCCAGCACAAGCTGATCCGCAGCTGAAGGAGCCCGCCTGGGCGCTCGAGGACCAAGCGGCGAAGCTCGACCGCGAGGCGGCGCTTCAGGACACCGAGGTTCGACAACTCCTCCTCGGAGCCCTCGGCCACGACTCAGACCTCGTCGAAGCCCACCGCCTGCTCGCAGAGATCTACCGGGACGAGCACAGGACTGCCGAGTCAGACCGAGATGCACAAGCCGCTGCCCGCTGGGAAGTGCTTCTGCGTGCACACGACACCGGGAAGCACGCACGCTATCTCGCCGGCGACGGCCAGCTGTCGCTCGCCACCGACCCGCCCTCGGCTCGAGTTTGGCTCGAGCAATACCACCCACTCCACAGGCGTCTGTCGACGACGCCGGTCTGCAGCATTGGACGCACCCCCCTCTCGCGCACCGAGATTTCGCACGGCAGCTACCGCCTTCGCATTCAGGCCGAGGAGTGCGTAGAGGTCTTCATGCCGGTTCGCATCGGCAGGCAGGCGCACGAGGACATGACCGCTCCCGGCGGTGAGGGGCCGGTACTCTTCCGTCTTCCACGGCTAGGGGAACTCGGCGAGGACGAGTGCCTCATCGCGCCCGGATGGTTCATTCGCGGCGGCGACGCCAAGGCGGTGCGACCACGCCCACGTGAGCGAGTGTGGCTCGGCGCCTTCGTGATGCAGCGGGACCCGGTGACCCACGCAGAATACGCAGCCTTTCTGCACGCGGACCCTAGCCACGCTGCGCACATCCCGCATGGGCCCGGCGGCGTGCCGCTGTACGAGACCAGCCCACCCGAGGAGTGGCGAAGCCAGCCGGTAAGTGGCGTGTCGTGGGTCTCTGCGAACGCCTACGCCGCTTGGCTTGCCCGAGAAACCGGCGCCGACTGGCGCCTACCCAGCGAAGATGAATGGGAGAAGGCTTCCCGCGGCGTGGATGGTCGGTTCCATCCTTGGGGCGACCACTTCGACTCGGGCTTCGCCGCCGTCCGCGACGCATTCGACCAACGCCCCCACCCCGTGTCCATCGACGCATTCCCTTTCGACGTGAGCCCCTACGGAGTACGCGGAATGGCCGGCAACACCGCCGACTGGTGCTCGGACGTCTACCGTGGCGATGGCGCTAACGCCCCACGGGTCATTCGGGGCGGCCACTTCGACGGCGCGTCTCCCGAAGCCCGCTGCGCTTCACGCGCCTTCGACGTGCCAGACCGCGCCCTGCTTCATGTTGGCTTCCGGCTCGTCCGGTCCACCACCGTTCCTCGTGCCGCGAGCCGACGGCGCTCTTTCATCGACAAGAAGACCCCATGAAGACCGCTCTCTTCGACGGCTACTTCGACGACAGCCATGATGCCTTTCGAGACGTCTGTAGGCGATTTGCGCGGGAGCAGATCGCGCCGCATGCGACCGAGTGGGAGGAGGCTGGAGCATTTCCGAGGGAGCTGTACGCCCTGGCCGCGAAGGCCGGGGTGCTCGCCCCCAATTGGCCGGAAGCCTATGGCGGAGGCGGTGGAGACGTCTTTCACGGCATCGTCGCGGGCGAAGAACTCCAGCGTGGTGGGTCCACGGGAACGGTCGTGGGTCTGGGCAGTCTTGGCATTGCACTGCCGCCGATCCTTAACCTCGGCACCGATGCGCAGCGTCAGAGATTCATGCCGCCGGTTCTCGCCGGCGAACAGATCGCGGCTCTGGCGATCACCGAGCCCGGCACGGGAAGTGACGTGGCCGGCGTACGCACCCGCGCCGTACGGGACGGGGACGACTACCTGATCAGCGGCGCCAAGACATTCATCACCTCCGGAGTGCGTGCAGATCTCCTCACAGTCCTCGCCCGCACCTCGGATGACCCACATCAAGGGCTCACCTTCTTCGTGGTCGAGCGCGACATGCCCGGCTTCTCGGTGTCTCGGGCGCTCAAGAAGACGGGCTGGTGGGCCTCCGACACCGCGGAGCTCGCGTTCGACGAAGTCAGGGTTCCCGTCGCCAACCGCATCGGTCCAGAGGGCAGCGGATTTCTAGCGCTCATGCAGAACTTCGAAGCCGAGCGCTTGATGCTGGCCGTCAATGGTCACGCTCTCGCAGAGTGCGCGTTCGACGAGGCCCTGGCCTACGCAAAGCAACGCGAGGCCTTCGGCCGCACCATCTCCCGCTTCCAAGCGATTCGGCACAAGCTCGCCGACATGGCCACTCAGATCAACAGCTCCAAAGCCTTGACCTACGCTTCGGCAGCGCGCATGCAAGCCGGGAAGCCCGCGATGATCGAGGTCGCACAGGCCAAGAACCATGCGGCCGCGGTCGCGCGCGACGTGTGCTGGGAAGCCGTCCAAATCTTCGGTGGCATGGGGTATATGCGCGAAAGCCCGGTCGAGCGACTGGCTCGTGACGCCCGCCTTCTCCCGATTGGCGGTGGCACCAACGAGATCATGCGAGAGATCATCGCCAAGGGATTGGGCGTCTAGACCCCAAACTCGCCGCTGCAGCCGATGCAAAAGCGATCTAGGATGCGTGTGGAGAGTCCCCCTATGCGCACCGCCGCCCTGCTCGCACTGCTCGCCCTCACCGCCGGCTGTCGCGACTACATCGAGGACACCGCGGCGTTCGCGGAGGACTCCGACATCGTCGAGACCGACACCGACACAGACACCGATGCCGACGCAGACACCGATGCCGACGCAGACACCGATGCCGATGCAGACACCGATGCCGACGCAGACACCGATGCCGACGCGGACACCGATGCCGATGCGGACACCGACGCTGATGCGGACACCGATGCCGATGCGGACACCGACGCTGATGCAGATACCGACGCCGATGTAGACACCGACGCCGATGCAGATACCGACGCGGACACGGATACCGATCCGATAATCGACAATGACGGGGATGGTTCCCCCCAGCCCGATGACTGTGACGACGACCCCAATGCTTGTGGAGCCGACTGCAGACCAGCCCTGACGCTCGACCCCTGTGATGGCTACGACAACGACTGTGACGGCGTCATCGACGAAGACGCCCCTCTCTGGTACGGCGACTTCGATGAGGATGGGTTCACAGGCACCGTCACCAACCAGTCCTGCACCGACCCCGACATCGGCAATGGCACCGACGTCTGGCTCGAGGACCCCTCGGACGCGATCGACTGCAACGACGGAGACGCGACCATCACGCCCGAAGACGCTGACCAGGACGGCTGGTCCTCTTGCGAGGGCGACTGCGACGACGACAACGAAGACCTCGAGCTCGACGACGCCGATGGTGACAGCTTCACCACCTGTGACGGGGACTGCCAGGACGACCCCTTCGCCGTGACCAACGGACCCGACGCAGACGAGATCTACCCCGGCGCCACCGAGACCTGGTACGACGGCGTTGATCAGGACTGCGCGGAAGACAACGACTTCGACCAAGACGCCGACGGCTTCGAGCTCGGCGACGACTGCGAGGACGAGGACGCCACCATCAACCCGGACGCGACCGAACTCTGCGACGCGATCGATCACAACTGCGACCTCGAACTGATCGAGGGAGCGGTCTGCCGCGACTGCGCCGAGATCTACGCCGCCGACCCCGGGCTGCCGAACGGCATGTACGACATCGACCCTGACCTCGCAGGCGGTAATCCTCCGTTCAAGGCGCGCTGCGACATGGAGACGGACGGCGGCGGCTGGACCAACTTCTGGTGGCACGAGGGCATGCCCGGCATCAGTGTCGGTGACCGCTTCACGCGAAACGACGATGCGCTCGGCGACGAACTGCACAGCTGTGACCCGACCACCGAGACCTGCTTCGCACGCATTCCGGTTCCCGACCCCGTGGAGCTGCACGTTCGGGCCCCCGACGGCTGGGCGACCTGGACCTTCGACGCAAACAACAGCACGAGCCAACAGGCCTTCGGAGCCTTCGTCGACCGCACTCTGGCCCGCTACCAGCTCGATGACTACGGCGATCTCTGGAACCCGAGCCGGGCCTCAGAGGGAGCCCTGCAGACCCCATGTGACCTCTGGAACGGAAGCGACGGCGGTTGCCGCAACTTCTGGTACCAAGACGTCTCCAACGGCAGCACGCTGAACCCGCGCACCATCCGCTCGTTCAACTTGGATGACGACGGCGGCTGGGGTGCGACGGGCTTCGCTGCCGGCTTCGACAACGCTGGGGACGGCCCCGGTGTCGACATCTTTGACGACATCGACGCGAGCTGGAACCCGGCCGCGCACAACCAGCGCACCCGGACGATGTACTTGTTCTACCGCTAGGCGACCGCTCTAGATGAGCCCGAGCGCAGCGTGGGCCGCGGCGAGGCGGGCCACAGGCACGCGGTAGGGCGAGCACGAGACGTAGTTCAGACCACAAGCGTGGAAGAACGCCACGCCGCCTGGCTCACCACCGTGCTCACCGCACACGCCGACTTTGAGGCCAGGATGCGCCTCTCGTCCCTTTTCGGTGCCCATCTTCACGAGCTGGCCGACGCCTTCGGTGTCGAAGATGGCGAGTGGGGAGTCCTTGAGAAGCCCACGACGCTGATAGTCGGGGAAGAACTTGCCCATGTCGTCGCGGGAGAAGCCGTAAGTCAGCTGCGTCAGATCGTTGGTACCGAAGCTGAAGAAGTCTGCGTGCTCAGCGACCTGGTCAGCAAGCAGGACCGCCCGTGGGATCTCGATCATCGTGCCCACCTGGTACTCGAGACGGGCTTGGTTCTCGTTGAGCACCTGCTCGGCGACCTCCATGACGATCTCGCGCATCATCGCGATCTCTGCGGGGAGTCCGACGAGCGGGATCATGACCTCGGGGAGCACGTCGACGCCCTCGCGACCGACCTGACAGGCGGCCTCGAAGATCGCGCGGACCTGCATGCGGTAAACCTCCGGGCTCGTCACTCCGACGCGAACGCCGCGGTGACCGAGCATCGGGTTCGACTCGTGCAGCTGCTGAAGTCGGGCATGCAAGGACTCAATACGCACGCCGAGGTCCTTCGCAACGCCCGCGACATCCTCTTCGGCGACGGGCAGGAACTCGTGCAACGGCGGGTCGAGCAGGCGGATGGTGACGGGAAGGCCATCCATCACCTTGAAGAGGTCGGCAAACATCGCCCGCTGAATCGGAAGCACCACGTTCAGTGCCCGCTGCCGGGAATGCAGATCGTCGGCGAGAATCATCTGGCGCATCGCGCGTAGGGCGTCCGCCTGGAAGAACATGTGCTCGGTGCGGCAGAGGCCGATACCGATGGCCCCGAGTTCACGGGCACGGGCGGCATCCGGACCGGTATCCGCGTTGGCGCGCACCTTGAGGCGCGCGTGCTTGTCGGCCCAGCCGAGCAAGGTCTCTAGAGCGCTCACATCCGACTGCGGAGCGAGCATCTCGACCTTTCCCTCCATGACCTGGCCCGTACCGCCATCAATGGTGATCCAGTCCCCTTTCCGCACAACGAAGTCGCCGGCGTAAAAGAGCTCGCGACTGTAGTCGACCTGAATCTCTGTGCAGCCCACGACGCAGGGCTTGCCCATGCCACGAGCGACCACGGCCGCATGCGAGGTCTGCCCGCCACGCGCCGTGAGGATGCCCTCGGCGACCGTCATGCCCTGAATGTCCTCCGGAGAAGTCTCGAGACGCACGAGAATGCTCGGCTCGTCTCGCTCGTAGAGTTCCTGGCACTCTTGGGGCTCGAAGACGACGCGACCACAGGCAGCGCCGGGTGAGGCGTCGAGGCCGGTCGCCATGACCGTCTTCTTCGCATCGGGCGAGATGATCGGGCGTAGCACGAGCTCGAGGTTCACCGGGTCCACTCGCGTGATGGCCTCGATCTCGGTGATCAGCCCCTCACCGACCATGTCGACGGCAATCTGCACACCCGCCAGAGCCGTGCGCTTGCCGGTGCGGGTCTGGAGCAGGAACAGGCGGCCGTGCTCGATCGTGAACTCGATGTCCTGCATGTCGCGGTAGTGCTTCTCGAGAAGAAGCTGGACTTCCTCGAGCTTGGCGTACGCCTCAGGCATCGCGTCGACGAGCTGCTCACCCTCACGCGCAGAGTTGCCGTTCAGTGGCAGCGGCGTACGGATACCGGCGACGACGTCCTCGCCCTGGGCGTTGGGAAGCCACTCGCCGAACAGTCCGGGGGCGCCGTCCTTCGGGTTGCGGGTGAACGCAACGCCAGTACCGGAGCCCGAGCCGAGGTTGCCAAAGACCATGGCCTGGATGTTCACCGCGGTGCCCGCATCGTCGGGAATACCCTGGGTCTTGCGGTAGTACCGAGCGCGATGGCTGTTGTAGCTCTTGAACACGGCGTTAATGGCCGTGCGCAGCTGCTCGCGCGGCTCTTGCGGAAACTCCGAGCCCGAATCCTCGACGACAGCCTTGAAGCGCGCCGTGAGCTCTTGAAGCTGCTCCACGCTCAGATCGCTCGGGTCTTGCTCGCCACAGAATGCCTTCTGCGCCCGCGCGAAGCGCGTGTAGTGAATGCCGAGGACCACGTCGCCAAACATCTGCACGAAGCGGCGGTAGCTATCCCACGCAAAGCGCGGGTTGTTGCTCTGCGTCGCAAGGGCCTGGACCGTCGTGTCGTTTAGACCGAGGTTCAAGACGGTGTCCATCATGCCGGGCATAGACACGGCCGCACCGCTACGAACCGAGACCAGAAGCGGGTCGGCGGCATCGCCGAGCTTGCGGCCCACGCGCTCCTCGAGCACACCGAGCGCGGTGTTCATCTGCTCGTCTAGGCCCGCCGGCCAGTTCTGCTCGTTCTCAAAGTAGTAGGAGCAGGCGGCGGTCGTGACGGTAAACCCAGGAGGCACCGGAAGGCCGAGCGCGGTCATCTGTGCGAGACCAGCGCCCTTTCCGCCGAGGAGTGTCTTCATGGTTCCGTCGCCGTCGGCGGAGCCATTTCCAAAACCGTAGATCCAGCTGGACATGTCGAGCCTCGTTTAGCGAGTAGAGATGCGAGAGAAGTCGGCGACCTGCTTGAACACGCGGCCGACCTCGAGGAGCAGACCCATGCGGACCGCGCGCACGGCGGGGTCCTCATGAGCGACCATCACGGCCTCGAAGAAGTCATGGACCGGTCGATGCAGCGACAGCACTTCGGTGATGACCGCGTCGTAGTCAGGATCGGCACTAGCCACACTGGCGAGAGCCGAGGACGACTTCACCTTCTGGAGGGCCGTGAACAAGTCCCCTTCTGCAGCCTCGGTGAACGCGACCGGATTGGGCTCCGGCGCCTCGACATCACGAGTGATGTTCAGCACGCGCTTGAAGGTGTGCATGATCGGCAGGAAGTCCGCCGTTCCGGACACAGCCTTGATCGCGGCGACCTTGCGGTGCAGGTCGAGGGGATGCGATCCCGACACAGCCAAGACCGATTCGACAAGGTCGGCGGACGCACCGCCAGCCACCTCGGCTGAGGCAAAGCGCGTCAACGTGAACTGCACCAGCTCGGCGACCAGCGCGTCGGAGTCGCGTGCCGTCGTGCTGCCGTCGCCGTGCAGGGTCGTCCAGGCATCGAAGCCGGCAGAACCCGAGGCATCCTGGTGGAAGACGTCGAGTGCGGTGTGAAACAGCGCGCCGAGGTCGAGGTTGTGACCGCCGTTGACCAGCGTGCGCACCACGCCAAGCGCTGCGCGACGCAGCCCCTGCGGGTCGCCGCCCTTGGGGCGAAGTCCGATGCCGAAGCAGCCCACCAAGGTGTCGAGGCGGTCGGCGATGGCCACGGTGACACCCACGGGAGTCGACGCGGTGTCATCATCCGAGAAGCGCGGCAGGTAGTGCTCTTCGATCGCGACCGACACGGCCTCGGGCTCGAGCTGGGCTGCGGCGTAGAGGCGACCGATGTGGCCCTGAAGCGAGGCAAACTCGCCGACCATCTGCGTCCACAAGTCGGCCTTCGCCAGCTTGCCAGCGCGCGCGGCATGGGCGGGGTCCGCGCCAAAGGACGGCGCCAGCCTCTCGGCCAGGCGCTCGATGCGCTCAGACTTGTCGGCCATCGTGCCGAGGCCGCGAATCCAGCGCATCTTCACGAGTGCGGCGCCATGCTCGTCGAGCGAGGTCTGGCGGTCCTCGTTGAAGAAGAAGCGCGCGTCGTAGAAGCGCGGACGAAGCACCCGAGCGTTGCCATCGGCCACCAGGGCAAGGTCGGCCCAGGGGTTGTTCGCGATGACGACGAAGCGACTGGTCAGCACGCCTTCCTTGAACACGGGGAAGTAGCGCTGGTGCTTGCGCATAGCCTCGACGAGCAAGCGCGGAGGCAGCTCGAGCAGGTCTTCATCGATGGTTCCGATGACCTTCACCGGCCATTCGACCAGGTGCAGCACCTCTTCGAAGAGGGCGTCATCGACGATGCGATCACAACCGAGCTCTTCCTGGATCTCGTCGAGAATGCTGCGAATAATCGCCGCACGCGCGTCGAGGTCCGGCTCGACCTGGCGAGCCCGCAGGCCCTCTTCCCAGCTCGTGGCATCGGTGAACGCGAAGTCGGAGTCCGCGGCAAGGCGGTGCGCGACCGTCGACGCCCCGATAGCGATGCCGGCGACGCTGCCGTCGACCACTGTGCCGTCGAAGAGCACGGACACGCGATGAAGCGGCCGGCCCCAGCGGGTTCCGCCGGAGCCCCATTCCATCGACTTGCGGAACGGAAGGCCGAGCACGACCTCTTCCATTCCGGCGGCAATGAGGTCACGGCTTTGCTCGCCGCCCTCGCGCACGCGCGCAGCCACAACTGGACCGCGCTTGGAGTCGACAATCTCGAGATCCGAGACGTCGACGCCCTTTCCGCGGGCAAACCCGATGGCCCCCTTCGTCCACTCGCCATTGACCTTGGCCCGGTCCGCCGGAGGTCCGGTCACGAGCTTCTCTACGGCTTCGCGGCCAGGCGCGACATCTTGGATGGCGACAGCGAGACGACGGGGGGTCGCCCACGTCTTGATCTCGCCGTGCGGCACGCCCTCAAGGAGGCCCACCACGCCATCGGCTAGCGCCTTGAGCGCGGGACGGACGAAGGACGGCGGTAGCTCTTCGCAGAGCAGCTCGATGAACAGCTCACTCATGCTTCCTCCTCGAAGTGCGCGACCCAAGTCTCTGCGCACATGCAGGCGAGCTCGCGAATGCGGCGGATGTACTGCTGACGTTCGGCGACAGAGATCGCTCCACGGGCGTCGAGCAGGTTGAAGGCATGCGATGTGGCGATGCACTGGTCGTAGGCCGGTAGCGCGAGTCCGAGCTCGCACAGGCGACGGCACTCCGCGAAGGTGCTGTTGAACTGGTCGAACAGCACCTCGGTGTCGGCGTGCTTGAAGTTGTATTTGGACTGCTCGATCTCGTTGCGCAGGAACACGTCGCCGTACTTCACACCCTCGACCCACTCGAGGTCGTAGACATTGTCGACGCCCTGCAGGTACATGGCCAAGCGCTCGAGGCCGTAGGTGAGCTCGACGGGCGTGGGGTTGCAAGCGATGCCCCCCACCTGCTGGAAGTACGTGAACTGCGTGACCTCCATGCCGTCCATCCAGACTTCCCAGCCGAGGCCCCAGGCGCCCAAGGTCGGGCTCTCCCAGTCATCTTCGACAAAGCGGATGTCGTGATCGCGGAGCTTGAGCCCGATGGCCTCGAGGCTGCCGAGGTACAGCTCCTGGCTGTTCGGCGGCGACGGCTTGAGAATGACTTGGTACTGGTAGTAGTGGCCGAGTCGGTTCGGGTTCTCGCCGTAGCGCGCATCACCGGGACGGCGGCACGGTTGCACATACGCACAGCTCCACGGCTTCGGGCCGAGACTGCGCAGGAACGTCGCGGGGTGAAAGGTGCCCGCGCCCATGTTCATGTCGTGCGGCTGCAAGAGCACACAGCCCTGATCCGCCCAGTAGCGTTCCAGCGTCAGGATGAGTTCCTGGAACGTGATCACCTTGCCGCTCATCGAGGGGCCTCCAGGGTTCGTGACCCTCGGAAGTGTGAGTCGAGGGGGCCGCGGCCTCTCGCCGTCGGTCCACCCCATCCTCTGGCGATCTGAGACCGTCTGAGGACCGTAGAACTATGCGGTCTGAGGCCCCGCGGCAAGCCGCGGAATGGCGGCACAACCCACGCTGGACACCGGGGGATGCGTTGAGTGCTCAGCGGGCGCTGAGGAACAGGTCTACTAGCGCCGGACGGGCCTTCTCGAGTGTCCACGTTACCGTGCGATTCACCGCAAAACGACGCCAGGGATGGTAGTGCTTTGCGAAGTCGGCGGCGCTGACGGGCCCAGGCCCGGCCTCGATTCGCGCACACGTCACGAGAAAGAGCCACCTTCCGAGCCCGCCGGCCACGTCCCCGCCGGAGGTCCAGAGCCGACCGGTCCACACAGACCGGAGCGCCGCGGCAAGAAAGGCCTTGGCATCCTCGGTGAGCTCCGGGAGGGGGTCGCCCGCCTTGGCGAGCACGCGCTCAATCGCCTCTACACGCTCGACGGCCCCAGCCCTCTGCTCGTCGGGTGCGTCCTGGGCAAGGACGCGCTGCATCACCATTCGGAGTGCCTGAAGAAGCGCGCCAAAGGCGGGCAGTTGCCGCCCTCCATCGATGGCCGCGAGCGAAAGTCCGCGAGACGCGAGCGCCTCTCGAATGAACGCGACTTGAGCCCCGGGTTCGCGTACTTCGACGAGTCCGGGCGCGATCGCATCCTCCCAGTCCAGCCACTGAGCCATCGCCGCCGTGACGCCGGGGGCCACGGGCACATGGTCCCCCTTGAACTGGCGAAGCGGCACGACGCGCGCCATAGCAGCGACCTCCGCCGCCGCCGCGGTGATGTCGGGACCGTCTGCGTAGCTGTCTTCCCACGACTTGCAGTCTGCGCGAATGACCGCCGTCAGCCCGCGCTGGTCCTCGACGAGGTGGAACGGGAACTCGCGGCAAAACGCCGGTTTGGCCTCCGGCCCTAGCGCCGCATGCACCGCGCACAGGTTGTCGTCGCGCAGGAAGATGCAGTGGTCATCGACCTTAGCCAGATAGAAGGCCTCGCCCGTTGGGCCGTCCTGACGCTGGTACCAGGGCTGCTCCGCAGCGAGCGGCCAGTGCGCTCCGATGTCTGCCTCTTCCAGGCCACGGATGATGCGCTCCGAGACGGGCCCAAAGCTGTAGCCCCGGCAACAAGCGCCGCAGCCTCCACAGGTCCAACGGGTCTCAGGGGGCACGCGAATGGGAAGCTGAGTCATAGGTACCTACGGAAGGGGCGAGAGAAGAACGGTGCTGGTCAGCTCGAGAGATCCGGGTAGTGCGCCGCCGCTCAGGGCCGCCGCCAGGGTCTCGCCGGAGCCCCCCTGCCCTCCCAACGTGATGGCCACCATGCCTCCGGGAATCGGTTCCCGAACCACCGGCGCCATCAGAACCTGGCCATCGAGAGCCACGACGATCTGCCGGCCGACGTTGCGCTCGGTCAGTGCGTAGAAGGTCTCGCCGCCGTCGCTGGTCAGCCAGACTTGAACCATGGGTCCGCCCTGAATGTCCACGTCAGCCCGCGCACTCGCGATGTGGCTGTTGTCGAGCGCGGCCGCCATGACGATGTACGCATGGCCATCGTCGTCGCGCAGAAGGGACTCGCCCTTCCGGAGGCCAAGGTCGCCTCCGGTGCGCTCGATCTCGCCCACCTTGGCGGCAAAGGCGGCCGTGTGCGAGGCGCCCAGCGCATGAAGGGTCAGCACCCCCTGGGCAAACAGCGGCCCTGTGATGAGCTCGGGCTCTACTACGCCGGCGATCTCGACCACGATCTCCCCGTGTTGGGGAGAGACCTCTGCCACCAGGCCCGCAGCCTGAAGTCGGTCGTCCAGCAAGTCGACGCCTCGCTCTGCTTCGAAGCCGACCGGGGCAAAGCGATAGGCGACTCCGCCGTCACGCTCGAGGTTCGGCCCACCGCCGCATGCGAGCGACAGCGCGAGCCACAAGCCAGCCAGTGGAAGAAGCGCCGAACGCCTCATGCATTTCGCTCGTAGAGAAGGGCCAGGCCGAGCATCGTCAGCTCAGGCTCGATGTCATCGATCTCGTCCGATGCCCCACCGATTAGGTGCGCCATGCCGCCCGTCGCCACCGCCTTCGGCTCCCCGCCGAGCTCAGCACGGCACCGAGACACGAGACTGTCGACCAGGCCCACGTAGCCCCAGAACAGGCCGGACTGCATTGCGGCTACCGTGTTGGTGCCGATGACGTGCTCGGGCTTCTGCAGGGCGACGCGTGGGAGCTTGGCCGTCCGCTCGAACAGGGCCTCTTCCGAGATCTTGAATCCCGGAGCAATCGCGCCCCCGATGTACTCGCCCTTCGCGTTCACGCAATCCACCGTGGTCGCAGTGCCGAAGTCGACGATGATCACCGGCCCACCGTAGGTCTCGACCGCCGCAACGCTGTTGACGATGCGGTCTGCCCCCACCTCACGCGGATTGTCGGTGCGAAGCTTGATCCCGGTCTTCAGCCGCCGCCCGACCACCAGGGGCTTCACGTCGAAGTAGCGGCCAAACGCCTTCTCGAGGCTGTAGAGCACACTCGGGACGACCGACGAGATCATCGCCCCATCAATCGACGAGGACTCATACCCCTGGTGTCCGAGCAGCTGAAGCAGGAGTACCCCGCACTCATCGGTGGTGCGCTCCTGGGTGCTTACGCGCCAGGTCTGAATGACCTGGCGGCCGTTGAGCAGCCCGAACACGGTGTTGGTGTTGCCGACATCGGCGACGAGGATCACGATTCGCTCCAGAGCCGGAGGTTACCGCGGCGCGACCACGGGAATGTACACGGCACCGCCATCCACCTCGATGACGCCCTCGGCAAGGGGCACCTCGACGTCGGAAGGCAAGATGCAGACCGTCGCACTTGTCGTGTTCCAGCTGTTCGCTTCATTTGGATAGTCGGCGCGAACGTTGACCCGCCCCTCGGGACGCCACGGGCTCGACGGCACCTGCTTTCCGGCCCATGCGTAGCCAATGCGCGTGCCCGGCGCGGCCTTGCAGTCGCCCCAGCCGGTCAGTGTGTCGGCATCGGGTGCCTCGTTCGGGTCAGCCGGTTCGTCCGCATCCTCGATCGCGTCGACAGCGTCTTCAGCCTCGACTGGAGCCTTCTCTTCAGGCTCGGGAAGCTCGCGGGGTTGCGTCGCGGCATCCATGACCGCGCGAGAGGACCCCATGCGGGCGTCGACATCCCGCTGCGCCGGGTCCAGCACGACATAGAAGAGGAACATAAACAGCGATGCGCCCATCAGAGCGGCCATCAGCACCGCCGCGCGAGGCTTGGAGTCGGGAAGCCCGCCCTCCTTCACCGCAGATGCAAGTCGGGGTCGGCCCTCATCGGTCAACGCCTGCGCGAGAGCCGCCGTACGCCCCTCGGCCACGGCCTGCTCGACCAGTCCATCCCAAACGTCGTAGGGGTCGCCGGCGAGCTGGGGGTCGGAAAGGCCAGCCGCCTTGGCGAGCCGCGCTCGATCCTCCCACTGGGAGAAGCCGCGGGCCAAGGCTTCGATGAGAGGGTCGCGTTGTGCCATGGCCCGGCCATAACGGAGCAGAGCCGACCTGTCTGCAATCGTCGCAGCCGTGCACAATCGTCGGACCGCGGGCTAGGCTTGCCCCATGCGCATTGCCTCTCTACTGCTCGCCACTGCACTGCTCGGAACCAGCGCCTGCGCCCGGCCCGGCCCGCTCCAGAGTCTCGCGGACGTTCCGACCTACGTCGGCCCCGACGCCGTCTCAGTCGACCTGGTGCGCACCATGCCCGGTGGCAACCGGATCTACGTGCAAGCAGAGCTTCCCGATGGAGAGAAGGGACTGTTCCTTCTCGACACCGGAGCGGCGATCAGCGCGCTCTCCGAGGAGACGGCCGAACGTCTCGGCCTTCCGATCGAGCGCGGCTATTCCTACATCGAGGGACTCGGCGGCCGTGCGCCTCTCGACCGAGCGGTCATCCCGACCATGAACATTGGCGACGCCAGCATCTCAGATGTGGAGGTCGCTGTCGGCGTGCGCGGACTCCCCGAATACGCGGGTGCGCTTCCCCTCGACGGCATCCTCGGCAACAACGTCTGGGGCCGATTCGCTCTCGAGATCGACTACCCCAAGGACCGACTGACCCTGCATCGCCCGGGCACTGCGAAGGTCCCGCGAAAGTCCGACCCGATGTTCTTCGATGGAGGCCACGTCTTCGCCCCGCTCGAGATCACGACGGGCGCCGAGCCCGCGCACACCGATCAGATCATCATCCAAATCGACACGGGTGCCGGCGGACTTCTTCTCTCC
This sequence comes from Pseudomonadota bacterium, assembly GCA_023954855.1. GTDB lineage: Bacteria > Myxococcota_A > UBA796 > UBA796 > M1803. Next base: position 104,410 of record JAGSGY010000002.1, on the reverse strand, counting down.
GGCCGCACGGGTCAGCCCTTCGAACAGGACTACACCGAGGGCGTCGAACCCGTTCTCGGCCTTGGCGCGCCGGACAAACTTCCCGCCTCGGAGTTTCTCAAGTCGACGCGCCGCATCCCCGTGAAGTCCATGCGACTGGGGGGCAGCCGGCTCGACCTCGAACTCGAAGCTCGCTGGCTCAACTACGAGGAGAATTCACGCGCGACCGGCCCGACCGGCATGCGCGGACTCGTCGGGCACGAGCTGATGTCTCGTCACGTCGTCTGGTTCGACTACCAAGGTGGCCGCTTCGCCCTCACCAAGAGCAAGGGCAAGGGTCGCCTCGTGGATGGCCATGAACTGTTCCTTGCCCAGGACATCGAGCGCTTTGGCGAAGTCGACCCCTCCCGAAGCCTGCACAGAGCCCGACTGCTCGCCGCCCTCGACAAGCTGGACGAGTCCGTTGCTGAACTCGAGCGCCTGCGAGCTTGGGCAGACGCCGATGAGGAAGCCTATGCAGAAGCGACCGTGATGCTCGCCGCTGTGCATCGCTTTCGCGGGGACCTCGCAGCGGCCTGGTCTGTCCTTGAACCGCTGAGCGCCGGCGACCTGGTCGACAATGGTGAGCTGGAGGCCTCGGTCAATGGGCTCCTGCTCGACGACCGCGCCGACGAGGCCATGGAGCTCGCACTCGAGGCGGTCGACGACCGGGCTGAGGAATGGGCCCCATACCGGGCGGTGTCGGATGTTCACTACGCTCTCGGAGAGTACGAGGCGGCGAACCTCCAGCTGCTCGAGTCTGCCCGCCTGGCCGGCAACCCCGATGCCCACCTGGTCCGACGCGCCCGGGTGGCGCTCGCCCGCGGCGATTCCTTTGGCGCCATGGCACACCTGCGCCGCCTCCTCGACCTCTACCCACAGAGCGGCATGTACCTGTGGTTCTACAGCCAGCTCCCCGAGGACGACCCGAGCCGGCAGACCTTCAAGGCCGACCTCGACCAGGCCATCGCGCGGTTGCATCCGGGGGATCGCCCGCTGGACTTCGTCGTCGCCTCCCACGCTGCCATGGGGGACGAAGGCACGGCAGTCGAAGTGATGGAGCGTGGCATCGCGCGCGACTGCGCCCAGATGGTGACCTCCCCGACTCAAGACAACTGCACCGCCTGGTACTACGCCCTCGCCGGCGTCGAGAAGGAGCAGTCCCTCGCCCTGATCGAGGGCGCACTCGCTGAAACGGGCGACCGACCCGACTTCCTCGACACCAAGGCGATGGTCCACCTCTCCCGCGGGGAGCTCGAGCTCGCGCACGGAGCAGCCCTGTCTGCGGCGCGCCTCTCGCCGGACGACATCTACATGCTGTGGCAAGCGGATCGCATCAAGGACATGGCCACCGAAGCGGCCGAGTAGACGGCCCGTTTCTCAGGGGGACGAAGTCTGGGTGCGCAGGTGTTAGAACTCTCACGCCGCGCACTACGGAGAGATGCATGCGTTCCTTGCTCCTCGGGCTTCTTATCGCCGCTCCCCTAGCCCTCGCCGGGGGCGGTCCGCCCGAAGGTGGATGGCCACTTCCGCCTGCGAGCTCGACCGTTGCGAGCGTGTATGACGGGGACACGGTCACCCTCACCACCGGCGACAAAATTCGGCTTCGGTGGGTGAACACTCCCGAGCTCAAGCCGGCGGAGGCGTACGGCATCGAAGGTCGCGAAGCCGCAGAGGCCTTCTTGGCAGGTCACGAGATCACATTGCTGCTGGGCAGCGAGAACCCGCGTGACGGCTACGGCCGCATCGTCTCGGGACTACAGCGCCCCGATGGCGGAAACCTCTCGATCCACTTGCTCGAGCTGGGCTTGGCCCACCTGTTCATCATTCCTCCGGACGACACCGACCTCACTCCGTTCCTCGAGGCGCAATCCAAGGCCAAGGCGGCCAACCGCGGCATCTGGAGCACGGAGCGCTACCAAGGCGCGCTGCACATCACGTCTTTCCACGCGAACGCCCCCGGCGATGACCGCGAGAATGTGAACGGCGAGTACCTTCGCGTGGCCAATGTCAGCAATGAGCCGATCAACGTCGATGGCTACAAAATCGGCAAGTCGACCGGCCAGACCTGGACCTTCCCGGCCCTCACTGTTCCCGCCGGTCACACGGTCAAGGTGCACAGCGGCAAGGGCGAGCACCAGGGCAACCCGATGGAGCAGCTCGCGATCTTCCTTGGAAGCGACACACCGATCTGGAACAACAAGTCCGACCGGGCGACCATCTATGACCGGTTTGGAAAGGTCATCGACGCGCGGCCCCACAACGTGAAGAAAGCCACTCCGTAGGCCATGCCGCTCTCCGTATCGGCGTTGAGGTAGAATAGGGGCAACACCCCTTCGTGCGCTCATTGCCATGCGCCGCTCCAGGCCGGAGCCGCCCAGGCACGCGCCAGCTCCCTCTTTCCCAATGTCACACAACCGCGCTGAGGTGGATCCGATCCGCCTCTCGAAGACGATGGCGTTTCTGCTGCGCCACCGCCCCGAACGCGGCAACCTCCGTCCAGATCGAGACGGCTGGGTGTCGTTGATCGAGCTGGTGGACGCGGTGTCGCGGCTCGTACATCGTGAAATCGCACCCGACGTCATCGCCAACATCGCATCGGAAGATCGCGGGTTCGAGATGCGCGGCAGCAAGGTGCGCGCACATCGCAGTCGTGGGCGCCGCCTGCCACTGCACCCCGACATTCTGTTTCACGCGACGACCCAAGAACGCGTCGACGAGATCCTCGCAGCCGGCGTGCTCGAGGGCGGAACCCGGCCGCTCGTCTTCTCAGGCGATGAGTCGGGGGCTTGGCGCACAGCCCACCGTTTTCGCGGCGAGCCTCGCCTACTGGTCATCGACGCCTCACGAGCGCGTCGCGACAACGTCTACTTCACCAAGAGCCGTCGAAGCGGGCTGTTCCTCGCAGACCACATGCCGCTCGCACACATGCTCAACCTTCAGCCAAACTACGCGGAGCAGCTCTCCGCCGGTGGCATTCCCATCCGCCTGCGGCCCGATGGCCGGCCCGAGCTCTGCTTGATTCGCGTGAAGCGCCGCAATCGCACCACCTGGGAAGTTGCGAAGGGCAAGCTCGAGCCCGGCGAGACGCCCGAGCAGGCCGGCTGCCGCGAGATCTGCGAGGAGATGGGCATCGACGTGCCGTTCACGGTGATCGCTACTCTCGGCGAGGTCCGCTACGGCTTCTTGGCACCGGGTGGACTGCCCCGGCTCAAGCGGGTCTACCTCTACCTGGTCCGCCCCGAAGGCCCGATGGACGCGTTCAATCCCTCCACGCGAGAGGGAATCGGAGACGTGCGCTGGTTCAGCCCAGACGAGGCGTGTAGGGTGGTCCGCCACACGAGCCTCATTCCGCTGATGCAGCGCACCCGCGAGCTTCTGCGCCAACGAGCGCTCCCCGCACTCTTCAAGCCCAAGGAAGGCTAGTTCCCATGGATATTGTGCTCACCGGCAGCGCTCCCGGAGCGACCACAGCAGGCATCCTATTGCTCACCCGAGCCAGACAGCTCGGCCTCGTGCTCAACGTCAACATCCTCTCGGATGAGAGCGATTGGGTGGCGGTCGACGGGCCGGCACTCCTCTACGCTCCGCCACTCGCTGGCTGCGGCGTAGGCCGTGAAGAAGGCGTTGGCGGAACCGTCATCGTGCCAGGCCCCCCAGGGCAACCCCTGTTGGTCAGCGCCACTCCCCACGGGGTCGATGGCTGGTTCGAGGTCGACCGCTCTGGTAAGGGCGGCCACCCGGCGACCCAGGCCTACGTGCGCCTGTCCCGCGACCCACGCGTACCCGCCCGTCACCTCGCAAAGCGTCTGCGCAGCGCCCTCGAGGTGCTTGGCGTGTCCTCGGACCCCGCCGTGCTCGACGTGCTGTTCCGGGCCGAGGTCGCTCCCCTCACCCGCGTAGCTCTCGCCCTTCGCGCCGGCCGCGCCCTGTCGGGTACCCGAGGCCAACCCGTGACCCGCTACATCGGGCACATGGCCATGGAGGACCCCCTCTCGCCAGAGCTGTCGCATGAGGACTTCCGCAAGCTCCTCGATGGCGACGGCCTCGACTGGATCCTCGACTGTTTGTCCCCCGCGATCCGCGATGCCGCGGAAGAGTGGCTGCAGCAAGCCCGACGGCTCGCCCGCGAGGATGACGGTCGTGACATCGCGCTGTTCCAGTCCGTGGCCGAGGTCGCCAGCCATCTCGTGCAGCTGCCTTCCCACAGCATTCTGCCGCCGCTCGGAGCCGCCGAGGACTCCGTAGCCGTCGGCCTCAAGGCTGCGCTCGGCGTCGAGCGTGAAGGCGATGCGCTGCGTCAGCTCACCCAGATGTTCCGCTTCCTGGGCGGAAAGTACGTACGCGAAGCCCAGCACCAGGTGCTCGCCGTCTGCGATGCCGAGGCCCCAGAAGACCACATCGGTCGCTGGACCTGGTTCTGCACGCAGGTTCGCCTGGGCCGCCGTCGCGCCGAAGAGCTGTGGCCGGACGTGCTCAACCCCCCACAGTAGGGTTCAGAAACAAAAAGACCCGGGACGCTGTCCCGGGTCTTTCTGTCTCTGCGCAAACGGTCCCTATTCGGCGGCCGCCGCCTGTAGGTAGAGCGTCTCGGCCTGGCGCGCGGGCTCGAAGCCCGGATCCGTGGAGGTCGACACAGCCATTGCGTTCGGCACCGTCCAGGTCTGTCCCGTCTCGAGAATGACCGTCACATCCCAGTGGCCTGCCGGGATCTCAGACTCATCCACCACCATCTCGGACTCGCCGTCAGGCGTGAAGTGGAGCGCTGCGGGGAGCCAGGCGAGGTCAATGCCGGCGAGAATCACTGGCGTGTTGAGCAGCTGCTCGCCGGCCTCGTCGACTGCGCCGTCGCGGTCGTTGTCGGCGCCATCGATGGCGGCAATCGCGGTCAGGTCGTGGTTGGCGAGCGGGCTGTACGCTGCCACGCCTGCCCAGGACTCACCCTCGGCAGGGGCCCCATTCCAGGACCCGTCTGCGTTCTGCGACGTTCCCAGGTAGGTGAGGAACACACGCGGCCAGATGTCGGAGAGCCCGACTCCTGGGAAGTCCGGATGATCATCCGCGACACCGTCGAGGTCCTTGTCGTAGACCGTGACGAGCATGCCCGTCTCGCATGGCGCCGGGTCCGTCCAGTCGAACGGGCCGTTGAGCTCGTACGGCAAGCCGAGCGCGTTGGCGTGAACCGCCGTCGACTCGACCCGGAAGGTCTGTGGAAGTCCGAGGGGGTCGACCAGTCCGAGCTGAACCGCCGTGCCATTGTCGAACGAAGCGTCGGCGGTGACCGAAGGCTCCAAAGTAAACGCCGGGCGCTCGGTCGAGAGCTGAATGCCGAGCGTCACCGCAAGGTTGTCGACCCGGTCGCCACCGCCCACCGTGATCGGCACGATTTCCTGGGTGGTCAGGTCGCTGATGTGAGCGCCGAGCACGTCTTCGCAGGTGGCGCCGCCGAACGGGCCAAACAGTGGCGTAAAGTCGCGGTCGATGTCCATGAAGCCGGTGATCAGCCACTCGCCATCGGGAATGCCCGTGACTGTGAACGGTGCCGAGAGCAAGCCGTTCGTCCCGACACTAAACTCGTCAGGCGAGATGGTCGTCAGCGTGATCGGCGAACCGGTCCCCTCTGGGGGGGACGGATTGTTGGCGTCGGCGACCAGGAGAATGACCGGCCCGAGTTCCTGCTCAATCGAAATGGCCAGGACGACCTCTCCGCTGAGCACATTCTCGGGAATCTCCTCGCCGAACTCTTCGGAGCGGGGAGCTTCGTAGTCACAGCCGACCATGGCGAGCATGGTGACGGAGATGCAGCCGAGACCGACGAAGGCGAAAGACTTGAGATGGTTGCGCATCGTCAGACCTCAGAAACGGTAAGTAGCAGAGCCAAAGAGTCGTCCACCGACCCTCTGTCCCTTGGGGTGTTCGATGGCGGGCTTGGCGAAGCCAATCAAGTTGTACCCGGTGAGGGAGAACTCGAGCTTCTCATCTTGGAAGGGTCGAACGCCGACGCGCCCGTTCAGGAACAGACGAGCGGGCACAATCGAGTATTCGTCCCTGAAGATGCCATCGCCTCCAATCTTGGAGACGGCCCACTCCTGCTTGCCGATGTAGTTCAAGTCCATCGCCACGTCAGTGCGGTACTTGGTTCGGTAGCTCGCCCCCAGGTTGCCCTTGAATGTGGACACCTCGCTGCTGCGCTCCCAGTCGCCCTCGGCGCTCACCAGATACTGGAAGGCTAGCGTCGCGTTCGTGTAGACGTCCAAGCCGTCCACTGGGTAGAACTCGGCCTCAGCCTCGAGGCCAAAGCCCACATCGGTGATGTCGAGGTTCTCGAAGCCGGAATGACCGGCGCGGTACCCACCAGCGGCGTCGTCATAGAACTCGAGGGTCGGTTCGACATCGGCAATGTCGATACGGTCCACCAGCCTGTTGTAGTACACCGCCACATCAGCCGAGTGGTACAGAGTGGACTGATCGTGCAACCCGAGTTCCGCGGTGACGATGCGCTCGGGCTCGACGTCAAAGCGCGACGAGTCGAACTGCAAGAAGACGCCGTCATCGCCGGTGGGGAGCACAAAGTCGTTGTAGTTCTCGATCATGTTGGGCGCGCGGAAGGCGCTACCGACATTGGCTCGAATCGAGGTCTGGTCAGCAATGCGCATGATGAGCGAGCCGCGAGGCGAGAAGGTCTTCGCAGGGTTGATGTTGGGGTCGAGGTCGTACCGCGTCGACAGCACCAACTTGAGTCGGTCGAAGGTGATTTCGTCCTGCAAGAACGCACCGTAGTGATTCTCGGAAATCGTCCGGATCTCTCCGTCATCGTCCATTCCGACGAAGGCGAAGTCGCGAAGCATCTTGAGACGGTAGCTGAGGCCACCGTTGATACGCTGGACGAACGGGCCCGTGTCGATCTCGAAGTTGCCCTCGAGCTCTGCATCCACCGTGTCGGCGTTGATATCGAAGTTTACGGGGAAGGCGTGATCACCCAGGTCGGTCCACCGCTTCATGTCATCGGCATTGGAGCTGTTCCAGAACACGCGAAGGTGCGCAGCGCCGTAGGAGATGTCACCGCGAAGGTAGTGGTTCCGGAAGTGGGCACCATAGGTACCGAGGACGCCCTGGTTCTGGAACTCCATGTCGGTATCGGAGAACCCGGCCGACACTGAGGCGAAGCCGTCACCTGCGAGGAAGGTCCGGTCGAGGCGACCGTTGGCGCGAAGCGCTGCGAGGCCGGTCTCCTGGTCCTGCTGATAGAGCTCTTGAGACGGGAACTGACCGGCGTCAAAGTCCTTTTCCCAGCGACCGTAGGACTTGTAGCCAGCGGAGAACCGGTAGGCCGTGTCGGCCGCGCGACCACTCGCCACTGCGGACCCGTTGATGTAGCCGCCGAACTGCTCTGGACGGAGCGTCGCGGCGTTGCCCGCCGAGACACTGACGGAGCTGCCGCCCTCACCCGGCGTGCGGGTGATGATGTTGACCACGCCGGTCACGGCGTTGGCACCGTACACGGCAGAGCCCGGTCCGCGGATGATCTCGATGCGCTCGATTTCGTCGAAGCCCACCGGGAAGCTCTCCTGGAAGGTCGTTCCGATGAAGTCTTCGTAGGTCGAGCGACCATCAATGAGGATGAGCACCTTGTTCGGCAGTTCATCGTTGAAGCCGCGGATAGACGACGGCGCGTTTCCGGCCGTGAACTCTGCGACGGCAAAGCCCGGCACGCGGCGGAACACTTCGCGGAGGCTCGTCGCCCCCATGATGCGAAGGTCTTCGCCAGTGACCACGGTGAGCGTGGACGGTGAATCGAGCGGGTCCTGGCCGTAGCGAGAGGCCGTGACGACCTGGCGCTCATACGCCTCGACGGCGTAGCCGCCGCCGGGAATATCGGGAAGGTCACCACCCGCAGTGGGGATGACCTCAGTCTCGGGCGGAAGCTCATCCGGGTCGCCAACCGGAATGGCCTCGACCGCCGTCGGCTCCGGCGGGTTCTCGATCCGCTCGGTGATCGTGCCACTGAGGGCTTGGAGTTCGGCACTCAGTGCCGTGATGCGTGCCATCTCTTCAGGTGTCGCCCCACTGACGATGACCACGCCGCCACCGCCGCCGCCACCGCCGCTCGACACCTGTGGGGTGCCGACCGTGACCGTGGTCGGAGCCGTCCGCTGGGTCAAGCGAAGCTGGATGGCTTCGATGACCGGGTCGACCTCATCGGCCCGCGTGGGGTCGAGGTCCCGGAATAGCCGGTAATAGGTGAGCGCGTTCTGGTAGTCGCCGAGGTCCGTATAGGTCCTCGCGATGTTGTAGAGCGTCGCGGGATGCGGAAAGGCATCCTGCGCGGCCAGGAAGTGCTGCAGAGCCACTTCGAACTGCTCGGCTTTCGCCGACTCTAGACCGGCCACGAAGTGACGACGTGCGTCGTCTTTCGGGTCCGCGAACGCGAGCGAAGGAAGTAGCACCGCTAGGGCGAACACTCCGACACGACCGACGAGACGCATACTTTTCCCCTACATTCCGTGTCCCCGGCCAAGTGCGGCGCACCCAGACGAGGTCTCGCCGAGCCTCCAGAACTGGATGGCCCGAACCGCGTCCATTCTACGCCAAGTCGAGACTATGGGGAAAGCAGGTAGGGCGTATGGGGGCCTCAGAGCGCCAAAACACCGGCCCGAACAAGGCGTCCTTCGACCTCCCATTCACGGCCCTCAGAACCCTGTCGAGCCGGACCAATGGTCCACTCACGTGCGAGCGTCTCGCGAGCGAGAGTGTCGCCATATGCCTCGAGAGCAGCGCGGATCTCAGAATCGCCATCAATGTCGAGCGCAATGCGACGAGTGTAGCCAAGGTCGAGTTCTTTACGCAGACCCTGCACTCGGTTGACCAATTCGCGGACCAATCCCTCGGCCCGAAGACCGTCGTCAAGAGTCGTTGAGAGCACCAACACCGCCCGTGCTGAACTCGCCGCCTCGTAGTCGGGCTTCGCGGCGACCCGAACGTCACACTCATCGGCAGTGATCTTCACCACCTCTCCGCCAACCTCGACCTCGAGGCCGCCAGAGTCGAGCGCACGCTTGACCTCGGCGCCATCGCGTGACGCGAGCTGCTTTGCGACATCCTTGACGCCCTTCCCGAGCTTGGGGCCGAGCTTCTTGAAGTCGGGCTTCACCGCGAAGGACACGAATTCCTGGGCTTCTGCGGCGAAACGGATCTCGCGAACGTTGAGTTCATCCGTAAGTAGCGACTCCAAGCGCTCCACCGCCGCACGGCGACTGGGGTCGGCAAGCACGAGCGTGACCGCGGCGAGCGGCTGACGCACCTTGATGCCCGACGCCGAGCGTGCAGCAAGACCCAGGGAGGCCAGCTCGCGGACGAGCTCCATGTCCTCGTCCAGAGCCGCGTCCACAGCAGACGGAACCTCAGGCCAAGCGGCGAGGTGCACCGAAGGCTCCACCGCATCACCGTGCACTGCGCGCTCGAGCACGCCCCACATTGCCTCGGCGGTGAACGGAACGAATGGCGCAATCAGTCGAGTGATGGCACGGAGGGACTCATAGAGCGTCCAAAGGGCATCCTGAAGGTCTTCTCCTTCTCCCCAGAAGCGCGATCGCGAACGACGCACGTACCAGTTCGAGAGCGCATCCACGAGTGCCGAGACCTCACGGGCCGCCTCGTACAGACGGTAGTCGTCCATGTGGGTCTGGACGCTGAGGATGGTGTGGGCCACACGACCGCCGATCCAGCGGTCGAGGTCCGAGCGGGCTTCGATCGGGCGCGGTGCCGAGCCCTTCGGGTCGAAGGTCCCCTGCTCTGCGGCGATGTTCGCGTAGATCGAGAAGAACTGCACCACGTTGCGCAGGCGCATCAGGAACTCGCGCTGGCCATCTCGGATGGCGCGGAGCGACAGGCGGGTGTTCGACCACGGCGGGGTCGACGCGCAGAACAGCCAGCGGAAGGCATCCGCACCTGGCGGATCGATGGGCATCGTGAACCGAGCCCGACCGCCGTCTGCGGGAATGCCCAGGGTCGCCAGGTCATCGGGATGCAGATGGACCGTGTCCTTCGGCCCAACCTTGGCCGCCACCACGCGGCAGCGAACCTCTTCCTCGCCACCCTCGCGAGCCATGCGCACGAGCTCGTGCTTCGCGAGATCGAGGCTGTTGGCCTGGTCCTTCTTCATGCCCACCTGTCCCGGCTTGAGCGACGGGTCAGGCAGCGCCATCAGGTGCGTGAAGCCACGCAACACCAGGTCGGGTGAGGTGTAGTTGCCCTTGGACTTCGACTCTTTGCGGCCCTCCATGTCACAGACATGGCCAAGCACGACGCAGTTCTTGTAGGGGCGCGGCAGCCCCACCGGGTCCATGCCGTACTCGCGGCAGGTCTCATCATCGAAGAGAAGGGTCGAGATCATCATCAGGCTGTAGAACCAGCCTCGGGTCTGGTCGACGGCCTCGGAGATGAAGTCCGCAGGGTAGTTCGCCGCGAACTCTTCGCGGTTTTGGTGGGGGAAGCCCCACTGCGCGAACGGCATGCAGCCGGAGTCGAACCAGCAGTCGATGACCTCGGTGACGCGATGCATGGTCGCCCCGCAGTCGCAGGGCACCGTGACCTTGTCAATCCACGGCTTGTGGACCTGCAGGTCGCGATCGACGTCGTCGGTAAACGCGCTCGGGTTGCGCGCCTGGACGGCTGCCGTGCTCTCTGCCGCCCAGCGCGCCTCACACGTGGGACACTCCCAGATCGGAAGCGGCGTTCCCCAGAAGCGCTCGCGGGACAGCGCCCAGTCGACGTTGTTCCGAAGGAAGTCGCCAAAGCGGCCTTCTTGGATGTGCTCGGGCAGCCAGCTGACGCCCTGGTTGTTGGCCAAGGCTTCATCGATGCGCGAGGTCGTGCGGATGAACCACGCAGGCCGCGCGTACTGGATGAGCGGGTCGGAGTCGGCACGCCAGCAGAAGGGGTAGTCGTGTCGGACGGTCTCGCGCTTGAAGAGCAGACCGCGCTCCTTGAGGTCGCGGATGACATCGGGGTCCGCGTCCTTGCAGAACTTGCCGGCGAGCGGCCCGGCGTTGTCGGTGAAGCGGCCGGCGGGATCGATCCACTGGAGGATGGCGAGCCCGTGCTTCTTGGCGACGAGCATGTCGTCTTCACCGAAGGCGGGCGCGGTGTGCACGATGCCCGTACCTGCGGAGGTCGTGACGTGCTGGGCAGTGACCACTTCGTAGCGGAGGCCCTCTGCAGCCGGCTCACCCTCGAAGGCGTACAGGGGCTGGTAGCGCTTTCCGACGAGCTCGGCGCCAGTGACGGTGCGCAACACCTCGAGGTCGTACGACTCGGCCAGAGCCGCCGCGAGCACCACGGTGCCGCCGGCCGGATCTTCGCAGTAGGCGTACTCGATCTTCTCGCCTACCGCGAGCGCCACATTGGACGGGAGCGTCCACGGCGTAGTCGTCCAAGCCAGGTAGGACACCGTCGGGTCATCGACATCGCGGAAACGGACGGTGACGGCGGGGTCGTCGACCATCTTGTAGCCCATGCCGACTTCGCCAGCGGAGAGCGTCGTGCCGCCCTGCGGCCACCACCAGACCACCTTGTGGCCCTTGTAGAGCAGGCCCTGGTTGAACAAGCGCGCGAGCGCCCACCACACAGACTCCACGTAGGAGCGATGGAAGGTCACGTAGGCATCATCGAGATCGACCCAGAAGCCGATCTGCTTGGTCAGGCGTTCCCACTCACCGATGTACTTGAACACCGAGTCGACGCACTGGCGGCTGAAGTTCTCGAGACCATACGCCTCAATGGCCTCTTTGCCGTGCATGTCCAGTGACTTCTCGACCTCGACCTCGACAGGGAGCCCGTGCGTGTCCCAGCCCGCGCGCCGGTCCACGCGGTAGCCGCGCATGGTGCGATAGCGTGGGTACACATCCTTGATCACCCGCGTAAGCACGTGCCCGTTGTGGGGCGTGCCGTTCGCAGTCGGCGGTCCCTCGAAGAACACGAACGGAGGGCGGTCTTTCGCTTGTTCGACGCTACGCTCAAAAATTCGCTCGGTCTCCCAGAAGTTGAGGACATCCTCTTCTAGGGCAACCGGGGGCTTCAGGCGCTCGAACATGCGTTCCTCCGCGGGGGAACGGGCTCCTATCCGCAGAGGGCGCGAGGGTCCACCGCGAGGGTGGGTTCTCTACATGGAGGCCTAGCGGAAGTAGAGTTCCATCGTGTCGACCCCGAGGTACACGGTCCCAATCTCGGCACGTTGAATGGCGTCGCTACAGACATCCGACGCCACATTCCCGAAGAGGTCTGCATCCGTCTCGACGTAGCTCACCATCGGATGGGCCTCGTCAGTCCAGAAATTGCCCTTGAACGAGGGGCAGGTGAGGCAACACCCGCTGTAGAACCACGGCACCGCGTCATTCGCTGTGCAGCCTTGTGCGGGCCCGCTGTCGCTCGTCGACAAGAATTCACCGTTGACCAGACCCACACTAGAGGTCAAACCTGTCAGCGTGGCTTCCTGCGAGGTGGCGTCAACCTGCAGTGTCCCGCCCGTCCCCGAATAGAATAGCGGCGCACAGGCGCCTCCGGTTTCTGTTCGCACTCGGTGCACAGCGAGCATGTCACCCTGGTTCGCGATCGCTGGCCAAACTGCCCCGGGTAGTCGGTATGCACCGCCGGGTGCGGGGCTGCCGGTGGGCGCCGATGCCCACGACGAGAACCCGGTGTAAAGCTGGGAGGACTCCGACCACTCCCACACCGTCCGCTGAGCGAGCGACCAGCCTCCGCCATCGGTGGTCATGTCACACCACGTGTCAGCCGTCGTGTCGGCCGTACCATCGCCATCCACATCGACGTCGATGGTGTAGGCGCCATCGGAAGTGTTGCCGAGCTCAAGCAGTTCGAGACAGTTCGAGCAGCCGTCCTCGGGTTCGCCGTCGCAGTTCAGGTCGCGCGGGTCATCGCACGGGTCGTCCACGTCCGGAGCAAACAGGTAGCTCGTGTCGTCACAGTCTCCACCGACCAAGACGTGGCCAGGAATGGCCGAGCAAGACCACTTTGCGTCGTTGTCATCGCCGAAGCCATCGGCATCGCGGTCGGCGAAGTAGTACTCTCCCGCCCCGTCATCGACAGCGCCATCGCAGTCGTCATCGATGTTGTTGCAGAGCTCCTCGGCATTGGGATGGACGAAAGTGCGACCATCGTCGCAGTCGGTGGCGTCCGCGACGTATCCGAGGGGTGCGGTGCAGCCCATCGCGGTGGAGTTCGCGTTTCCGTACGTGTCGCCGTCACGGTCCGCGTAAAACTCGACGGCGCCGATACCAGCGGCCTCATCGACGGTTCCGTCGCAGTCCTCGTCGAGGTTTCCATCGCAGACCTCATCAGCGCCCGGGTTCACGAAGGTGCGAACGGTGTCGCAGTCGCCTCCAACAGGCACGTACCCAAGGGGTGCCGCACAGGCTTGCCGGGTGTCGGCATCATCCCCGTACAGATCGCCGTCACGGTCCGCGTAGAACGTGCTTCCGGTCGACGTGTCGACATCACCGTCGTCGTCGTCGATCAGGTCATCGCAGTCGTCGTCGACGTCGTTGCAGACCTCATCGGCTCCAGGGAAGATCGCTGGGTCGCCAGCGGCACAGTCGCCACCCTCGTTGACATAGTCCACGCCGGGCGGCACACACGAGAGCGTGACCTGACCTGCGCCGACGCCGTCGCCATCCGCGTCGAGGTACCACTCGAAGCCGTCGATCGCGTCGGCCCCGTCCACGGTGCCGTCACAGTCGTTGTCTTCGTAGTCGCAGACTTCGTCGGCACCCGGGTAGACGGTGGCCAAGGTGTCATCGCAGTCGTCACCGCCGCAGAGCAGGCTGCGAAAGCCATCGTCGTCTGCGTCGCACCCGTCGGGCACCGCGAAGGTAATCGGGATCGAGAGCTGGTCATCGTCGGCCGCTGCCCCACCGGAGCAGCCACCACTGGAGTTCCAGGTGCTTTCCATCGCGACTTCGAGCGACAGTGCTTGTTCGAACCAGCCATCGGGCAAGGAGCCGAGGTCCGTGAGCGTCACGGGAACCCGCACCACCTCGCTGGCTGGGACCGCGACGGGCAACGAGACCGCGGGCTCCAGGGAGACGAATGTGAGATCGTCACCGGCGAGCTCGAGGCCGGTGATCTCACCGTCGCCTGTACCCGTGTTCGCGATCACGATCTCGAAGGTAAACACACCCGAGTCGACAGGCAGAGAGCCGAGATCGACGGTGACCGGATCCGAGTAGGCATCGACCGTCAGCTCAGGGGCTGCACAAGCGAAGAGTCCGAGCGAGATGAGTACCGCAGGTAGCGCTGCGCGAGCCATGGAAGTCCCCCAACCCCGGGAGCATACACGCGTCGACGGCCCGTCGTGCGGTCAGTGCACCGTCTGACGACTGTGTGCGTCGAGGCGTCCTTGCATTCCTCGCCTGCGACCAAGGCTCCACCAGCCCCCGATACGCATCGGCTTCGTGTCGCCGTCCACCGCGCGAAGCACACTCTCGGTGTCCTCGAGGAGTGCGCCCTCGGCGTCCAACAGACCTCGCCACAGCCACCAGCGGCAGTCCTCCCACTCGAGAAACACCATCACCTGGCGCACGCCGGGCCGGTCTCGGCGAGTGAAGGTGCCCATGACGCCCACACAGTGCAACCCTCCGCCTGGCGCCTCGGACCGCGAGAGACCCGCGAGGAACACATCGACAGGCATGTAGGCATTGTCGATCTCGACCGTCCGGAACAGGTCAATGCGCTCATCCCGCACGGTCAGGGCGACGGTCGGCGCCCCCCCCTTGCGAACGGCACTCTGAACGGCCGCCACGAGCTGAGTGCCCACGGAGTCATCGTCTGCTGCTTCGCGGGGTCGAAGCGTACGGATCTTGAGCTGAACCTGCATGCGCCCCCCTATCCCGGATTGCAACGCCTTTCCCATTGGCTTCGCGTGCGAGATAGCTGTGCGCATGTACCGACTGCTTCTTCCCCTACTGCTACTGAGCGGCTGCGCTGTCCGCCATACCGGCTTCGTGTACGGCACCGGAGAGTTCGCTGAGCTGCGCACGCTCGATGGGCGAGGCTACCCGCTCAAGCTCCCGGCGCAGGCAAAGCCACTTGGGTACCTTGATGGGCACACCACAGAGGTGGAGGGTTTTCGGATCTTCCGGACCATTCACGTGAAGGATTGGCGCGTTCACGACGGCCTACACGGGCTTCCCACGTGGGTCGGCCCGCTCATCGCCTACGGTGCCGAACTAGGGATTCAAGATCGTAACAGTGGCGTCTTTTATTACGTCGATGCGCGCGCAGCGCGGGATCTAGAGGCCTACATCGGTGACATCGTGCTGCTGGAAGGCTGGGTGCAGGATGCGCGGAGGGTGACGGTCGCATATTTCCGCGTCCTCGCCGCACCGGACGAGGAGGACGCACCCTCGGAGGCCCCGTGACCACCCGCTACGCCCTGCTCTCCACCTCGGACAAGACTGGACTCGCCGACTTCGGCAAGGCCCTCGTCGATGCCGGCTACACTCTGCTCTCCACCGGAGGCACCTCCAAGGTCCTCTCCGAGGCTGGACTTCCCGTCACCAAGGTCAGCGCGCACACCGGCGCCCCCGAGATCTTCAACGGACGGGTGAAGACCCTGCACCCGCGAATTCACGGAGGCATCCTCGGTGACCGCGACGTGCACGCCGCCGAGGCGGACAGCGAGAACATCGAGTGGATCGATGTCGTCGCCTGCAACCTCTACCCCTTCGAGAAGACCATCGAAGGCGGTGCCGAACTTGCCGACGCAGTCGAGAACATCGACATCGGCGGGCCGACCATGGTCCGCGCCTCGGCCAAGAACCACAAGTACGTCACCATTGTTAGCGACCCCGCAGACTACGGGCGCGTGGCCGAGGCCATCGCCGCCGGCGGCACCACCCAGGCCTTGCGCACCGAGCTCGCCGTGAAGGCCTTCCGCCACACGGCCCGCTACGACGCCGTCATCAGCGACTGGCTTGCGCGAAACGCCGAGATGCCGGCGCTGCTTCCCGAGGGCAGCCTGGGACTGAAGAAGATGCAGGACCTCCGCTACGGCGAGAATCCGCACCAGCAGGCCGCGTTCTACGCCGACCCAGAGCCACGTGGCCGCAGCCTTGCCCGCGCCGTGCAGCTGCAGGGCAAGGAGATGTCCTTCAACAACCTCGCGGACCTCGACGGTGCCCTCCGCGCGGTGTTCGAGTACAAAGAGCCGGCCTGCGCGATCATCAAGCACATGAACCCGGCTGGAATGGCGAGCGCTCCGGACCTTCCGACCGCCTTCGAACGCGCGCTGGCTGGCGACCCCGTAAGCGCCTACGGCGGAATCGTGGTGTTCAACCGGCCCGTGACGCCCGAGACCGTCCGGGCGATCAAGATGTCGAAGACCTTCTTCGAGGTGCTCGCAGCTCCCGGCTTCGACGAGGTCTCCCGCGAACGTCTCTCGACGCGCAAGAAGCTCCGCGTGCTCGACCTGCCGAGCGACTGGATCGACTCGGTCCCGCCGGGCATGGACGCGCGCCGGGTGCAAGGCGGCTGGCTTCTCCAGGACTGGGACGTAAACTGCGACTTCGAGTGGAACGTCGCCACCAAGCGCCAGCCCACCGAGGACGAAGCCAGGGCGCTTCGCTTCGCTTGGCACGCCTGTCGGGCGGTGAAGTCGAACGCCATCGTGCTCGCCAAGGCCCTGGACGACGGCTGCCGCCTGAACGGCGTCGGAGCAGGGCAGATGAGCCGCGTGGACAGCGTGCATCTGGCCATTCGCAAGGCCACTCTGCCCGTGCCGGGGTCGGTGCTCGCGTCGGACGCCTTCTTCCCCTTCGCGGACGGTATTCAGGCCGCGATCGACGCCGGCGTGACCGCGGTCATCCAGCCTGGCGGGTCGATCCGCGACGAAGAAGTTGCCGCTGCCGCCGAGGCTGCTGGCATCACGATGGTGCTCACCGGTCGCCGCCACTTCAGGCACTGAGGTCCAGATGAAGGTCATTCTCGTCGGTGGCGGTGGGCGCGAGCACGCGCTCGCCTGGCGCATGGCACAGAGCCCGACGCTCACCACGCTGTTCACGACCCACGACAACCCAGGGTTTCCCGCAGCTGAGCGACTGAGAAACGGCGATGCCACCGCTCTCGTCGCACAGGCCAAGCAGGTCGAGGCAGATCTCGTCGTCGTCGGTCCCGAGGCGCCCCTCGCAGATGGCCTGGCAGACGCGTTGATCGCAGCGGGCATCCCGTGCTTCGGCCCCATCGCTGCCTCTGCGCTGCTCGAGACGTCCAAGGCCTTTGCCAAAGAGATCATGGACGCCGCGTCCGTGCCGACGGCAGCCTTCATTCGCGTCGACCAGACGGACCCTGCCTCGGTCGTGGCCGCCAAAGAGCGCTGCGCCCGCGGCAACGTCGCCGTGAAAGTCGACGGCCTCGCCGCTGGAAAGGGCGTGTTCGTCTGTGTGACCGGCGAAGAAGCCCTCTCCGCCTTGGACGAAGCATGGTCGGGTCGCTTCGGTGACGCCGCCCGGTTCCTCGTCCTCGAAGACCTGATGACCGGACCCGAAGTCAGCGTGTTCGGCCTGTCGGACGGCGAGCGGGTCGTGAGCCTGCCTTCTGCACAAGACCACAAGCGCATCTTTGATGGGGACCAGGGCCCGAACACGGGCGGCATGGGCGCTTATGTGCCGTGCCCCCTACTGGACCGCGACGAGGTCGAGGCAGTCCTGGATGCCGTACACCGGCCGGTCGTCGCCGAGATGGCTCGGCGCGGCACTCCGTTTCGCGGCGTGCTGTTTGCGGGTCTGATGATGACTCCCGATGGGCCTCGCGTCCTCGAGTTCAACGTGCGCTTCGGCGACCCAGAGTGCCAGCCGCTGATGATGTTGTGGGACGAAGACATCTTGCCCTGGCTGTACGGCGCCGCGTCTGGCGAGTTGCCCGACGGACGCCCCTCCTTTGCCGACGAGCACGCCTGCTGCGTTGTGCTCGCTTCTGCGGGCTACCCCGAGACCAGCACGAAGGGCGTCGCGATTCCCGAAGCCGATACTCATGAGCAAGTCACCGTCTTCCATGCCGGAACGACGCGCGACTCGGCAGGCCAGTTGCGCACCAACGGGGGGCGGGTCCTTGGCGTCACCGCCCGAGGAAGGAGCATCCGTGATGCCCGCGCTCAGGCCTACGCGGCCGTAGACGGCTGGCGTTTCGAAGGCGCTCAAGTGCGCACGGATATCGCGGCCCAGGCCATTGACTGAGTGGACGCGTGACACCCCTGCCTCCGGCCTGGTGATCACCCAGCCGAAGCAGGGCTTTCGCTACGCCGCAGATGCCTTCTGGCTCGCGGGGGTGGCGCTAGACGGTCCGACGGCGAAGACCGCGATCGACCTCGGCACGGGCTCGGGCATCGTGGCCTTTCTTCTGGCGCGTACAGGCATGGATGTCGTGGGTGTAGACGCGAATGCGCGATGGGCGGAGGCTTGGCGCCGGTCCCTGGCCGAGAGTGAGAGCACGGTGGACTTTCGTGTGGGGGACGTGCTCGACCTTCACGCACCGCCGGTCGACCTCGTGGTCTGCAACCCGCCCTACTTCATGGGCCACAGCGGCCCGGTCTCACCGAACCCTTGGAAGGCCGCGGCGCGCACTGAGTCCACCGCGACCCTTGGTGACTTCGTCGAAGCGGCGTCACGATTGCTCAAGCCCACGGGTCGGGCCGTGTTTGTGGTTCCGCGGGCACGGGAAGCGGAGCTCGGCAGTCCTCTTCACCCGTGGCGCATCCACAGGATTGGCTCGCAGCGCAGCATCGTGGAGCTATCGCCAGTGCCAAAGACCTGCGAAACGACGACCCATCCGGACCGTGGTGACTACGTGGAGCGGCTGTACCGCCTCGCGAGCGCGTGAGCGGAGGGTGAAGCTCGCGCCCAGGGGCAGGCTCCCGGGTTACCATGCGGCCAATGCAACTACCGCGCAAAATAGGCCCCCTCACCCTTATGCGCAGGCTCGACACCGCCGGCGACCTGTTCGCTGGAATCCTCGACGAGCCCGCCGGCAAGCAGATTGTGGCGAGGCGAATCCCGTCGAGCCTGATTCGAGACACCGCCAAGGGCGCTGAGGTCTCGGCTCGCCTCGGCGATCTGGACGGCATGTCGCACCCGGCCCTCGTACCGGTTCTCGACGTCGTCGATGCGGGCGATGAGCGCTTTATTGTCGAAGACTTCCGCACCGAGGTCGACCTGGGCCGCGTGCGAGACCGCATCGCCGCAGGTGGAGCCGGTCTCTCCCCGAACGTGTTCCTACACATCGCGGCGCAGATCTGCAACGGACTCGAAGCGTTGCACGGCCGCCCCGGAAAGAGCAGCGGTGCCGCCGCCGTCCTGCACCTGCACCTGCGCCCCGAGGCGATTCGGGTCGACGAGCGCGGCCGCGTTCGCCTCGGCGGGTACGGCCTCATCGCGAACCCAACCGCACTCGGAGCTGGCTCTGAGGACTTCGAGATCTACGGGCTCTCGCCCGAGCAGACCGAGACCGACGCCGAGCTCTCGCCAGCAAGTGACGTGTTCTCTCTTGGCGCGCTGCTCTACGAGCTCCTGGTCGGTGAGCGTCTGTTCGCCGCCGACTCCAAGTTGCAGGTGATTCACCAGATCCGTCGGGCCGAGGTCACCACCGCCCTTCTGCGGGTGAAGCAGCTCCTGCCCGGGCTCGACAAGGTGCTGTACCGCGCCCTGTCGCTAAACCCGCGCCATCGGTACCAGCGCGCATTCGTGGTCCGTGAGGACCTGCGTGGGTTGATGGTCGGCTACAATTTCGGCGACATCGAAGAAGATGCCATGCGCGATCTCGCCCCGCTGTTCTCGGACGATGCGCCCGAAGACGCACCCCTTCCGAGGCTCTCCACCGCCGACATCCCCTACGAGGGCTTTGGCCAAGACGGCGATGAAGAAGAGACCGAGGTGCGCGGCGACCTCCTCAGCGCTCCTCCCCTGCCCGCCACGGGTGACTCCACCGCCGAGACCGACTGGGAGCGCCGCTCGAGCGGAAACACGCTCGAGGTCGACCCGGAATCCTCGCCCACCGGAACGCAGTGGGAACGCGTCGAGCGCGAGCCCGTCGAGTCGACCAGCTGGGAAGAGCGCCCCGTGGTTCCGCCGCCCCCCCCAGGACCCCCAGCGGAGCCGAAGAGCCAGGGCAACATGCCCGAACCTGAGCTGAAGGCAGAACTCCATGCCGCGCCTGCGCCCGCACAGAAGCCCCCGCCCGTGGCCAAGAGGGCGCCCGCACCTGCCGCCAAGAAGACACCCGCGCCCCTCCCGAAGCGCGAGCCGACTCCGATTCCCCAGCGGCCTCGAATCGCGCCGCTCGATTTCGATGCAGACCAGGAGCTGACCGACCCCGGGACCGGCTCCGGAGCGGTGCTCGGCGCTTTCGCAGCAGCGGCAGTGGTCGTGCTCCTCTGCGGTGGTGGTGGGCTGGCCGCACTCTGGTTTGGCGTCGGCGACTCGACCACCCCACAAGCCTCCGTCGCCGATCTCGTCGAGGCGGCACCCGAGCCCGTCATTGACGAGCCTCCGCCACTTCGCCGGGACGATGACCCAGAGCCCGCGGCGAAGCCCGCGGCGAAGCCCGCGGCGAAACCTGCGGCGAGGCCCAGCCCAAGGGCCGCGGCAGCGCCGACCCCGAGCCCGTCTGTGGCACGACCGGCCCCGGAGCCCGCAGCAAGGCCTACGCCGCGTCCCGAGGCGCGACCTGCACCTGCGCCAAGGCCTGCTCCCGTGGTGCGTCCTGCGCCGGATCCGGTGCCCGTGGCGATTGCACCGCGCCCGTCGCCCACCCCGTCCGAGTACGCCGACAACCCGTACGCGGCGCCAGAGCCTGTGTACGACGACGCCGTCGCCGAGATTGCGGAGGTCGCCGAGGTCGCCAACTTTGCACTGGACACGGACGACGCATGGGAGACCGCCTCACAGCTCGCCCGCCGAGGCGCACTCGAAGCGCCACAACGGAGCGCACTGCTCAGCGTCCCGCTCGAGGATGCGGGCTACACCCGGGCACGCACCCTGCTCTACGACGATGCGCGTGTCCGAGACGACCAGAGTGAGCGAAAGGCGCAGCTCGAGGCCATCCTCGCACTCCCAGAGAACACCTACAATCCGGTCTACTTGATCGAAGACGCCGACATGGCGCTGAGTTCCAAGGACTACGCGCACGCCCTCAAAGAGTCAGTTCGTGCCGAGCGCTACTGGGCACGCCTGCCGAGCGAGCTGATCTTCTCCAAGAAGACGATGATCTACGAGGCGCAAGCCCGCGCCCATCAGGGTCTGTTCTACGGAGAGCCCGACGAGATGTCCCACCTGCTCGACGCGATCGATGCATGGGGGCGCTACCGCCGCCACGTCGAGACCCAGTCCCGAAAGGACCTCGTGGCCTATGCCGATGAAGAACTCGCGAAGCTTACCGATGCGCGCGCGAGACTGGAGTAGACATGCGTGGCCTCTTGACCCTTGCGCTCCTGCTGGCGTCCACACCCGCGATGGCCGGCAGGCACTACATCGAAGGCTCAGTGCTCGACCGAAACGGCCAGCCCATCGATCGCGCCATTGTCAGCCTTGCCCCCGGCAACGTCGAACTCGTCACCGACCGTGAGGGGCGCTTCCTCATCGACTACCTGCGCCGCGACGATGGTCAGCGGACCCGTATGTCGAAGAAGACCGTCTACACCCTCGAGGTGTTCAAGCCGGGCTTTCACACGGCCAGCCTGACGATTGACTACCGCAAGGGTCCACTCTTGCTCGAGACCGTCACCATGGTCGAGGAGAGCATCGAGCTCCGCGAGGACGGCACCCCACTCGACCCCAACCAGTTCGAGGACCGCGCGGACTCGACCGGCGTCTCGTACGAAGGGCAGTAGGTGCGCGCCGCACTGCACTGCACTGTGGCGGTGAGCGCGTTGCTCACCGGCTGCGGCGATCCAGCTCCACCGGCCGGGCCCACCCTTCCCGACACCTGGCTTCAGGCCATGATCGAGGAACCCACTCGCTTTGAGCAGCTTCTCGAGCAGACGCCACGCGAGGGGTGGATCGCGCTCCACCGCAACGATGCCGAGGACGCATGGGCGGCTTTCGAAGGGCCGGATCCGACCGTGCGCAGAGCCCGTGCCCGAGCGGCATGGGAGATGGCGCGCCTGCACGAAAATCTGGCTCGGATCCATGAAAGCGCAGAGTTCGCCTACCTGAGCGAGCGTCGCGAGCGCAATCCGGACGAGCCGCAGAGCATCCCCATCGAGCTCGCCAGAGACTGTGCGCAGCTTGGCGCAGGAACCGAAGCCCTGGGTCCGCGCAGAGCCCTACACCTGGCCGCCCGTGAGAGCGGAGACCCAACCGAGCTTCTCGCTCGGGCCCAAGAGCCGGTGCAGACGGGCGAGGGCCCCGTTCCAGTGGCTTGGTTCGACCCTTGCCTGCACACCACGCTCGCCCAGATCTGGGATGCGAGAGCCCTCCGCGACCTCGACGCCACCCAATGGAGCGAGGCCGGTGCCTGGGCGGACGGAGGTCTCGAGTCGACGCTCTTTGCGGCTTGGCTCGACCGCATCGACCTGCGCAAGGCGATGGAACGAGGCGCATCGCCGGGGTCCTTCGCGGCGCAGTCACCCGCCACACGCGCACTCGGCCTTCCCGACCGGGTGCCGGGAGACACCCGCGCAGCTCGTGGTGAGGCGCGTACTCTCGACGACGCCCTCGATGCGTGGCGACAACGGCTCGACGCCGAGGCCCCGGAAGCCGGCATGACGCTCGAGCGAGACCTCGGCCTGATCCGGCGGTTTCGCCAAGAGTGGCTACTCGCCCGCGGAACCCTCGCACTCGAGGACGGCCATCCCGCGGAAGCCCTCGTATTTCTGGATCACGCGCGCGATGTCGCCGACCGAAACGTCGGCCCCGCCAACTCTGCCAGGCTATTTGCCTTGCTCGCCGCTGCGCGCTTTGAGTCCGGTCGAGACCGTGAGGCCCTCGACGCCCTTCATCCACTCTCCGAGGCTCACCCAGAAGTCCTCGGCCTTCGAGAGCGCCTCGGCGATCTCTCGGTCCTCCGCGCTCTCACGCGGACGGGCGACAGCAAGGAAAACTGACGCCATGACCCTGCGCGCACTCACCATTGCCTCGCTACTCGCCGCAACCGCGGTCGCAGCTCCCCTGCGCTACGCGGAAGACCGGGCCCCGCCGATCGTGAATCCGCTGTTCACCACGACGATGAGCGAAGCCCGCCTCGCCGAGCTCGTCTTCGAGGGGCTCTACACCGACGATGCCCAGCTCTCGAGCATCGGACGCCTGGCCACCTCGCTCGAGCTCGCTGAAGATCGAATGAGCGCCATCGTCCACCTCAAGCCGGGCGTCACCTGGCACGACGGCGAGACTTTCGACTCTGCGGACGTGCTCTTCACCGTACGCGCCCTCAAGAACGAAAAGACCGCATCCACCGACCGAGGACGCGTGGCGTTCATCAAGCAGGTCACTGCCATCGACGACCACACGGTGCAGTTCACCTTCGAGCGCGAAGAATACGCCCCCGAAGACAAGCTGCACTTTAAGCTTCTGCCGGAGCACGTGTTCGCAGGAACCGCGGTCAAGCGCACCGACACCTTCCGCACGAAGCCCATCGGCACCGGTCCGTACACCGTCGACCACTTCAACGACGACAACAGCATCTCGCTGCTTCAGTACGACAACTACCACGACGCCACCCGCCTCGGCGCGATCACGATGCGCGAAGTGGCCGACAAGAACTACCAGTCAAAGCTGCTTCTCTACGAGTCCCTCGAGGCTCTCGTACGGGTCATGCCGCGAGACCTGGCGACGCTTCAGGCCGACCGCAAGATCGAGCTCTACCCCTACCAGACCAACTCGTGGTGGTACGTCGGCTTCCAACAGGCACGGCCGCCCTTTGACGATGCGCGAGTCCGTGAGGCGTTGACGGCGATGGTCGACGTCGAGTCCCTGCTCGCGCCGATCGGCACCGGAGAGGTCGTCACGGGCCCATTCGTGACTTCCTCGCCCTACTACAACCACAAAGTCGAGCGCCGCACGCTGAACGAGAGCAAGTCGAGCCAGCTGCTCGAAGCCGCCGGATACTCGCGAAGCGGCGAGTACTGGACCAAGGGCGGAGAGCCCCTCACGTTGCGGCTGACCGCCCAAGAGAGCCTCGAGACCTCCCAGGACGTGGTCATTGCGCTCCAGTCCCAGCTCGAGAGCCAAGGCGTAAAGGTCGAGCCGACCTTCGTCGGTGCCGCGGAGTGGAAGTCGAAGGTCTGGAACGACCGTGACTTCGACGCCGTGCTCTCGCAGTGGTCCTTCGACCGCAGCGAAGACATCACCGAGCAGTTCCACTCCGGTGGAAAGCTGAACTTCGGAAGCTACCGGAACGCCGATGTCGACACGCTCCTCGAAGAGGCGCGGGACACGTCGGACCCACAGCGAAAGAAATCACTGCTTCGCGATGCACACGCGGCCATCGCCGCCGACGCACCGATGATTTTCCTCTGGACGCTCGACAGCTACTCCGCCGTTTCCCGGCGGGTCGACAACGTCGTCATCCACCCCTTCTACTACTTCACGTGGTCGAGGGAGTGGGAGCTCCGATAGCAAGGTCTGGGCCCGCACTACGCAGCATCGCAGTCGTCCTCGCTGGACGCGCCGCATTGCTCGCGCTCAGTTTGGTCGCCGTGGCCACGGCGGTGCAGCTGTTGCTCTGGGCGGCCCCCGGCGACCCCATCGACCTGCTCCCAAACGGCGAGGAGCTGCGCGAACAGCTGTCGGTGGAATGGGGACTCGACCAACCCATCGCCGTGCGCGTGCTCAGCTACCTGGCCCAGGCCTCCACCGGAAACCTAGGGATTTCACTAGCGTATCGCCCAGGCATGCCGGTCATCGATGTACTGCTACAGCCCGCCCTCACCTCGCTAGGACTGCTGTCGGGTGCCGTCGTTCTCTCCCTCGCGTGGGGCACTGCCCTCGCGGTCTGGACTCGAGGGCAGCGCCGCCAGTCGCGTCGTCTCGTTCGCGTGCTCTCGGTGGCACCGGTCTTCCTCCTCGCACACATCGGCGTACACGGCATCAACGAGCTCACCTTCTCGCTGATCGAGGCGGGAAACATCGCCAGGCCGGCCTGGTTCGCCCTGCCTGCCGAAGCCTCTCTCGTACGCTCGACCCTGGCCATCGTGCTGCTCGCCGTCGGCTCGGGCTCGCTCGCCGAGATTCACCAGGAGGTCGAGCAAGCTCTGCTCACCATCCGGCGGTCCGGCTTCGTGGATGCCGCGCGCTCACGTGGTGAGCCGACGACGCTGCTCATCGCACGACACCTGCTGATTCCGGTCGCCAGTCTCGCGGCTGCGCGGACGGGATTTCTGCTCGGCGGACTCGTCATTCTCGAGAAGGTCCTGCTGATCAACGGCGCGGGCGCGATCCTGTGGCAGGCCGCCCTCCTCCGCGATGTGCCCGTAGCTCTCGGCATCACCCTGTTCTCCGCGGCGACCGTCTGCCTCGCACGCCTGGCCGCGGACGCCGTTCGGATCGGCCTTGATCCACGGCTGCGCGGAGGGTCGCGATGACCTACACCGCCCGCGTTGGAATCGCTGTTCTCGTCGCTGTCGTCGCGGTGGGCCTCACGTCACCACTCGGTGCTTGGCAAGCCGCGCTCGAAGTCTCTCCGGACATCGCCGGACAAGGCCCATCGCCCGCACACTGGCTCGGCACAGACCACCTCGGTCGAGATGTGTTCGCGAGACTCCAGCTCGCGGCTGGCGCTTTTGCCGGCCCTGGCCTGCTCGCATGTGCCGTGGCCCTGGTGCTCGCTGTTCCGCTCGCGGCCGTCACGGCCTACCGCGGTGGAGTCGTCGGCTCGGCAACCCGATTTGGATTCACCTCGCTCGCCGCCATTCCCCGCTTCGTGCTCGTGCTCCTCGTGCTGTCCATCTACGGGGACTCGTCGGTCACGCTGGCCCTCGTGGCGGGCGTGTCCTACGTGCCGATGCTCGGCGAGGCTGTCTTTGAGCGGATCGAGCGCCTCCGGGGGGAGGAGTACGTTCTCGCCAGCCAAGCGCATGGCCTCAGCGGTGCCCGCATCCTCTGGGTTCACCTCGTCTGGGCGGCGTGCGGACGTCTGATTGGGCGCCACCTGCTCGCGCTCTTCGGCTTCTACCTCGTGCTCGAGACCACCCTCTCCTACATCGGTGGCTTCGGCGTACAGGAGCCGACGCCCTCGTGGGGAAACATGCTCGTCTTTGAGTGGGGTCGCCGCTCGGTGTTCGACCCCGCCCTCCTGGCTCCGGGGCTCGCCCTGTGGCTGACCCTGGCCGCGACCGGATGGGCGGCCGAGGCTCTTGGAGAGGTCGAGCATGGCTGATTCCCTCCAGCTCTCCGCGCTAAAGATCGAAGCGGGCTCACAGACCCTGGTGACCGGCGTAGACCTGCAGCTCGCACGCGGGGAGATCTGCGCGTTGGTCGGCCCTTCTGGCTCGGGAAAGAGCCTGACCGCGCGAGCGATGCTCGGCTTGGTCGAGATCGCGCCTGGTGTGACCCGGGGAACCCTTGAGGTGATGATTGATGGCACCATTCACAGCCCGGAAATGACCGGAGACTCCCGCGCGCGACGCAAGGCCTTCGCGAAGGTGCGCGGCGCGGTGATTGGGTACCTGCCACAGGATGCGATGAGTGCGCTCGACCCCCTGCGCACCGTCGGAAGGCAGGTGGCCCTGACCGCCCGACGCGCCGGACGAGACCAAGGCCCCACCCACTGGCTCAACCTCGCGGGGCTTCAGCCCTCAGTAGCAAACCGCTACCCCCACGAGCTGTCCGGAGGCATGGCACAGCGCGTCACCATCGCCCAGGCCCTCGCGCGCGGCAGTCACTTCCTGCTTGCCGACGAGCCGACGACTGGCCTGGACCCGGCCATTCGACGCCCCCTTCTCGATGAGCTGCGTCGGGTGGCGGACGAAGGCGTCGGTGTCTTGTGGATCACCCACGACTTGCGCGCCATCACGGGTATTGCCAACCGCGTACTGGTGATGTCTGAGGGCCAGATTGTCGAGTCCACCACCCCGGATCAGCTCGCCGGAGGCGAGGTCGAGAGTTCAGCCGCACGGCGCCTGATCGAGGCGACACGCCGCATCGCAGCAGGACGGCTCGGATGAGCGCCTGGAAGCTGGATGCCCTGCACGTGAGCTACCGAAGCGGCCCGCCATGGCGCGTAGAAGAGCACCCCATCTTGAATGGGGCGTCGCTCGATGTGGCGCCTGGTGAGCGGGTTGGACTGATAGGAAGCTCGGGAGCCGGAAAGACGACGCTGATCCGCGCCGGCATGGGGCTACTCAAGCCGGACTCAGGGTCCGTCCACATCCTCGGCGAGGAGGCTACGCACTGGTCACCCCGTCAATGGACTGCCGCCCGGCATCGCATCCAGATCTTGTTCCAGAGCCCGCGGGCCATGCTGCACCCGACCATGCCCATCGCACGACTCCTGCATGAATCAGCGCGCTTGCACCGCCCGGGTGAGTCGAGCTCCAAGGCCGTCGACGAGGTGCTGGACGCCGTCGGTCTCTCTGGACGTGGCGGCGCCCTCGCCGGTCAACTCTCCGGCGGAGAACGGCGTCGCGCTGGCATCGCCCGGCTGTTGCTCGCAAAGCCGTCCCTCGTGGTCGCCGACGAGCCCACCGCAGGCCTTGACGCCTCGCTCAAGGCCGAGATCGTGGAGCTACTGCTCGATCGCCTCGGCCCCGACTGTGCGGTCGTCCTCGTTTCTCACGACCTGCCGCTGGTGGCCTGGGCCTGCAGCCGCGTCGCGGTCGTGGATGGCGGCACCGTGGTCGAATCCTGTGACGCCCAGCTGCTCACGGCACCTGAGCGCCACGCAGCCACCCGAAAGCTGGTGCGCGACGCCGGGCTGGAGGCCCCATGATTACGCTGTTCCTGGCCGCCGCCTTCGCGCAGTCCCCTGACTTTCGGAGTCATCTCGACCAAGCGCGCTTCTTCGTGAAGCGCGGCTGGGCAGAGGACGCTCTCGATGAGCTCGAGAGCGCGATCAAGACCGACGACGGACGCATCGATCCAGAGGTCTGGTGGCTGCTCGCCCAAGTTCGCCTCGAGCTCGGAGACCTGGCCGGAGCCGAGACGGCCGCCGAGAAGGCGCACAGCTACGCCCGAAGTGAAGAGCAACTCCATAGCGCCGCCGCCCTGGCCTCGTTTCTGCGAGATCACTTCGGCACCCTCCGCGTCGACTCGAATCCCGGAGGATTGCAGAGCAGCCTGCGGCTCTCCCGGGAGCAGGCACTCGTCGATCCCGCCGTTGCCGCCTACTTCGAGCGTCTGGTGACCGAGTCGGCAGCGAACGCCACACGGCTGCCCGTCGACCTAGAGCTTCCCGTGGGCGAGTACACCGTCAACGGCAAGACCGTGCGGATCGCGCCGCACGAAGTGCACCCGGTCACGCTTGCCGCCGACCAGCTCATCGCCGGAAGGACCGCAAGCCAGCTGTTCCGCATGGACGGAGCCATTGGGGTGCAGAGCTGGCTCGGCCTGTCGGACGCACACGGTCCCGCAGGCCCCCAGCTGGAGGTTGGCGTTCGACGATTGGCCGGACCCATCGCCCTTGGGGCATCGATCCGCTGGGCACCACAGCCCCACGCCCGGCGGGATGTAGCGCCGGTCTATGGCGTCGGAGCCATCGGGGCCGGGCTCCGAATCGGCATGCCCGTGGTGACGACCGCAGGGGTCTGGACGCCAGCCGTCGGCTACCGCCTGTCGGTGGTGCCCGGCGTCGAGATCGCCTGCGACTCACCGTCTTGGCAATGCGCCGACAGCGACTCCGCAGACCTCTGGGTGTACACAAACGCTTGGGTACACTCCCCATTCGTCGAGCTCGGCTTCGAGTTTGGAGACGCGATGCGGAACAACCGGTGGTCCCCAGGGGTCCGGGCATCGGGAGAACTCGCTCTCGGCCAGCTCCCCGCCCAAGGCACCGCGAAGCTGGTGACAGGCAGCCAAGTCGCATACACCCTTTCGTCGGACGCTCGTTCCTCCATCGGAGCGGGTCTGGCCATCTCGCTCACCCTCTCCCACGGGCTGTAGTCATTCTCGTCCTGCTAGCCCTCACCGCCCTCTCCGCCGAGCCCGTTCAAGTCGCTGAACGCGATGGCGGCCACGTTCAGCGCCCTTGCTGGTCCCCTTCAGGCACGAGGCTCGCCTATGAGGCCAACCTCCAAGACCGCGGCCAGGTGGAGCTGTGGGTCGGCGACCCAGTGTCCAAGCAGTTCACTCCGGTCACCCCACGCGCGGCCTCGTCCACGAGTCTGAGTGCAGGATTCGCGACGCAGGCCCCGACAGCTGCGACCCACGAGCTGGCCTGGGCCCCCGACGGCAGCCGCTACGTCTTCGCATCCACCGGCTCGACGCGGGATTACGACCTGTACCTCGAGGGTGGAACCGCGATTTCAGCTGCACCTGGCGCGGATGGCGGCGCGAGCTTCTCGCCCGACGGGACGAGCCTGCTGTTCACCTCGGCCCGATCCGGCGAAGGCGACCTCTACCTGCTCTCGGTCGCGGACCTCACCGCCCCGGCAAGGCGTCTCTCCAAGACAACGGTCACCTCTGAAGTGTACGCCACCTGGCACCCCCAAGGCATGGGCCTCGCGTGGGTGGCCCACGGAGAGACCGGCGACCACGTGTTCTGGTCCCCCGCACTCGGCGACGAACCACTTCAGGTCACCGACGCACGAGGCTCGCAGACACGGCCGCAGTTCTCGCCCACCGGGCGCTGGATTGCCTACTACCAGTCGCGAGAGGACTCTGGTTTTGACCTGATGGCGGTCGAGCCCGGTTCCAAGCCCTTCCGCATCGCAGAGAAGGTGGTACCCGACAGCAGCGGACCCAGCTGGACTCCCGCCGATGAGCTCGTGTTCGTCCAAGACATCGACGAGGCCTTCGACCCCATTGCCGTGGCTCCGGTGACTGCTCCCGAGACCGCGCGCATGCTCGACCTTCCCACCGTCGGGCACGGCGACCTCGACCTCGGCATTCGCGACGGCCGCGTGCAGCTGGCCTACGTCGCGCAAGGACGCGAGGGCGATGCTCGTAGGGAGTTCAAGAAGCTCTACGTGGTCGCGCTCGACTAGCGGAGCCGCCGCGCGTCGAGGCTTGGCTCGGACACACCCATCCCCGCAGCCAGCGTCGGGTCACTCGAGTCCACTGCCGCTTTGTTCCAGAAGAGAACGGCTTTGGGAGCCTGCTCCTCAAGCATCGCAGCACCTTGAGCCGAGACCGTCGCATAGCGCGCCGTTCCGTCGTGTTTGACGTAACCGGCAATGGCCAGATGCCCGCCCATCAGACGCCGTGCCGTGGCTTCGTCCACCCAGAGCCGTGGCACGGAGAGACCGTCCAGGCCGCGATGATGAAACGGCACCCGACCGCGCCGGCCTACGCGATTGTCTTCGACCAGCATGTGGATCCGGTGCGCGGCTTCGAGTGTCTCCAGTGCCTCACGCGTGCGCAACTCCGCTTCACGCCGATCCGCCACACGCTGAGCCTCCAGCGCAGCTGCGCGCTCGGCTTCGACGCGGGCCTGCTCTCGGCGCTTCTTCTGGTCGCCCTTTCGCTTCTTCTTCTCGAGGCGCGCCTGATTCGCGGTGCGACGTGCGTCCTTCTTCGTGGCCAGACCCTTGGCGAGCAGCTGATCGCGCAGCGACATCGTCACGCCTTCCGGATGAGCAGACCCAGCTGTGTCGCTCGGCTCGCAACGGACTTCCACCCGCCCGTCAGCGCGGGAAACACGGCCCGCAAGGCTTCGGCCCCCACCGCGATGCCATCGAGGGGGTCCACGCCATCGACGTCGCCGGGCAGGCCCAAGATCTCGGCGACCCGCAGCCCCTCGAAGGGACAGGCTCCGCCCACTTCCTCGGCCAGTTCAGGACCCAAGCCGACGAGCGCAGGAAGCGCCACGAACAGCGCCGCGTCCTCGTCGCTCACCCCGCGAAAGCCCTCGCCCTCGACGAAGTCCGCGAAGGACCCGCCGAGTTCATACCGCTCTGCGGCGGCCGTCCATGCGAAGCCTCGAAACCGGAACACATCTTCGATGCGTGCCCCTACGGCAACGATACCCTCCCAGTCTGCGGCCACCCGATCGGCAGCGCGTGCCGCGGCCTTGTCCGAGAAAGGCGCCTTGGCATGATCTTGGTCGTGAAAGCCCAGTTCATCGGGGTCCACGGCATCGAGCGCCGCTCGCGCTTGACGGTAGAGCGCTTGAAGGCCGTCGAGCTCACCCTCCGCCGCGCTGTGAATGGCCTGCTTCGCCGCAGTGAGCGCATCGACCGGGTACGGGCGAACCAACCACATCTCAGCGACCGCTGATCTCGTGCAGGTTGATGAAGCGGTTGCCCTGGATCGAGATGCGCCCAAGCAGGTCGGTCTTCACGTCCTGGACATGGCGAGACCCGACCTCGGTGAGGAGGATGCGCCCGCGATGCGCCGAGAGGTTCATCAGCCAACGGGCCAGGTAGAAGGGCCCCGACAGGTCCCATCCCGACGGAGGACGACCGGTGTCGCGAACGAGACGCGCCACGCCAGGGGCGACGCCTGCACTCGCTCGATAGCCACTTCGCTGTGCGGACTTGGCCAGCGCCCGTGCGGCTCCGATCGCCTGCTGCAGAGGCTCGGCCATTCCGCGTTCCGCGATCCATACGACCAGCATCGAGCCGTCTTCCTGCTCCCAGATCTCGCCGCCGGCCTCGGTCACAATGCCCGCCCACTCTTGGGTGAGCACGGCCAGGGAAGCCCGGGGTGCGGCGAGCGAGCGCGGAGGCGGATTGGCCTCGGCAGAGAGAACGGCCACCGCTGAGGGAACCGCATCGGCGTCGGTGAGGCGCTTGTCTGCACGCGCACGACCCGCAGACTCAATGACGTCCTTGACGTAGATCGCGAGGTCGTTGTTCGTTGCACGATGCCCCTCGCGGACCATCAGGCTGCCAATGGCTTCGAGCATCTCTCCAGCGCTCTGGAACCGGTCGCCACGCCGCCGCGCGAGGCTCTTGAGCAGGATGGCCTCGAGGTCTTCGCTGATCTCGGGACGGTAGGCGCGCGGGGACGGCACCTCGGCCCGGCGAACGCGAGCGAGCGTCTCGTCCTTGGTCTTTGACTTGAAGAGACGACGGCCGGTCAGCAGCTCGTAGAGGACGATTCCGGTCGAAAAGATGTCGCTGCGACCGTCGAGCTCCTTGCCGTCGACCTGTTCGGGACTCATGTAGGCGTACTTGCCCCGAATCACTTCGTTCCCGCCTGCCTGGAACGCAGCCCTCGAGATGCCAAAGTCCGTGATCTTCACTTCGCCAGCGTACGAGACCAGGATGTTCTGCGGACTCATGTCGCAGTGCACGATCCGTAACGGCGTGCCTTCTTCGTCGGTGCGCTCATGAGCGAACTGAAGTGCCTTCAGCACCTCCCCGACTACAAACAGCGCGATGGGCAGCGGGAACTGGCCGGCATTCTTGCCGCGGGCGACCAGACGCGAGACGTCGAGCCCGTGCACGTACTCCATCGCCATGTAGTAGGAGCCTTCGACCTGACCGAGGTCGAACACCTGAACGATGTTTACGTGCAGGAGCTGTACGGCGATGCGGGCTTCGTCGATGAACAGACGAATGAACTCGTCATCGCGAGCCAGGCTCTCGAGTACGCGCTTGATGACGAGGATCTTCTCGAAACCGGCCATTCCGTACGCACGGGCGCGCCAGACCTCGGCCATACCGCCGGTCGCGATCTTCTCGAGCAGGTGATACTCGCCAAATTGCTGCGGGGCTTGCCTCGCCAACCGTCCTCTCGCTCCGGGAGGGCCATCCTAACCCCCGCGGGCGACTCGCCGAGAATCCCGAGGGAAAAAGGGCTGTGGCCGTGAAACGCTTCGACGAGCTGGTTGCGATCGTCGCTCGCCTTAGGGGCGAGGGCGGGTGTCCGTGGGATCAGGAGCAGACGCCTCAGTCCATGCGTCCGTACGTGCTCGAGGAGACCTATGAGGTCCTCGACGCCATCGACTCCGGGGACGACAAGGAACTCGAAAAAGAGCTTGGCGATTCGCTGTTTCACATCGTGATGCTGGCGCAGATGGCTGCCGAGCGCGGCGCGTTCACCATTGAAGACGTGGCCGCACGGGTGAGCGAGAAGATGGTGTCCCGACACCCCCACGTCTTCGACCCCAACTACGTGGCTGGCGAGGACGAGGGCGGCATCTCGGCCTGGGAAGCGCGCAAAGCGCGCGAGCGGACCAAAGACAGCTCCGCGCTGGATGGCGTTCCCCAAGCCCTCCCCTCGCTGCTCCGCGCGCACCGCGTCAGCGAGAAGGCCGCGGGCGTTGGGTTCGATTGGCCCGATCTCGAAGGTGTGCGCGCAAAGGTGCACGAAGAGGTCGGAGAGCTCGACCGAGCCCTCGATAGCCAAGACGACGAGGCGATCACCGAAGAGCTCGGCGATGTGCTGTTCTCACTCGTGAACCTCGGTCGATTCGTGTCGGTGGGAGCCGAAGAGAGTCTGCGTATCGGAACCACGCGTTTTGAAGCACGCTTTCGACGCCTCGAGGCCGTACTCGCCGAGCGAGGCACCACCGTGCACGACACAGACCCCGACGAGCTCGAGCGCATCTGGCGGGCGGTGAAGCCATGCTGAGGCTCTTCCTCCTCTTCACGCTGGTTCCCGCCCTCGAGCTGTACCTGCTGTTTCAGATCGGATCGGTCGTCGGTCCCGGAACAACCGTGCTGATCATCCTCGCGACCGGCATGGTCGGAAGCTGGCTGGCTAAGCGCGAAGGCCTCAGCGTCGTCGCCCAGCTGATCCAGGAACTCGAGACCGGCATGCCACCGGCGAATCGGCTGATGGAAGGCGGTCTCATCTTGGCAGGCGGACTGCTATTGATCACCCCGGGTGTGCTCACCGATGTCGCCGGCTTTTCGCTGATCTTCCCGGTGACTCGGCGGGCCATTGCGCCAGTCGTGCTGGCCTGGGCTAAGCGCCGCATTACAGTCCGCACCCTCGACCCCGGTGGCTCGCCACAGCCAGACCACTGGAAAGCGCGTCCTCACGACGAGGCCGCCTCACAGCTGCCCTTCGACCACCCGGTGAAGTAATGACCACGCCCGACGACCGTCAGCAGGAGCTTCTCGCGGAGCTCGAGCCCCAGTTTATGGCCGCGATTGAGGCCAAAGACGCTGGCCGTCTCGACGCAGCCGAAGACCTGTTTCGGACGATCCTCCGCGTCGACCCCCGCATCCCGGAGCCCCGCATGGAACTTGCAAGGATCCTCCTCGATACGGATCGCGTCGCAGAGGCCGAGGAGCACGCGCGCGAGGCCCTCGTCCAGCTCAAGTCCGGCGGTCAGTGGACCGATGAGATCCCCGAGAACATCGTGCTCGGGCTCAGCCACGCCCTACTCGCTGAAGTGCTGCGCCGGCGTATCGAGGACGACGACATCGTGTTCGGTGACGCTGACCGCTACAAGGCCATGCTCGCCGAGAGCCAGTCGCTGTTCGCCGAAGCCGCGAAGCTCGATCCGAGTGATGAGTACGCCAGCTTTCACGCCTTTTTCCTGGGCGTTCCAGGAAAGGGCTCAGCTGGCGAGAGCGAGGGGTAGGCAGACGCGAACGAGCGTTCCACCGTCCAGCGGTGTGGGGAACGTCAGCTCCCCGCCGTGCTCGCGCACGAGCTTCTGAGCGATGTAGAGCCCAAGACCGGTGCCGCGCCCCGGCGGCTTCGTCGTCACGAAGGGCTGTCCGAGACGCTGGCGCACTTCGACGGCGAGCCCAGGCCCGCTATCCGACACCTCGACCACCGCGCTCTGACCTAGGACCGAGGTCCGAACGCGAACGATCCGGCCCGCATCCCCTTCTTCGACCGCGTCGAGGGCATTCTGGATGAGGTTCACTGCGACCTGAAGCGCGGCGCTGGATCGGCCGTTCACGCGAAGCTCACCGTCGAAGAGGTCCGACTTCAGCTCTGCCCCCATCAACTCGGCGCGGTGCAGCATCATCGTGGCGGCCTCACCCACGGGTGCGTTGAGGTCAAAGCACGCCTCGGCCACAGGCCGCCCGAATCCACCGTACTGCGACACGAGGTCTTCGATGTGGCTCAGGTGTTCGAGCATCATCGCAGTCCGCGGGTCCTGACCATCGCGGTCGAGGAGCTGGGCGAGCGCCTTGACGGCAAACAGAGGCTGGCGGAGCTCGTGGAGAAGTGAGGCGGTCAGCAGACCCAGCTCCGCCAGACGCGCCGTTTCCTCGAGCATCGCGGCTTCTTCCTGACTCAATGCATCCTTCATCCATCCTCCCGATTTGCCACGCTCACCGATTGGCTGCACGACGCACCCACATTTCCATCCGCATCTTCAGCATCGATTTCGATGGTCCAAGCGCCATCTTCAACCACGGCCCCGCTCTGATCGCGCCCATCCCAGACGAGGTCCTCGACGGCCCCGGTAGGCGTGAACGACGAACGGCGAACCAGGCGCGCGGTTGCGTCGAACACCGACAGACGCCACAGGGTCGGCTCTGCGGCCGCCTGCACGCTGAAGACGACTTGGTCCGCCTCTTCGGCTAGGCCGTCGTCCCCATCGGGCCTGAACGCCACCGTGCTCGGTCCACAAGAGGACACCGCCGGCGCCTCCACGGTTGACGGGCCAAACACCCCGACGAACGCGCTGACGGACCCCTGTGCCAAGCCATCGAGTCCATTGCCCGCGAGATCGGCGACCGCTGGATCGAGCGTGAGCGTCCACAGTCCGGCTCCAGCATCGACCGCCGACTGAAGCGACAGCTCGATGGTACGACCATCAGCCAGTAGACGGGCAAACTGTACGCGCGCGCTGCTCGGTCCGACCAGGTCAAAGTGGGCGGTCAACACCGTGGCCTCGTCGATGGGCTCCGAGAGCGTGAGATGAAGTGTGTCGACTGAACCGGCGGTCAATCCCCTCGGGCTCATGTCCCAGACCACGGGACTCTGGAGGTCTCCGGACACGCCAACGACCGTCGAACCGCGTGCCGCCCCGCTGGCCACATCCGCGGAGACAAGGAGCTCTGGCCCCTCGACCGCCGTCGACAGGTCTGCGATGAACGTGCCCTCCCCAGCCGCGTCAATGGTCGTGTGAAGGCCGGTTCCCAGGGCCGAAGCCCCCAGGATCGCACCGCGGTCCGCGCGAACGCGCACCGCAGCGCCGTCGGCAGCAAGACCTCCGCAGGTCAACGCGCCAGAGAGCTGTACGGTGGTCTGCTCGACACCGGCCTCGACCGTTGCGAGGTTCGCCGAGAGCATCAGCGCACCGACCGGGGACCCGTCATCTGGACCCAACCAGGCGGTAACGGCGGCCTCGCTTGCACAGCCATCGTCCGCCGCGGCCAGCCCCACCAGGGCGTGGGCGCCCCAGTCGAAGAGGTCGATCGACACCAACGAGGTCCCGCCAATGACGGCCCCCCGTTCGGATCGCACCGCAAACGTCGAGAGGGGTCGACTCCCCGCTGCAGAGGACGCGAGACTGAGCTCCGCAACGCCGGACTGGTCAACCGCGCACACTCCATCATGGCCGGTGGCGAACTCCAGCGCGGCGCTGGGTCCCGAACCTCCGCAGTCCTCGACGACAAGGTAGCCCTGGACCGTTCCCGCGAGCCCGAGCCCTGCGGCGTCGACTTGCTCGTCAAAGTGTGGCGAGGACCAGGTGAGCGTCCCCGCCCCGAGTCCATCCACGAGTGAGATCGGCGTTGACGCGGCGCTACCGGACGCTGAAGACACCGTGACGACGCCGGACTCATCCGCGACGTTGCCGAAGGCGTCGAGCGCTCGCACCGCCACATCCACGGGCGTCCCAACCCAAGCCCACGGGTCTACCAGCACGATGGAGAGCGAAGTGGGCGCCGCAGGCGTCACGGTCACGACCGTGGACGAGCCCAACACGACCCCGCCTTGACTCGCCTCGATTTGCATCGCGCCGGCCACGCTCGGCTGAACCACGACTTGGGCGGCACCCGCGCCATCGAGCACCACGGACGTCGGCGAAAACCCACCGAGATTGTCCGCGACATCCACGGTCCGGTCCGTCCCTACGATGAACGGATTTCCCCAGGCATCGTGCCCCATCAGGTCGACAGCGAGATCCTGGCCCGCGGGGATCACGCCCTGCTGCGGAGACAGGGCCACGTCTGTCAGAGCGCCGTTGATCACCGCGACGGACTGGGCAACGCCCGACAGCCCAAAGCCAACCAACTCGACGGACAGCACCACAGCGCTGTCAGCGGTGCGGAGTGGACACCCGTAGATTGCCGCCAAGTCTGGAGACACAAGGGGCGTACAGCTGATCCGGCTGCCATTCGCCGAGATCGCAAAGGCATCAGGTGCAAAGCCGCCACCGTCGAGTTCGTTGCTGAAGACGTCGTGGACCCGGACCTGCACGGCCGCGGGAGTGTCGGCGACCACAGGATCGTCGATGACTTTCACGCTCAGCGACACCGGAGCGCCTGGAAGCACCGTGTAGGGATCGGAGACCCCCACTACGCCGTCACCGCCGTCCACAGTGAGCTCGATGTCAGCACCAGCGATCAGCGGCTGCGCGGTGCACACCACCAGGCCGTCCACGACACAGTCGAAGCCCGCAAGACCCCCCACACTGTCGGTCAACACCGGCGAACCGCTCCAAGCCGCATCATTGCCCCAGGCATCCGTCGGCGTCGCGACGACCTGAAGGCTCGACTCTCCTGCCGTCACCGTAGACGGCGTGGCCACGACATCGAATCGAGACGCGGGCCCAGGCAGAACCTGAAGGGGCTCGGAGCTACCTGAGAGGCCACCCACCACTGAGATGCGCTCTTCTTCGCAGCTCGAACCCGGCACCGTCGCCGTAAACAGCTCGGCCGACACGGTGGCCCGACCGATGACATCGACCACTTCGACCCAGCTCGAGCAAGAGCTCGACAGCACCAGGCTGGCGGCGCCGTCCGGTGCATCGTTGCCGAACTGGTCCACCAACACCACAGTCACCGGAAAGGGCGTTCCAGCCGTCGCGCGGAAGTTCTCGCTGGGAAGCTCGATGCGCGCCGACAGATCCGATCCCGGCTCGTAGAGCAACACCACCTGCCCATCCGCCACCACAGACTCTGTGTCCGTTGGTGTAGCGGTGACCGTGACTTGTTCGGGAGAGGCGGTGGTCAGACCGATCGTCGCCGAACCGTCCACGCCTAGCCGGCCTTGAATGGCGGTCGGGCCGAGGGGCGTCTGGTCCTCGAGTGAGCCCGGTGAAAAGATGGGCTCGACCTCGCCGTCGACCGCCTCCACGTAGACGACAATCTCTTGATCCGCGAGCACCCGGGCACCCGCACGGGTCTCGAGCGTGATGGCGATCTGCGCCTCTTCACGAACCTCGTAGACAATCTGGGCCGACGCCACGGACAGGTGATCCGCCTGAGTCTGCGAGACCGTGTAGCCATTGGTCAGGCCGCCCGACGCCCCGGAGGGACCCGAGACAACCACGTCGTAGGTCAGCGCCGGAAGGCCGGCCGGAACCACCGCACTCAGGTGTTCGTAGTCGAGAAGCAATGCACCAGGGAGCGGGAAGCGCAGCGGAGCCCCGTCGTCCCCCACCGGGTCGACCAGGGCAACCGTGAACTCACCGTCGACATCGGTGGCCGCCCCCGTCGCATCGATGTCGACCAGCGGGTAGAAGTTGGCCCCCGAAATCTGAATAACGGTGTCCTCGCCAACAAAGCCCACCGCCGGTTCGACGCCAGACACCTCCGGATCTGGCAGCGACAATGCGCAGCCAGAGATTAGAAAGAAGATTGGCGAAAAGCGGAAAATCAGGACTCCCACCTCAATAGATTACCCGGTAGCCGACCAGAATGCCGAGTCCACCGACCTGCTTGCTCACCGAGATGTCTCCAGCCGGCCCGACCAGTGCCGTAAAACGAGCCTCTGCCATCAGCTCGCCTCCGGAGAAGCGCTGGCCCGCTCCCACAAGGAGTGTCGGCCCTGGAGTGAGCACGCCAATCCCGGTCCCGAACCGCTCGGCGCCGTAGCTCGCGCTGATCGCGTAGCTTGCGACAACCCCGCCGAGGCCCAGCCAGACACCCCGTCCACCGGCTTCCCGGCGGGCAACCAAAGCCAGGGTGACCGGCAAGACCGTCAGGCTCACGCGGACGGGATCATCGATGTCGGTCTCGACGTTCTCGGTATGGCCGTAGAAGCCGACCCCCACGCGGAGCAGCATGCTGCGATTGAAGAAGGGCAAGCGGCTATCGACATCGAGCGCCAACAACGGCGAGTTGACGCGTCGAAAGTTGCTGTGCAGTCCTCCAGAGAGCGACACGGCCCGATCGACGGGCCGAGGTTCGAGCAACAGCGTGGCGCTAGCCGCAGCGCCCTCTGCTCTCGCGGTGATCTGAACTTCGCGACTCCTCTCGCCTCCGTCTGGGCGGAATTCCACCCGGTACCGCCCGTCCTGCCCGCGAACCACCTCGCCAAGCGCGCCCTCGGAAGCCTCGACCTGCAGCTCCACATCAGACACCGGCTGCCCGGACCGATCGAGCACCTCAAAGAAGACCGTCGCAACCGAGCGGGGCCCCGTGTAGAGCACAGGTGGCTCCACCGACGTTCGGATCGTCGCAATGCGGCCAGGCGAGATGTGAACCTTCATCTCGGCGGCGAGGAGAGCAGTCCCCGGCCCTCGCCACGCCGCTGCATCGGGCACGCGAATGACGTTGCGCTGAACCCCGCCGGAGCGCGCCGACAGGACCCGCGGCCCCTCGTCCGCAGTCCACGGGACAAAGGTACTCGCCCAACCCTCGCCATTGGTGCGCAGCTTGAGTGTCTCATCGCCCTGCGCAATCTCGACGTCTGCACCCACGCGCGGCAGCCCAGCGTCGTCGATGGCGCGCACAAAGACTTCGAGCGCGCCGCTCTCGATCGTTCCCCAACCGATCTGCAGGTCCCGGACCCGCCCGAGTCCGCCAGGTGGGTCCCAGCGGGCCAGCACCACGTCAGAGCCCTTCTCGACCGCAGCCTCGCCGTTGTACTCGCCCTCGACCACAAAGCCACCAGCAGGCTGGGTCCGGATCTGCCCAAGGTCGGCGGACAAGTCGATGTGGCTTCCGGGAAGCCGCTCACCGCGCGCATTCTCTAGTGCTGCGGCAATCTCGGCTACCGGGCGGTCGCTCGACATATCGGCAGGCCAGACGTTCAGCCGCAGGCGCGATGGCACGTCGATGTTGGCCGGGACGCGAACCGACGCTTCGACGCCGTCCGGAAGAGAGCAAACGAACCGACTCTCCAAGCTCTCCCGCTGATTCTCGACGGGAACCGTTGTCGCCCACACACCGGGTGACACCGTCGCCAGGGAGATCTCTTTGGCTCCCGGCGTCCGGCAGAATGGGGCCCCGCCGTCCCAAGCGCGTCCATCCGAGCGAATGCCGTGCAGGTAGAACAGCGGTGCTGGCACTCCGGGGGCCAGACTCCCGGCCACCACCGCGAGTAGCCGCGACTCCGCACGAGTGCGCAGGGGCAAGGAACCGACCGTCTCATTGCCGAGATCATCTTCGAGAAGTGCCTTGACCGTGGTCTCGCCGGGGTACTGGTCGACGGTCGCACGCACCACGCCATCGTCACCTGCGACGACCGGACCGTAGATCCGTCCTCCGACATCGAAGGTCGCCCGCGTTCCCGGCTCGGTGTCGAGTGCAACCGCGGCTCGCGCCCTGAGCCGA
This sequence comes from Pseudomonadota bacterium, assembly GCA_023954855.1. GTDB lineage: Bacteria > Myxococcota_A > UBA796 > UBA796 > M1803. Next base: position 63,651 of record JAGSGY010000002.1, on the reverse strand, counting down.
ACGCGTGTGAATGCTGGCGCCTCGTCGGTACGCAGGTCCCTGACCCCGATGGGGACAAACCGAGCGTACTCGGCCGGCCCGGGCTCCAAGACGACCTCTAGGCCACCCTTCTTCGCCTCGACCCCAATGACTCGCCCTTCTGCCAGCTCAATGCCGAGTTCGTCGGGCTGGGGAAGGTCGTCTCCCTCGATACGCAGGGTTGTGCTGCGCCCGACCACACCGTCGACCTGCACCGGCAGGGTCCACGGCACCGCCTGCGGAAGCCGTACGTTCAGAGTGGTCAGGTCGGTGCCCACACGTAGCTCGACAGGTCCCGGACGCTTGGGCGGAAGCCAGCTCCAGGCGGTCACCCCGTCGGGCACCGCGACGTCCGCGGGAGCCAGCACGCCTCCGGCGACAGTCATTCTCGGCGGCTCGACCGCTCCGTTCTCGTCCCAGGCCGAGACCAACAAGGTCGTCTGCACTCCAGGACGAATGTCGACGTCCATGGGAACGACGAGCACGTCGGCTCCGAAGGCCACAGCGGCCCACAGCCACATCACTGCACACCGCCCCGAAAGACCGGCCCGCGCGTATCTCTGACCAGCACAACCTCGACCTCGACCTCGTCGCCGAACAGGTCGACGGCCTGCACCTGAACCGCGTTCTCGCCCTCATCGAGGGGCAGGCGCGCCAAGAAGGCGCCGTCGGCGTCGGCCTGAGTCTCGACGGCATCCCCTGCCCCGAGTACCCGCACCCGAGCACGCGGAGAGGTCATCCCCCGAACCTCGGCCACCTCTGCACGGGTTCTTCGCTCCTCTGGCCAGTCGACCGCCAAAAGGAGGTCCTCGGGAATGGGTAGAACCTCTGGCGTCGCGTCGCCCTCGACGACAACGCGGGCACCCTCGCTCAGTGTGTTCACGCCCGGAACCCCCTGAGCCATCAAAGCGCCACGCCGACTCTCAATCCACAGAACATCGTCTTCCACCGCGACCGCGAAGTCGGCATCGGTCGCTTGCACCTGCCGGCCCAACGCCCCGACGCGCACCGCACGCGACGTCGGACGCACGGTGGCCTGGACTGCGCCGCCTTCGAGCTCCAAGTCTACGCCGTCAGCACCCACCGCCACAATCTCGAGCTCCGTGGAGGCGCCGACGCGGATGCGAGTATCGGCTCCCAGCGAGAGGACGGCTCGCCCACCCGCACCGGTGCGGACACGTTCGTGGCCGGTGAGCACCCGTCCGATCTCTGCATCATGCGTGCTGCCATCACGGTCGAGTTCGACCGCGCCGAAGACCTCGGCGAGCACCAGCTCATCGCCCCCGCGACTCGGAAGCCCCGAGCCCACGACGGCCATTGTCGCGATGACGACGAGCACCCCGAGCAAGGCCAGTACGCTCCGCCTCATGGTGCCACCGGCAAAGAGAGCACCCAGGAGACAGAGCTCTCGGTCGGACCTTGGAGTGTTCCCTGAAGGCGATCGACCAGTTTACGCGCGACCCAGAGCGATACGCCTGCCGCGAGAAAGTCATCTCGGCGTGCGCCCTCGTCCACCGGTACATCCGGGCTGAAGTGCACGCGGATCGTGTCCCCGGAAGGCTCTGCCCCAATCGAGAGGGTCCTACCGGAGCCCAGACCCGCAGTCAGAGCATGTGCAAGCTGCACGACTGCCCGCCCCGCGAGGGAGCGATCCACGCACACACGGAGCGGATCCGGCAGTTCTTCCAGCGTAACGACGACCCCTCGTTGGCGAGCCGTAGCTCGCACGGGCGGTAGGATTTCGCGCAATACCTCAGCGAAATCTAGCACGTCAGCCCGACCCGCCCCGGGATCCGCAGCCGACAGCCGCGTCATCACCTCCACCACACGGCGACAGCGCTCCGCTTCGGCCACCAGGTGGTCTACCAGCGGGTCATCGCTGCGCGCGTTCAACACCTGGGCGACCCCGAGCACGCTCGCGAGAGGATTGTTGAGCTCATGCGCGAGGCCCGCACCCATCTCTGCGACCGCGGCCAGCTGACCGGACCGCACCAGAGCCTCGTGCGCCCGCTCAAGCTCGGCCGTCCGCTCTTCGACACGCTGCTGTAGGTCCGCGTTGAAGGCCTCGATTTCCTCGCGCTGAGTGGTGATCTGCAGCTGCCCCTCAGCCAGCCGGCGACTCATGTGATTGAAGGCCTGCGCCAGCTGCGCAATCTCGTCTTCACCCTCCACCACGACGGTCTGGCCGAGATCGCCGTCCGCGACCGCCAGGGCGGTGTGTGTCAACCGGTCGATCGGCTCCGACATCGTGCGGGCGATCAGAAATCCGCCCGCCAGGGCGAGGGCCATCGCCGCGATGACCACCTCGAGTCCTCGCTGGCGGATCTCGTTGGCGCCACGCTCAGCAATCACTGCGGGCTCGGCAACGACGGCCGCCCACCCGAGCGACTCGATCGACGAGAGAGCGCCCCGGACAGAGACGCCCGAAGCCAAGTAGCTGACGCTCGCATCGTTCCCAAGCAGCGCCGTCACGGCGTCGGTCTGCACCAATGGGTGAGCCGCCCCCACAAAGGCGCGCCCGCCCTCGTCGAGCAGTGCGATGCCGCGCGCGCCACTCGACCGTTCGTTCACCACCGCGATGAGCACGCTTAGGTCCACCTCGGCGCCGAGCACCATGCGTTCCCCATACAGACCCGCCGCGGCGATGGGTACGACGGGGCGGTGCATGCCCTCTGGAACGTAGGGCGTCCCCACCGCTGCAGCACCAGGGCGTGCCAGGGCTTCGCTAATCGGGAGTCGCGCCACGAGTTCGCCGGTCCTGGCGTCAGACCCCTGTGTGCGCCCGGCGAGGGGGTCTCCCGCGGGGGCATCCTCTTCGAGGTAGACGGCGGGCTGGACCTGCTGTCCATACCCGTCGACGAGCACCACCGTCACAATGGCCGGGACCGCTCGATAGACCGCGCGCAGCAGCCCCTCCCGCTGGGCCTCGGACTGGGCTTCCAGTGGAAACAGCTGCATCCAACCGGCGACCGCCTGGCCCTGATCGCCGATCCAGGTGGCCGTGTAGGTGGCAATCGCCCCCGCATCGCGCGCGAGGATCTCCGCGGACGAGCGCTCTGCCTTGGTCGCTGCCTCGCGGGTCGCCACAACCGAGGAGAACAGCAGTGGCACGATGGACACTACGGCCATCGCGATCGCCAGACGCAGCCAGAGCCTCATGGCGCCTCGGTCGCTGGCAGTCGCAACACAAAGCGAGCCCCGCCGTCTTCTCGGTTCTCGGCGACGATCGTGCCTTGGTAGCGGGTGACGATGCGGTAGACGATGTTCAGGCCCAGGCCGGTGCCCTCTCCGGGCGCCTTGGTCGTAAAGAACGGATCGAAGACCTGGTGCTCGGCGCCTGCGGGCAGTCCCGGTCCTGTGTCCTCGACGGAGGCGACCACCGACTCGCCCAGCCTCGACAGAGTGACCAAGACCTGGCCCTCCGCCCCACTCGCCTCGGCAGCATTTCGGACCAGGTTCACAAAGACCTGCTGAAGCTCCGGCGCACGAGCCAGAACCCAGAAGCTGCCTTCGGCGCGCACCTCGAGCTGCGACTCTCTCGCCGCCGCCGAATGGGCAACCAGTCGGCAGGCATCTCGCGCAGCAGCTGCCATGTCACAGGCCACGTCGTGCACGGTCTGAGCGTCGCGCGCATACCCGGTCAGCCCGACCACGATCTCGCGGATCGACCGCGAATAGCTGACGATCTCTCGCGCGTGCTCGTGAATCTCGTCCAGGTCGGACTCGTCGACGATCGCCTCTGCCAGGCCCATGACCCCAAACAAGGGCGAGCTGATCTCGTGGGCCACCCCCGCGGCGAGCGTGCCGATTCCCGCAAGCTTCTCGGACTGGACCAGCTCCCCCTGGGCACGGCGCACCTCGTCGAGGGCCGTCGTCAGCTCCGCATTCTTTTCGGAGAGATCGGCGAGCAGTCTCCGATTCTCGCGACGCATGCGCTGACGTTCGAAGGCTGCGCGCACCTTCTTCGCGACTTCGAAGATGTCGCGTGGCGGCTTGACGATGTAGTCGAACAGGTCGAGTTTCACGGCCTCGATCGCCGTCTCCAGACTTGCGTAGCCTGTGAGGAGAATCGCCTCGGCGTCGGGGGTCTTTTCGCGTGCATGGCGCACGAGATCGAGCCCGTTGATGTCCGGCAAGTTCTTGTCGGTCAGCAGTACGTCGACGCCCTCGGCCATCGCTGCAACCGCAGATGCACCATCTTGGGCGTAGACGATGTCCCATGGTTCACCGTCGAGTACAGACTGTAGGACGGTCAGAATGACAGGCTCATCGTCGACTACGACGAGCCGTCCTCCCGGATGCGGCGTCTCCACGTCTCCTCCGTCTTCGACAAGACTAGCACGTCACCGGGTTGCAGACGGGACCGTGCCCGGTAAGATGCGTGGGTCCAGGCTCGCCCTTTCGGAGGCCCCACGTGAACTACGCCGCTCTCATCCTCGTCCCCCTTCTTGTGGCCTGTGGCCCAAAGAACACCGACGAGCCCGTGCAGTCCGCCGCCGCAAAGGTCGATCGCATCACGGCGCACCAATACACCGAGCGCCCCACGGGCGATGGACTCATCCGCCAAGAGATCGACCTCGATCGCGACGGAAAGGCCGAGATCGTGAACTTCCTGCGCGAGCGCAGTGCTGCGAGCCGGCTCTTGGTTCGCAAGGAAGTCGACCTCAACTACGACGGACGCATCGACGTCGTCACGCTGTTCTCCGACACCGGCGCCATCGAGCGCGAGGAGATGGACAGCGACTTCGACGGCACCTTCGACTGGGTGGACCACTACCGCGAAGGTTCCCGCGTCATGACCGAAGTCGACACCGACTTCGACGGCAAGATGAACGTCTTCTCGTACTACGAGGACGGTCGGGTCAGCCGCAAAGAGCGCGACACGAACGGCGACGGCATGATCGACATGTGGGAGAAGTTCGACAAGGACGGCCAGGTCGTTCGCACCGGACTCGACACGGATGGCGACGGCAAGATGGACGAGCGCGACGACTAGGCAGCTCGCCTCGAACCTTACGTTGCACTGACCGGGCACACCCCCGGCGATGCGTTACCCTCCCGGTCGGATCTGGGAGGATTTTGCATGTCTGACAAGACGATTGGCCAGATGATTCTGCGCCGTATTTCGGAGAGCCCGAAGACCGTGGCCGTGCGCGCCAAGGTCAATGGGACCTACGCCGACACCACCTACGCGACCCTCGGCAAGCGCATGGAGGCCATCGCCTCCGGCCTGCTGACTGCGCTCGACGATGTGCCTCACCACGCCGCCGTCGCCGTTCTCGGCAACACCTCCGAAGACTGGATCGCCTGCGACTTTGCGGCCCTCTCCGTCGGCCTGCGCACCGTACCGGTCTACGCCACCCTGCTACCGGAAGAAGCCGGCTACATGCACGTCGACACCGGCTGCATCATCAGCATCGTCGAAGACGCTGCCCAACTCGCCAAGGTTCGCGAGCTGCGCAACGGCTTCACCTTCTTCGACAAGAAGTACGACGCCTCTGAAGTGAAGCTGCAGCACATCATCGTCATGAACCCTGAAGGCATCGCGCCAGCCGATGACTGGGAGTCCCTGGCAGACGTCGAGAAGCGCGGGACCGAGAAGCTCGCCGAAACCGCCGATGAGCGGACCAAGCGTGGCGAGGGCCTCACCCGCGAGGACACCTGCACCTACACCTACACCTCCGGTACGACCGGACCGCCGAAGGCCGTCATCCAGACCAACGAGAACATGCTCTCGTTCCTGGAGAACATCGGCACCACGGCCATCTTCACCGATGACCTGCACGACAGCGGCCTGTTCCTGTTCTTGCCGCTCGCGCACAGCTTCGGCCGGCTCATCGAGCTCGGCGGACCGTTCTTCGACGCACCGATTGTCATCTCGGCCGTGCCGACGCTTGTCGATGACCTCAACGCAACGAACCCCGGATTCTTCCCCGCGGCACCTCGCGTCTTTGAGAAGATGAAGGCACGCATCGAGGGCAAGGTCGCCGGCGCACCGCCGATCCGCCAGCGCCTGTTCCACGCTGCCGTCGCTGCCGGCAAGGCCACGATCCCCTACCGCAGCACCGGACGCCCGGTGCCCTTCCTGACGAACCTCAAGTTCCGGATTGCCGATCGCATCGTGCTCTCCAAGCTTCGCGGCGCCCTCGGCTTCGAGCGCGCCAAGGTGCTTCTCTCCGGCTCCGCGCCGCTCAACGTCGAAGTGCAAGAGTTCTTCATGGCCATGGGGCTCGACCTGCTCGAAGCCTACGGCCTGACCGAGACCTGCCCCGGCTTGACCGCCAACCTGCCCGGCCGCATCCGCGTCGGAACGGTGGGCCCCGCACTGCCCGGCGTCACCATCCGCATTGCCGCCGACGGCGAGATCGAGGCCAAGGGCCCGAACATCACCCCCGGCTACCTCAACCGCGACGAGGCGACCGCGGCCGCCTTCAACGACGAGGGTTGGTTCCTCACCGGTGACCTCGGCTCCGTCGATCAGGACGGCTTCGTCAAGATCACCGGCCGCAAGAAGGAGCTGATGAAGACCTCGGGTGGCAAGTACATTGCGCCCGCCAAGCTCGAAGGCCGCCTGAAGAACCTGACCATCGTCCAGGAAGCCGTCACCGTCGCCGACCTGCGCAACTTCGTGACCGTCATCATCGCGATCGACACCGAAGAGCTCGAGACCTGGGCCGAGCAGAAGGGCGTGCCTGCCGACCCGAACGGCGAGGCCGTGGCCAACGCCGTGCAGGCGCACATCGATGCCGTCAACGAGACCCTCGCGAAGTACGAGACCATCAAGTACTTCACGATTGTCGAGCCGATGACCACCGACAACGGCCTGCTCACCGCGAGCTTCAAGGTGAAGCGCAAGGTCGTCTACGACCGCTACGCCGACGAGATCGAGGCGATGTACACCAAGAAGAAGCCCGGCACCTGATCCGCGCCCCTCTTCGGGTCTGGCAATGCCAGGCCCCCCTTCGGCCTCAGCGAAACAGCTGGGGCCGAATGCGTTGGAGTGCCTGGTAGGTCACGACGGCGACCGCGTTCGAGAGGTTCAGGCTCCGCACCGGACCGGTCATCGGGATCTTCCAGGCACCGTGCTCGGCGATCCACTCTTTCGGCAGGCCCTTGGTCTCGCGCCCGAACACAAGCACGTCCCCGGGCTCATACTCGCAAGCGGCATAGCTCGCATCACCCTGGGTCGAGAACAGGTGCACGCGGCGTCCTTCAGCCCATTTCCAGAACGCCTCAGGGCTTTCGTGTTCGCGTAGGTCCACGTGGTTCCAGTAGTCGAGCCCGGCGCGACGCACGGCCTTCTCATCCATCGAAAAGCCAATCGGATGGACGATGTGGAGCGGGACCTCCACTCCGACAACCAACCGGCCCACGTTGCCCGTGTTGGGCGGAATCTCGGGGTTCATCAGCACAACATGAAGGTCAGCAGTCACAGCTGTCCCTTCTCGAGAGCATCCCAGTCCACCGCACAGTTGTCCCCTTCGCAAGCGGGCGTGGTCGCAGGCAGGAACGGGTTGAGCAGGAGCCGGTTCTTCGCGATCAGCATGTAGACCCTCTGGGCGACGAAGCGAATGCCGGGAACCCCGAGCACCCAGGCCACCAGCCGGTAACGAGGCAGCCGTCGGCCACACTCGCGGACCGCATCAATACCCACGTACAGCGTCCCTCCCGAGTCCACCGCATGCAGCTGCGCGCGCACGGCCTCCGCGGTGAAGCTCGGAAAGCGTTCCGCCGTCGACGGATTCCGCAGGTCACCGCACTCGATGCGACCGCTGTCGTCGCGCGCCTCGATGAAGCGCAGCGTGGCGGTACACAGGCCACAATCGCCATCGAAGAGCGCCACGAGCTCTGCCGCTCCAGCCGGCGCCATTCGCGGGCCTTCACTCGCCGCAGACGCTTCCATGAACACCTCTCGAGGCAGATTGCATAACATGCCCGTCATGCGCACCACCGCCACCAAGCTTGGACCCTGGACGCTCCTGGAGCGAATCGCGGTCGGCGGCACCTCGGAAGTCTACCGAGCCCAGGGTGAGAACGGCATTGTCGCCCTCAAGCTCCCACGGACCCCTCGCGGACGGGATGCATTGCTGCACGAGGCGAAGCTTCTTGAGAAGCTCGAGCACGCCGGCCTCTCGACGCTGGTCGCGTGCGACCCGCGTGGGGACTGGCTCGCGCTGGAGCTGATCCACGGGCTACCCCTCGTCGAGTGGGCGGCAGAGCGTCCCCTCGAAGAAGTCGTGCAGGTGCTCCTGCGCGTGCTCACTGCCCTGAACTACCTGCACAGTCAGGAGATCGTGCATGGTGACCTGACCCCCAGCAACGTGATGGTCCGCAAAGACGGAGAGCCGATTCTCCTCGATCTAGGCCTCGCCGCTGAGCTCGACGAGACCGTGCCCTTCGGCTTCCGCGGCACCCTTGGCTACGCTGCGCCAGAACTGCTCAAGGGTGGCGTACCCACACCGTCTTCAGACCTGTACGCCTTTGGCGCGGTGGCCTACGCGAGCCTCGCCGGCGAGCCGCCCTTCAACCCCCCAGACCCGGCAGCACTCGCCTACCTGCCGCTCGCGACGGTTCCGCCACCGCCGTCGAGCCATCGCCCCGCACTCGCCGGCCCGATCGACGAGGTCCTGCTTGAGCTGCTCGCTCGCTCGCCCATCCATCGGCCCGACGATCTCCGGGTGATCGCCGCCCGGCTGTGGGAAGGCTCCGGCACGGACTCGGCCCGACCCGTATTGGGCATGAGCGAGCTTCGAGACACCTTGCGGAGACTAGCGGTGGAAGTGCTGAGCGGCGAGACTCGGGTAGTCGTGCTCTACGGCCCGCCCGGTTCGGGTCGCCGCACGCTCGCAGAAGAGGCACTGCGCGTCGCGTTGCGGGAGGGGGCCGAGTACGTCGAGGCTGACAAGCTTGAAGCGGCCAAAGGCAAGACCCCGGCCGCCCACACCGGCGAAGCAAGCCCCGAGTTCGCCGCCGAGATGGCCCGAGCAGCGGTGGCATCGGCGCGCCCCACACTTCTCATCGTACAGACGGAACGCCCCGTGCCCGCCCTGCGTGAGATGGGCGCCAGCGAGTTCACGCCGCCCCCGCTTGGGCGAGGTGACACCGTGCGTCTAGCCGTCGCTTGGGGAGCCCCGGCCGAGCGGGCAGAGCGATGGTGGCGCGACAGCTTTGGCCACCCCGCCTCGATTCACGGACACATCCGTGCCTGGCTCCGCACCCAAGGCCGGCACATCGATGACGCCCAGCTCGACGCGGTGCCCAAGCAAATCCTCGCTATCCTGTCCGAGCAGGGGCCGAGCAGCCTTCCCGACATCGCCCGAAGCCTCCGCGTCGGCGAACACACCCTCCTCGACCACTGCGAGGTGCTCTTCGCAGAGGGGCGCATCGAGTCCGCCGAGGATGGGGCCATTCTTAGAATGACGAGCCCCCCATGAATGACACTGGCCTCTACGACCCCGCTCCCCGCGCGGTCGTCATCCACGATCTCGTCGACCGCAGCCGCAGGCGGCTCGACGGCATGCCCGACGGCGCGCTGACGCCCGTGCTGGAAGACGCGCTCTACCAGGAGCGAAAGCGCCTCGCGGACCACGGCGGAAGCCACGAGGAGCACATCCTTCTCGACGACCTCGCGCGCACCCTCGTCCGCGGAGACCGATATCTGCGCATCGAGGCGGCCCTGCGCCTCGTCGCGCACTGGGCAGACGAAGTACACGGTCACTTCGACAACCGCATGTACCGCTTCTCAACGCACCTGCTCCCCCGCGCCGTGAATGGATTGCTTGCCGGACGTCCAAAGCGCATGCGCGACATCCGCGGAGGCTGGGACCGGCGACTGCGCGTCGAGGGCGACACGAGCCTGCTTCAGCAGCTGAGCCGCGAGGCGACCCTCATTCTCGCCCCCACCCACGTGTCGAACCTGGACAGCCCGCTCATCGGCTTGGCCCTCTACCAGGCGGGCCTGCCGCCCTTCGTCTACGGGGCCGGCCTGAACCTGTTCAAGAATCCGGTCATGGGCTTCTTCATGAGCCGGCTCGGCGCCTACACCGTCGACCGGACCAAGCGAGCCAGCCTCTACAAGGAGGTGCTCAAGGACTACTCCGTCCGCAGCCTGACGACGCGGCACCACTCGCTGTTCTTCCCCGGCGGCACTCGCTCCCGAAGCGGCGAGATCGAGTCCAACCTCAAGAAGGGCCTCCTCGGCACCGGCATCACCGCCTGGCAAGAGATGCTCGCTGCCAAGCGCAAGGACAGCGAGGTCTACGTCGTCCCTCTGACGCTGTCGTTTCAGCTCACCCTCGAGGCGGACACGCTCGCCACCGACCACCTCGCGGAGGCCGGAAAGCAGCGCTTTATCATCACCGACGACGAGTTCGCGAAGCCAAAGGAGGTGCTCGCCTTTGGGCGGCGTGTCCTCGATCTCGAGGCGAGCTGCATCGCCCACTTCGGCGAGCCACTCGACTGCCTCGGCAACCCCGTCTCGAAGGACTCTGCAGTGCGCAGGGACCAAGCCGAGCACCGCCGCAACTACGTCTGCGACCGTGATGGCAACGTCATCGTCGATGCGCAGCGCGACAGGGTGTACACAGACCGACTCGCCACCGCCCTCGCCCAGGCCTACCCCCGCGGCAGCTACGTGATGGAGACCCATCTGGTGGCCTGGGTGGCATGGCGCTGCCTGACTCGCCAGATCGGCAGCGACGACCCCTTCCGCGTCATCCGCGTGCCTCGCTTGGGTCGAATTGTCCGCGACAACGACTTCCACAGCACCCTGCGTGCAGCCATGGACGAGCTGGCGGCCCTTGCCGAGAAGGGATCCTGCCAGCTCGCCATCCCCAACGACCCCGACCGCGTCCTCGCGACTGCGCTGGACCGGTTCGGCCGCTACCACCGTACCCGTGCCGTGGCACGCGAAGGTCGTGACCTGATCGTCGAAGACCCCAAGCTCGCGCTGTACTACCGAAACCGCCTGGCATGGGCCAGCCTGGAGGCCTGATGGCCAAGCGAAAGAAGAACGACGGCATTCGCGTCGGCATCCTCGGTGGCGGACGCTGGGGACAGGCACTGGCTCGACTCGCGAAGGCCGCCGGCAATGAGCCGTTCATCGCCTACCGCGACGTCAAGCCGCCTCAGATGCTGAAGTCGACGAAGAACCCCCCTGAGGTCGCCGAGAGCTGCGATCTGCTGCTGGTGGCCACTTCGGCTTCCGAGACGCGACGCGCGATCCAGCTCGCACAGCCCGGCCCAAGCAACCGCATCGTGGTGGCCGGTCGTGGCCTGGAGCCGTCGAGCGGAAAGTGGCTCGGCCAAGTCGTCGAAGAGGAGTGCGATGCTGTGCGGATCGGCGCCCTCGCAGGCCCTGCCCCGGTCGAGGAAATCCTCAACGGTGGACTCTGCGCCGGCGTGGTCGCGAGCCCTTTCCAAGAGGTGCGCGAGCTTGTGATCAAGGCCCTGCACAGCTCCCGCTACCGCGTATACGAGAGCCAAGACCTGACTGGCGTGCAGCTCGCGGGCGCCTTTGTCCCCGTCCTCGCGACGGGCCTGGGCCTCTCCGCAGGCCTTCGCGGGTCCGGGGTCGGCATGAAGGCCATGGTCCTCGCTCGTGGACTCGAAGAGGCCGGACGACTGTCCCGCGCCCTGGGCGGCGACTCCAGCACCCTCGCCGGACTCGCTGGCGTCGGCGACCTGGTCGCTGTGCATGGCGCCGCCGGGTCACCCTACTTCGATGCCGGCGTACAGCTTGCTCAGGGGCGCCGTGAGGCCGGCCCCTCGCACATCGCCAAGGCACTGGTCGAGCGTGCGAAAGCGCGAGGCGTGGAGCTTCCGATCACCGAGGGCTTGGTGGCCATCTGGGACGGAACCGACCCACTCACCGCCGTCGGTGAGCTGATGAGCCGCGCGGCCCAGATGGAGCACCGCTAGGCCTCACACCCTCGGACGCCAGTGCGTGCCCCAGAGGTAGCCCTTGACCCAGGCCCCCCATCCGACGCTCCGTGGCTGGCGCTCCGGAATGTCGAGGGCCTCGTCCACGCCGCTGTCGATGGCGCCATCGCGAAACAGCGGCTCCCAGCAACCATGGGCCTCTAGGAACGGCTGGACTCGGTCGTCTTGCGCCGCGAGCGCCGTGATCTGGCCCTGCACACGCTGTCGGCACCAGGCCCGGTACGGAACCGCCGGAAGGTTGCGGTAGGTCGTGCCCTGCACGCTGAAATCGAAGTGGGGCTCTCCATCGCGAACCGCCACCGCATTGGCGTGCTGGTACTCGAGATAGGCCTCACCACAGTCTTGAAGCAAGGGCGCCCAAGCTTCGGGAATCCCCTCCTCCCACTGCGGCGTCTCGCTGGCCGAAGCCGACCACAGCCGGGCGACCCACAGGTACACGGCCGGGGCTCGCTCGCGCATGATGCGCGACGGCGTTGGGTCGAGACTGAAGTGCCGGAACATCGAGGCGAAGAAGCCGAAGTCGAGCAGCGACGGCGAGTCCCCGAGCAGGAAGGGTCGGTCGGAGAGGATGGTCTCGAGCGTATCGAGGGTACGCGTGTAGATGCCCTCGACGTGCGCGACGGTGTCGGGCTGAACCCCGTCATGGGTCACGTAGGTACGACGCTGGCGGAACAACACCAGCTTCTTCACCACCCAATCGGGAAAGGGTACGTCGTGGAGGAAGTCCTCGCGGAAGCGGCGGGCGTAGAGCAGCGCATCTTTGTCGTAGGACCAGCGATAGTGCAGCGCAGGTCGCCACATCCATTCGTCGGCGTAGTCCTCGAGCAGCCGAACCACGGCCTCTTGGACCGGGTCCGACGGTACGACAGGCCGCTCCGGAAACCGCTCCTCGAACCAGTCGATCATTGGCGTGGAGTCCTGGAGCCAGCGGCCATCCGGGGTCTCGACTACCGGCATCTTCATCCACCCAGTCTTCGCCTGGATGGTGGTGCTGATCTCGCCCCACGACGGCTCGACGCGCTCGTAGTCCACGCCCTTGTAGCGCAGGTAGGCCTCCATCTTCCCCGAGAAGTAGGAGATGTCGAAGACGTAGAGCCGGTAGCTCATAGCTGAGGGTCTTCCGCCATCATCGCCGTCGCCTCGGCCACGTCCAGCTTGGAACCAATCACCAGCGGCGTGCGGCCATGCAGCTCGGACGGCACGACGTCGAGGATGCGCTCACGTCCGTTTGTCGCTGCTCCACCCGCCATCTCCGCGATGAAGGCCAGAGGGAAGCCCTCGTAGAGCAGGCGGAGCTTGCCCTCGGGGTTGTCGGCAGTGGCCGGGTACAGGAACACGCCGCCCTTGAGCAGGTTGCGGTGGAAGTCCGCGACGAGCGAGCCGATGTAGCGGGCCGTCAGCTTGCGTTCCGGTTGCTTGCACTGCCGAACGAACTCGCGTGCCCCAGGCTGCCAGGCCTCGGAGTAGGCCTCGTTGCACGAGTAGATCTTCGCGCGCTCCGGCGTGCGGATGTCGCGATGCGAGAGGAAGAACTCCCCGACGCTGGGATCAAGGGTGAAGCCATTCACGCCGTACTCGGTGGCGAGCACCATGACCGTTCCAGAGCCGTACACGATGTAGCCGGCGGCGATCAGCTCCTTGCCGGGACGGAGTCCATCGGCGTCGGTTGCAGGCTCGCCCTCGGGAGTGACGCGGCGGAACACGCCGAAGATCGTGCCGATGGTGGCGTTGACGTCGATGTTCGAGGAGCCGTCGAGGGGGTCGACGGTGACCACGTAGCGGCCGCTGTGCCACTGCGAGGGAACGCGAACCACGCCACCCTCTTCTTCGCTGACCACCATGCAGGTGTGGCCGCGATGCTCGAGGGCTCGAATGAAGGTCTCGTTCGCGTAGCGGTCGAGCTTCTGAACGAACTCGCCCTGGATGTTCACGTCACCCGTCCCGCCGAGCATTCCGGCAAGGCCCGCGCGGTTCACGCGCGCCGAGATCATCTTCCCGGACAGGGCGATGCTCTGCATCAGGTTCACGAACTGACCCGTCGCACCGGGCGTGGCGCGGTGGGTCTCCATCAGGAATCGGTCGAGGGTCGTGCCCTCCTCGAACTGTGGCGCGGTCATGGCGTCTCCTGGTGCCGCCGGCATAGCACGACCGGCCGCTTCAAAGGTGCCATCCCGGATACGAATGTGGCGCGTTAGGCCAGCGCGTGCGTCGCATCCTGCCATTCGCTGTGGTCCTCACCGCTTTCGCCGCCCTCTGGCTCGCGCTTCCCAAGCGTGACCTCACCCAGCGAGCGGACACGAACCTCGTGTTGATCATCACCTGCACCGTTCGCGCCGACCAGACGTCGCTCGGAACCGGTCTAAAAACGACGCCGACCCTGGCCCGCTGGGCGAGCGAGGGCACGCACTTCTCGGAGCTCATCGCCACAGCGCCCTGGACACGCGCAGCGTCGACGGCTCTGCTCACGGGCCGCACGGCATCCGATCTCGCGATTGCCGAGCCGGCGCCGGGGATGAACGACCGAGCCCTGCCACTCGCGGCGACCACGCTCGCCGAGGCACTGAGCGAAGCAGGCTGGACCACGCTGGGTGCCACCGCCAACCCGAACCTCAACGCGTCCTTTCAGTTCGATCAGGGCTTTGACCGCTACGAGGGGCTCTCTGGCTTGTGGCGGAGCGGACTCGCCAAGGTCCCCGGCACCGAGGTCGTGCGAACGGCGCTGCAGTTGGTCGATGCCGCCCCATCCAGCAAACCCACCTTCCTGCAGCTCGTGTTTGTCGACGCCCACGCCCCAAACGACGCCAGCAAGCGCGAGACGGCGGCTTTCGCGGAAGACGGTCTGCCCGACCACGTCGCCGCCTACCGAGCGCAGCTTCACAGGCTCGACGGCCAGCTCGCAAGCCTCGAAGAAGAGTTGAAGACGCGAGGGTTCACCACGCAAAACACCGTGTTCGCCGTGGTCGCAGATCACGGAGAGGGCTTGCGCACGCCCGATCACCACGGAATGGGCCACGGGCTGTACCTGTACCCGAGCACTGTTCACGTGCCCTTTGTCGTGAAGGGACCCGGCGTCCCCGAGGCCACCGTCGTCAATGGCATCGCGTCGGGCACCGATGTCGCGCCCACCCTCGCCGAGCTCGTCGGCGTGTCCTTTCCTCAAGCTGCCGAGGCCGATGCGAAGACCGTCGGCAAGAGCCTGGTTCCCGTGTTGCGCGGCGCAACCCCAAGAGAGCAGGCCTACACAGCCACCTGGTTCCGCTCGGCCCACCGCGCATCGATCTACACCCGCGAGACTGCCTGCCAGCGCGACTACACGCCGGATCTACCCGCCCATCCCAAGCAAGAGAAGCCGCACTTCCCCTCCGCGTGCTTCGACCGTGCCGACGCGGGCTTCTCGTCCCCTGCCCCACCGCAGCCGGAGCTCCAGGGACTTCTAGACGAGTGGTTCCGGCAACAAGAAGCCCACATCGCGGCATCTCGGACCGAGCGCGGCGCCGTCGACGGAGACCTGAAGGCCGCTCTCAAGGCGCTTGGCTACGCCACCGAAGACGACGACTCGTCGAGCAGCGTCGTCGATCCCGAGAAATCACCTTAGCTTCTCTCTTGACAGAGCAACACCTCTCGTCAGACACTGCGCGAAGATCGAGGAGATCCCATGCGTATGTCTCTCGGAGCAAGCCTCCGGCTGGTCAAGCCCGAGGCACCCGTCAAGTCGCTCAAGCCCGGCAATAAGTCCGGGAAGGTGCTCGCCATCGCCGCCCAGAAGGGTGGAGTGGGCAAGACGACGACGAGCCTGTCCCTCGGCTCAGCAGCCGCTCGCTTCTTCGGAAAGCGCGTGCTGATCATCGACTTGGATCCGCAGTGCCACGTCAACCTCGCGATGCGCGACCAGGTGCACGTCGGTGGCGGTGCCCTCTCTGACGTACTCGCCGAAAAGGGCGCGCTCGAGGTCGAGGAAATCACCACATCGACCAGCGTCGACAACCTGTTCGTGACCCCTCCAGACCCACAGCTGATGACGCTCGAAGACCGTCTGTCCGGCCGAATCGGCAAGGAGATGGCGCTGAGCAAGGCGCTCGAGGTCACCCGTACCCACTACGACCTGATCCTCATCGACTGCCCGCCGAACATCGGCACACTCACGCTCAACGCGCTGGCTGCCGCCGATCAGGTCCTCATCCCGACCACGCCCACCGCTCTCGGAGCGGCCGGCGTCTCGGGTCTGATCGAAGCGACCCGCGAGGTTCGAGAGCACTACAACCCAAACCTCGACACCCTCGGCGTGCTCTTGACTCGAGTGGACGGCCGCAACGCACGCACCAATGACGCGGTCTACCAGCTCATGGACGACAGCTGGGGAGAGCTCGTTCTCCCGGTGCAGATCGGTGTGAACGACGCGCTATCCCAAGCGCAGCTGATGGGGCAGGACATCTACACCTACCAGCCGTCCAGCCGCAGTGCAGAGCAGTACAAAGATCTCGCCGAGTTGGCCATCGAGCGCCTCGGCTGAGGTCAGCGCGCCTGCATCCAGGCCCGAATCGGCTCCCACACGACCCGCGGGGCCTCGCGGCCGAGAATCAGATCCAAGTGCCCGAAGTGCGCGCCATGGTCGAACAGGTTGGCCTCGTAGAACTGCTTGTCCGACGAACCAGACTGCTCGAAGCACACCCGGGCGTCACCCGGTGGCAGCAGTGCGTCGTGATCTCCGGCGATGACCAGCAACGGCACATCCAAGGTGCCAAACGCGTCGGCGTACTCAAACCGCTCGCCCCTGGCCCACCGCGACATCTGGAGCCAGACCTCGATGGACGTCCAGTCGAACCCCCGCGCCAAGCGTTCCTCGAGCACATCGCGTTCGATGGAGCCCGGCACCCAACCCGCGAGGGGCAGCAGGTAGCCGGCGAGGTCGGTCAGCTTGTATGCCGCGCCGATCACCTCGCCCGCCCAGCCCGTCGATGCGCGAACAGGCGCGAGGGTGAGCAAGCCTTCGAGCCCCAACGACAAGCGTGCAAGCCCACGGAGCGTGCGGTTGTGCTGGGCAAATGCGAAGACGCCCGCGAGGTGTACCAGCCCCCGAAGCTCGACTTGGGTCGCCGCTGCAACGAGAACGCCCGCGCCCAGCGAGTGACCGATGGCGAAGGGCGGCTCGTCGAGGGCCTCGACGACACGGACGACATCCTCGACGTACTCGCCAAAGGCCCGCGCGTTTCCGGCCCCCGCAGCACGCGAGCGGCCATGCCCACGCAGCTCGACATTGAGCACTTCGTAGCCCGCCTCTGCAAGAAAGGCCGTGAGCGACCGACCCGAGACGCGCCACGTGAACCGGTTCTGGGCAAGCCCATGTACGAGCAGCACGGTTCCGCGACGTGGCACGTCGCAACGAACTCGCTCCACCATCAGCGGCGAGTCCCCGTCGATCCGCACCTGCTCCACGGTGATGTCGGCCGAGCGCTCACCATGAACCGTGACGGTGAGCTGTTCGAAGTGTGTGCGTTCACCTGGCATGCCGACCAACATAGCGACAAGACGCGCGATTCGGCACTGCAAGCCGGTGCAGCCGCGCCAATCGGCCGTTGCCGGCGCACTCGAGGCGCCTCGCCACAACCCCCCTTCGCCGCCGCAAAGTCAGACAGATGCGCCTTGCTGGCGGCGAAGAGCTCCCCCACTCAATAGACTGCGCCCATGCCCCCCTGGCTGATCCTCCTAGCACTGACCCGCCCCGGCTTCGCCGAACCGGGAGAGGTGCCGGCCGAGGATGCGGCGACCCCCAGCGAAACAGAGGGCGATGCCGCCGAAGAGGAACCTGCGGGCGACACGGCGACCAAAGAACCCAGGGACCCACCGGCGGACGGGGAACAGGCCGTCGAGCCGACTGCCCCCTCCGAAGACAGCGATGAGCCTCCCAGCACAGAAGAGGATCCACGGCCCGCCTCGCCACCGGAAGGCGACTCCGCATCGGTCAAGGCCCCTGAAGGCGACTCCGCATCGGTGAAGACACCGGAAGAACTGAAGCCCAAGCCAGCCACCGAACCGCCCGCGATGGCCATCCTCCGTGGAAAGGTCCTCGAGCGCGGCTCGGGCAAGCCGGTCGCGGGCGCGCGGGTCGTCTCGGGTGAGCACAGCGCAGTGGTGCGCCCCGACGGCACCTTCTTGCTTCCCCTTCCGCCCGGGCGACGCGCCGTCATCATCCAAGATGAAGAACATCTCGAGGCCGCACAGGTCGAAGAACTCTTCCCCGGTGACCAGCTCACGGTGATCTATCGCGTGGAGCGCTGGGCCTGGGGACGCGAAGTCGTGGTGTACGGCGACAAGGTGCGCGAGGAAGTGAGCCGCACCGTGCTGACCGCAGAAGAGCTGCGCCTGGTTCCCGGCTCGTTCGGCGACCCGATTCGTGCCCTGCAGTCGCTGCCCGGCGTGGCCCGTCCCACCACCGTCGAAGGCGACCTCGTCGTACGCGGCGCAGAGGCCTCGAACACCGCCACCTACATCGATCTGGTGCCCGTCCCCTACCTGTTCCACTTCTTCGTAGGCCGAAGCGTGGTGAACCCGTCGCTGCTCGACGACGTGGAGTTCTTTCCCGGCGGCATGCCCACCCGCTTCGGCAACGTGACCCAAGCCATCGTCAACGCCCGCACTGGCGAGCGCGAGATCGGCCTTGGCGTGCACGGCACCGTCTCCGTTGATCTCCTCGACTTCTCGGCATCGGCCGAGGCCCGGATGAACGACCACATCACCTGGGAAGCCGCCATTCGCGAGTCCTGGATTGGCGGTCTGGTCGGCCTGGGAACCCGCACGGTCGCCGCAGCGCGTGGCAACGGCACCAACGTCCCCGGCTGGGCGGCACCCAACTACTTCGACTACGCGGGGCGCTTCACGTGGGCCAAGGAGGACGACAAGGTCACCATCGCCATCTTCGGCGCACAAGACGCGTTCGTGCTGCATCCTCCGCGCGACCTGGCGAACCCCGAGGAAGAAGATGAGCTCACCCTCCCCTTCGACCCGAACAAGCCGCTCTACTCGAACTTCCACCGCCTCCACGTTCGCTGGGACCGCCAGAAAGACAAGTGGAACCAGAGCACCTGGTTCGCCTTGGGGCCCGAGACCGAGGGCAACTTGCTCGCGGGTATCGGAATGCTCGCGGATGGACCCGATGTCGGTGAGCTGAAGGCGTGGACCTTCATGGCTCGACGCGATGACCGGGTGGACCTCGGAACGTCAGTCGGAGCGCTTCGCTTGGGCGCCGAGGGCATCGCACGACCCGTCGCGGTCCGGGACTTCGACGAGGCATTCACCGAGGACGACGTCGAGACGACCCGGGATGTGGTGCTCTCTGGAGGAGCCTGGGCCGAGTGGCAGCGCGAGTGGGGAACTACCTGGATCGGACTCGGCATGCGCATGAGCGCCCACCAGTTCAATCGGCGCTTCGCCCCTTCCGGCGAACCCCGCCTGACCATTCGTCAGCCCGTCAGCGATCACTGGACGCTCACCGGCTTTGCCGGCCGCTTCTCACAGGTGCCCGCCGCTGACCGCTACGCCGAAGGCATCGGCAATCCCGAGCTCAAGCTGATCACAGCCTGGCAGACCTCGGTCGGTGTCGAGGGCCGCTGGCCGTCGGGCGTCGAGGTCAACGTCACCGCCTACGCGACGTGGATGGAGAACCTGGTTGTGAAGGACCAGGTCGTCGTGCTTCGCCGCGAGGACGATACGGTCTACACCGGCATCTCCAGCGAGTTCACCCCAGTGCGAGGACGCTCGTATGGCCTGGACACGCTGCTTCGCGTTCGTCCGAACAACGGCTGGTTCGGATGGGCCGCGGTCTCGCTGTCGCGCGCCCAGCGCATCGACGAGGATGGGGTCTTCGCAGGCAGCTTTGACCAGCCCATCGCCGTGACCCTGGTCGGAGCCCGCGAGCTCCCTAAGGACTGGCGCATCTCGGCCCGCATGCGGTTCACCTCTGGCCAGCCCTACACCCCGCTGTACGGCGTGTACTCCGCGGACACGGACTACTGGAGCGCCATCGAGGGCGAGCGAAACTCCGAGCGCTTTCCGCCCTTCCGGCAGTTCGACTTCCGCGTCGACCACACATGGACCGCCGAGAAGGCCCGCTGGACGCTGTACCTGGACGTCTTCAACGCGTTCAACCACCAGAACTTCTTCCTCGCGACCTACGACCCGACGTACCAACAGCTCGAGCCGCAAGTCTGGATGCCGATCATGCCAACCCTCGGTCTCGAGGTGGCGTACTGATGCGTCCCCTTCTCGCCATCGCCGCGCTCACCTGGCTCGGCTTCTCGCTCGGTTGCGTCGCCTTCCAGGACGAGATCGGCCAGGTCGCCCTGGACTACGAGATCGACCGCGTGTTGGTACCCGCCATCCGCCTGACACCGCCCATCGCCGTCGAAGGTGAAGACGTCGAGATCGAGGCGCTGGTCCTCTCCCCTTGGAACGTCGATAGCGTAAGTCTGGACATCTGCGGGCAGAACCCAGACCTGCCCACCGAGCTGTGGGGGGCGGAGTGCTTCAACAACCCCGATCTGATTGAGCCACTCTCGCTTCGCAACCCGGCGGTGTGGACCGTCCCCGAGCTTGGACGGAACTGTATCGCCGACAGCGCCGAGCCCGTCGACACGGGCATCCCCACCGACTGCGCTTCGCAGATTCCAATTCGCGCGACGGGCGTCGCAGGCGAAGAGCGCGGCATGGGCACGGTGCAAGTCCGCGTGCTTCGAGACGGGCCCGCGACCCTGCCCAGCCTCAATGACGCTCGCCGTGAGCTGACCTTCGAGGGCAACCCCGCTCGAGGCGAGGACATCGGCCTGGTCTACCGCGTCGACTGGGACGGGCCGGTCGACTTCCGCTGGTACGTCGATGCCGGGGAGCTGCACCACACCGGCCGCACGACGACCACGTGGCTTCAGGGCGACCGCCACACCACCCGAAACCAACTCGCGATTCCCAGCGGCTACGTCGGCCCGCTCCGGGTCGTCGTCGTGGTCGCCGATCCCGACTCTGGGGGATGGAGAAGCCCGACGAGTGGAAACCTCGCCTGGGACATCCTCACCTTGGAGGTCGAGTGAAGCGACTTCTGCTAATGGTGTGCCTGCTGCCGGCCTGCGGACCCGGACTGCTCCAGAACAGCGCGCCCCGACTCATGAGCGTCAACGGCGTCGAGGTCAGCAGGCTGCAGGGTATCCCCTGGGGGCAGCCGGCTCTGTACTACACGCCGGGCGAGCTGTTCGAGATCGAGATCGAGGTCAAAGACCAAGAGGGTCACGAGGTGCGCGTCTGGTGGCCAGAGAGTCCCCGAGGCTGGCGTTTCCCGTCCGATGGCACCGAGGGAGAGTGGCAGGTACCGCCCGAGGAGGAGCTGCTCGCCCCCTCCTCGTTCGTCATTGTGCTTGAAGACGACCACCGCACCAATCCCCGCACGGCCACCTGGTTCGTTCCGATCTGGACCGAAGAGCCCATCATGGACACCGGTCTGTGAGCCGACAGCGCTACCCCGTCGGCGCCCTTCGTGAGAGCGGGGTCTGCCTTGTCTGTGGGGAGCCGTCCACCGACCGCGTCGACGCCACAGTGGCCGACCATGTGAACGTGCCAAGCCCGACGCTTCCCCTCTGTGATGCCCACAGCAAGCAGGACAGGAGCCGCTTTGTCTCGGCCACCATCCTCGGAGTGACCACCAAGCTCGCCCCCCTCGTCGTGGCCTACGTCGTCGGGCGCTACGCGGACGTGCCGATGGCGGCGGCGATTGCAGCAGCCGTTGCCGCCGCCGCTCTGGCCTACGCTGTCGAGCTCGCACTCCGCGCTCAGGTGCGCCCGCTCTGTATTCTCACCGCCTTCGAAGACGGCGAAGTCGAGGTCGACGTACTCGGGCAACCACCCGCCACGCTCCCGAAGGGCGGCCCCGCCGTTCGGTCCGGCAGTGCATTGGTCGACCGCACCACAGGACGCCTTGGGCTCGCCGTGCCGATTGCCGCGATTGCCGCGCTCGTCGCCGGCTGGCAGTGGACCCAGTCGCGTCCGGTCGTTTGGCTCGACAACCCCACCGACCAGCAGGCCGCGGTGTCCATCGATGGTGTGACGCACACCCTGGAGGCCGGCGCGAGCACGTCGGTTCGGCTAGCCCTGGGTCGCCACGCCGTACAGATCCAGACCGAGAGCCAGCACATGGATCTGCCCCTCGAGGTGAGCTGGGGTGCCTCCATGCTTCTGGCGACCGAACCGGCCTGCTATGCCATCGATCAACAGCTCGCATCGAGCATGGCCACCGAAGGACAGCTGTTCACCCTCGGGACTGGAGACTGGCGGCGCATCGCCTGCAGCGAGTAGCGTGTGGAAACGCTTCACAATGGCGTGGACGAATGCCAGATAGTGCC
The DNA here is from genome assembly GCA_023954855.1 of Pseudomonadota bacterium. GTDB lineage: Bacteria > Myxococcota_A > UBA796 > UBA796 > M1803. The sequence goes on along the minus strand of JAGSGY010000002.1, from coordinate 41,314 downwards.
CGACCGATGGACGGGGCACGCTCATAAGGCACGGACGCGGAGACCTCGATGACCCACCACCACAAGATGTTCACGGCCCTGGTGCTTCAAGGGGCGCTGCTCGGTGCCTGCTACGAAGAGGAAGACGAGACGCCGACCACCGATGACGCGGCGACTGACAGCGCCACGCAAGACACCAGTGACACCAGCTCCGACACCGACACGAACACCGGTACCTGCGCAGATGCCGTCTGCGAGGACACCGATCAGTGGACGACATGCCTCGCCGACGGCGTACTGTGCTGCTGGGCAACGGGCGAGTGTTGCGAGCCTTGCTGTGGCCACCTTGACCCCTGAGCTTCAGCGCCGCGTCGGCCACCTCTGGGCCGCTCGGGCCCGGTTCGAGCTCGATGCCGAGCAGCACTTCAGACGCCTGAGCCGTGGCCTTGCAGAAGTGGGGGCCCCCGCCCGGCTCGTCGATCTCGCCGCCAAGTCTGCTGAGGACGAGGCCCGTCACAGCCTACTCGCCGGCGAGTTGGCGGAGCGCTTCGGCGCTAGGCCACCGAACCGAGCCCACATCCCGACAAGCCCGGCCCCAGCGCACTTGGAGGCCAGGGAGCGCGTGCTCTACGAGTCCGTCGCGTTGTGTGCGGTGATGGAGTCGCTCTCCGCCCTGCTACTGCGCAAGATGCGCTCGCTCGCAGAAGACGAGCAGGTCCGAAGCACGTTGCATGCCATCCTCACCGACGAGATCACCCACAGCCGGATCGGATGGGGCCACTTGGTGTTCGAGGCCAAGCGCGGCGACATCGACTTTCTGGCCCCGTACATCCCGGTGATGCTCGCAGGAACCGTTCACGACGAGATCTTCGTCACCGCCGAAGGTGATCGCGGGCACGAGCTCGAGCCCTGGGGCGGCCTTGGGCGTGCGCAGCGCAGGGCCTGCTTCGAGGAAGCCTGTGGGCACCTGATCCTGCCCGGGCTTTCTCTGGTCGGCATCGACGTCACAGAAGGTCGAGCCTGGTTTGCGGCACGCACCACGACTGCCGCCTGAGGATAGGCTTCAGCTCATGAAGCCCACTTCTCGAGAGCGAGGCCTGGACCAACTGGAGTGGCGGATCGGCATGCAGACCTGGGATCTGCGTGCGCCCCGCTGGCTGCCTGACCCCGATGCCTTCGCCAGCCCGATGGTCTCGCTGGGCTTCGCTGTTGGCGGCGCCCTCATTGGCGTCGCCCTGGGCATGATGTCGGTCGTCGTCGGCCCACCCGCGTGCGGCGCGAGCACGATGATGCTGGGGACCGCTGCGTTCGTGTTCGCAGTGGGGGTACTGCCGAGGCACGCCCGCTTTCAAGGCCCCCAGCTGCTGCTCACCCTCGGGCCCACTCATCTGGACATCGGCGTGGACTGGCCGGGCGCACCCGCAGACCGCCTCGCTGCGACCCTCGCCGGCCTGAGCTGGAGCGACGCAGGCGGACGCCGCATTCCCTGGGCCGAGCTTCGCGGCGCCCGACTGGCGAAGAATCGAAACCACCTGGAGCTGCGCCTGCGCTCTGGCGAGACCCTCAAGCTGCCGGTCGCCGGGTCGCGCCACTTCAACCACTCCCTCAAGGACATCGCCAAACAACTCGAGGCACACGCCCGCCGGGTTGGCGGAGGACATGTGCCTCGGGAACTTCAGAAACTACGGAAGATCTAGAACGGGACCTTGGCCTCGCCTGCGACCCGTAGTGCGAAGGCTTCGACGGCGAGCGAACCGAGGTCACCCTCATCGCGCGAGCGGACGGAGACGGTGCCCGACTCGAGTTCCTTCTCGCCGATGATCGCCATATACGGCACCCGCTTGAAGTGGCACTCCCGAATCTTGTAGCCAATCTTGTTGTCACTATCGTCGAAGGTCACCTGAAGACCCGCCGCCTTGAGCGCCTCGTAGACCTTCTGCCCATGCACGAGCGACTTCTCGGAGACCGTCATCACCCGCACCTGCTCGGGAGCGAGCCACACCGGGAAGTTTCCGGCGTAGTGCTCGATGAGCACGGCAATGAAGCGCTCGAAGGACCCGAAGATGGCCCGGTGGATGACCACCGGCGTGTGCGCGCCATTGTCAGCGCCGACGTAGGACAGGTCGAAGCGACGCGGAAGCTGGAAGTCGAGCTGGATGGTCGCGCACTGGTGTGCACGTCCGAGCGCATCGTAGACGTCGAAGTCGATCTTCGGACCGTAGAAGGCACCGTCGCCCTCTTTGACCTTGAACTCCTTGCCACTGCGCGTCAGCGCCTCCTTGAGCGCGCCTTCGGCCTGGTCCCACAGCGCGTCATCGCCGAGCTTGTCGTCGGGACGCGTGGAAAGGTAGACCTCAAACGTCATGTCGAAGGCGCCGTAGATGCGGTCGATGAGACCCATCAGATCCGAGACCTCGTCGGCGATCTGTTCCTCGGTGCAGAAGATATGCGCATCGTCCTGCTGGAACTGACGCACCCGAGTGAGGCCCGAGAGCGTGCCCGAGAGCTCGTTGCGGTGCAGCACGCCCTGATCGTGGATGCGAATCGGAAGCTCGCGGTAGCTGCGCTTCTTGGCCCCAAACATGATCATGTGGCACGGACAGTTCATCGGCTTCATTGCCAGGATGCGGCTGTCGTCTTCCTCGTCCGAGTCGCCTTCGAGGTGGTGTCCCTCGGCGAAGTGGAAGAGGTTCTCTTGGTAGTGCTGCCAGTGACCGCTCGTCTCGAAGAGCTTCTTGTCGTAGACCAGCGGCGTGCGGACGCTCTGGTAGCCATTGTCGACGAGCAGGCCGCGCATCTCGGCCTGAAGCAGGTTGTAGATGTGCTCACCCTTGGGAAGCCAGAAGGCCGAACCCGGTGCCCACTCGTGCAGCATGAACAGATCGAGAGCCGGGCCGATGCGACGGTGGTCGCGCTTCTTGGCCTCTTCGATGCGGAACATGTACGCGTCGAGCTGATCGCGCTTGGGCCATACCGTGCCGTAGACGCGCTGCAGCTGGTCGTTCTTGGCGTCGGCTCGCCAGTAGGCGCCGGATACCTTGAGCAGCTTGAAGTGCTTGCAGTTGCCCGTGCGGGGCACGTGTGGACCGCGGCAGAGGTCGATAAACTCGGTGCCGGCCTTCTTCGAGAAGTTCTTGTAGACCGAGATGGTCTGGTCACCGAGACCTTCGATGAGCTCGACCTTGTACTTCTGATCGCGCTCTGAGAAGTAGGCATTGGCCTTCTCGGCATCCCACTCTTCGCGCTCGAAGGGCTGGTTCTCCTTCACGATCTTCTTCATCTCGACTTCGATCTTCGGCAGGTCCTCCTCGGAGATGGTCTCCGTGAGGCCGATGTCGTAGTAGAAGCCGTCCTGGATCGTGGGGCCGATCGCCAGGCGTGCAGCAGGCCAGAGGCGCTGGATGGCCTGGGCCATGATGTGGGCAGTGGAGTGGCGAAGGCGGTGCAGCTTGAAGTCTTCGTCCGACTCGAACGCATCACGGCCTAGCTCGTGCTCTTCCATCTCGTGCTCCTTGGGGTGCTCCGCCTTACGAGGGCGGGCCCGGACTGTGTTTCGCCTCAACGGCGACGCACCGAGTAATCGGGCATGGCGTCGGAATCCACCGAAGGTGCACTGTCACTTCGGCCAGACGCTCTCCAGGGAAGACCGCACTCCTCTGCGGTGTCCCCGACAAGTCGAGATTTAAACGCGCGCCACGGGCCAGTCTGGCGCTATCCTTGAGATCATCATGCGCATTCTGCTCGCCGCCCTACTTCTCTTTGCTCTGCCCGCCATGGCCGCAAAGCCCGCGATTCCCTCGCTCACCGAGGACGAGTCCTCGGCCGTCGCCAAGGGGGATGTCGTGCTGCGCGACGACCCCAACGACCCCCAGGCCATGTACGCCTTCGTCGAGATCGCCGCCGAGCGAAGCAAGGTCTGGCTCGCACTGAACGACGCCGACTTGATCGAATCGAGCTCAGGCACAATCAGCCAGTGCGACCCCTACACCGACGTCACCGAGAACGGCGTGCGGACCATCAAGCTCCACTACATCCTCAACGTCGCCTGGTCCGAGGTGGTCTACTACATCCACCGTCAGCACCACACGACCGAGGACTACCTCGAGTGGACGCTCGATCCCGATAAGACCTCTGATCTCGTGCAGGCCGATGGGTACTACGTGCTCACCGAGCGCGACGGCAAGACGCTCCTGGTCTACTGGGCCAAGACAAACTCGGGTCGCCGCGTGCCGGCCTGGATCAAGGACATGCTGACCGGCCGCGCCCTCAAGGGCTGGCTCGACACCGTGAAGACCACCTCGGAGGGCACGTGATCCGCCTGCTTCCGCTCCTGATTCTCCTCCCGGCCTGTAAGCGCCCCCCCGAAGCCCCCGCTGAGCTCGATGACCTCTCCCGCTACCTGTACCGGTCGTGGGGAGCGGAAGACGAGGCAGAGCGCGAGGTCGGCTTCTCGAACCTGATTGCCTTCCTCGAGACCATCGACATGGAAGACAACCTTCAGGACAGGGCGTGGGAACTCACCCCGGTGAACGAGGACGACCTGTGGGACATCGAGTGGCCAACCGAGCAGGACCCCGCGGCCACGCTCGGCGTCGCGGTCGCACGCCAGTCCGTCTACCCCCCCCTCGATCACGCCACGCTCCAGATTGAAGAGGACCAGCTACCCGCTGAGCCTTCAGCCAACGAGTACGTGCGCACCTTTGACGTCGATCCGACCTGCTTTTTGGACGAGACCTGCAACCCGTTGTTCAGCGTCAACCAGGTACAGCGCCAGAACCTCCTGATCAGCGTGGACTTCACGCTCTACAAGGACTTTCGCTGGGTCGAGACCGACAACGGGCCCGCACTCTTTGCCCGTTCCTACGTCGACCAAGTCTGGGAAGGAAACAGTGGGGGCAGCTCGATCGTGCAGTCCTACTCGTGCGATATCTGGCTTCCCGACGGCAATGGCACGACGTGGCGCTACCAGACCTTGTGGTCCGAGAGTGAGGTTGGGGGCGCGAGCGACTCGATGACAATCGCGACGCTCAAAGCCTCGATCGACAACATCCTCGAGACAGGCGACGAAGCCATCGAGGAGCTCTTCTACCCGGCACGTTGACGGGACTCCCCCGGGCGCGGTCCAATACACGCAATGTCCGTGACCGCCCTACTCCTAGCGCTCGCCGTCGTCCTCCACGCGTTCTCGGGCGCGATGACGCTCTGGCTCGCCCGCGGACGGCATGGACGCGCCGGATGGGCGCTACTTACCGGCGCAATCTTCCTGTCGGGGATTCATGCCTGCGTGCAGTTTGTCCGCGTCTACCTCAGCCTGGCACCTGAAGATCCGGCGGTAGCCGTCAGTTTGGTGGGCATCGGAGGGCTTCTCGCGCTCGCCATCGCACGCTTACGCCCCGTTTTGGTCAAGGTGCAGCGGCTCGCCCACCAACATCAATTGGCCGAGCATCGCTTTCGCACCTTCTTCGAGCATCTGCCCGTCGGTGTCGCCCTCACCGAAGTCGGAGATGGCCGAACCCAGATCGTCGAGCACAACCCCGCCCTCGCGGAAGTGCTGGGCCTCAAGGGCACCGGCGCCATCTCCATCGACGCGCTCGCACACCCGGCGGAGCTCGAGCAAGACGCCGCCCGTCTCGCGCAGGTGCTGTCCTCGCAGCGCGGCCCCGTAAGCCACGAGCACCGCTACATCCTTGCAGATGGCCGAGTGGCGTGGGGCCTGGTGACCGCCGCCGCCATGCGCGACGCCAGCGGGAAGGTCACGCACACCGTGTCCGCCGTTCAGGACATCACCGAGCGCAAGCGCGCGGAGGAAGCTCTCCGAGAGGAGCGCGACCGTGCCAACACGGTGCTCGACGTCGCCGAAGTCCTGCTGATCTCCACCGACACCCAGGGCACGATGCTCACGGCAAACCGCAAGGCCGCGGCAGTGCTGGGGCGCCCCCTCGACCAGCTGATTGGCCACAAGTGGCTCGAGCTCGGGTTCTCAGAGTCGAGCCGTCGAATGGCTGAGGACGTTCTACTCGCCTTGGTGGATGGGGAGACCACCGTCAGCCCCGCCTTCGAGGGCACCCTCGCCGCCCCCGACGGAAGCACCCGCGTCATCGCCTGGCGCTGCGCCGCCGTCCGGGATGATGCGGGAAGCATCGTCGGCGCGATGTGCTCCGGCATCGACGTGACCGGCCGCGCCGAGGCCATCACGCGGTTTCGGCATGAGCGAGAGCGCGTCGCGAGCATCATGCAGACCAGCCCCATCGCGGTGCTCGTCATCGACCGAAAGGGTCGGATGGTCTACGCGAACGAGGAGGCCGAACAGCAGTTCGGCATTCCGGTCGACACCATGGGCGAGAGCCTCGTCGAGCAGGCCGAGTGGACCATTGTCGACTGGGGCGGCAAGCCGGTTCCCTTCGAGGATCTCCCGTTTACGAGGGTGCTACGCGGCGGCGACGCCCTGCGCGGAGGCCGGTATGGCCTGCTGTATCCCGATGGCCGACAGGTCCAGGTACTCGTCAACATCACCCGTCTCTCGGAAGAAGAGCACGGCCTGAGCGGGATCGTCTGTACCCTGCAAGACGTCTCGGATGCGCTGGAGCTGGGAGCCAAGGCCCGCCGCTCCGAGCGCATGGACGCCATCCGTCGCCTCGCCGCAGGCGCAGCCCACGACTTCAACAACGTGCTCACCGCCATCGTCGGAACCGCTGAGATCGGCCTGTCCGTGAGCCCCGAGGGCACAGCCGCCGCCCACTTCGAGACCATCCTCCACAGCGCGCTGGCCGCTGCCGAGCTCACCAATCGCCTTCAGTCGGTCGGTAGCCTCAAGCCACTCTCTCCCGTGCCGCTTCGCTTCGAAGAACTGGCCGACGCCGCCAGGGCCGCGGCCAAGGCTGCCGACGAACGTGGAGGCCTGGTCGATGCCCTCCCCGCCGAGATGGACCTACGCGTGGCCGCCGACCGAACCGCCCTCGAAGTGGTGATCGCCTCGTTGCTTCGCAATGCCCGCGAGGCCGCAGGGCCCAAGGGAACGGTGCAGCTTCGCACCCGGATGGTCGAGCTCCAGGCCAGCGACGAGTATGCGGCGGGCAGCTATGTCGAGGTCGCGATTACCAACTCGGGCACCCCTCTCTCTGCAGATGTGCGCGAGCGGATGTTCGAGCCCTACTTCTCGACCCAGGCGGGCCGGCCCGGACTCGGCCTGAGCGAGGCCTTGTCGGTGGTGAGCCGTCTCGAAGGCCATTTCGACGTTCAGGTCGAGCCAGCGACGCGCATCGCGTTTCGACTTCCCACCGAGACGGTCGCAGAGACACCGGTTCCGGCACCACGACGCGACCGTCCCGCCCTGCCGCGCGGCACCGAGACCGTGCTCGTCGTCGAAGACGAGCAGGAAGTGGAGTTTCTGCTTCGGATGCTGCTGGAGCGTCAAGGCTACGTCGTTCACACCGCGACCACCGTTGCTGACGCCCGCGAGATCGCGCGAAACGGTACGGCCTTCGACCTGCTGCTCACCGATGTACAGCTACCGGACGGCGATGGGACCGACCTCGCGAAGGAAGTGCGCGCCCTCCGCCCGGCGCTTCCCGTCCTGTTCACATCGGGGCTCGGCAACGACGCCGTCGCGATCACAAAGGGGGATACGCCCTACACTCGCTTCGTCGCCAAGCCGTTCACAGTGCACGGCATCGCGGCTTCGGTACGCGCTGCGCTCGACGCGTGAGTGACCCCGCCGCGCTCGCCGAGCTCATCGAAGCCGAAGGGGTTTCGGACGAGCGTGTCTTGGCCGCGATCCGCGCCACGCCACGCCACCTGTTCGTCCCCGAACTCCACGAGGACTACGCGTACGAGGATGAGGCCATCGCCATCGGACACGGCCAGAGCGCATCCCAGCCGTACATCCTCGCGCGGATTCTCGAGCTCGCTTCCGTGCGTCCCGGGGAGCGCGTGCTCGAGATTGGTGCCGGCAGCGGGTACCTGACAGCCCTGCTCGTCCACCTCGGTGCTGACGTCTGCGCCGTTGAGCTCTCCGCACCCCTCGCACGCCAGGCCGCGGACGTTCTCGAAGATCTCGAGCTGAAGGCCGACCTGCGCCAAGCTGACGGCCAATATGGCTGGCCCGAAGGGGGCCCGTTCGACTGCATCGTCGCCGGCGTCGCCTGCGCAAACCCTCCGCCTGCCTGGCTCGAACAGCTGGCTGACGATGGAAGGATTGTCGCTCCCGTCGGCCGTGTACACCAGCGGCTCACCACATTGCAGAGGCAGGGTCCACACCTCGACACGAGGGTCGATCTTCCCGTCTCCTTCGCCACCATGACCTCATGAGGCCGCGATGACGTCGCTGTTCCGAGCCCTGTCCACCCTCGCACTCGTCCTGTGCTCCGCCTGCTCCGCTACCTTGCAGACGGCACGACTGGACGCCATGGCCGAGCCCGCGCCGGCCGAGCTCGCCGCTGAGAAGCGCTTCGCCGAGAAGATGTGCGGAGCGGGCTGGTCATTGCTCTGGCCCGGCCTCGGTCAAGCCTGCCTCGGTCAGCCCGAGGAGGCCGCCATCCTCGCCACAACCACGGCGGTCGAGGTCGGCGCCGGGGTCGCACTCCTACTGGCCCGGGAGGAGGTTGAGCCCTCCATGAGCACATTGACGCCATTCGTGGCGGCGCAGAATCTGTGGGTCTACAGCGTCATGGACGTGGCCCTCCAGCGTCGACTGGCGTCCCGGGCCCGCTATGTTCCACAGGACTCCCTCAGCGACCTCGTCGGCGCCCCGTTCAACCCGGCCGTGTTGAAGCAGCCAGAGGTCTGGGCGGGAACGCTTGGGCTGCTCGCTGGGGCCACCGCGCTCACCTTTGCGCTCGAACCCCCCAATCCCGGTCCGCCCCAGCTCTTCGGTCAACAGCCACCGGCAGCCGCTGGCTGGGCGAGCTCGATGGCACTCGGAACGGCGCTGTTCGAGCACGTCGCCATCGGCGAAGAGATCGCCTTCAGAGGTCTGATCCAGTCCGATCTGGCCCGTTCGATGGGCGAAACCCCCGGCTGGCTCGCCGCATCGCTGACCTTTGGCGCGACCCACGCGCTGAACGCGGCACTGCTTCCCCCGGAGGAACGGCTGAGCTACATCGCCATCGCCGTCCCCTGGATCACGGTCGCCGGCAGCTGGCTAGGCTGGACCTACAAGCGCACCGGCTACAACCTCGCCTCGCCCGTCGCCATCCACTTCTGGTACGACCTGCTCATCACCGCAGTGTCGATGGCACGCGATCCGAGCACGGGAATCTTTGCGATGCGCTTCGGCGGCCGCCTCTAGGAGCAGAACATGGGATTGAACGGCACCCGCGTCGCCGTGACTGGTGCGACGGGATTCGTCGGAGGCGCCCTCGCAGAGCGCTTAATCGCCGACGGCGCACAGGTCGTCCTGGCAGGTCGGCGGGTCGCGGAGCGCGTTCCCCAGCTGGTCTCGGCCGGCGGCATCCCTATCGACTTCGACCTGACCGACCCCACGAGCTTTGGGCAGATGCTCGAGGGTGTGGAGGTGCTCTTTCACGTCGCTGCGTGGGTCGACACGACGAGCGAGAGCCTAGCCGAGCCGCTCAACGTCCACGCCGTGGAAGCCATCGTGAAGGCAGCGGCGACCGCGGGCGTCACGCGGGTCGTCCACGTGAGCACCGTCGCCGTCTACGACCTCACCGCACGCCAGGAGTACGACGAGACACTGCCCATCTGCATCGACCAGCCCGACGTGTATGGCTCGACGAAGGCACGCGGCGAGGAGCTCGCCTTCGCCACCGCGCTCGCATCCGGCGTCGAGCTCACCGCAATCCGCCCCGCCATGGTCTACGGCCCCGGCTCACCGGGCTGGACGGTCGGCATGTACAAGCTCGTGAGCAGCGGCACACCGTGCATCTTCGGCGCCGGGGACGGCCTCTGCTACCCGCTCTACATCGACAACCTCATCGACGCCTTGGTCGCGGCTGGGACAGCGGAGGGCGTGAACGGCGAGGCCATCCACCTCGCGGACGGGTCTGCCACCTGGAGGGCATGGTTCGAACACTTCGGCCAAATGTGCGGCCGACAGCCCAGATCGCTACCCATGCCGGTGGCACGCCTGGTCGCATTCGCCGCCGAGAAACTACCGCTCGGGCTGCCGCTCAACCGCATGCGCCTGGCGATCACACAGAACCGGCTCCGCTTCGACACCACCAAGGCCGAGCGCCTGCTGGGCTGGACACCGGCGGTAGACCTCGAAGAAGGCATGCGTCGATCGGAAGCGTGGCTGCGGTCGATCGGCCGTATTCGTTAGTCGACCGAGTTCTCGCGAGAGTGCTGGTTCGCCGCCGCCTGGTAGGCTAGCAAGATCGCGCCGAGAAGCAAGCTGATGAATGGCCCGAGGAAGGCGGCAGGAACGTCCTCTGCCGTCATGCAGAGCGCGATGCCAGGCAACGAGCCGAGGGCCGCGAGAATCGAGGTCACCAGGCTAAACGTGTACCAGTTGGTGTGCAGCGGTTCCTGGGCCCGCAGGTTCACCACAACCAGTCCACCGGTAAAGGCCGCGAGCGGGATGAAGATCCTGAAGTACGTGGGCAGCCAGCCCATGTTCTCCTGCACAGTCGTCGCGAACATTGCGCCTCCCCGACCGTTCTAACAGAAGAGGCGCAGCAGGTGGCATCGCAGGCCCCCTTGGCGCGAGGGGCCCCATCAAGCCCGGGAGTGGGCCCTACTCCTCGGCAGACTCTTCTTCCGCCTGCTCCGCGCGCATCTCTTCGTACTTCTGGCGCTTCTCTTGGTACTTCGAATCGGCCAGGGCCACGGCCTCCTCGAAGGGCGCCGTGTCGATCGCACCCCCACCGTCCTTGACCGCGGTGGCCCGAGCGCGCTCGAGCTCAGCCTCGTTGAGCTTCACTTTGGCCTCGAGCATGCTGATGTGAGCCTTGGCGAGCGCACCGTCGTCCTTCGCGCCCGCGATCTCGTCCTTCGCGCCAGCCACTTCGTCCTTCGCCTCGGCCACACCGTCCTTCGCCTCGGCCACGCCCTCTCGAGCCGCGCCCTCATCGGTCTTCGCGGCGGCCTTGGCCTCCTTGAGCGCGGTCTTCGCGGCCTTGAGCTGATCCTTGCGCTCCTTCATGGCCGTCTTGGCCTGGGACACCGCATCCTTTGAGGCCGCGAGGGCCTGGTCCGCGGCATCGACGGCGGCTTCAGCCTCGCCGACACGCGCACGCCCGTGGGCCTTCACTTCGTCCACGTGGTCTTTCGCGGCGGTGACGCCTTCTTTGGCCGTGCCGACACCTTCTTTGGCGGTGGACGTCTCGGCCTTGGCGGCCTCTCGGGCGGCTTCAGCAGCGTCGAGCTCGGACTGCGCAGCCGCGAGTTCGGCTTCGACGGCCTGGAGCTCCGCCTCCTGGGCCGCCAAACCAGCTGCGGCCTCGGCGGGAATGCTGGCAAGGTCCTTGCTCGGAACCTTGGGGCCAGCGAAAGCGAGAGAGGGCATGAGCGCTAGGGCGCAGAGTAGGTTTCGCATGAGTTCCTCCATGAGGGGTGTCACCGATTCTGGGCCCGACCGAACTTACAGTCGCGTTTCACCGGCGAACCCGCGTCTACCCCCGGTGCTAGCACACGGACCAAGGAAGGTGCTGCATGAGAAACGCTATCGCGCTGATTCCAGTTCTGGCACTCGCCGGCTGCCCCAAGCTCGGCGACCTCGGAAACATGGTCAATCTGGACAAGTACACGCCGAAGCTGAGCTTCGACACCGTGAAGCTCGTCGACGTGAACTGGGAGACCGCCACCGCTGACTTCGTCTTCCAAGTGAGCAACCCCAACCCCGTGGAGGTCAAGGTCGCCACCTTTTCGTACGGCCTGGCGCTGTCCGAGCAGCCATTCCTCAGTGGCACAAACGACGACGGCATGGCGCTCGCCTCCGAGGGAGACACGGAGCTGGTCCTACCCGTGTCGATCAAGTTCACCGACGCCATCTCGACGGCCCAAGCTGTGGCCGGAAGCGACACCATCCCCTTCGCACTCAAGGGAGACTTCGGCTTCAACACCCCACTCGGAGTGGTCAAGGTTCCCTACGACGAGGCGGGCGAACTGCCCGTGCTCCGCCTGCCGAAAATCGCGATCGCGGGCGCGCGCGTCGCCGAGTTCAAGCCTCTGCAGAACAAGGCGACCCTCGAGATCGACCTGGGGGTCACCCACGAACAGGGCGCCACGCTGGACTTCTCGCAGTTCGACTACAACGTCGGCCTAAACGGCGGAAGCATTGCCTCTGGCCTGGTCGACAATCTGGCCTCGGTTGAGGCAGGCACGACCGGACTCGTGACCCTTCCGATCGAGCTGAATCTGCTCGAGATGGGCGCAACCGTGGTCCAGGCCATCTCCAAGAAGGAGAAGATCGACCTCTCCCTCGGAGCCGGCCTCAACGTGAAGACCCCGCTCGGAGTGATTCCGTTGAGCATCGACGAGACCGGCAAGGTCCAGCTCCAGTAGACTGCAGCATGGCTTCGATTCTCATCGCAGTTCTTCTCAGTGCAACCCTCGCTTCAACGGATGGCGACGGCGACGGCGTGCTGAACCAGAGCGACGCCTGCCCGACCGCCGTCGAAGATCGCGACGGCTTCGAGGATGGCGACGGCTGCCCCGATCCCGACAACGACCTGGATGGCGTGCCCGACACTCAGGACAAGTGCCCGATCGAGGCGGAAGACCTCGACGCGCATGAAGATGGCGACGGCTGCCCCGATCCAGACAACGACGGCGATGGCCTGACGGACGCGACCGATCCCTGCCCGGATCAAGCCGGCCCGCGGGGCTGTCCTGCCGACACCGACGCCGCTCTCGTGCCCTTCTCGAAGCTCGCCCGCGCGGTTGCACGAACCAGCCCGGAAGAAGCGCAGAATGCGTTCACCGCTGCGGGATGGGCCGAGAACCTCGTGGGCTCGAGCGGACTTCGTGGCTCGGGCATCTACGCCCAAGCGTCGCGCTCGAAGTGGAGCCTGGTTCCGACGGCCCTACCCCTGATGATTGGCACCGATGTGGCATTGGTCCCCTGCTCGGTTGAACTGATTGCCGACGGGCGAGCACTCGGCACAGTGACGGCCGTCATCGTGCAGGTCGAGTCCGGTTGGCGCATCCTCGGAGTCGGCGAAAACGAGGCCCAAGTCAAGGCGCTCGCGACCGCGACTGCATCCGCAATGTAGGCCGAGCCCAGCCGACTCCTACGCGCTAGACTGGGGGCACTGGAAGAGTGTTTGGGATCCATTCAGCTGCTGCTTGGGAAGTCGCGCCGAAGGCGCCGTCGCGCGCTTCCAGCTGAGGCCTTGTCGGGTATTGACCCCCACGGTCGCCCGACCTTTCTCTACGTCACCGACACCCAGCGAAAGGCCGCGGTCGTCGAGCGAGAGTTCCTCGAATACCGGCGCGAGGCTCCGGTGTTTGCGCCCGAGGTTCGGGTGCTCTCCGATGTGCTCACCGACCTCTGGGCGCGGCACGGAACGGGCAAGGCGATCTTGAGCCGGAAGGCGTGCGCCCTCGCGGCCGAGCGCCTGCTCACGGAACAGGCCGATGCCTTTCCATGGCTCTCTTCGCTCGGACGACGCTCTGCGGTGGGTGCTGCCCTAGCAGACCTTCTGCGAACCGCCTCCGAGGCCCGTCGCACCAAGCTTGGCGCATTTCCGCGTGCCGACGAGCTGCATCGGGCGCTCCAGGCCCTCACCCGCCGGCTCGACCGCGTTCCCGGCCATATCCGCGAAGCCGCCGCCCTCGAGGCGTTGCTCGCGTTGCTCGACGCCCCTCCCCCAGCGCTCACCGAGTGGCTTCGCAGCACCCACAGCGTCGTGCTCGACGACATCCTGATGCCTTCGCCGCTCAGGCGGGCCCTGCTCGTGGCTCTGTGCCGGGCGTGGGACACCGTCGGAACCCACGTGGTGGTCGCCTTCGAGACCGGCCGCGACTTGGGAGGCCGCGAAGCCGGCCTGTTCTTCGGATACGACGATGTCGACGACGTCGCCTACCCCCTCAAGCCGTTTGCCGCGACGCGGGCCCTACGCCGTGAGCTGTTCGACAACCTCGTGGCAGAGGGCGACGGCGAGATCTTGGTGGGCCTGGATGAAGGTGTGCTTCGCCTCGAGCCGGCGGATGTACCCGAGACGGTCGAGGCTCTCGACCTGTCGGACTGGATCTACGCTTCGGCGCCATGCCCGGTGGAGGACGAGGCCGCAGCGCGCGCACTCCTCGACGACACCGTTTCGCTGGTCCGATGCGCTGACGCCGAGTCCGAGCTGCAGTTCATCGCGCGCGGGGTGAAACAGGCCCTCCTCGACGGCGCGCGACCAGGAGACTGCGTGGTCGCCCTGCCCGACTTGTCGACCTACGGCCCCGCCCTCAAGGCAGTCTTCGACGACCACGGCATCCCCTATTCACTCTCTGCAGGCTCACGCCTGGCCCATTCTCCCGTCGCCAATACCCTGCGCCGCCTCACCACCGTGGCGCTCCATGGCTGGCGGGTCGACGAGCTCCTGCCGCTGCTCCGATCGGACCTCATTGCCACCCCCGAAGGCCTCGACTGCGCCCGCCTGCTGAGCTGGTGCCGGGCAGCGGGCATATCCGGGGGTGAGCCCGAGACCTGGCTCAGCGCCATTGGTCAGTGGATCGGTCGAGAGGGCCGGCGGTCCAAGGTCACCACGGCCGAGGCCAAAGAGGCCATCGACGCCGTCGTCACCGCCATCTTGCCGCTGCGGATGATGCTCGCTCCAGCCACCCCAGAGGACTGGGCCGAACGCCTCATCGAGGTCTCTGGCCTCTTCGACTTCACCGAGCGCATCGCGACCTGCGCCGAAGCCCCCGAGGTCGCCGCCGACAACCTCTTCGCGTGGGGCGCAGCACTCCGAACCCTCGAGACCCTCGTCCGCGACCTCCAGATCGTCGACACGGGACCGTGGACGGCTGAGGCCCTGGCCGAGAACTTCGACCGCGTGCTGCACGAGGCGACCTACACCTCAGGGCGGCACTCGATGGCCCAGGTCCAAGTGGTCGGCGTGCTCGAGCTTCGCGGCCTGACGCCGAAGCACACCTGGCTCGGCGGACTCGCCCGCGGCACCTTCCCGGCGGGAACGCGCAAGCCCTTCCTGGTTCCAAGCCAGGTTCAGCGCACCCTGGAGCCCATCGATCGCCTGGCCGAGGCCCGCTACCTGTTCTGCTCGCTGATTCGGAACGCGCTCGACGACCCGAACATGCAGTCGCTGACCTTGTCGTGGCCGACCACGCTGCGGGGGCGCACCGTGCCACCCGCTCCCGTCCTGGCAGACCTGCTCGCCGTGCCGACCACCACCTCTGGGAAGCTCCTCGGCGACTGGCTCGTCGACACCCCGCGCCCTCCAGACAAACCCCTCGCCACCTCGGACCTGTTGCGGGGCGCGGCACAAGAACCCGCCTGGCTGAACCTCGCTGGCGACCTCGGCCCCACGCTGGCCCGCCAGTCCTCCGACCATGCCGAGCGCCAAGCAGAGGTCTTCGGCCGCTTCGACGCCGTGCTCGACAATCCCTCCCCCCGACCCAAGACCCTGTCCGTCTCGCAGCTCGACACCTACGTGAAGTGCCCCATGCGCTTCTGGCTCCGCAAGGACCTAGGCCTGACCGAAGAGGAGGAGTGGGACCCAGAGCTCGGACCCCAGCGCCGCGGCATCGCGCTTCACGACATCCTCCAACACTTCGTCGAGGCCTTCCGTGAGCTGCATCCGGATGAGCCGCTCACCGATCAAGATGCCGACGCACTGCGTCCCATCCTCAAGCGCATCGCCGAAGAGGTCATCGCCAAGGTCAAAGAAAAGAAGGGCTTCGACGAAGCGCTGTTCGAACACGACCGCCGGGTTTGGACGAGCGGCCTCGACGGCGTTGGCCCCCGAGGCGTGTTGCCCGAGTGGCTGAACTCCGAGATCCGGGACTTCACCCGCGGCCGCCCGATGTCGATTGAAGACGAGTACAGCATTCAGCTCGGCGAGACGCGCATCAAGGCCCGCATCGACCGCGTCGACCGCGTCAATCAGGCGGGCGGCGGCCTGCTGGTGCTCGACTACAAGACGGGCGGCTGGCCGAAGAAGGGCTTGCTGTTGCGAGGGCTCGCGATGCAGCCGGTACTCTACGCTGCTGCGATCGGGCAGGAGCACCCTGGCGAGCCGGTGGTCACCGCCTGGAGCCTGGTGGGGCGCCCAAACGAGATCAAGCGCAAGGGCTTTGTCGGACCCCAGCGCATGCTCAAGGGTCTGTACAAGGAGCGCTGGGGCGAGGTGATGGAGGCCTCGGATCTCGATGAACTCGTGCAGTTCGCTGAGGTCGCGGTCGATCACATCGCCGAAGGCCTGTTCCACACCACCACCGCCGAGCCGCGCGACGCCAACTGCCGGACGTGCGATTTCCGCCGGATCTGCCGCCTCGACGAGGAACGCAGCCTGCGGATCCTCGAGTCGGGTACCCACTGCCACGCGCCTCGACGTCCTGAAGAAGGCGGTGAGACATGAAGCTTGATCTCACCGGCAAGCGGGCGGCCCTCGATCTGCGCGAGATGCTCACCGACGAGCAGATCGAGGCGACGCGCTTCGACCGCGAGATCGTCGTCACTGCCGGCGCCGGCGCGGGAAAGACCCACACACTGGCGCTTCGCTATGTAGCGCTGTTGCTCGACCTGGCCGTACGCTCCGTCGAGAAGAGCCCGCGCAACCCAAGGCCTGCGGTCGATGCGGTGCTGGTGCTCACCTTTACCGAGAAGGCCGCAGAAGAGATGGCCGACCGGTGCTACCGGCGACTGCTCGCGCTCTCCGAGACGGTTCGCCAGAACGAGGCGGCTCTCGCCATCTACGGCGATGGCTTCGGCGCCGGCCTCTCTGCAGCGGTGGACCACCTACTCGACACCTTCGACCGGGCCACGATCAGCACCTTCCACTCGTTCTGCGGCCAGATCTTGCGCGAGTTCCCGGCCGAGACGCACACCGACCCCGCCTATGAAGCCCTGGACCCGCTCGAGGCCGTGCCGCTGCGGAGCCGAGCCTGCGAAGCTGCGCTGGGCGCGCTCGGCGACAGAGACCCGAACGCCCTGTCGCTGCTGCTCGACGCGATGGGCAACCGACAGCAGACGCTGAGTTCCCTCGCAGAGATCGTCGGTCGGCGCGGAGAGCTCCACGAGCGACTCGAGGCCCATGCCGCCGGAGAGGTCGGCATTGACGACCTGATCGACAAGTCTCTGCCCACTCTCGAGTCCACGCTTGGGTGGCTACAGCGTCGCGGCTTCGACTTGGTCGACGGCATCGTCCAGACCATCGGCGGACGCTCCGATCGCAAGCCTTACCTCCGGATGGTCGCGCTGCGTGACCGAGGCCGCCCCGACGACGCGATCGAAGCTTTCGAGTACTACCGCGAGCTCATGGACATCTTGAGCTTTCCCACCCGGGACGGCTGGCAAGCCCGTGAGGTCGTGGACTGGCGATTCATGGGCCAGTCGCGAAACTGGGCGGGCGCCGACCGGTGGCAAGCCGAGGACGCCCTGCGCGGAATGATTCGTGGACTCGGCACCAACCTCCCCAAGATGGGACGACAAGCGCGGACCTTGCCGTGCCGTGCCGACGAAGTGCTACTCGACGTCCTGCGCATCGCATGCCGCGTCGCCATTGACGCGATCCACCGCCTCGAGCAGGCCTTTGATGAGCGCCACGTCATCGACTTCGACGAGATGCTGCTTCGCGCCGTCCGGGCTGTAGACCGGGAACCGGCGCTGCGCGAGGCCCTTCAGCGTCGCTATCGCTACCTCATGGTCGACGAGTTCCAGGACACCGACACCCAGCAGTGGTCGATGGTCCGTGCCATCGGTCGTCCGGCCGGTGCCCCATTGGACCGCATCTTCCTGGTCGGCGATGCAAAGCAGGCCATCTACCGGTTCCGCGGAGGCGACGTCACGGTCTTCCGAACCGCGACCGAGGAACTCAGCACCGAGCCGGTCGTACTGCACTCGAACTTCCGCAGCCGCACGGTCCTCATCGACTGGTTCAACGCGGTGTTCCGCACAATCCTGGGGCCCCCACGCGAGGGGCTAC
The DNA here is from genome assembly GCA_023954855.1 of Pseudomonadota bacterium. Lineage (GTDB taxonomy): Bacteria > Myxococcota_A > UBA796 > UBA796 > M1803. The sequence continues at coordinate 23,282 of JAGSGY010000002.1, read as the reverse complement.
GCAAGTGGGAGGCCCCCTACCACGAGCTGGTCGCTGGACGAGGCGAGGATGGCGGCTCAGCGGTGCTCTACGTGCACGACACGGACGGCCTTCCCGGAACCAACGACGAGGCTGAGGGCATCGCACGCCTGATCGCTGGCCAGATCTTGCCCGGTCACGGCCGCTACGCCGGTGAGCAGTTCCTCGATCGCGCCGTGCATCCGGCCCCGCCCGTCGCCATCCTGCTGCGAAGCCGCACCCACCTACGCTTGTTCGAGCAGGCGCTGCAGCGACACCGCGTCCCGTTCATCGTCGCTAAGGGCACCGGATTCTGGAGCCGGCCCGAGATCTTGGACCTGGCGAACACGGTGCACGCGCTGGCGACCGACGACCCAATGTCCATCGTCGGCGCCCTCCGATCCCCGCTCTTCGGGGTGCCCGACCAGGAGCTGCAGGACTGGCTCAAGCCCGCCGAGTCGGCATTCGAAGCGATCCGGGACTGGCTCGCCGATGGCGCCTGCGGACCTCGACTCGCCGAGGCCCGAACCCGCTACCGCCACCTCATCGCCCTGCGTGACCGCCTTCCCGTGTCGTCGCTCCTTCGCGAGATTGCGCAGGTCGCCGCGGCTCCTCACCTGTGGGCCCTCGAAGACGACTGGGGTGCCGCCGAGCAGAATGCGCTTCGCCTGATCGAGATGGCCGCCACCTTTGACGGAAAGGGGCCAGAGGGACTTCAGGACGTGGCGGACTGGTTCCTCGGACAGATCGCCGTGTCTGCAAAAGAAGCCGAGGCGGCGGTCACGCCCGACCGAGCAAGGGTGGTGCTGATGACCGTCCACGCCTCGAAGGGCCTCGAGTTTCCGGTCGTCGTCGTCCCCGACCTCCACCGCAGGGTGTACATGGGCAGCGACCGAACGCGGATTGGACGGATCCGCTGCGGCAGTATCGAGGTCGCCTGTCCGGTCCCCGATCCGACCGCGCAGGTCCGCGACACCGCGCGCCCCGGTCTGCTGGACGCCATCCGAGTCCAGACCGAAGACGAGGAGCTCGCCGAGCATCGCCGCCTGCTCTACGTTGCCGTGACCCGTACCCGCGACCACCTCGTACTCGTGGGCCAGCGGGCGAAGCCGACCGGCAACCCGAAGACGTGGATGGAGCTGGTGCAGATGCACCACACCGAGGCGCTGCTGTCGCGGGATGGGCTCGAAGTCCTACAGCTCGAAGAGGCCCTCGACCTCGAGCCCGCTCCCCTTCTGCCCCCGGACGCGCTGCCTCCGCCGCCTACGGACGCACGCGAGACCCTCGCACGTATCGAGCCTCCGGCCGAGGTCGAGATCAGCCCGTCCAGCCTGGACCTGTACACAGAGCAGCCGAAGACCTGGTACCGCACCCATGTGCTCGGCATCCCCGAGTCAGCGGCGACCCGACAGGACCGGGGAAGAGCGATCGCGGCAGCCCGTGGTGAGGTGATCCACTCGCTGCTCGAGGACGACCTCGCCCACGACCTCGACGTCGCGAAGGCACGCTGGGCAGCACGCGCCCACGCCGAAGGCCTCTCACCCGGGGAGGTCTCCTCTCTGTTTCGCAATCTACGCAAGCATCTAGTCGTTGCTGCCGAGGACAAGCGCCTGCGCCGGGCCCTGGACGCCACCGGCTATGCCGAGCTCAACTTCCGTCTGGCCCACGGCGACGTGATCTTGCGAGGCCAGATCGACCGTCTCTGGCTCGACCGCGAGGCCGACGAGTGGGTCGTGCTCGACTACAAGTCCGAGCGCATGAAGGCCAAGGGCGCCATGTTTGCGTCCATGCACCACGCCAGCCAGCTCCTCGCGTACGGCTGGGCTGCACGGCGGGTCCTGCGCGCGCACGGAGACGCACGCACGGTCCGCGGTGAGCTCTACTACACCGAGACCGGCGAGTTCTTCGCGATCAACACATGGGACGACGCGGACTTCGCGGGCTTCGAAGCCCTTCTTACCGAGGTCGGCCACTTCGCACAGAAGAGCTGGGAAGAGGTCCGAAAGCTGTAGACGCGGATCCGGCCTCCACAAACAGAAAGGGCCGACCCGAGGGTCGACCCTTGCTCACCCACGGCGACTAGCCCTGCGGAAGCGGAACCAAGTCGGGGAAGGGGCAGTTGGAGCTGTAGACCAACAGCGCACCGGCCGTCGGACCGAACTGTCCGAAGTACGGGTTGTCGACGAACACGCCGAGGTACTGCCCATCGACGTCTGAAGGCAGCACGAGGTCTGGGGTACCGTTGCCGGTCAGGTCGACTTCGCACTTCGCGAGGTCTGCGTGCGACGGCAGGAAGAACGCCCCATCGGGTGCGGTGTCACCGTCGTCGTCAAACCACACCATCGAGCCGCCAGCCGTGCTGACCTCGGTGTAGCTCGCGCCGAACTCGCCGTACTTCAGCTTGGCCTCGGTAGGCGTGGCGTCGACGCCGACCGTGAACCCGCCGTAGACCGTCGAGTTTGCAGACGCGTTGAACACGCTGATCCGCATCATGTCCGTGCCGGGGGGCGTGTTGTCATCGACGCGAGTCGTATGCGCCACCGGAGGAAGCTGCGGCACTCCGCCGCGACCCGCCGGGAAGGGCTTGAAGCCCCACAGCAAGGTGGTGACATCTTCGCCACTGCCGACCGGCATGATGTTGGTGTCGTACACCTGCGCGTTGTCCGCCATCGCGTTGAGCAACTGCACCGAGTAGGTCGCGGGCGGCAACGTCGTGTAGCCCGTGGAGAGGAACGTCGGCATCGCCTGGTCGGTGACCACGATCGCGCCGTTCAGCTGCAGGTTGGCGTAGAGGTTGTTGCCGTCCTCGCCGTTGAGCGGGTCGTACACCGTGTGCACGATCCGGACCCGAGCATTCTCGAGGCCAGTGTTGAGACCGGAGTCAGTCCCGCCGCTGCCAGTGTCCACCGGCGTGCCGGAATCGGAATCAGTAGGCGTGGTGTCGTCTGCACAGCCCGCCGCGGCCATCAGGCCGAAGAGAAGGGTCGAGCTAAGCACCGTGTTCAGTCGCATGAGGGGTCCTCTCTGGGAGAATACGCACCACGACTGTACCTGCGCGGCAACAGAAGTGAAAGCGCTGTCAACGCCCAGAACCAACGAGAAGGCTGCGAAACCCCGCTGCAGGCGCACCCGCGTGAAACGCGAACCGACGGATCCGTGTCCAAAAGATACTCGTCGTAGTTGGTGTAGCCGTCCCCATCGGCATCTTCTGCGCTGTCATCCCGCGTCGGGTCCAGTCCAAACGCCTCCTCCCAGAGGTCATCCATGCCGTCGTGATCGAAGTCCGGACCGGCCACCGGGCTCCACTCAAACGCTTGTCCGGCCACCAGACTGACGGGCGGGCTGAATCTCGGCTCTCGCAGGTCGGGGTAGTAGACGGGCACGAAGTCTGGATCTTGCTCACACCACGAGGTGAAGACGGCGGAGAGTTCCCATCGCCCCGCTGCCAGTGCCGAGATGGTGTATCGACCGTCTCTAAGGGTGGTGGCCTGAGCCGTGGTCCCCTCGTCCGGATTGAAGGCATAGACCGTCATGCCGTACACGCCAGCGCCGCTCCTCGGGTCGGTCACGGTTCCAGTGACGCTTGCCCCTTCCACCAGCGGGATCTCGCCGACGTCGGTGTCGCCCTCGAGCGCGTCGATCCACACCACTTCCCCATCCTCGTCGGTCCAGCGGGCGTCGAGAAAGCCCTCATCCGAGGCATAGAAGCCAAGGGTGTAGCGACCGGGATGAAGCGCTTCGACCACAAAGGAGCCATCTTCGTCACAGACGCCCGCCACCCCAACTGACTCGTCGGAGTTGTAGAGCAACACCGAAGCGCCCTCCAGAGACGCATCCCCGACCAAGCGGCCAGACACACGGCTCTCCAGTGGGAGCGACAGATCGAGTCCGGTCACCATGGCCCCCTCATCGGGGACGTTCACCCGCTCTCCAGGGCGGTCCGAATCGGGGAGATAGGTGGTCGCGAATCCAGGAACCCGGGCCCACGTCAGCACATCTCCGGGTGGTAGTCCCATCGCCACGTACTGACCGTCCTGAATGCTCGCCGTCACCAGCTCCGAGGGCGAGTACGCGCTCACCTGGCCCAAGCGAATCGGTCCATCAGGCCCATCCACCGCGCCCGAAACCACCACGCCAGGGAGCAGCTCGTGCGCGCCGATGGCTTCGACCTCACCCGAGGTGATGGGCCAGGAGAGGGCCTGATCGCGTGCGTAGGACTGTCCGAGGAACTGGGTCGGAACGCCCTCAGCGCGAAGCTCGAGTGCGAAGGCCGTAGAGGACCCTGCATCGATCGGCAGCCCCTGAAGGCGAAACTGCCCATCGGCATCGCTCAGCGTGCGCCGCGGGACGGCGAGTGCCGTGTCGAGCTCGGTTCGGCCGATGAGCTCTGCGTCGGCGACCGGGTCGCCAAAGTCGTCGACCACGACGCCTTCCAGGATCCCACCGGGTTGAAGCTCGATCGAGGCCTGCGGTGCGAGTGCGTCTCCGACCTCAAAGCGCTCCGCTGGGCAGATGTCCAGCAGGCCCGGCAGCCAGGTCTCGGTGAGGTTGACGTCGTCGGGTGGCAGGACTCGAACGCGGTACTCGCCGGCCGGTAGCTTCATTGCGAAGGCACCGTCGGCATCGGTGGTCGCCGTGCCATAGGTGAAGCGGTGGTCGTAAGCGACGATCTGGGCCCCTTCCACACCCAAGCCCCCGGGTGCCGTCACACGCCCCTCGAGTGGCCCGGCCAACGCAAGCCCAAGCCAAAGGGCGGTCACGACGCCTCTTGATCGGCTTCGACCTCCGCGGTGTCCGGAGCTCTCTTGCGCGAACGCATGATTTCATTCAAGCGCGCGAGCTCCGCTAGGGCTTCGCGGTCCTCGGGTACTCGCGCCAGGTCGTGCGCGTACCAACGGACGAGCGTCTCCACTACGTTGGCCGCGTGCTCTGCGCTCTCGACGTCGGGCTCTCCCCCGCCACCCACCAGGGCCAAGGCCCGGTAACCGGCGTTGCTCGCGGCCCGAGCATCCGTCGCCCCCCCGCGGTCGACACCGGGAACCCGCACTCCAGCCCAGCTCAGCCGCTCGACCAGGGCGGGTCCCGTCGGCCGATGATGCTGGGCGAACAGCGACCCCTCGCTGACAGCCGCCAGAAGCGGTGCGGATCCAGGGTCGTCGAGTGCGACGACCAGACAGGGCTCCGGGAGCGTGTTCCTGTGCAGCTGCAGGAATGCCGACATGCCGCCCTGAAAAGCCTTGCTACAGCCCGTGAATGCCACGTAGACGTCGAGGCCAGCGACCGGATGCTCGATGACCCGCCGCACGAGTTCGAGCGCGACAACAGGCGCCGAGGCGTCATCCTTTCCGTCGCCAGCGCGATGCGACACCGCACCAAAAGCGACGGTGGCGGCCAGTACCAGCAGCGCCACCACGTAGATCTCGAGGGTGCGACTGCCCCACACCTCGCCAAAGGTCCGAAGGGTGTTGAGGGTCAGCACGACCAGCGCCGCCGCAAAAACGAGCTTCATGGGCCGCCAGCTCGGCCATCGGCGCCGATCCATCGCGCGCCACCGCGGCGCATCGAGGGGAGCCGCGATCACGATCGCACCAATCGCTGGCGTCTCGGGAGGCTGACGCACCACCAAGTTGTAGGAGGCTGCCGTGGGGAAGGGCCAACGCAACAACGCGTAGCGGCCCGTGCCCTCACCAAGAAGCGAAGCCGTCACGAACGCCGTCAGGAGCACACCCAGGTACGGCTTCCAGAAGCCGAGAATGCCGCCAGCAAGCAGCAAGCTCGCGTGCATGCCGATCGAAAAGGCAGGACTCAAGTGGGCCACGAAGCCCTCGGTCTTTGCCGTTGCACGCGGATCCAAGCGCTGCTGGACCGCATGAAGCATCTCGCGCTCCCCTTCCGATCCAGCGTACCGCCCCTGCACCGCAGCAAGTGCTTCGAGGTCGGCGCCCATCCGCTCGCGCGCATCGCTCATCGAGACTCCCTGAGGGAGCCTACCCCGAACCGGGCTTGCCCGGTGGCCTACGCACGGCCTATCGTGCCGTCTCGAACCGTGAGGACCGCGACGCATGCGCTACCTGGGACAGGAATACACCGGCAAGGGCGTGACTATCGCCATCATCGACTCCGGCATCAATGTCAACGATCCTCGCCTTGCGGGGGCGGAAATCGAGGGCTGGTCCATTCAGCTGGGGGCCACCGGGCACGCTCTGCTCGCGTCGGACTTCACCGATGAGAATGGACACGGCACCGAGATCGCCGCGGCCGTTCGCGCCAGAGCCCCCGACGCCAAGCTGCTCGCGATCAAGATCATGGGCAAGAAGCTTCGCACCACCGCTGAGCTCATGGCCGCTGGCATCGAGACGGCGACCCGCAACAGCGCGACGGTGATCAACCTCTCGCTCGGCACCGCCAAGATGGGCAAGGCCCTGCTGCTTCGCGATTGCTGCGCGAACGCCGAAGAGTCTGGCTCGGTCGTGTTTGCCGCAGCCCACCCGCGCGGAGAGGTGGCCTACCCCGCCGACCTTCCCGAAACGGTGGGTGTGCAGGCACATCCCGACTGCCCCGCCGATCGCTACTTCTACTTCAACCCCAAGCGCTTCCGTCGCAAGGAGTGGGGCACGCTCTCGGGCAAGTTCCTCACCCACGGATTCGCCATGGGCGCAGGCGGAAAGTGGCGTGGCTCCGGTATGGCCACCGCCTACCTCGCCGGTGAGGCCGCTTGTCTCGCAGAAGCACTCGACGGTCACCCGCTGTCGACCCTCATCGACACGCTCAAGGATCGCGGGCTCGTACCCGTCCCGCCCGAGTACGCATAGTGCGCACCGCGGTCACCGGCCTAGCGCTACTGCTGGCGCTGCCGGCGCACGCGACCGTTCCGGACAAGTACGGCCCAGGAGCCCGCTCACGGGGCATGGGTGGTGGCGGTGTTGCCCTCGTTGAGGACGGCACCGCGGCCTACCAGAACCCCGCTGGCCTCGGCCGCGTTCGTCAGCCACAGGCGGCGATCGGCATCATGGCCGGCAAAGAGTCGCTCGCCGACATTCCCCCACTCTGGTGGGACACCAATCGAGACGGCGTGGTCGACGACCGCGACACGCCGCTCAACGTCTCGGCCGACATGGACGACCCCGTCGGGTTCAACTTCCACGTCGGACGACAGGTCGGCGGCAAGTTCGGCATTGGCATCTCCGGCTACATGCCCGCCGCTCGTCTCTTTCGCATGGCGACCTTCGAGCCCGACCTGCCGAACTACTTCATGTACACCAACCGCCAGCAGCGGTACACGCTCGCCGCTGGAGTCGGTGGCGAGATCGTCCGCGGTGTGAGCATCGGCGCGTCGGTCGACTTCGTGCCCCAGGTCGTGTTCGCGATGAACATGACCATGGACGTCACGGCCACCAGCAGCCAAGACGCCCAGGGAATCGATGAGCTGCTCACAGAGATCCGCATCGACACGCACGAGATGTCCCTCGACGTCGTACCGGGCTTCGCGCCCATCCTCGGCATACAGCTTGAGGTGGGCCGCTGGTTCGAGCCGCTCGACGGGCTGGTGATCGGCGCCATGTACCGGGGAAGCGTCGGGCTGCCCATCGACATCAATCTGAACATCCAGGCGAACATCAACGCCGAAGACATCGGTGATCTCGACCCCTTCATCATGGCGGCGGTGATCGACACCGGCGTCTCGATCTACGACCACTACGTCCCCGCGGTGGCGAGCTTCGGCGCGGCGTGGCGTACGGATGACACCCTGACGGCCTACGCAGACCTGCGCTGGACCAACTGGAAGCCGCTGTCCGAGAACCTGAACGTGGCTCACATCGTCAATCCGACGATCACCTCCCCGCTCATCGACATCAGCGACTCGGTCGTCGACGGCAACAGCTTCGAAGCCGCGTTCAAGTCGACCGTTTCCGTGGCCGCTGGCACCGAGCTCAAGCTACCGAGGCAGGAGTTCGAGTCGCGGTGGAAGTACGCCCAGATCGCAGTCCGCGGAGGTTTCGCCTACGTGCCCACCCCGCTGGTCGGCCAAGGCGAGAGCAGTGCACTGCTCGACACCAACCGGCTGACCTTCTCGCTCGGAGCGGGACTCGAGTTTTGGGACCCGCTCAAGCTGGTCGATGCGCCCGTCCGCCTCGATGCCTTTGGGCAGTACCATGTGCTCGCCAAGGGCGCGATCCCGCGCAGCGCCGATACGCCGACGCCCGGATTCCCCGTCGAAGCCGACGCGATTCCATTTGGCGGCAACCTCTACGTGCTCGGCGGGCAGATTGGCTTCGACTACTGAAGTCGGTCGCCTTGCTCCGACCCCGTCGGGCGAGCTGCATCTCGGTAATGTGACCGCTTTTGCAGCCGCATGGATGTCGGCCCGCAGGGTCGGTGGTCGCGTGCTGCTTCGCATGGAAGACGTGGACACCCAGCGGGCACGTGAAGAGGTGGAGGCGCATCAGCGCGAGGACCTCGAGTGGCTCGGATTCGACTGGGATGAAGAGACGCCTCGTCAGTCGGCACGCGACTACGCCCCGGCCGTCGCCGCCCTTCGCCCGCATACCTACCGCTGCATCTGTACGCGCGCGCAGCTCAAGGCTCAGTCCGGCCCCAATCCGTGTCGTGACGCACATCACGAGGAGGGCGCACTTCGACTGCGCCTGACGCCAGGTACGGTCACCTTCGCCGACCGTCGCTGGGGCATGCGCACCGTCGACCCCTCCAGCTTTGGCGATCCCGTCCTGCAGCGGCGCGACGGCCTGCACACCTACAACCTCGCGGTCGTCACCGACGACATCCGCGACGGTGTGACCGAAGTCGTCCGAGGCTCCGACCTCCTCGACTACACCGCTGTCCAGATCCGGATTTGGGAGCTGCTCGGGGCCACTCCGCCTACATGGCTCCACAGCCCGATGGTGCTGGGTTCGGATGGACAGAAGCTCTCGAAGTCGCATGGAAGCGCGAGCATCCGTGTACTGCGCGACCAGGGCGCACGCCCCGCCGACATCTGGCGCATCGTCCTGCCGTTTCTGGGCATGAGCGGCAGCATCATGAACGCCAGCGCCTTTACACCGGACAAGGGACCGCTCGGCCCTCTGAACGCGCCGGCCTAGTCGTCGTCGAGCTCGAGCGTCGGCAGCTCTTCGGTCGCCGGGTCGTCGAACTCGAGATCCGGCAAGAACAACCGCTCCGAGATCGGGAGTCTCGGCTCGGGCGCTTCCATCAGCGCCTCGAGTTCCGGGTCGGGCATGCCCAGAGCCTTCGCCACCTCACTCGACAGGCTGGAGGGATCGACGATCTCGGTCTCGGGCTCCGCCCACTCGGTCTCGGGGTCCTTGTCACCCAGGTCGTCGAGCTCGGGAACGGCGAATCCCGCGGGGTCGGTGCGCTCTCCACTCACGGGGAGCTCGACCTCCCGCCCAATCCAGCCGGGCTCATCCAGGAACACCAGCAGTCCCTCTCCCGAATAGAACTCCGACAGCAGCAGCAACAGGTCCGGGTCGCCGGGGGCCGCCGTCACCAGGCGTCCGAATCGCCACATGGTGAAGCCGTGGTGCAGCCGCTGTCCGACGTCGTCGATGATGCGCTCATCGCCAAAGTCCAACACATACGGAAAGCCATTCTGCTCGATGACTCGAGCGAGAAAGCGTCCGTCGCGCCCCGATCGTAGGGTGAGCCGAATCATGGGGCCAGCTAGCGCGTCACGTGGGACGGGGCACGGCTACTCAAGCACGAACTCAGTGTTGTACCGGACCGCAGTGAAGGACCGGCTGTACTGCGGCGGCTCAGAGAACGGAAGCGCCCACCGCGGCCCAGAGAGGCGGCTCTCAAAGCGCCACTCCAACGGACCCGGCGCAAACTCGGATAGGTGGTTGGAGCGCCACTGGTGCTGACCATCGTCCCAGGGGATGGCGCCAGCAAAGCCCCCGTTTCCGTCGGCGAGCTGCCCGTACATGAACACTCGGAACTGGCCATCCGGGTAGGTCTGGGCGGGCGTCCAGGCGAAGTCGAGGTCTTCGGCGCGCGACTGCACGAAGCCCGCGAAGTTAGGCTCGAGGATCTGGTAGTCAGCCGGAACCGTGGGCTGCACATCCTCGACATAGGCGGCGGGCAAGCCGTGCTCATCGCCCTCGAGTCGCAGGTCGTAGAGATTGTCGAAGACATAGTCGGCGAGACGCAGGTCGCGGCCCGTGTACCAGACCTGGTTTCGCGCCGGACGCTCGCGGCGATCGAGGGTCACGATGTTCGAGCTCGCCTCGAACCAGACATGCTCTCCAGCCGAGACCATACGCGGACTGGGACAGTCGCCGGGCTGACCGGGCTCGGGGTATGCCCAGACGCCGTTGACGTCGAAGGGAATCGGAAAGCCGGAGCCGGAGCCCCCCTGACCGAAGCACGGCGGGTCGAGAGGAATGTAGAACTGCGCGTAGGCGCTGACGCTCTCGCCGATGCCCCCGGTCTCGGGGTCAATGGTGCGGCTCACCGTGAAGTAGGTGTACCCGCGCACCGTCATGGGATCGACGACCGATTCGGTGATGGTGATGCAGTCGGGCACAAGCAGCCGGTCGCCATTGACCTCGATGTAGAGGTCTCGGGTCCCCGGCCGTGCCGCATTCGAGACCCGAACCCAAGCCTCCATCCAGGTCGGGTCGCCGACCAAGATCTCGTTGAGGAAGACGTCGTTGGTGATGCCGGCGTCATCCCAGAGCTCGACGGTCATCGACGGGTGGAACAGGTCTCCGAGCGCGTCGACGCGGAGCGGTGCCCGTCCGCCGGTCAACAGCGGGTCGATGGAGCAGATCGCCGAGAGCACCGCGCGATCGACGGTGAACCCATCCCAGGCGGTGACGACATCTGGCGGGTCTTGCGCGCTCACGTCGCGCATGCCGGGCACCGCATCGGGTGCGATCGAGATCGTGGCGCTGGCGTGCTGCTCATCGAGCACGTCGACGTTGACGACCTCGATGCCATCGCCGAAGGATGCCCAGGTGTTTCCGTCCGACCAGGTCGTGCCGGAGCCAATGAGCTCGACGTCGAGAAGCTCGCCCATGCGCCCATTGTCGGGAATCACGGTGAGTCCCTCTGCCACGACCATGAAGGAGCTCGGCAGCTCGTACTCTGTCCCCTCGACCCCAATCAGGGCGTCGCGAAAGCCGAGCTCAGCATCCGGGGCGATGTCGATTGCCGCGTCGAGGGTCCACCCGTCCATGACGGTGACCGAGACGACGTCGATCCCCTCACCGAGGGAGAGATCTGAGTCGCCGAAGACAAAGCGGGAGACATTGGCTTCGACCCGCACGTGCATGCTCGTGCCGACGCCACCGCGCGGCGGTGCGAGCTCGAACTCGAGCTGCACGGGAACGTCGTCACCAGAGTCCTCGGGCAGCACAGGACCGGGATCTTCACAGCCGGCCAACACCGCCAGCACGATCAGACTGTAGCGAACTGCAGACACACGTCTCCCCGGGACGAGCATCATACCCGTTGATCGTACGCATCGCAGACCTGAGAGGCGGTTGTTGACCCTTCGGGACGGCACCGGTCGTGAGCATTAGAGGAGTGCATGTTCACACTGCTCGCGTTCCTCCTCGCTTGCGGCTCACCCGAGCCGACCCCCTCCCCGATTGCCGAGCCCGCATGGCGCAGCGAGATGGAGGCCTGGTCCTTCGGCGACCCGATTCCCGACGTTCCGCTCACTGACCAGGAGGGCAACGCGTTCCAACTGGCGGACACCCGGGACGGCTGGCTGGCCCTCGGTTTCATCTACACGCGCTGCCCCAAGGCCGAGGCCTGTCCGATGACGATGGGCAAGCTTGTCGCCCTCGACGCCGCGCACCAGGCCAATCCCGCCGGAAAGCTCTCGCTCCTTGCCGTGACCCTCGACCCCGGCCACGACGGCCCCGAGCAGCTGAAGGCCTACGGGTCGCGCTTTGGCGCCGCCCCCGAGCGGTTCCGACTCGCCACGGGTGACGCGGCACTCGTCTCTGAAGACCTGCCCTCCCTGTTCAACGTCGTCGCCCTCGACGGCCCCGAGGACACCCTCGATCACACCGTGCGCATCGTGCTCATCGAGCCAGGGGGGCGTGCGGTCAGCTGGTGGTCCGACGACGCCATCTCGGTCGAGCACATGCTCGCACGCATGCACGATCCCCTGCCCTGCAGCCTCGGCGTTCTACAGGCCAGCTCGGGGCCTTCGGCCAGCGCCTTTGAACACCACAGCGTCGCCCTGTGTGCGCAGGGCGACGAGGGCGCGTGGGGACTGCTCCTCGACAAGCCTGGTGTCGGCGGGCCGATGGGCGAGCAGGTGAACACGCTGTTTCCGGGTACGGATGGCTGGGCCTACCGCCCAGGCGAGCACCGTGGGGGCACCGTCGTGCGCGGCATCACGAGCTGGTCCCCAGGGCAGCTCGAAGCTGAACTCTCAGAAGGGCGCTGGACGGTCGCCCTTGCCAGCGCACCGAGTCGCCGGCCGTAGTCACACAGCCGACACAAACGCGCTAGTGTGCGCGAATGATCGAATACCTCACCGAGTGGGCCGGCTTGGCCTTCCGCTGGCTTCACGTGACCTTCGCCATCGCCTGGATTGGCCACGCCTTCATGTTCCACGAGCTGGAGCACAACCTGAAGAGGCCCGAGGTCGATGATGTCGACCCCGACGTCAACGGCGAGATGTGGATGGTGCACGGCGGCGGATTCTTCCGCATGCAGAAGACCCGCGTGCTGCCCAAGGTGTTCACCGGCGACCTCAAGTGGTTCAAGTACGAGTCGCTCGGCACCTGGGTGACCGGCTTCTTCTTGCTCATCGCCACGTTCTACATGGGTGGCGGCATGATGCTGACCCACCCTGCAGCCGGCATCAGCAGCTCGGCTGCGATCGGCATCAGCCTCGGCACGTTGATCGGTGGCTGGGCCATCTACGACACCCTCTGGGCCCGCATCGGTGGACCGGTCGCCGCGACTGGAACCGCCGCCATGTTCCTCGCTGCGTGCATCGCACTGCCCGAGCTGCTCTCGGGTCGCGCAGCGTTTCTCCACGTCGGCGCGCTCATGGGCACCCTGATGACCGCGAATGTGTGGATGCGCATCCTGCCAAACAGCCGCAAGTCGATCGCCGCATTGATCGCAGGGCAAGAGCCGGACCCCTCTCTCGGCGCCGTGGCCCACCAGCGCTCGGTTCACAACGGCTACATGCACTTCCCGATCATCTTCTTGATGATCAGCAACCACTACCCGGCCCTGTACGGCCACGACCTGAAGACCCCGATTCTTCTCGGCTTCATCGCGTTGGGCGTGGCCGTTCGCCAGTACGTCTACGACGGCATCAAGGCCCATCCCGCCATCCATATCACCGCACTCGCGTCCCTCGGCCTGCTCGTCACCCTCACCGTGCCGAAGACGGAAACGCCGATGCCCGTCGTTCCGGTCGCAGAGGGTCTGCCCACCATCGACGCCGCCACGGCGGGCTCGGTGACCGGCCGAATCGCGTTCGTCGGTGACGTGCCCCCCGCAGAGCCCCTGAAGATGTACGGCGCCTGCGCCGCGCTGCAGAAGGGCGAGGTCCTGTCGGACGCCGTGCTCGTCACGGACGGCGGGCTCCAGAATGTCTTCGTCTCGGTGACGGCTGGCCTCGAGGGCTACGACCCGGGCCCCATCCCCGAGGCGGCCGTCGAAGTCGATCAGTCCAGCTGCATCTACGACAAGCGCCTGTTCGGCGTCCGCGTCGGTCAGACCGTGACCTTCATCAACAGCGATGACACCTTCCACAACGTGCGTACGGTCAGCACCGCCAACGAGGGATTCAACCTCAACATGCCAGCCGTGAACCAGCGTGAGGACAAGGTGTTCCGCATGCCCGAGGTGACCGTCAACGCGCGCTGCGACGTGCATCCCTGGATGCAGACCTACCTCGGCGTCGTGCCGCACAACGCGTGGGCCATCTCGGCCGCAGACGGTCAGTTCGAAATCACGGGACTACCGCCCGGCGACTACACCATCGAGGCCTGGCACGAGGTCTTCGGACTTCAGAGCAGCCAGGTGACGGTGACGGCGAAGGGAAGTACCACCGCCGACTTTGCATTCAAGGCCAGCGAGTGATCGCCCTCCGGAGCCGCCGCATCCTCACCCCAAAGGGCTGGGTCGACGGGGCCGTCAGCATCGAAGACGGGCGCATCATCGCGATTGGCGCACCGTCAGAGGGCGCGACCGTCGAAGACCTCGGTGACCTCGTGCTGATGGCGGGATTGGTCGACGCGCACGTTCACGTGAACGAGCCAGGTCGAACCGAGTGGGAAGGCTTCGTGACTGCGACCCAGGCCGCGGCGGTCGGGGGCATCACCACCATCGTCGACATGCCCCTGAACTGCATTCCCGTGACCACCACCGCCGATGCGCTCCGCACCAAGCTGGCGGCCCTCGAGGGCGAGCTCCACGTCGATGCTGCATTCTGGGGAGGTGTGGTTCCCGACAACGTCGATGACCTCGAAGAGCTCGTGCAGGCCGGTGTGGTCGGCGCGAAGTGCTTCCTGTGTCACTCGGGCATCGACGACTTCCCCGCCTCCACGCCCGAGAACCTACGTCCGTCGATGGCCACCCTGCGCGCTGCCGGCGTTCCGCTGCTGGTGCACGCCGAGCTCGAGTCGGACCTGCATCCTCCCGGTGACCCTCGGGACTACGCGACCTTCCTCGCCTCGCGGCCCGCATCGTGGGAAGACGACGCGATTGCATTGGTCATCGAGCTCGTCCGCGAGACGGGCTGCCCCGCGCACATCGTGCACCTCTCGTCGGCCAGCGCCCTACCCTCCCTCGCCGCAGCCCGAGCAGAGGGCCTGCCGATCACGGTCGAGACCTGCCCCCACTACCTATGCCTCTCCGCAGCGCAGGTTCCGGTGGGCGACACCTCGTACAAGTGCTGCCCGCCGATCCGCGAGGAAGCGAATCGCGACGCGCTGTGGCAGGGCCTTCGCGACGGCATCATCGATCAGGTGGTCAGCGACCACAGCCCCTGCGTGCCCGGCCTCAAGCTGCCGGAACGCGGTGACTTTCTCGAGGCATGGGGCGGTATCGCATCGCTTCAGCTCGGCCTGTCCGCGATCTGGACCGAGGCCTCGGCCCGTGGCTTCTCGATCGCGGATCTATCTCGCTGGATGAGCCAACATCCCGCCAAGCTCGCCTCGCTGAAGCACAAGGGCACGCTCACCGTGGGCGCCGACGCCGACCTGGTCGCCTGGGACCCCGACGGCGAGTTCATCGTCGACGCCGATGCGCTCTTGCATCGCCACAAGGTGACGCCCTACCGCGACCACACCCTTCGCGGCGTCGTGCATGCCACCTGGCTGCGCGGCGAGAAGGTCGCGAGCCACGGGAAACCCCTCGGAACCGCGACCGGCCGCCCGGTTCTGCGGTCCTAGAAACCACCGGCGGGAACGCGCTTCACCATCTCGAGGCGCAGCATCTCCATTTCGTGCTCGCCAAACAGTTCGGTCAGCTCGGACGCGACCGTCTCACGAGCGGCTTTCATCACTTCGCGTCCCTCGGCGGGGAGCATCTCTCCGGCCTCGATGCTCCGACGGGTCTCCTCGACCGTGGAGTGAAGCTGGCCAAAGCTCGCCTGAAGCGCCGCGTAGTCTGACTCCGACAGCTGCTCGCGATCCCCGTAGATCTCGAGTGCATCCATCGACGCCCGCACCCACTTCTCGTGGGCCTCGGCCCGCACACCGACCCAATCTCCGGGACTATCAAGCGGCCGAACGGGCTCGACCTTTGGGAACCCGGCCGTCTTCACCGGCGCGTCATCGGCGATGGGCATGCCATTGTCCCCCACCCTTCCCTGCTGCGTCTCGGCCGCGGTGTGTTCGTGGTCGTGCCCGCTCGCCACCGGTGCATGACCCTCGATGACCTGACGTCGGGCCTCCTCGGGAGCGGCCGGCTGCGCCGCTGGCTCGGTGGGCTGCACCAGAAACCAAGCGCTGACCAACAGACCGAACACGACGACCAGGACAGCGGTGATGGGCTTGCGCATCATGACTCCTCGGGACGCACCACTGGCCGGCGGGCCAGCGGGAGGGTACGAAAGTCCAGTTCTGGCTTTCCAGTGTTCTCGGATGTCCTCTATGCACCTTCGCGCGCTCTCGCTCTTGTTCGTCCTCGGCTGCGGCCCCTCTACGCTCGTTGAGGACGACGGTCTGGACTCTGGCGAGACCGGCGAATCGGACACGGACACGGACACCGATTCAGACGCCGACGCCGACGCCGACACCGACAGCGATGCCGACACAGACAGCGACGCCGACACAGACAGCGACGCCGACACGGACAGCGACGCCGACACAGACAGCGATGCCGACACAGACAGTGACGCCGACACGGACAGTGACGCCGACACCGACACCGACACCGACACCGACACCGACACGGACGTGGATGTGTTCTCTGTCGACGTGGTGTGGACCGGCAACTCGCCGAGTTCCACCGTCTCGGTGTCGATTCACGACCCGGCCGGCCGCACCGGCTGGAACTTCGGCATCGCCCAGACCTCAGCCGGATCTGGCGGCTGGTACGGCGAGGACTGCTACTTGGGCACCGGCGTGCACGCGATGTGCCACCCCATTCCCGGCACCATCGACAGCCTCGACCAGGTCGGCAGTATCAGCCAAGTCGTCGAAGGCCAGACCACCCTGCTCTGGTCCGGCGATGACCTGACCTACTACCTCGATGATGGCGACGGGAACTGCTGGGTATGGGGCCACGACCCTAGCTACTACGGCCCTCTCGGCTGCGACCCACTCGACGATGCGGGGAGCGCGTGGACGCGACGGGACATGTGCTCGGGCATGGACCCGGCCGACCTCGGGCCGCTCACCGGCAAGATCGCGCTCACCTTCGACGATGGGCCGAGCGCGAGCGTCACCCCGCAGATCCTCAACACCCTTCGTGCGCACTCTGTCCCCGCGACCTTCTTCATGCTCGGCGAAAATGTCGCTGAGCAAACGAACTGGCCGCTGGTCGAGTCGATGGTCGACGACCCCCTCTTCGACATCGCCAATCACAGCTGGGACCACGCGGACATGTCGCAGCTGTCGCTGACCGCCGCACGCAAAGAAGTCGAGGACACCGACCTGCTCCTCGAGACCTTCGAGAGCAACCCGCCGTGGTTCCGCTTCCCGTACGGTTCATCGACCTGCCAGACCGCCGACATGGTGCGCAACGAGTTTGGTCAGACGCCCGTGGGCTGGCACATCGACACCGCAGACTGGTGCTATGCGTCGGGCGGTACCTGCAGCACGAGCGAGTTCTGGCGCGTGCCGTCGTCCTACTCGAGCGACATGATTGGCTACACACTCGCCCAAGCCGAGGCCTACAACGGCGGCGTGGTGCTGCTCCACGACATCCACCAGTACACCGCTAACCAGCTACCAGCGATGATCGTAGCCCTGAAGGATGCTGGATTCACGTTCACGTCCATCGACGACGCGACCGCGTTCCCGGCCCTCAACAACGACACCCCCTACGACTACCCGTGGATTGGCGAGGCCTGCGACACCAGCGATGACACCTGCTGGCAGATCGAGTGGGGCGCGTGGTGTGAAGGCACTGGAGACCCCGGACAGCCCGCCACCGCTGGCGTCTGCGTGCTGCCCTGCACCGGCAACCTGCGCTGTACCGACCGCGACGGCACCGCCCCGCTGTTCTGTGCCGACGTCGGGCTCTCCGACGACTACTGTGTGCCCGAGACCAGCGCGCTCAACGGCTACTGCGGCAATGTCCCAGGCACCATCGACACCCGTGTCACCAGTCCAAGCGGCGGCAGCAGCGTCGATGCGTGCATCGCGTACGACTGGTAGCGCCGCTAGATCGCGCGGCGTCCCTTCAAGATCTGCACGAAGCTGCGGCTCTGGATCTCTTCGAGTGTCAGGCCCGTCTCACGCACCTCTTCCATCGTGATGGCGCCCGAGTTGAGCGCGCGCAGGAAGGTGTTCAGCAAGCCCTGGCCCGTGGCAGCGTCGTCGAAGACATCGCCGACCAGCGTCGCTTGCGCCGCCTTGTCGATGAAGTTGCTGAGCCGCTCGGACGCCGCTGCGTGTCCTTCGAGGAAGAAGGCAAAGCAGGTCGCGTAGCGCACGGGCAGCTGGGCGGGGTGAAGGTCCCAGCCCTGGAAGTATCCGCCGATGAGGCTGTGCTCGATGTGGCTCGACGCGAGCTTCCACGCCGCGTGCACGACCGCCTGGTTCTCGTCCTTCTGGGCGTCGGTGAGCTCGCCGCGATGGGGTCCGACCGGCATGACATTGGTGGCGCCATCGGAGAGGAAGATGCCGGTGCCGGCGAGGGCGTTCTTCATCACCTCTTTCGCGAAGTCGCAGGCCGGGTGGTCCATGACCTGGTGGGCGGCGGTGATCTGGGCGGATGCGGTGTAGTCGTAGGTGCCGAAGTGCGCGGCGGTGCAGCGCCCCTGGCAAGCGCGCAGTAAGGTCGGGAGCGGAGTGCGCCCATCCTCGCCGATGATGGTCTGCGTGAGCTCGACCATGAACTCCATCTTGAGGGTTCCCGCGTCGAGACCGTGGGCCTGCTCGAGTGCGGCGAGCAGCACGACAAAGGCGTCAATCTGCTCCGGAATCGGGACCTTCGGCAGGGTGATGACGAAGTTCTCGGGCAGCTTCCCGCCGGTAGCCCCGAGCAACGTCGACACAAACAAGTCGAGGGTACGCGCGCTGCGGGCCTTGAGTTCTTCCGTGAACGGCTTCACCCGAATGCCGATGAACGGAGGCAGCGTGCCGAGCTCCATGCCCTTGGCGACCTCGAGGGCGGCGCGCTCGACGTGGTGGTCTTCTTCGGCGTCGGGGCGATTGCCGAACCCATCTTCAAAGTCGATGCGGAAGTCCTCGACAGGCTCGCGCTCGAGCTTTGCGACGACCCGGTCGTAGACCGTCTGGTGCAGCGCCGCATCGCCAGGCAGATCGAGCGCGCCAGCGAGAGTGGCCGCGTCGGGCGCGTAGGTCGCCAGCGAGCGCAGCGCGAGCTTGCCGAGCTTCACGGTGGTGTCGTGGGTGAACAGCTGGCCGCCGCCGTAGACGGTGTGCAGCGGCTGACGCGCCTCGGGCTCGCCCGGGTAGGCGGCCTCGAAGGCGCGATTCGCATCCCCGAGCGTGTTGAGGACTTTCGCGACGAGTGCGGGATCGAGTCGAGCAGGCATCAGCTTCCCCGGTAGGTCGAGTAGCCATAAGGCGAGAGAAGAAGGGGCACGTGGTAGTGCTCGTCGGTCGCGGTGATCTCGAAGTGCACGGGAACGACCGGGTAGAAGGCCGCCGTGCCGCTCGCCGCAAAGTAGGCGGCGGTGTCGAAGGTCATGCAGTACAGACCGGGCGTGAGCGTGCCGGGTGCGAGCAAGTCGGCGATGCGCCCATCGGCGTTGGTGATGCCGGACGCTAGCACCTCGTCTCCGCGAGAGAGCGTGATCGGACAGCCCGCTGCAGGACGCCCGGTGGCGGTATCGAGAACATGGGTGGTGATCGGGCTCTTCATGCCAGCGTCTCCAGGCGGTTGCGGGTGATCTTGGCCTGCTCGCCTGCCGCGATGCGGATCTCTGCGGCGGCGGAGTTGTCGAGCCGTTGCTCGAGCAGTTCGAGCATTTCGGCGGCGGACTTTCCGGTGGCGAACACGATGAACAGGTGGCCGAAGCGTTCGTCGTACTCGGCATTCTTGAGCGCGAGCTCACGCAGCGTCTCTTCGGAGGCCGACGCCATCGCCTGCCCCTGCTCCTTTGCCGAGAGTTCGGCGGTCGCGAACTTGGCCCGCAACGACGCCACATCGGCGCCAATGCGCGGGTGATGCGTAAACGCCTCGCGCCAATGTCCCTCGCCGAGATGCCACCACACGTGCTCCGCGGTGCCGAGGAGCTGGGCACGCGACTGGTAGGGACGCTGCGCCGCCATCTGCTTGGCCCAGGCCCGCGAACCACAGCACGCGAAGAAGCGCTCCTCGCTGTCTTCGCCGTTGACCGCGACGAGGACGGGGTCCGCAGCAATGTCGGGCACACCAGGCGTGCCGAGCGCGCGGAACCGGGCCAGGCCGCCGCAGGGCACGATGTCCACCCGAAGGTGTGTGAACGGTCCACGGCTCTCGAGGTGCGGGAACATGTGGGCTTCGTGGGCGCGCAGCTTGGACTCGACCAGCACCTCGACCCACTCGTCGCTCGCGAGCAGCGCCGTCGTCGGTGCGTCTGGCCACCAGATGCCGCTCACGCGGCAGCGATCGGGGAAGTTGCCCTTGTAGTGGGTGGTGTTGACCACCAAGGCGTCGAGCACGCCGGGCTCTCCCAGGGCCACCACGACCCAGTCGTTGCCATCGGTGCGACGACGGCGCGTCTCCCAGCCCCCGCCCATGTTCTTCGGCAAGCCAGGGGCGAGCAGGTTGTCTGGCGGGGAGTAGAAGCGGTCACTGGCCGCAATCGCTCGCCCGCCGTGCAGCGATGCCGCAAGGTCGATGCGCTCGTCCGAGGCCTCGGGAACCGGCTCGCCATAGCAGCGAAGCCGCGCCACGCCGCCATCGGGGTAGATGTCGAGGCGCACGTGCGTGAACACCTCGCCCGAGGTCGTGGCGAAGAGGTTGTGCGAGCCGGGACGCAGCGGCACCTGGCCGGTGAGCGGCACCCAGTTCGTCGAGTCGCGCAGGGCCTTGGCGGTGACGGGTCCCGAGACGCGAAGCCCGTACAAGGCACCGTACGGCGGCTGGTTTCCGGTGAAGAAGCTGGTGTCGATATCGACACCGCGAATGCGTCCGGGGATGCCGAGCTTGACGATGCACCAGTCGTGCCCGGGAATGCGCTGACGACGGGACTCCCAGCCGTCCATCTCTTTGCCACGCTCGGTGTAGGCATCCGGGTCGAAGACCGGAGGCTCGGCGAGAACCAGGTTCTCTTTCTCGGCAAAGAAGTCGTCGCTGGCCAGCAGAGCCACCGCTCCGACCGCCGATGAGGACAGGTCGAGCAGGTCAGCAAAAGCGGCGAGGTTCGAGGGTGCGTCGTTCACAGCAAGACTCGTAGGCAAGAGGACGGGAGCGGGACGCGCTCCGTTCGGGGCCGCAAGCCTATTGCATTCGACGCTGCGATGCTCGCGCCAAGGGGCGCTCTCGAAGCCCTGTCCCCTACCGCCGTCCGATCTTCGGCAAGAAGCCCGAGACTGCGAGGGCGATGCCGTACGCGACAATCGCGACCGTGAACGCCTGGTGGTAGCCGTACAGGCGCGACACGAACACCGTGCCGAGACTGGCCACCACACTCATCCAGCCGTTGAAGGCCCAAGCCCAGGGCACCATGCCGCCCGCCTCGGGGCGCAGCACGCGAAGGAACATCGGGAAGGGCATGCCCATCAGGAATCCGAGTGGTGCGAGCGCGACGGCAGTCAGGCCAATGCGAACGCCCATCGGCATGCCGAGCGCGTTGCCGTACAGGGCAGCCGGCACGACGTAGGCCTGGAACAAACCAAGGGCCACGACCGCGACCAGGACGGCGCGAAGTCGGTTGACCAGCCCATCGGCCTCGAGTCGGCCAACGACAATGCTCCCGAGCCCAGAGAACAGCAGCATGGTGCAGATCACCACCGTGACCGCGTAGACCGGGTGGCCCACGAACAGCACCAACTCGTGAATCAGCACGGTCTCGACGCCGAGGTAGCCGTAGCCGAGGCAGCAGGCGTAGATCAGGCCCCACCCGACTCCGCTGACGTCACTCAGTCCCGCCGGTCCGCGTCGGGCTAGCGGAATCAGCACGAGCAGCGATCCGGCAAATACCGCGAGCGCCGCCTGCAGCAGCAGCGAGTTGTAGATGATGTCGACCGGCTCAGCCTCGACGGAGGGGTCGCCGGTTAGGTAGCGCCACGAGCGGTCGATCGACTCGAAGAACACCTCGGTGGACTCGTGGTACGGGCGATTGTCGGTCATCACCGGACCGGTCCACAGGTACTTCTGACGCTGGCCAAGGTCGCGCGCGAGCGGGTCGCTGATCACGTACTGATTACCAGGCCAGCTCTTCACGAGACGCGCCGCTTTCTGCTGCTCGGCCGGCGTGAACGGGCGCTTCTTCAGCAGCATGAAGATCTGGTTTCCGCCCACGAAGAGGATGTGGTCACCTGGACGCTCGGCACCCCTTTCCTTGAGGGCCTCGGCGGCCGCGCGGACGAAGTGACGGGTCTGGCCTTGGGCGGCGAAGCAGATGGTGCCGTCTTCGGTGATGCTGTCCAGGTAGGTGAGAAAGGCCTCCTTGGTCTGGAGCAGGTTCGGCGACCAGGCATTCGCCATCAGGCCCGCGTTCGAGTGCAGGTTGGCGTGCACCATGTGGATGATGTCGTAGGGCTCCTCGGCGTGGAGAATGGCCGCGCGTCCATCGGACCAGATGCGCCGGGTGTCGCCCACCACGTACGGGTTCACGTCCGAGTCGGGCCAGCGCGTCGAGACGATGTCGCCAATCTCAGCAGCGATGTCGACGGCATCGATGTGGTGGTGGCCAGCCGCTTGGGCCGCAGCCACTTCGGGACCCGCCGATGCGGCGAGAATGGCGATGCGCGCTCCCGGCTCGTGCATGCGGTACACGAACGCGCGGGCAGCGGACCGAGCCATGAACTTCTGCCGGTCCTTGGTCTTGACCACCTCGGAGGCCGAGCTGTTGTCGAGCAGCATGAAGGTGCCGCGGTCGTCTTCGTGCACGGCCAGACGCGTGAGTGGCGTCCACCGCGTATAGGTCACGTTCTCTTCGGAGTAGCCGGCGGCAAAGCGCACGTGCAGCACCTCGGTTCCGACAGCGGCCGCACCCGTGAGGCCAAGCGACGCAATCAACGCCACCGCCGCGACCATCCGGTTGCGCATCGCTCCGGTGACGTGGAACAGCACCGCCGCAGACGCCGCGGTGACCGCGGTCACGATCCACAGCACGTCAGGGGCCGGCAGCAGGTAGAGGAGCGGAATGAACGCAAGACCACCGACGGCACCGCCAATCAGGTCCGCGCCGTAGATCAGGCCGATGTGTTCCTTGCGACGCTGAAACACGCCCGCGAATGACAGGCCCACCACCGCGAAGGGCACCGCGAGGACGCCCATGAGCGCCGTGAACCAGAGCGGGTCGACCAGGTTCCAGGCAATGGAGCTGCGCTCGCCGTAGTGCACCGGGGGCTGCTCGAACTGCACCGTGACCGGGAAGGTCAGGCAGGCCAAGGCCGCGATGACGGTGGCCCCTCCCTGAATGAGCGACAGCCATGCGAGCCGGTCCTCGAGTCCCTCTTCGGGCACGAGCTGCGGCCAGAGGTGCTGGAGCACCG